>WRPG01000011.1 GCA_009773355.1 Limisphaerales bacterium
TTCACCGTGGTGCCCTTGGGCACGCGCCCGATGACGCTGAAGTTCTCGCCGGGACCGGAGCGGATGTTCAGGCGCGAAACGGCGACCGTGCCGTTGGTCAGAAAGAGCGTGCTGACCCAGACCGGCGTGTTCGACGGCAGCGCGATGCGCAGCCACTTGGCCGGCTCGCCCTTGCCGGGCTTGGGATGGACGATCTCCTCGAGCACGGTGATCTTCTCGCCCTGCTTGAGCTGCGTGACGACCTCGCTGCCGGTGGTGGGTTGGCCGCGGACGTTGACGCGCGCGGCCTTGACGACCGCCTCGTCCGCCGCGAACGCGCCGGTGACGCTGAGGCAGAGCGCGGCGGCCAAGAGGAACTGGCACTTCATAGTCCGGCCAGTAGAGCTTTTTCCCGGCCTCCCTGTCAACCCGCGCGCGTGAAACCGGGTGCATGGAAGCGGTGAACAAGTTTCACCCGTCCGTAACGAAACGGCGCTTGCCGCACCGGCAACGGCTGGCTAGCCTCCCATCGTCGAGCGTCAGGAAGCTGACGTTCGTGCGTCTCAACCAACGCCGCCCCCAACCTCATGAAACCGACCGCGCCCCGGCCAGCCAGCCAGTCCTGCCACGCCTTCACCCTCATCGAACTGCTCGTCGTCATCGCCATCATCGCGATTCTCGCCGGGATGCTGCTGCCGGCCTTGAGCAAGGCGAAGGACAAGGCCAAGTCCGCGAGTTGCCTGAACAGCTCCAAGCAATGGGGACTTGGCTTGCAGGTCTACGCGTCGGACCACGAGGATGGGATACCCCGGGATGGCATGAATTCAGGCGGCACCTACGGCAACGCGACGGGCAACCCCAACGATCCGACCGCTTGGTTCAATCTGCTTCCACGCTATATGAGTGACCGCCCGCTTTCCAACTACTGGACCTCTCCCGGGGTCAACAACTACGCGGCAAACCAGGCGAACCTCCCGTTTCCAGGCCGCCAAGGAAAGGTCTGGCATTGTGCCGCCGCCCGCCAAGGGGGCGCGCCCAATCCCAACGGGCAATACGGTTTCTTCAGCTTGGTCTTCAACATTGATCTTAAGAAACGGGACGCAAACTCCTTGGCGAATGCGGCCAATCATCCGTGGCCGGTCATGCCCCGCCTCGCCCAGATCAATAAGCCGGTCGCCACCGTCCTTATGTTCGACTCGGCCTTCGATCCCGTGACCGAAGTGGTGAATACCAGTCCCCAGTTCAACTCTGTGAACCCGGCCAACCGGTGGCGCAGTTTCGCCATCAGGCACGGGGGCCGGGGCGGCAACGTGGCTTTTATTGACGGCCACTCCTCGCTCGTGGCCACCAACACCATCCTGCCCCAGCAGGCCGATGGCTTTGAAAAGCGCGGCAACGACGTCATCTTCCATCCACCTTACCGGGACGTGAACCCGTAAGCCGGAATTTGCCGTGGGCGGCTCAGGCCGCCAGTTCCGCCGAAGGCTCGTCGAAGAGTCTTCCATGTTCGGCCACCGTGAACCGGTCCGTCATTCCCGCCAGATAATCACACACTGCGCGCGGCCAGCCTTCCTTCTTCGCCTGCTTGCGCGTCCCCTCGTCGTTGGCCGCACGATGCTTGAGCAGGTGATGGAAAAGTTCCTCCAGCATCTTCGTGGCGCGGACGTGCGGGTCATGCACGGCGTCACTTAGGTAGAGGTTTTGGTAGAGGTATTTCCGCAACTCCAGGTTCAGCTTTCGCCGGGCGTCGCTGTAGCGGATGAGCGGTTTGGGCTGGAGGCGGACTTCGTCGGCTGACTTCACCCCGGCGGCGGCGATGCGGGCCTCGCTCGTTTCCACCACGTCGCGCACATGGTCGTCAATCAGGCAGCGGATGATGAAGTAGCGGCGGCATTCGTCGGGCAGTTCGCCGTGCTCGCGCTTCGTGCGGCGCGCGGCCTCCGCCCAGAGCTTCACGTCGCGGCGGAGCTTGGCCTCGGAGAGCAGGCGGGCATCGAGGCCGTCGTCGAGGTCGTGGCTGTAATAGGCGATCTCGTCGGCGAGGTTGGCGACTTGCGCTTCGAGGGAGGAACTCTTCGCGTCGAAGCCGGGGCGTTTGCTGGGATGATCGTAGGCGGAGTAGTGCTTCACCAAACCCTCGCGCACTTCCCACGTCAGGTTCAGGCCGGGGAAGCCGGGATACTTCTGCTCCAGCTCCTCGACCACGCGCAGGCTCTGGCGGTTGTGCTCGAAGCCGCCGTGCTTCCGCATGAGCCGGTCGAGCGTCTCCTCGCCGGTGTGGCCGAAGGGCGAATGGCCGAGGTCGTGCGCGAGCGCGATGGCCTCGGTGAGGTCCTCGTTGAGCCGCAGCGCGCGCGCGATGTTCCGGGCGATGCCGGCGACTTCCATCGTGTGCGTGAGCCGGGTGCGGAGGTGGTCGCCCGTGCCGTTGAGGAAGACCTGCGTCTTGTATTCCAGCCGGCGGAACGCCCGCGAGTGGATGATGCGGTCGCGGTCGCGCTGGTAATGGGTGCGCCACTCCGGCGGCGCTTCCTGGTGCCTGCGCCCGCGCGTGTCGGCGGAGAACTGGGCGAACGGCGCGAGGAACTGCCGCTCGCGGGCTTCGAGTTCTTGGCGCGTGCAGGGCATTGGAGACAATCAGCCAACCAAGTCTACAGTTCCAATCTTTCCCTTTGGGCTCAGGGAGACGGTGCACAGATGCCCGGGAAACAATTTTTCCCCCTTCAAATAGATGATCGCATGCCCCGACTTCTCGACGAATACGCTGTCAAAGCGAAGCGCCTCGGCCACACCTGCTACACTCAGTTCTCGTTGAGTCGCTTTCCACGAATTGGCGGTCTTCACCAATGCTGAAGCGGCTGTTTTCTTCAACCGCACAGTCAGCCCGGCAAGTCGTGCGCATGTCTGACACGCTTGCCTTGAAGGCAGGTCCTCGATGTCGAGGTATCCGTCCAGAGTGAGTCGCACTGGCTTGGAACCCCGGAACTCCAAGTTGCCAATCCATCGGCCTTTCCCCGGAATTTCGACAGACTGCGTCCCACCGAAAAAGTCGCCGCTCAGTTTTAGAGAAACTGAATCGGAGTAATCCCACTCCAATGCACCCAGTTGCGGATGCAAAATTCGCTTTCGGGTCATGTTCGCCTCAGTTCGCCAGCAACTCTTGCACCGCAATTCCGCGCAGCTCGAACAGCCGCCGAATCGTGTCCTCAATGAGGTTGTTCGGACAGCTCGCGCCGGCGGTGATGCCCACGGTGATGGTGCCGGCAGGCAGCCAGTTGGGCGTCGTTTCCTCGACGTGCGTGTGCTGGTTCCAGTGCCGGATTAGCGCGGCGGACTCCATCTTCGCGGCGTTCTTGATGAAGTAGGTCGGCAGCACCTTCTCGCCCATCTCGGCGAGGTGCGATGTGTTCGACGAGTTGTAGCCGCCCACGACCAGCAGCAGGTCGAGCTTGGTGTGCAGCAGCTTCTCCAGTGCGTCCTGCCGGTCCTGCGTCGCGCCGCAGATGGTGTCGAAGAAGCGGAAGTGTTGTTCAAGCTTCTCCGTGCCGTGCTTCTTTTCCATTGCGGCCTTGAAGCGGCGCTGCACTTCCTCGGTTTCGCCGCGCAACATCGTCGTCTGGTTCGCCACGCCCACCGCCGTGAGATGCTGGTCGGGGTCGAAGCCGGGCGAGTAAGCGCCCTTGAACTTCTCCAGAAACTCCGCCTTGTCCCCGCCGCGCAGGATGAAGTCGCAGACGTAATCCGTCTCCTTGAGGTCAAAGACGACGAGGTAGTGGCCCGCGCCGTAAGCCGTCGCCTGCGAGGTCGTGGCCTTGGTCTCCTCGTGCTTGGCCTTGCCGTGAATGATGCTGGTGACGCTTTCCTTCGAGTATTGGCGGACGCGCTTCCACACGCTCATCACGTCGCCGCAGGTCGTGTCCACGAGCAGGCAGCCCTTTTCCTCCAGCTTGCGCCGCGTGGCGACTTCGGTGCCGAATGCCGGGATGATGACCACGTCCTCGCGTTGCAGGACAGCCAGTTCCACGTCGGTCGGCTTGTTCGCCAGCATGCGGATGCCGAGGTTGCGAATCTGGTCGTTGACCTCCGGGTTGTGGATGATTTCACCCAGCAGGTAGATGGGCTTCTCCGGCGGGAAGGAGCGGCGGGCCGCGTAGGCGAGGTCAATCGCGCGCTCGACGCCGTAGCAAAAACCGAACTCCTTCGCGAGCTTGATGGTCAGGCCGGGGGCGGCGAGCTGGTTGCCGTTGGCGCGGATGCGTTCGACCAGTGTGCTGCGGTAGTGCGACTCCACCTGCGCCTGCACGGCCGACATGATGTCGGGGCGGCGGAGGTTGATTTTCTGCGGCGGCGCGGGCGGCGCAATCGTTGACATGACGAGGCTAGTGTAGCGCGCGGCGGGGCGAGGTCGAGCGTTGGTTTTGAATCACTCGCAGCGAGTAGCCGCCGAGGTCAGGAGGCGGACTCTCCGAGTGCAACCGAATCCGCCTCCTCACCTCAGCGGCTACAGGGCTGGGTCAGGAAAACCTCTTTCGCCGCGCGGAATGCCTTTGCTACCGTCCCGCCCGCATCGAATGAGCAATCCGAAGACTGAGTCCCCGCCGCCGCCCGCCCCGAGCGACTTCATCCGCGACATTGTCGCGAAGCACGTCGCCGAGGGGCGCTACGCGCGCATCCACACGCGCTTTCCGCCTGAGCCGAACGGCTACCTGCACATCGGCCACGCCAAGAGCATCTGCCTGAACTTCGGCATCGCCCGCGAGTTCGGCGGCGTGTGCAACCTCCGCATGGACGACACCAATCCCACCAAGGAGGAAGTGGAGTATGTCGAAAGCATCCAGGCCGACGTGAACTGGCTCATCGCCGGCTGGGCAGACGACAAGCTCGGACTCAAGCCCAAGGGCGCAACGCCCGCCACACAGACCGTCAACGGCAATCCGGACTTTCACCTTCCCGCCGTTGTGCCCGGCAACCAACCCGAAACGCAAAACTCCAAACTCGAAACTTTCTTCGCGAGCGACTACTTCGACCAAATCCACGCCTACGCGGTCCAGCTCATTGAGAAGGGCAAGGCCTTCGTCTGCGACCTCTCGCCCGAGGACACCGACGAATACCGGCGCACCGCGAAACCCTCGCCGTTCCGCGACCGCTCCGTCGCCGAGAACCTCGACCTCTTCGCCCGCATGAAGGCCGGCGAATTCCCCGATGGCACGCGCGTGCTGCGCGCGAAGATTGACGTGGCCGCGCCGAACATCTGGCTGCGCGACCCGCTGCTCTACCGCATCCGCCACGCCGAGCACCACCACACCGGCGGCCAGTGGTGCATCTACCCGATGTATGACTTCGCGCACTGCCTGAGCGACTACCTCGAGGGCATCACGCACAGCATCTGCACGCTGGAATTCGAGGTCCACCGTCCGCTCTACGACTGGATTCTGGAGTCGCTCGACCTTCCCCGCGCGCTGCCGCACCAATACGAGTTCGCCAAGCTCATCCCCAGCCACATGATCGTCTCCAAGCGCAAGCTCATCGCGCTCGTGGAGGCCGGCCTCGTCACCGGCTGGGATGATCCGCGCCTCCCGACCATCAGCGGCATCCGCCGACGCGGCGTGACGCCCGAGGCCCTGCGCGCCTTCGCCATCGGCGTGGGCGTGACCAAGTTCGTCAGCGTCACCGACATCGCCCTTTACGAGCACGCCATCCGCGAGGACTTGAACCAGCGTGCCCTCCGTCGCCTTGCCGTGCTGCGCCCCATCAAGGTCGTCATCACCAACTATCCTGCCGGCCAGACCGAGGAGCTAGACGCCACCAACAACCCCGAGGACGAAACCGCCGGCAAACGCAAAGTCCCCTTCAGCCGCGAGCTGTTCATCGAGCGCGACGACTTCGCCGAAGTTCCGCCCCCGAAATACTTCCGCCTGAAACCCGGTGGCGAGGTGCGCCTCAAATACGCCTACATCATCAAGTGCGACGAAGTGGTGAAGGACGCCGCCGGCAACGTCACCGAGCTGCGCTGCACTGCCGACCTCGACAGCAAAACTGGCGGTGCGACTGCCGCGCGCAAGGTCAAGGGCACCGTCCACTGGGTCAGCGCATCGCACGCCGTGGACGCCGAGGTGCGCCTCTACGACCGCCTCTTCACCGAGGCCGAGCCGGAGGCGGACGGCCGCGACTTCAAGACCGTGCTCAACCCCAGGAGCCTCGAAGTCATCGCCGCCAAGCTGGAGCCATCCTTGAACGCCGCCGAATCCGCCGCGCGCTATCAGTTCGAGCGGCTCGGCTACTTCTGCGTGGACAAGGACAGCACGCCGAGCAAGCCAGTCTTCAACCGCACGATCACGCTCAAGGACACCTGGGCGAAGGAAGCGAGCAAGGCTTAGAAAAGGTGGTGCTGAAGCGCCGCTGTCGGGCGTGCCCCGGCTCAAGTCATCTCGGAAGCGAGGCTTTGCCCACCTGCGCCGCCCTGTTACGCTGCGAGCCGTGACCGGTTTCAACCAGCAACTCACCGCCGAGCTGTCCGTTTTGCGCGAGACAGATTTGCTGCGTGAGCTGCGGCGGGTGGAGTCGCCGGCGGGCACGCGGGCCGTCATCGCCGGGCGCGAACTGCTGAACTTCTCGTCGAACGACTACCTCGGGCTGGCCAACCACCCCGCGCTCAAAGCGGCGGCCATCCAGGCAGTCGAGCAGTGGGGCGCTGGCTCCGGCGCGTCACGGCTCGTGTGCGGCTCGCTGGCGGTGCATCACGAGCTGGAGGAGGCGCTGGCGGCCTTCAAGGGCACGGAGGCGGCGCTGGCCTTCTCCACCGGCTACGCGGCGGCGCAGGGAGCCATCGTCGCGCTGCTGGGCAAGGGCGACGTGCTCATCGTGGACAAGCTGATCCACGCCTGCATCGTGGACGCGGCGAAGTTGTGCGGGGCGAAACTGCGCGTGTTCCGTCACAATGATTTGAACGACCTGGAGGTGAAGCTCAAGTGGGCGGCGAAGCAAACGCGGAACGCGGAACGCGGGACGCGAAACCTCAGGCCGCGAGTGCTCATCATCACGGAGAGTGTCTTCAGCATGGACGGCGACCTCGCGCCGCTGCGGAACCTCGTCGAGCTGAAGGAGCGGCACGGCGCGTGGCTGATGGTGGACGAGGCGCACGCGACCGGGTTGTTCGGCGAGCGGCGCAGCGGCCTGGTGGAGGAATTTGGCCTGACCGGCCGCGTCGAGATTCAGATGGCGACGCTGGGCAAGGCCGTGGGCGCGGCGGGCGGGGCGATTTGCGGAAGCCGCAAGCTCGTGGACCTGCTGGCGAACCGGGCGCGGAGTTTTGTCTTTTCCACGGCTCCGGTGCCCGCTGCGGCAGCAGCAGCGCGGGCGGGGCTGGAGCTTATCCGGTCGCAGGAAGGGGAGACGCGGCGACAGCGGCTGTGGCTGCTGGTGGAGGAATTGAAGCGCGTGCTGATCAACGCAGGGTTCCCGCCGTCAGCGGTGCGCGCGCCGATTGTGCCGGTGCTCGTGGGCGCGGAGGCGCGGGCGATGAACCTGTCCGGCGCGCTTCGGGAGGCCGGCGCGTTCGTGCCGGCGATTCGTTATCCCACTGTCGCGCGCGGCGCGGCGCGGCTGCGCTTCACCGTCTCGGCGGATCACACGGCAGAAGACTTGGCCGCATTGGGCGAAACGCTCGCTGCAACCGCCAACCGCCAATCGCCAATCGCCAATGCATAAGCTCGCCCGTCTCGACCACGCGCACGTCTGGCACCCGTTCACGCAGATGCGCGACTGGCTGCGGCGCGAGCCGATTATCATCACGGCAGGGCAGGGGGCCGTGCTGCGCGACGTGCGCGGGCGCGAGTTTCTGGACGCGAACTCCTCCATCTGGACGAACCTGCATGGGCACAACCACCCGAAGCTGAACGCGGCGCTGAAGCGGCAACTCGGCAAAATCGCGCACAGCTCGGCGCTGGGTTTCGCGAATGAGCCGGCAAGCTTGCTGGCGGCGAAGCTGGTCGGAATGGCGAAAGGCGAATCTCGAATGGCGAACCATGACACCGCACGCGCGGCGGCAGATTCGCAATTCGCAATTCGCAGTTCGCAATTGTCGAAGGTTTTTTTCTCCGACGATGGCTCCACCGCGATGGAGGTTGCGCTGAAGCTGGCCTACGAGTTCACGCGCCGCACACGCGGGCCGAAGGCGAAGCCGCGCTTCCTTTCGCTCGCGGGCGCGTATCACGGCGACACGGTCGGCGCGGTGAGTCTCGGTCACATTGACCTGTTTCACCAAGCCTACGGCGGGCTGCTCTTCAAGACGGACCAGGTGATGTCGCCGTATTGCTACCGCTGCCCGTTCAACCGCGCGCAGCCGGAGCGGGCGGACGCGCGCGAGTATCGCAAGTGCAACTGGGAATGCGTGGACAAGGTCGAGGCGAAGTGCGCGGCGGCCCGGAAACGCGGGAATGACTATGCGGCCTTCGTCTTCGAGCCATTGATGCAAGGTGCGGCGGGGATGATCCCGCAGCCGGCAGGCTGGCTGAAGCGCGTGACGGACATCGCGCGCGGGCACGGTGCGCTGCTGGTGGCGGACGAGGTGATGACGGGATTTGGCCGCACTGGCGGAGCAGGTGAGAAAGTGGGAAAGCGTGAAAGTGAGAGAGGCGCACCTGCTCGCCAGCCCACTTTCCCACCTGCTCACTTTCTCACCGGCTCCTCCGCAGCAGGCGTGCAGCCGGACTTTCTCGCGCTGGCGAAGGGGCTGACCGGCGGCTATCTGCCGATGGCGGCCACGCTCACGACGCAGGCGGTGTTCGACGCGTTTCTCGGCGACTACGAGGAGTTCAAGACGTTCTTCCACGGGCACAGCTACACGGGCAACCAGCTCGGCGCGGCGGCGGCGCTGGCGAGCTTGGATTTGCTCGCGGGCAGGGCATCCATCGCCGCACGAGCGCGACTGGAGAAGGACTTGCGCTGCGAACTGAAGTCGCTCTGGTCGCTGCCCAACGTCGGCGATGTGCGGCGGGTCGGGCTGGTCGCGGGCGTCGAGCTGGTGCGTGCCTGGCGGACGCGCGAGCCGTTCGACCTGCGCGAGCGCGCGGGCATCCGCGTGTGCGAGGCGATGGCCCGGCGCGGCGTCCTGACGCGGCCGATTGGCAACGTGGTCGTGCTGATGCCGCCGTATTGCACAACGACGGCGCAGGTGCGGCGGATGGTCGAGGCGCTGCGCGAGGCGGGGGAGGAAGTGCTGGGCGGAAGGTAGCTCGACATTCTAATGTCGAGTCGTGGCACACGGAGGGCGCAGAGTCTCGACTTTGGAAAGTCGAGCTACGAGGCGGCCGGATACCGCACCATGTTCGTGTATTTGTGCGGTCCGAAGCCGAAGGCACGGTAGAACTCCTGCGCGTCCTTGGTGAAGAGGTCAATGCGGCAGCCCTTCAGCTCCGGGTGTTCAAGAATGCGGGTGAGCAGCCACTTGCCGAGGCCATGTCCGCGATGCGCGTCGGCGATCACCACATCGCACAAGTAACCCACCGTCGCCCGATCCGTCACGACGCGCGCGAAGCCGACTTGCTCCGCGCCGTGGAAGAGGCCGAAGTTCAGCGAGTGGCGGAGGCTGCGCGCGATGGTTTCCGCCGACCGGTCGGCGGCCCAGTAGGTCGAGCGCAGCAGCGTGGCGACGGCGGCGAGGTCGAGGCGAGTGGTCTCGTCGGTCAACGTGTAATCGCCTTGCTGCCACTGCATGAGAGTTACTCCAGCGCCTTGGCGACCGCGAGCGCGAGCTTCTGCCGGTATTCGGCGGTGTGGATGAGCCGGGCCTCGTTGCGGTCGGAGAGGTAGCCGGCCTCGATGAGGATGGCGGGGCGCTGCTGGGTCTTGAGCACGGCCATGAAGCGCGCGCGCTGCACGCCGCGGTCGGGCATGCCGGCGGTTTGCAGGAGCGAGCGGTGGACGCGCATGGCGAGGCGCATGTTCTCGAAGTCCTGCGAGTTGCCGGGCAGCACGATGTTGGCGGGGTCGGCGTAGTTGCGCGTGAGCGTGGAGGCCATGCCCGCCGGGGTGAGGCAGAAGGTTTCCAGGCCGGCGGCTCCGGGCGTGGCGGCGGCGTTCAGGTGCAGGCTGAGAAAAATGTCGGCCTGATACTGCTCGGCGATGAGGACGCGCTCGGGCAGTTCGACGCCCCGGTCGGCGGTGCGCGTGAGCACGACCTTCCAGCCGCGCGCCTCAAGCAGGGGTTTGAGCCGCCTGGCCCAGTCCAGCGTGTAGTCCTTCTCATTTCCCTGCGCGCTCCGGGTGCCGTTGTCCGGGCCGCCGTGGCCGGGGTCCAGCACGATGACGCCGCGTCCGCGCGCGACGGGGCGGTTCACCTGGAGCAGCGGCGCGAGGTTTTTGTCCGCGTCGAGGCTGTGGATGAAGGGCACGCCGTTGGTCGCTGCCGGCGCGAAACCAAGATGAAAGCGGTGGCCATTCCAGGTGGCGGCGCGCTTGCCGACGGTGAACTGAAACGCGCCCGCGCCAGACCTGACTTGAAAATCCATCGGCCCCACCCGCACGGGCGCGGAAAAGCCCAATTGCGCCGCCCAGGTCTGCAACGGAATCCACTGCGGGCGGGCGGCGGGGCGGACGGGCGCGGGGGACGGCGGCGTCCGCGGAACCACCGGGGGTGGGGGCGTGTATTGGGGTGGGGGCGGCGGCTGGGTTTGGAAAACGGACGGTGGGGTGACGACGCGCGGCGCGGAGTAGGCCGGCGGTGGCTGGGGACGCGGCGCGCGGGTGGCGCCCGGAGTGACGCGGACGCCGGAAGGCTGGCGCTTCTCCGGCCCGCCGCAGCCGCAGAGCGCGAGCGCCAGCAGGACGGGCGTGAGCGCGAAAAACCAGCAACGTGGCAGGACGGCGGTGAGCAGGTTCACAAAGCGAGTTAGACGGCTTTTGAAACTGGAAGCGGAATCACGCTCACCACAAGTTGCATGGGCGCAGTTTGCGAAGCGGCCCCGTTGAAGGCAACGCGATAATCGCGCGGCTTGCTGCTGGGTGCGCGCGCCGACATATTCCCCGCGCTTGAGAATCGTCATCGCCATCACGGGCGCGAGCGGGTCGCTCTACGCGCAGCGGCTGCTGGACAACCTCGACGCCCGCGCGCACGAGATCCACGTCGTCCTGAGCCACTACGCGCACGCGGTGCTGGCGGAGGAATTGCCGGACGGGCTGCGGCTGCCGGCGGGCGCGGTGCAGCACGGGCTGAAGAGCATGAACGTCCCCTTCGCCAGCGGCTCGAATCCGTTCGACGCCATGGTGGTCATCCCGTGCAGCATGGGCACGCTGGGCCGCATCGCGCATGGCACGAGCGACGACGTGCTGCTGCGCGCGGCGGACGTGATGCTCAAGGAGCGGAAGAAGCTCATCCTCGTGCCGCGCGAGACGCCGTTGAGCCTGGTTCATGTGAAGAACCTGGAACTGCTGCTCCTGGCCGGCGCGACCATCCTGCCGGCGAACCCTTCCTTCTACACTCGCCCGCAGACGGTGGAACAGGTCGTGGACACGGTGGTGGCGCGGGTGCTGGACCACCTGGGCCTGCCGCAGCAGCTTGTGCAGCGCTGGCAGGCAGAACGGGAGTGACCGTAGCATCCACCCCGACGTTGCGCCCGGCATCCCAGCACGGGCGAAAGCTTTGCCCGGATGCCGTCAGGCTGTGTTCGCAGGCTTGCCAGACACAGGCGGCTTATCCGGTTTGGTGGCAGCCACATGGGCGGCAGGCAGCTCGCCGGTGCCGGGCGGCAGGAATTTTTTCCACGGCACCTCCCAGATGCGGATTGGAGTGGAGAAACCCTTCGGGGTCACCGGCTCCAGCTCGACGCTCAAGGCTGCGAGTTCCGGCTCGTATTTCTCCAGGTCGCGGAAGGTCGCCTCGCCGATGATGATGCGGCTGTGGCCGGAGACGCCTTCCAGGCGGCTGGCCAGATTCACTTCGCGGCCGAAGATGGTGTAGTTGAGGATGTGCGCCTCGGAACCCATCATGCCCACGATGGCGGTGCCGGTGTTGATGCCGGTGCCGAGGTCCAGCAGCGGCAGCTCGTTCAGCGGCTCCTGCCCGGCGGCGGCGCGCTGGACGTTCTCCGCCTTGCGCAGCTCGTTCTTGGCGGCCCGTCCCAGATTGATCAGGTGCATGGCGATTTGCGCGTCAATCGCGGCACGGACGCAGGCGACCGCGTGCCGCTCGTTGGGCGTGGGCGCGCCCCAGAAGGCCATCACGCAATCGCCGATGTATTTGTCCAGCGTCCCGTTGTGCTTCTTGATCTGGTCGGCGATGGCGGACAGGTAGAGATTGACCGTGTCGAGCGTGTCCTTGGCGTTCTCGTCGAAATGCGCCTCCGCCGCCGCGCCGGTGAGATTGTGGTCGCGGACGTATTTCTCCGCCCGGGCTTGGTTCGTGTCCGTGAGCTTGGTGAAGCCGCGCACGTCCGCGAAGAAAACGGTGATCTTCTCGCGCTTGCCCTCCAGCCGGATCTCCTCCCGCCCGAGCAACTGGTGGACGACGTTGGGCGAGACGAGCTTGGCGAAGACGCCGGTGACACGGCGCTTCTCCCGCTGCTCGAAGACGATGTTGTAGGTGAGCAGGGCACCGTGATTCGCCAGGAGCGCGCCAACCACCGGCAGCACGATGGGAATCCAGTAGCGATGCTCCACATAGACCTGATGAGCGAGGAAGATGTAACAAGGAGCGATGCCCCCCAGCACGGCGAGCGTCCCCCATGGCGCATGGAGCTTCCAAGTGAGCACTGCCGCGAGCACGCCCATGACGACAACGGCCAGCAGCTCCAGCCAAAGCGGACTACGGGTGATGAAGCGATTCATGATGATCGAATTCGCGACGTTCCAGTGTTTGCTCACGAGGAAGGCATCGTTCTCGATAGGCGTGGCTCCGCGATCTGTCAGGTCATTGCCCGTGGCGATTGAACCGACGATCACCACCTTGTTCCGGAAGGCCGGTTCGATTCCTTCGCCTCTGCCTTCACGGCGCATCTTCTCCTGGAGCAACAGATTGGTGATCTCCTTTTTCGCAATTCGAGGGTCTTGATACTGAAGGCTCCAATCCACATGAAAGCGGCCTTCCGAGTCCACCGGCAAGGTCCGGCTGACACCATTGGTTCCCGGCAGGAAAATACGGGAGTGCTTCGGATCATACTCCGCCTGCTGCAGGTCGAGTCCCAACTCCGCTGCCGCCATCAGGATGCCCATGTGCCAGACTCGCTGATCGCGGTAGGCTTTGCCCTGCATGGAAAAAGGCACACGACGTTCTCCGGGGAACTGCGACTTGAAGGCATTGATGTCGAACATCTGGGCCGTATCGATCGGAATCTGAATGACCAATGTCTGAGTGGTGCCAGGAACAAGAATCTCAGTCGGTCCCGTAAGCACCAACTTCGGGTTAAAATCATATCGCGCCGCGTAACGCTCGATCACGGTATGCCAGAACCGCACGGTCCGGAACGCCCGGGCGTGCCTGAGAACCCCATCGGAGTCCCGTTCACTGGAGATGTCCCCCAGTGCCAGGGAATTTCCGAGGAACAAAGGGTTGGGAGCCAATCCGTCGCTGGTGGCGATGGCCACGTTGCCAGCCTCGCGGATGCGTGCGGCGAAGAACTCGTCCGAGGACAGTGGAGCTTGGTTGGTGGCCACCACCACCTGGGGATGATCAAACCGCAACTCGCCAAACAGCACGTCAAACGCCGTCAGTTTTGCTCCTTGCGCTTTCAACTCGGACACCAGATGGCCATAGACCGCGCGGGGCCAGTAGAGGCCGTAGCGGTAGTCCAGTTCTCCGCCCGAGCCATCGGCGATGTTCTTGATGTCATTGTCGGAGATGAGGACAAACCCCAGGTTCGTGGCGCAGGGCGGTCTACGGTTGAGTGCGCTTCGGGCGCGTAGATCGTAGGTTTTCCACTCCAGTTCCTCAATCACGCGGCCGCTCGTGCTCCAATGCCGGAGGGATTGCAGGAAGCTGACGAACGCGATGACGCCGAGGGCGATGGCGTAAGGAATCAGCTTGGCCTTCGAGACAGTCACGCGTGCGCGCATCCAAACAAAAAACCCAGAGCAACACAAGGTCGCTCTGGGCGAAGTTCAGCCGCACTGGGCCGGGCTAATTGCGCGGTGTGGTGGTGCCACCCGCCGTGTCCGGGGAAACGAAGATCACGGTCTCGCCAATCTTCGTGTCCGTCTTGGTGTTCTGCACCGGGCCACCCTTGCCCCCCTGGCCAGGACCCCGGGGTCCGCCAGCGGAACGGGTGTTCTCCGCGACGGTTTCAATGATGGACGACTGGGTTCCACCTTGGTTGCGGTTCTGCACGGCTTGGTTGATCGCTCCCGTGGTCACGTTGTTCGCGGCGGCATTGGCCACGGTCTGGTTGCTCGTGGACTGGTTGGCTGCCTGCTGGGCCGCCTGCTTCGCCTGTTGGACCGTGCCACCGTTGGCCACCGTCGCCGCCGCCGCCGCACTGGCCGCAGCGGTGGCCTGCACGACTTCGCTCTTTTGCGCGAGGTTTGCGGCAGCAGCCTGAGCGGCCGCGCGGACCGCTGGTGGAGCCTGAGCAGCGGCCTCTTGAACCGCCTGCACCAGTTCCGCCATGATCGCCTTGGCCGCCTGCGCCGCGGCGGCTGCGGAATTGCCGCCCGCCTTGCCCGCCTCCGTGGCGGCCTCGGCCGCGAGCGCGGCCGTGAACTGCTGGACGACATTGGAAACCATCCCGGACGCCTGTGTGTTCGTCGTCAGGGAAGTTGCCGTCCTGGCCAAACCGGTTGTCTCAACCGTCGCCGCCTTGACCACGCCGCCGCCGACGGTCACCGCCGTGCCGCCGATGACCAACTGCAACTGGCCGTTGACCGTGCGAAACTCGACGCGACCGATCAGGCACACGATGCGCGTTGCCCCCGCACGCAACACCGTGCCGCGGATGCCGGCGACGCCCGCCGGGGTCTTGATCTCGTATTTGGAGGCCTTGGACAGCTTGTTGATGACGTTGGCGACGGCGGCACCCTTTTTGACCTCCAGTTGGGTGTTCACGATGGTTTCGCCCGCCTTGGTGTAATCAAGTTTGTTGAGGACAAGCGTGCTGTCCGCCTCGACGCGCAACGCGTTGCCGTTAATGCCCATGTCCAAGTCCACATACGACCCGGCTCCGGTGGTGATGGTGGCCCCCTGCATGAGGATGTCGCCCTCCTTGATCGGCCCGTTGCCCCGGGCATCAGTGTAGGTCGCCGTGCCGACGACCTTCTTGACCTGCGCGGCACCGGGCGTCGCGGCCTCGGCAGCGGCGGTCAACAGCCAGAGGGCGGCCAGCAGCACGCCGCCGAAGGAAAGAATTGGATTGCGACCAAAGTTTTTCATAAAACCAATTACGGTTGCCCGATTTACTCAGTTCCCACGTTTGGCGCAGCGTATCGGGCGGCGCTTCAAAGTCAATCCAAGATTTCCCGTAGGCGCAGCCAAACCGCCTGATTTTACAAGGGATTTACAATCGGGGATTTGACCCCCGGCGTGAACCCGTTACCGTCCCGGCCTGACTGGAATGAAACCTCTCACTTCGGGATTCAAAGCGGTGGTGCAATGGTTCGATTCGGACTACGGCAGCGATGACCTCGCCACCGCCCGCGCCAAGCCGGACCAGGTGGATTTCGGGCGCTGCACCGCCTTCATCCTGCTGCACGCGGGGTGCCTCGGGGTCTTATGGGTGGGCTGGAGTTGGACGGCGGTGGCGGTGGCGGTGGCGCTTTACTTTGCGCGGATGTTCGCCATCACCGGGTTTTACCATCGCTATTTCTCGCACCGGAGCTTCTCGACCTCGCGGCTCATGCAGTTCCTCTTCGCGGTGGTTGGCTCCTCCTCCGCCCAACGCGGGCCGCTTTGGTGGGCCGCCCATCACCGGGCGCATCACCAGCACTCGGACAGGCCGGAGGACACCCATTCGCCCCGGCGGCACGGCTTTTGGTGGGCGCACATCGGCTGGATCACCAGCCCGCGCAACTTCCCCACCGACTACAGCCGGGTGAAGGATCTCGCCAAGTATCCTGAACTCGTCTTCCTCAACCGTTTCGACGCGCTCGTCCCGCTGCTGCTCGGCGCGGCGCTCTACGGCGCGGGGGCGTGGCTCGCGCACGCGCATCCCGGCCTCGGCACCTCCGGCGCGCAGCTCCTCGTGTGGGGCTTTGTCAGCACGGTCGTCCTCTTCCACTGCACCTGCTTCATCAACTCCCTCGCGCACGTCTTCGGCCGCCAGCGCTTCGCGACCGGCGACACGAGCCGCAACAGCCTCCTGCTCGCCCTGCTCACGCTCGGGGAAGGCTGGCACAACAACCACCACCACTACATGCACTCCACGCGCCAGGGCTTTTACTGGTGGGAAATTGACCTGACCTACTACGCGCTCAAGGCGCTCTCGTGGACCGGCCTGATCTGGAACCTGCGCCCCGTGCCGGTGGAAGTGCTGGTGGAGGGAAGGCAAGGGACGGTTCCAAGTTCAAAGTTCAAGGTTCAAAGTTGAACCGTCGCGCTCGAATGCTCGGGGCAACTTTGAACTTTGAACCTGAAACCTGGAACTCCGCCGTTCAACCCGGTCGAATGATTCGCCTGCCCCGCCCGTCACGCTTTCGATTTTGAAGACGCAACTTGTCCAGCCGTCGGTCCGCACGTTGAAGCCAGCCCCGTTCCCCCGGGTGGTCGTCGGGCTGTTGCTCCTGAGCCTTTGCTTCACCTCGTCAGCGAATGCCGCCGGCTTCTCGTTCTTTTCCCGCAAGCCCGACGGCCCGGCCATCTACAAACAACAATGCGCCAAGTGCCACGGCCCCGCCGGCCAGGGCGTGAAGGGCAAATACACCGACCCGCTCGTCGGCGACTGGTCGCTCGAAAAGCTCACGCGCTACATCGCCAAGACGATGCCCGAGGACAAACCCGGCTCCTGCACCGGGCCGCACGCCGACGCCGTGGCGCGCTACATCCACGACACGTTCTACTCGCGCGAGGCGCGGGCCAGGGCGCAGACCGCGCGCGTCGAACTGGTGCGGCTCACGAACCGCCAGCACCTGCTCTCCGTCGCGGACCTTTTCCGCGCCACGGGCGAGGAGCCGAAAGTCACGGCCGGCAAGGGCCTGCAAGCCGCCGGTTACAAGTCCGCCCGTGGCACCCGTCGCGAGGACCGGGCGCTGGACCGCACCGACCGGAAAATTGAGTTCGACTTCGGCACCGACCGGCCGCAATGGGCCGGCGAGGGCACCAATGGCTTCGCCCTCCATTGGTCCGGCTCGGTCATCGCGGACGAGACCGGCGAGCATGAGTTTGTGGTCAAGGCGGCCAACGGCATCCGGCTCTGGGTCAACGACGACGACAAGCCGCTGATTGACGGCTCGGTCTCGTCGGCGAAGGGCATCGAGCACCGGGCCGGCATCCGGCTCATCGGCGGGCGCGCGTATCCCATCCGCCTCGAATTCTTCAAGGCCGCGCGCGACAAGATCGCCAACGTCGCCCTGCTCTGGCAGCCGCCGCACGGCGCGTTGCAGGTCATCCCCGCGCGCAACCTTGCCCCCGAGCGCGCCACGCCCACGTTCATCCTCACCACGCCGTTCCCCGCCGACGACAGCAGCGTGGGCTACGAACGCGGCGTCTCCATCTCGAAGGAATGGGACGAGGCGGTCACGCACGCGGCCATCGAGGTCGCCACGCACGCGGCCAAGCACCTCGACCGTCTCACGCGCGGCAAGGCCAGCGACTCCGACCGCGCGACGAAGGTGGAAGCCTTCTGCGCCGAGTTCGTCACCCGCGCCTTCCGCCGCCCGCTGACGGACGAGCAGAGGAATCTCTTTGTCACGCAGCCGTTGCGCAGCGCCGCCAAGCTGGAGGACGGCGTGAAACGCGTCGTGCTCCTCACGCTCAAGTCGCCGCGCTTCCTGTATCTCGGCCTGGAAGGCGCGGGCGCGCAGCCGGACGACTTCACCGTCGCCGAGCGGCTGTCCTTCGGGCTGTGGGATTCGCTGCCTGACACCGCGCTCACCAAGGCCGCTGCGGAAGGCAAGCTGCGCACGCGCGAGCAGGTCGCGGAGCAGGCGCGCCGCATGTTGGCCGACGCCCGCACGCGGGGGAAGATGCAGTATTTCCTCCATCGCTGGCTCCAGATGAACCACATCGAGGACCTGACCAAAGACCCGAGCGTCTTCCCCGGCTTCACGCCCGAAATCATCGCCGACCTCCGCACCTCGCTGAACCTCTTTCTCGACGACGTGGTCTGGACCGAATCTAGCGACTACCGCCGGCTCCTGCTGGAGGACGACTTCTTCGTGAACGGCCGGCTCGCGAAGTTCTACGGCGTGACCACCGAAGCCGCCGAGGACTTCACGCGCGTGCAACTCGACCCCAAGCAGCGCTCCGGCGTCATCACGCACCCGTATCTCCTCGCGGCGTTCTCCTACAACAAGTCCAGCTCGCCCATCCATCGCGGCGTCTTCCTCACGCGCAACATCGTGGGCCGCGCGCTGCGCCCGCCGCCGATGGCGATTGCCTTCAAGGACGGCGACTTCAAGCCCGGCATGACCATGCGCGAGAAAATCACCGAGCTGACCCGCCCGCAGGCCTGCCAGAGCTGCCACTCCGTCATCAACCCGCTCGGCTTCAGCCTGGAAAACTTCGACGCCGTGGGCCGCTTCCGTGACAAGGACGGCAACCGTCCCATCAACGCCGCCGCCGACTACACCACTGACGATGGCGGCATCGTCCGGCTCAAGGGCGCGCGGGACATCGCCGAGTTCGCCGTGAAGAGCGAGCACGCGCACAACGCGTTCGTCGAGCAGTTGTTCAGCCAGGTTGTGAAGCAGCCCATGCCCGCCTACGGGCCGGACGTGTTGAACCAGTTGCGGCTTTCCTTCGTCCAGTCGGGGTATAACATTCAGAAGCTGCTCGTGGACATCGCGACCGTGTCCGCGTTGCAGGGGACCGAGAAACCGGCCAGCACAACAAAAAAGAAAACATGAACGCCCTCCATCGCCGCACGTTCCTCAAGCAGGCCGGACTCTCCGCCGCCACGCTGCCGTTCATCACCGGCCTGCCCAGCCTCGGCCTCGCCGCGCCCGCGCGCCCACGCCAGCGGCTGGTGTTCATGTTCAGCCCCAACGGCACCATCCCCGCCGCCTACTGGCCCGACGCCGCCGGCACCGACTTCCAGCTCAAGGAAATCATGACGCCGCTCGCGGCCTTCAAGGACCGGATGCTCGTCCTCAACGGGGTCAACAACAAGGTGCGCGGCGACGGCGACAGCCACATGCGCGGCATGAGCTGCCTGCTCACGGGCATCGAGCTGTTCCCCGGCAACATCATGGGCGGCGGCGGCCAGCCCGCCGGCTGGGCGAGCGGCATTTCCATTGACCAGGAAATCAAGAACCACCTCCAGAAGAGCGAGGACACCCGCACGCGCTTCGGCTCGCTCGAATTCGGCGTCGGCGTCACGGACCGCGCCGACCCCTGGACGCGCATGAGCTACGCCGGCGCTAACAAGCCCATCGCGCCCATCTCCGACCCCTACCAGATGTATGAGAAGCTCTACGGGCAGATGAAGGACAAGGAGAACCTCCAGAGCGTCCTCGACACCGTGAAGGGCGACCTCCAGAAGGTCGGCAAGCTCATCAGCGCCGTAGACCGCCGTTTGCTCGAGGAGCACCAGGCCCTCGTGCGCCAGATGGAGAAGGAAATCGCCAGCGCCAGCCAGAAGCCGCTGCGCGCCGCACCGCCAACATTGAACGAAGGCGTCGCCGACCAGAACGACAACCTGCCGCGCCTGAGCCGGATGCAGATTGACCTGCTCGTCAACAGCTTCGTCAACGACATGTGCCGCGTCGCCACGCTCCAGTTCACCAAGTCCGTCGGCATGGCGCGCATGAACTGGCTCGACATCAAGGACGGCCACCACTCCCTCTCCCACGAGCCGGACGGCAACGCCGAAGCCGTCGCCAAGCTCACGAAAATCAACAAGTGGTTCGCCGGCGAGCTGGCCTACCTCGTGCAGAAGCTCTCCACCACGCCCGAGCCGGGCGGCGAAGGCATGATGCTCGACCACACCCTCATCGTGTGGACCAACGAGCTGGGCAAGGGCAACACCCACACGCTGGCGAACATCCCGTTCCTGCTCGTCGGCGGCGCGCCCGGCTTCAAGATGGGCCGCTCGCTCCAGTTGGAGAACGTCGCGCACAACCGCCTGCACCTCGCCCTCGCCCACGCCCTGGGCCACCGCCTCGAAACCTTCGGCAAGGCCTCCCTCTGCGACGGCGGGCCGCTGAAGCTGGGGTGAGCGCTCTCAAATCGCTATCGTGCATCCGGCTGATTCCCACTGCCGGCGAATGGAAAGGCAAACACGGTTCGTTCCATAGCTAGCCAATGAGCGACCCAACCGGAACTCGCCCCAAACTCCCCAAGGGGTGGCATTATCCAAACGAAGAGATGGCACAGAAACTTCTAGTGGAACTGCAAAAGGAGTTACCAAAAGGCCATTTGTTGTTCGGGCGGGCTGTTAAAACCTTCGCTTGGCGTGAGTGGGCAAGTGATGACGTTCTGTTCCAACACTCAGATCAACCAGACCGATTCACTGTAATTCACCTCACTTGGACAGGCAGCACTGAGGTCAACTCGAAGGTGCCAACAGTGGACTTCGACGGAACGTTCCAAGGATTCCTCAAAGAAGAGGAAACATTGTATGGGCTCAAACCAGCCGACGACTAGCTTCCCCGAGCCTACCCTCACACGACCCCACGGGTTGCGTTGAATCCACCTGCACGAAAGCTTTTCGATGCTGAAACTCGCCATCATCGGCACCGGCATCGCCGGCCTGGGCTGCGCGCACTTCCTCCAGTCCCGCTTCGACCTCACGCTCTTCGAGCAGGCGGATTACCCCGGCGGCCACACCAACACCATCGCCGTCCCCGAAGGCTCCGGCCACGTCGCCTTCGACACCGGCTTCATGGTCTATAACGAGGTCACCTACCCGCACCTCACCCGCCTCTTCCGCGAGCTGGGCGTGCGCGTGAAGCCGACCCAGATGTCCTTCAGCGTCCAGCACCGGCCCAGCGGCATCGAGTTCAGCGGCAGCAGCCTGAACCACCTCTTCGCCCAGCGCCGCAACCTCCTCCGCCCGCGCTTCTGGCGCATGCTCGCGCAGGTCAACCGCTTCAACACCGAGGCCGTCGCCGCGCTCGCCGACCCGGCGTTCGCCGCGATGACCGTGGCCGACTACGTCCGCGCGCGCGGCTACGGCGAAGACTTCCTCCGCCTCTACCTCGTGCCCATGAGCGGCGCGGTCTGGAGCACGCCGCCCGAGCTGATGCTGGAGTTCCCCGCCGTCACGCTGCTGCGCTTCTTCCACAACCACGGCTTCCTTGGCCTCCACACCCAGCACCCGTGGCTCACCGTGGACGGCGGCGCGAAGCACTACGTGGACAAGCTCCTCGCCCCGCTCCGCGCGCAAAACCGCGTCCGCCTCAGCGCGCGCGTCACCGCCGTCCGCCGCACCGCCGATGCCGTGGCCGTCACCACCGCCGACGGGCGCACCGAGCATTTCGACCGCGTCATCCTCGCCGCCCACGCCGACCAATCCCTCGCCCTCCTCACCGACGCCGACCCCACCGAGCGCCGGCTCCTCGGCGCGTTCCGCTACCAACCGAACCTCGCCACCGTCCACACCGACGCCTCCGTGATGCCCCGCACGCGCCTCGCGTGGTCCTCCTGGAACTACCGCGTCGAGCGCGACGCCTCGGGCCGCGAAATTCCCGCCACCATCTACTGGATGAACTCGCTGCAAGGCGTCTCCGACCGCGAAAACTACTTCGTCTCCATCAACGGCGCGGACCAGATCGCCCCCGACAAAATTCTGCGCCGAATCGAGTATCACCACCCGCTCTTCAACCTCGCCGCCACGCAAGCCCAAGCCGAACTCCCGTCACTCAACACGCGCCCGGCAAATCGAGTCTTCTTCGCCGGCAGCTACTTCCGCTACGGCTTCCACGAGGATGCGTTCGCCTCCGCGCTGGATTGCAGCCGGGCGGTGAGTAGCGCAAAGATTTGGGAATGAGCGCCCCGCAACGTAGCTCGACATTCCAATGTCGAGATTTGGCTGGCGAGGACGCGTCGCGCGGGCAGCCCGCACCGATTGCGTCGCGGAACTCGACATCGGAATGTCGAGCTACTGGTGCGCTCCGCTCCTGCCTCTACGACTGCTCCGTGATGCACCACCGCCTTGCGCCCAAGGAGCACCACTTCCGCTACGGCATCTTCCAGTTCTGCCTCGACCTCGACGAACTCGACACCCTCTCCACCCGCCTCCGCCTCTTCCACCGCAACCGCCCCGCCCTCTACCGCTTCAACGACCGCGACCACCTGCCCTCCCCCGGTAGCAGCCGACGTGAGGAGGCTCCATCTCCAATCGGAAAGCGGAAAGCGGAAAGCGGAAATCAAAGTCAGAGCCTCCTCACGTCGGCTGCTACTCAACCGAAACCCCATCTCCCATCTCCCATCTCCGATTCCCTCTCCGCGAAAGCGACGCTCCTCGCCTGGCTCGCCTCCCAAGGCCTCCCGCTCCCGGCCGACACCCGCGTCCTCCTCCTCACCCACTGCCGGGTCTTCGGCTACATCTTCAACCCCGTCTCGTTCTACTTCTGCCTCGACGCCCAAGATCGCCCGCTCTGCGCCGTCGCCGAAGTCGGCAACACGTTCGGCGAACAGAAACCCTTCCTCCTCGGCCCCGAGCACTTCGACGGCGATGGCCGCTTCCGCCGCATCGTGCCGAAGCACTTTTACGTCTCGCCCTTCTTCGCGCTCGACCTCGCCTTCGACTTCAAGCTCCGCGTCCCCGGCGAACAGCTCGACATTCACATTGACGACCGCGAAGGCGACCGCCCTGTCCTGCTCACTGCCCTCACCGGCCGCCGCGTTCCGCTCACGGACGGCAATCTCGCGCGCCTCACGCTCAAGTATCCGCTCGTCACCCTCCGCGTCATCACGCTCATCCACTGGCACGCGCTGAAGCTGTGGTGGAAGAACGTCCCCTGGCACCGCAAGGCCGCGAACCCGCATCTCCAGCAAGGCGTGTTCAACCCGCATGAGTCACTGCGTGGCGGGGACACTCCTGTCCCCGCATCCCATCGCCACCACTGATGCGCCCCAGCGGACAGGAGTGTCCGCCCCACTCCATGATTTCCCCGCCTTGCGCCTTGGCGTCATCGCGTTAGCATTCCGCCGCCCACATGAGCACCATCACCCGTTCCGAAGCCGACGTGCCGGTCAAACCGCTCCGTGCCGGCTTCTACCAGCGCGCCATCGAGCAGTCGCTTGCGCGCATGACGCTCGGCTGCCTGCACGTCACGCTCCCCGGCGGCGCGACGCGGCGCTTCGGCCACGCGCCGCAGGTCACGGCCCACCTCCACGTCAACCGCCCCGAGTTCTTCAAGCGCTGCGTGCTCTACGGCGACATCGGCTTCGGCGAGGCCTACGTGGACGGCGATTGGGACACGGATAATCTCCCCGCAGTGCTCGGCTGGTTCATCGAGAACGTCGAGCAAGCTCCCGGCATGTCCGGCTCGCACGCGCAACCCGCCGCGTTGAACCTCCTGCGCTTCGGCAACCGCCTGAAACACCTCTTCCGCCCCAACTCGCGCAAGTGGAGCCGCCAAAACATCGCCGACCACTACGACCTCGGAAACGAGTTTTACAAGTTGTGGCTCGACGAATCCATGACCTACTCGTGTGGCATCTGGACCGCGCCCGAGCAGACCATCGAGTCCGCGCAGGCTGCAAAATACGAGGCGCTTTGCCGCACGCTCCGGCTCAAGCCCACCGACCACGTCCTGGAAATCGGCTCCGGCTGGGGCGGCCTCGCCTGCCACGCCGTGAAGAAATACGGCTGCCAGGTCACTACGCTCACGCTCTCCAAGGCCCAGCATGACTACTGCCGTGAGCGCTTCGTCCGCGAGGGCGTCGGCGACAACGCCGAGGTCCGCCTCCAGGACTACCGCGACGTCACGGGCCGCTTCGACAAAATCATCTCCATCGAGATGCTCGAAGCCGTCGGTGAAAACTACGTGGACGGCTATTTCTCCCAGTGCCATCGCCTGCTCAAGCATCACGGCCTGCTCGCGCTGCAATACATCACCAGTCCCGACAGCCGCTACCACCAGTTCACCAAGGGCGTGGACTGGATTCAGAAGCACATCTTCCCCGGCTCGCTGCTCATGTCCATCGGCCGCGTGAACCAGGCCATTGACCGGATGACCGACCTGCACATGTTCGAGCTGCGCGACCTCGGCCTGCACTACGTCCGCACGCTCCAGGAGTGGCGCAAGCGTTTCAACGCCCACCACGACGAGCTGCACAAGCTCAAGTTCGACGACCGCTTCATCCGCAAGTGGAACTACTACCTGAGCTACTGCGAGGCCGCCTTCGCCCACCGTAACATCAGCGTGGTGCAGGCCATCTACACGCGCCCGAACAACCGGACGCTGATGCGAACGGAGTGATGGAGTGCTGGAGTGCTGGAGCAATGTCCCGGCCGCCAATCATCACTCCATCACTCCAATACTTCACCTCCCCGCCATGCTCCCCCTCCGCCTCGCCGCCGCCTTCGTGCTCATCGCCATGCTCGCCGTGACGACCTGGGCCAGCCTGCAAATCCCGCTTTGGAAGTCGCCGAGCGAAGTCCTCACGCACCCGTGGTTCATCGCCACGCTGTTCGACACCTACTTGGCCTTCCTGACCTTCTACGTCTGGCTCGCCTACAAGGAGACCTCGAACCTCGCACGCGTCGCTTGGCTCGTGGCCATCCTCCTGCTGGGCAACATCGCAATGGCGATTTACCTGCTCCGCGAACTCTTCCGCCTGCCGGCCAGCGCGACTATGGAAGACCTGCTGCTCCGGCGGGAACTCAAACCAGCCGCATGACGCCCCGCTTGTCACCAACGCGCCCGAAGTCCCGCCGCGTCTTGGACTGCGGCGGCAAGCGCAGCGCGACGCCGCTTTCCCGTCCCGCGAAGCGGAATCCCCGTGATGGGGACACTCTTGTCCCCCAGTCTGTAGCAGCGGCGGCAGCAGGCCACGGCGGACAAGTGTGTCCGCCCCACGCTCGCTCCACAACGCTGGGTCGGAGACCGGCGCTCCACTCGCCATGCTGAACGCCGTCCTCACCATGCTCGGCTTCGCACTGGCGTTCGTCGCCATCGAGATGACGATCACTTGGCTCATAGCGCGTTGGCTACGGAACAACGGCATCGTGGACATCGTGTGGTCCGCTGGGTTTGCACCGCTGGCTTTCATACTCTTCATGTTTGGGATCGAAGACCTCGATTTCCAAGCGCTCCCCCGCCAGCAGGCCATCACAATCATGGTCTTAGTCTGGAGCCTCCGGCTTGGCAGTCACCTTCTTGTCCGCGTCTGGTCACATCACCCGCGAGAAGATGTCCGCTACGCGAAACTGCGAGGGGAATGGGGCGCGGCTACTGACCGCAAGATGTTCGGTTTTTTCCAACTCCAAGGCGTGCTCCAAATCGTGCTGTCGCTGCCCTTGGTGGTGGTGCACTTGGACAGCCAACGAGTCGCAACGGGCTACAGCCTCGGTATTACAGGCTGTCTCGGCGTTGCGCTCTGGCTCACCGGCCTCCTCGGCGAATCCCTTGCCGACCGCCAGCTCGCCCGCTTCCGCGCGGACCCGGCGAACCAGGGCAAGGTCTGCCAGGCCGGCCTGTGGAACTGGTCGCGGCACCCGAACTACTTCTTCGAGTGGCTGGTGTGGGTGGGCTATGCCGTCTTCGCGCTCGGTTCGCCGTGGGGCTGGCTGGGCCTCAGCGCGCCCGCGCTGATGCTGCACTTCCTCCTCAACGTCACCGGCATCCCCATGACCGAGGAGCTGTCCCTCAAGTCCAAGGGCGACGCCTACCGCGATTACCAACGCACCACCAGCGCCTTCGTGCCGTGGTTAAAAAAGACAACCACGGATGAACACAGATGAACACGGATGCAGAAACCAAGGTGCAGATTCCTTTCGCCTTCGCAGCAGAGTCGCCCCATCCGTGTGAATCTGTGTTCATCCGTGGTTGATAAATCCCCATGATTGACTCCCTGCTCGAACGCAATCTCCTCCCCGACCCGCTGCTCCGCTTCGGCATCCGCCGCCTGCTGGCGCAGCGGTTGCGCGAGGAGGACAAGGGCAGCGCCGAGGCGCAGCGGGCGCACTTGCAGGCACTCATCGAGGAGCTGCGCCGCTCGCCCATCGCCATCGAGACGGCGGCGGCGAACGAGCAGCACTACGAGGTGCCTACGCGCTTCTATCAGCTCTGCCTCGGGCCGCGGTTGAAATACAGCGGCGCGCTCTGGCCCGCCGGCGTCACCACGCTCGCCGAGGCCGAGGAGCGGATGCTCGCCCTCTACGCCGAGCGCGCCCAACTCGCCGACGGTCAGGACATCCTCGAACTCGGCTGCGGCTGGGGCTCGCTGTCGTTGTGGATGGCCGAGAAGTTTCCCAAGGCCCGTATCACCGGCGTCTCGAATTCGCGGACGCAAAAGGAGTTCATTGACGCCGAGGCGGCGCGGCGCGGCTTGAAGAATCTCCGCATCATCACCTGCGACATGAACCGGTTTGAGCCGCCCCCCTCGGAGAGTAGGAGACGACGTGAGGAGTCTCTAACTTCCTTCGCAGCGTCCGACTTTCAGCCAGCTCCCGATTCTGAGCAGAGCCTCCTCACGTCGTCTCCTACGGGTGAGTTCGACCGCGTCGTCTCCATCGAGATGTTCGAGCACATGAAGAACTACCAGCGGCTCATGGCGAACGTCGCCCGTTGGCTGCGGCCGGGCGGACAGCTCTTCGTCCACATCTTTACGCACCGGGAGTTCGCCTACCACTTCGTCGCGCGGGACGAGACGGACTGGATGGCGCGCTACTTCTTCACCGGCGGCATCATGCCCAGCGACGACCTGCTGCTCTACTTTCAGGACGACCTCCGCCTCGTGAACCACTGGCGCGTCAACGGCCAGCACTACGAGAAAACCGCGAACGCATGGCTTGCGAACATGGACGCGAACGAGCCGGAGATTCGCCGCATCTTCGCCGCGACTTACGGCACGGGAAACGAAACCAAGTGGTGGGTTTACTGGCGGGTCTTCTACATGGCCTGCGCGGAGCTGTGGGGCTACCGCGAAGGCAACGAGTGGCTCGTCTCGCACTACCTGTTCCGCAAGCCCGCGTAGGAGACGACGTGAGGAGTCTCTAACTTCTCTTCCGCGTTCCGGCTTCCGAGGTTGAATGGAGACTCCTCACGTCGTCTCCTACACCGAGTCAGGCGAACAACCCCGTCGGATTCTCCCCGCTCGCGAGCGCCTTGCCACCTTCAAACACCTTCTCCAGCGCGTGCCCATTCCACCGCCGCAGCCGGTAGAGTGTAGCGAAGGTGAAGTCCGGCGCGGTCCCGCCTTGGCCGCCCACCACCTCGCCGCCGCGCCGCACGTTGTCCAACATCCACGCCGGCAGCGTGAGGTGATACGGGTTCCGCCGCACTTCACCCACATGGAACGTCAGCGCCGTGATGAGGTCGGCGAGGTCGGTCGCGCTGATCTCCACCATCAAGTTCGGGGACGGCATCTGCCCCCAGAACTCCGTCTCGACCGCGACCGTGCGGAAGTCCGCCGGGAGCGAACGCAAGGCATCCAGCACCAAGTGATGCGTCCCGATGTGCGAGCTGTTCCAGTCCGCATCGTGGGGGAAGAAAATCGCCTGCGGCCGGTGCTTCGCGAGAATGTCCGCGATGACTTTCACCGACGCGGCCCAATGCGCCGGGTCTTTCGCGCGCGTGGCCACGTTCACCTTCTCCAGCCCACCCGGCACCGTCTGCACCAGCCCGAAGCCGATGCAGTCACAGCACGCCTGCAACTCCTCCCAGCGCCCCGCCTGCCGCGCCTGGTTGCTGCCCTGCGTGACGGCCACGTTGATGACGTTCCACTTCGCCTCGCGCAACAGCCGCAGCGCCAGCCCACCGATGATGACCTCGTCGTCCGGGTGCGGGGAAAAGATGAGCGCGACCGGAGCATCGGCTGGAACATCAGGACGCGGACAACGTGGAAAACCGCCGAGCGGCCAGGCCTTGCCGTCCTTCGCGAAGCGCGCGTATTCCGAGACGAAGTGCAGATACGGATTCATTTGCGTGCGGGGATTTAGCCCGCGCGCGGCAGGCGTCGCAATCTCGGAGATGCTCCGTTTGGTGTCCACGCTTCAGCGTGTCCCGCCTGACACCCTGAAGGGTGGACACCGAACGATGGACTTTCTCCTTGCCGCCTCGCGCCTGCTCCGAACACTCCCGCCATGACCTCGCGCCGAAAATTCCTCGCCGCCTCGACCGCATCCGCCGCGCTCGCTGGCTGCGCGACGTTGCGCGCCGACTGCGACCTGCTCATCCGCAACGGCACGCTTTACGACGGCAGCGGCGGCCAGCCGTTCACCGGCGACATCGCGGTGCGCGGCGACCAGATCGTCGGCGTCGGCAGCGTGACCGGCATCACGGCGCGGCACACGGTGGACGCGCGTGGCCTCGCGGTCGCGCCCGGCTTCATCAACATGTTGAGCTGGGCCACCGAGTCGCTGATTCAGGATGGCCGGTCGCAGAGCGAGATTCGGCAGGGTGTCACGCTTGAAGTCATGGGTGAAGGCTGGTCCATGGGACCGCTGAACCCCGCGATGAAAGCTGGAATTCTCAAGGACCAGGGCGACATCAAGTATCCGGTCGAGTGGACCACGCTGGACGAATACCTGCGCTTCCTCGTGCGCCGGAAGATCTCCTGCAACGTCGCGTCCTTCATCGGCCCGGAGACCGTGCGAATCCACGAGCTGGGCTACGAGGACCGCGCGCCCGACGCCGCCGAGCTGGCGCGGATGCAGGCGCTGGTCCGCACCGCGATGCGCGACGGCGCGCTGGGCATCGCCTCCTCGCTCATCTACGCGCCGGGCTTCTACGCGAAGACGGACGAGTTGATTGCCTTGTGCAAGGTCGCGGCGGAATACGACGGCCTTTACATCTCGCACCTGCGCAGCGAGGGCAACCAGTTCGTCGAGGCGCTGGACGAACTGCTCACCATCGCGCGCGAGGCGAAGATTCGCGCCGAGGTCTATCACCTCAAGGCCGCCGGGCAGGCGAACTGGCCCAAGCTCGACACCGTCATCCGCAAGATCGAGGCCGCGCGCGCCAGCGGCCTGGCCATCACGGCGGACATGTATACCTACACCGCCGGCCAGACGGGCCTCGATGCCGCGATGCCGCCGTGGGTGCAGGAGGGCGGCTATCCCGAGTGGGCCAGGCGACTGCAAGACCCCGCCATCCGCGAGCGCGTCCGCCGCGAGATGGCCACGCCCACGGACAAATGGGAAAACCTCTACCTCGCCGCCGGCAGCGCGGACCGCGTCATCCTTGTCGGCTTCAAGAACGAGAAGCTCAAGCCACTCACCGGCAAAACGCTCGCCGAAGTTTCCAAGCTGCGTGGCAAATCGCCGGAGGAAACCGCGATGGATCTCGTCGTCGAGGACGGCAGCCGCGTTGGGACGGTGTATTTCCTGATGAGCGAGGACAACGTGCGGAAGCAAATCAAGCTGCCCTGGGTGAGCTTTTGCAGCGACTCGCCGTCGCTCGCGCCCGAGGGTGTCTTCCTCAAGTCCAGCACGCACCCGCGCGCCTACGGGAGCTTCGCGCGCCTGCTGGGCCGCTACGTGCGCGACGAGAAGCTCATCCCGCTCGCCGACGCCATCCGGCGGCTCACAAGTTTCCCGGCGGCGAACCTGCGGCTCAAACAACGCGGCTGGCTGCGGCCCGGTTACTTCGCGGACATCGTCGGCTTCGACCCCGCGCGCGTGCAGGACCACGCGACCTTCGAGAAGCCGCACCAGTATTCCACCGGTGTCGTCCACGTCTGGGTCAACGGCCAGCAAGTTCTGCTCGACGGCGAGCACACCGGCGCGAAGCCGGGTCAAGTCGTGCGCGGGCCGGGGTGGAAGAAGGTGTGAAATCCCAAGCTCCAAGTTCCAAATCCCAACGAAGCTCCAAGCCCCAATTCTCCGTCTGCGATGGACCCCGGCCATGATTTGCAGCTTGGGGTTTGGAATTTGGAGCTTCGTTTTCGGTATGGCTTCGGCACGCGGAGGTGAGCAGACTGCGCGGCGATGAAACCCTGTCGAACCGGTTCCGTGTTTCGGGTTTTGAGTTACGCGTTGGCGTTGTTCGCCGCCGGCTCGGCGCGGGCACAGGAGAGCACCAACGGCTTCGCCTTCGCGGACTTTCTCCTCGCCCCGCTGCGCGTCCATCTGCTCACGGCGACGAACGAGCCGGCCATTCACACTACGCTCACGAGCAACGATGTGACGCGCATCCTCGGCAAGGTCAACCGCGTCTGGGCGCAGGCCGGCATCACGTTTTACCTGGAGTCGCTGCGCATCGAGCCGACGGCCAACGCGACGAACTATCTCGAAAACACCAAGGAGGACGAACGCGCCACCTTGCTCTCATTACGACCCAAGGCCTCGCTCGCCACGAACTGCTTCCACGTCTTCTACCTGAAGCGCATCCGGCCCAACGGCGTTTATTTCAACGCGCAGGGCATCTTCGTGAAGGACACCGCGTCGCTGCGCCCGGTGGAAGGTGGCCTGGATGAACCGCTGCCGCGCGTGACCTCGCACGAGCTGGGCCACGCGCTCACGCTCCCGCACCGGCAGGAGGTGACGAACCTGCTTGCCTCCGGCATGTCCGGCGGCTGGCTGAACGCGGCGGAAATCAGGCAGGCCCGCGAGGCGGCGAAGAAGAAGGCGTGGATCCAGCCTGCGCCCGAGGTGCTGCGGCAGGCGGAGGAGCGGGACAAGGCCGGCGCTTTCGTCGAGGGCCGGCGCTTCTGGCAGCGCCTCGCGCACCTTCCGCTGGAAAGCGACGTGCTGCGCGCCGCGCGCCGCCGCTCAGGGACGACCGGCAAGTAGCGCATGAGCCAGCCGACCGTCGTCCCCGCCGGCAGCCCGCCTTCCGTCACGCGCGGGCACGAAGGGTGGTGGCTGGCCGGGGCCGTCGCTGCGTTCGTGTTGTTTCCCATCGGCGTGCCCAAGTTCCTCTTCCTTGGCGCGGGGCTGTGGCTGGCGTGCCGCGTTCTTGGAACGGCGGCCTGGGCGATGGGGTGCGCCTGGTTTGCCGCCGCCTTGTTTGCCAGCACGTTCCTGCTCACCCCCGTCTGCGCGTCGCAGGCGCTGCGGGCGGCGGGTGAAACCGCCGGCGCGTCGCTGCCGGTGCAACTCGCGCTGCTCGCCTTTGGCGCGGTGTGGGTGTGGCTGGCGGTCGCGCCGCCCCCGCCGGTGCTGGCGCGGGCGGGCGCGCTGCGGTGGCGGTTCGCGCTGCTCTGGCCGGTGCTGCTGGTGGGCGCGAACTTCCTGCCGTGGGAGGCGGACATCGCTTACGGCGGCGATGAACATTACCACTTGAAAGCGCTGGTGGTGAGCCGGCTGTTGACAGGCGAGCTCCTCCGACAAGGTGGGTTTGCGCTGGCGGGACTGGTCTGGCTCGGGGCCGGGGTCTGGCTGGCCGTCCGTGGCTCGAGCTTGGAAAGCCGGCCCAGGATTGCATGGGCACTCGCCGGGCTGGCACTTGCGGCGTGCGCGCCGTGGCTCTACGTGCCGGAGATGCTAGCCGACGCCTTCAACCAGGACCGGATGCTGCGCTATCCCGGCAGCCAGCCGTGGTTCAGCGCGTGGTTGTGGGAGCTTACGCGCGGCAACTGGGGCGCGGGCGTGCTGTTCGGCTTTGATACGCTGCGGTTCACGCCCATGCTCGCGGTGCTGCTGCTGGGCCTCGTGCTGGCGCAGGAGCCGCGCTGGCGGCAGGCCCCGCCCGTGCTTCCGTTGCTGGCTGTGCTCGCGGTGGCGACGGCTCCGACGCTGCTCTACCACGGCACGCTGCTGTATCTGGAACTGGCGTTGCTGCCGCCGCTCGTGCTGATGCTGCGCGCGGGCCGCCGCTGGCTGCTGGCCGCGCCGGCGTCGCTCGCGGGCAGCAACGCCTGGTGGGCGGCGCTCACGCTGGGCTTCCTCAAGGACACCGGCGTCATCGCGGTGGGAATCCTCTGGCTGACGCGGGCGGCGGTGCGCGGCCTTTTCCTGACCCGTCGGGGTGAACTCAATTTCGCCGCGCTGAAGGCCGAGGCGCGCGTGGCCTTTGTCACGCTCGGGCCGGGCCTGCTTTACCTTGCTCTCCGTGCGCTGCACGGCTCGCGGCCTTACCAGCCGCATTTGGAAAACCTCCTTTCTGGCGGACTTTGGCTCCAGGCGACGCGCGCCGTGCTCGATCAATTTGGCTGCCTCTGGCTGCCGGCGCTCGCGGGCGCGTGGCTGTTCGCACGCCGCCGCGCCTGGGCGCAACTGCTCGCCGCCAGCACGCTTTTCGGCGGCATCTGGCTGTTCCACCTCGTTGAGGAACCACGTTGGGTCGGCCTCGCGCGCTTCAACCTTCTGCTGCTGCCCGCCGTGGTGGTGCTCGCATGGGAGGGACTCGGCACGCTGCTGGTTCGGCGCACTGCCGCCCTGGTCGCGCTGCTGCTCCTGCTCGCCGGCAACGCGTGGCTCAGTCCCGTGGACCGCACGGGCCAGCGCGCCGTCTGGGGCGGCTCAGGCGAACGCTGGTATGACTACACCGAATGCCTCGTGGAACTGCGCAAGCTCAAGCCCGACGCCCGCCTCGCCCTCGCGAACGTCGCGCATAGCTACGGCATCGGCATGATCCTGCAACGGCTCGACTGGTGGGCGGACGTGGCGAATCTGCCCGTGGCGCACCCCACCGATGCCCTGGCAAACCTTCGCGCCGCACTGGCACTGGCCGCCAAGGGTGAGTTCGACTTCGTCGTCTTCCGTTGGGAGGAGATGCCGCTCGTCGCACAGGATTTTCAGCAAGCGGGCTTCGTCCGGTTGCGGGACTACCCGTCGCGCGGGGGCACGCTCACGGTCTTTGCGCGTGGTGCCGGCGGCTTGCAGTCGCCGCCCCGTCCGTGACGGCTGGTCCAGACGGTGACAGCAAGTCACCGGCCCGGGGCAGCTCAAACCTCCACCGTGTGCCCGTGCGCGATGCTGTCCTCGGCGGCGATGGCCAGGAGGCTGCCATCCACGCAGTCTGCGACGGTCGTGAGCGGGCGCCGGCCGTCCAACACCGCGTCCACGAACGCGGCGTGCATCTCGTCGAAGCCGAGATGGTTGCCCCAGCCCTCGCCAGTCGGCGACTCGATGTGATGGACAATCGGCTCCTTCTGCCCGGAGCCGCGCCGCCACTGGAGGATGTCCACGGTTGAGATGCGCGTCTGGAGGGAACCGGCCTCGCCGACGACGCCGAGTTCCAAGTCCTCGTGCGGGAAGTCACGGCCAAAGAGGCAGATCTGGAGCGAGCCGAGCGTGCCGTTGTCATACTCGAAGCTCACGGTGGCGTGGTCGTTGACCTGGTGCTCCGGCTCGACGACGTGCATGACCGCGCTCGCGCCGAAGGCCGCCACGCGCACGGGCCGCGCGCCGGCCCACCAGTTCATCAGGTCGAACTGGTGGCAGTTCTTGTCCACGAGCATCCCGCCGGAGCGGCGCTGGTCCTGAATCCAGTTCTGCGACTTGGGCTGGAACGGGCCGCGAAACTCACGCGTCCAGACCATGCGCGGGCGGCCGATGTCGCCCGCGTCCACGAGCGCCTTCACCTTCTGGAAGAACGGCGAGTAGCGCAGCTCGTGGCCGATCATCACCACGCGGTCCGTCTTCGCGGCGGCCTTCTCCAGCAGGCGGCACTCGGCGCGCGTGATGCCGCAGGGCTTTTCGAGGAAGAGATGCTTGCCGGCCTTGAGCGTCTCCAGCGCGAGTGGGACGTGGTTGAAGTTCGGCGTCGAGATGCAGACCGCGTCGAGGTCGGAGTGGATAAGTTCGTGCTCGTCGCTGAAGACGCGGGCGTTCGGCGCGACTTCGAGGGCGCGGCGCAAGTTGGTTTCGTTGCGACCGCAGATGGCGGTGGCTTCGGAACGGGCGGCGAGCTTGGTGTGGAACTGGCGGACGTGGCTGATGCCCATCGCGCCAATGCCGAGGAAGCCGATGCGGAGTTTCATGCGGGAAGTGGAACATCAAAGACTGCCACTGCCAAGGAAGGGAAAGATCCGCCACAGAAAGGCGTATCCTAACTCAGCGCGCTTCTTCCGATGCGGGTTGCCGCTCGGCGCGCTGCTTCTCGCCGCGCCAGTAGCCAGGGAGGTTGGGCTTGGTCTCGACGAGAATTTCCAGGATGGCCCGCCGCGTCTCGGCGGGGATGTTTGCGAACTCCGGCGACGTGTCCTGGCCGGTCAGGACTTCGTGCAGCCGTTGCAGGACGTGTTCGCGCATGGGCTTGGGCAGCAGGTCAAACGCCTCGGAGTAAATGAGGAAGCTGCACGGGTATTTGAACAGGCGCGTCTCCAGGTCGAGTTGCCGGAGCGAGCGGCCTTTGCGGTCCTTGGGGCCGAGCGTGGCGAAATAGTCGGCGTAGCCGGACGTGCCCCTGACCTTTGCCTTGAGCGGCGTCTCCTCGGTGAAGAGCAGGTATTTCAGGAAGCCCTCGCTCATGCTGCGCAGGTAGCGGATGTGCTGATAGCGGCTCAGGGCCATCGTTGTCTCGTAGTGGAGCCGGGTGAGGAAGTTGTGCATGTGCGCCTCGTGCTCCAGCACCATGAGCGCGACGATGTCGCTGTGCGGGGTGGCGTAGCTGTCGAGGTCCACGAGCTTCTTGAGGCTGGTGAGGTTGCCGAGGTAGTTCGGCTTTTCCTCGGCCTTGGCGAAGGCGGCCTTGCCGAAGAGATTGCCCCGATGCGTCACTTTGCCGTGCGTGCCGGTGACATACCAGCCGCCCCAACGGTCTTCGAGCGGCGTGCGGTGGTTCACTTCGGAGACGCCCGTGATGAGGTCAATGATGCCCTGCTCGTCGGTCTTGAACGAGCGGATGAGATGGCCGGGCACGCCCATCGTCTTCGCGGACGCATGGCATTCAAGGCACTGGTTGTTGCGCACGAACTTGGGCTGGTCCGTTGCGGTCTGCTCCAGGGTGTAGAAGACGCCGCCCAGTTTCGCGTCCACCTCGCTGAACTCCATCACCGGCGCGCCGGGAATCCAGCCGACGTAGACATCGTCGTTGAAGAACACCGCGCGCGGCGTCTGCGGCGCGATGCGCTCGCGCTGGAGCGAGGTTTTCGAGAACAAGAGCGTCTGCGACTTGGGCGAGATTTCCAGTGCGGCGAGCACGGAGTCACGCCAGCCGGTCTGCGGATCGAACTTCAGCTTCACCTCGCCCCGGTCAAGGCGCGACTGGAGCCGGGTGATCGGCCCGGTGGAAGGCGTCTTGTTGTAGCTGATGGTGTCCTCCTCAAACGGCACCATGTGCGTCGCGCCCTGGAAGTCGGACTGCGCCGCGGCGATCCAGGGCAATGCGGAGGTTGCGACGGCGACGATCCACCGGGCGGCACGGTCTGGGCGGGCAGCTAACATGGTTCAACTAGACTACGCGGCGGCGCGGATGGATTCACGAATCTTGGCGCGGGCTGGGCAGGAATTGCACGAACGCGCGTTTGACTTGCCCCGGCCAGTCCCCATACTCCGCCGAAATTCAATCGTCCGGGCGGCGGGGTTTTCCGGCGCGGGCACACGACAACACTATGGCCAAAGTCAAACACATCGCACTGATCCAGTTCAAAGCCGACACGACGCCGGATCAGATTGACCAGATTTTCAACGCCCTGCTGGACCTCTCCGAGAGCATCCCTGGCGTCGAGGACTTCATCTCCGGGCCGAACAACAGCCCCGAGGGCCAGAGCGCCGGCCACACGCACGCCTTCGTGATGACGCTCACCGACGCCGCCGCGCGCGACGCCTATCTTACGCACCCGGAGCACCAGGCTTTCGTGCAGAACGCCATGCCGCTCATCGAAAAGGTGACGGTGGTGGACTTCGAGTTGTGAACCAGCCGGCGGTGCTGTAGAAGCAGCGCATGTCCTCACGCACTTCGTGCCGGCGGCTTCCAGCCGTCGTCCCTCGCCCCGTTCCTGTCCCAAGACGGCGACTGCAAGTCGCCGGCACGATGCTGGCCTTTTGCCTTTTCACTTTCTCCTTTTGCCTTCCACTTCAAGCGTGGGGTCCGCACGGCGAAATCACCCAGGCCGCCCTCGACGCCCTCAGTCCCGACGACGCGCTCCTCAAGCACCTCGGCACCAACGCGCCCAAGCTCGTCCACTACTGCTGGCTGGGCGACTACCGCCGCACGCCCTACGAGCGGCAGGGCGAGTTCTTCTACGCGGACGACTACCTGCTCTTCCCTGGCATGGAGCGGCACCTCGACCATCTCGTGCCCGAGGTCAAGCGCACCTACGAGCCGTATTTCCGCCGCGCGCTCCAGGCGCTGCGCACCGAGACGCCGCTGAACGCCGCGCGCTGGATTGGCTCGCTGCTGCACTTCGTCGAGGACACCGGCTCGCCGCCGCACTCGGCGGAGATTCGCGGCGACGTGCACAGCAAGATGGAAAACTGGGTGGACGCAAAGCTTATCCATCTGCCTGGCTACCGCCCGCAACTCCTCGGCGACACGGAGGAGAAGGCGCTCGCCGGTTTCCTCCGGCGCATGGACGGCCTCATCGCCTACTCGAAGGAACGCGGCGACCGCTGCCGCCCGCTGGTGCTCGCCGACAAGCGTGCGGAGGTGGAACCCATCGTCCTCGAAAGCGCGCTGGAGACGAGCCGCGTGGTGGCGGATTTGTTGCATACGCTGGGGAAGTTCGTCCCGAAGGCGGTCGGCTCCCAGGTGTTCAATTTCGAAGTGGCTATCGTGCCGAGAGGCAACCTGCGACTCCCCATCAAGATCGTGCTGCACGGCACCCCATTTTCGACCCTCTGCGACGCCGACGGACGGACCTCCTTCCGCAATCTGCCTCCCAACCTTTACACCATGAGGGCGTTTGCCGATGGCGAGGAAGGCAATGGGACTTCGCAAACCTTGAAGGTCGCTCCAAATGGACAAGGCGGAACAATCGGAATGACCTCCTCGGACACTCATGCGGCTCTCAATTTCATTCGCAACCCCGGGTTCGTCATCTCCTGGCTGAAAGTCCCGGCCCCCGACTGCTGGTATCCCACAAAGACCGCGTGGGAAGGCGACCTCATCCCGCTCAAGGACGGCGCGCGCTACACGCTGCGCCTGAACTGGCAGGCCCAGCCCGGCCCCGGTGATGTCGTCCTCCGTTTCCGCCCAAACACGCACCCCGGCCTGCCCGTCGTGGACTCCGCGCCCTTGAAACCCGGCACCACCGAGCACGCCTTCACCGGCTCGGACAAGCTGAAGTGGGCGCAAATCCTCATCCGCACCACCAACGCGCCCACCACGCTGCTCAAGAGCGTCGCGATCACGCCGGAGTAATCTTGCTAGGGCCTTGCTGTGCAAGGCCTCGTTTATCCAGATGGAATGACGAGGCCGCGCGCAGCGCGGCCCCAAGTTCAGGGGCAGGGCAAGGGTGAGGGAGAAAGGCCGCCTGCGCCCAAGCGGGGTTGGATGACTCAAGGAACTCGTTGCCGCGCTCCCTCACTCCGGCAGCGCTTCGTCTCAGTGCATCTCCACGTCGCACGAGCCGATGCCTTTGCGGTAGTAGTTGAACTGCACGTTCGGGTGGTCGGCGAGGAGGGACATGGGGACGGCGCTGTCCACGATGCGGTTGGCAATCATGTAGGCGGTCAGGCGCTGCCCAAAGGGGTTGTCGTGACAGCCTGCGTGCCAGATGGAGACCTTTTCCGCGAGCCAGGTCTCGACCGGGCCGACGGTGATGGCCTGCTTCGGGACGAGGGTGACGTTGCCGCCGCCGCTGGTGCGCGCGTTCTGCGCGATGGTCACGGGGTGCAGGTCCACGACGCGCGTGGCGAGCTTGCGATAGTCCACCGGAGACGGGGGAGCATCCTTGTATTTGCCCTTGCGGGGGAGCGGATCGTTGAAGGCCCAGTGTTTGATGTCGCCCTGGCCGCCTTGCATGACGCAGCAGCGGACGCCAGCGTTCCAGGTGGCGCGGTAGGCGCGGGTGTCGGCCTTGGGGAAGTGCATGTTGGCATCCGGCATGGCGAGCTTGCGGTCAATGCGGTTGAAGCACATTTCCCGGTCGCACTTCTCGAAGGAGAGCGGGTGGGTGACGGCGGCTTCCCGGCCGTCAATGACCCATTCGTCCATGCCCCAGAAGTGGGCGTCGCGCAGCTTGAGGCCCATCTCGTTGACGATGCGCGCGACGAGCGGCAACTGCTCCGTGGGGCCGATGGGACCGCAGATGCCGGCGGGATTGTCGGGCGTGGCCTGCTTCCAGGCGTGGATGTATTCGAGGGCCTCGGCGCAGTAGAAGTCCTCGAGGGTGTCGTAGAAGACGACCTTGAAGCCGGGGCGCGACAACTTGAAAAGTTTCTCCGGCGTGAGGCGCGCGGCGGCTTCGATGATGCTGGTGTCGAGCGTGGTGTAGTCCCACCAGGCGGGGGCGAGTGAGGAGAGCTTGCGTGACATGGCGGCGGTTGTAAGCGGAGGGCGGGGCGGGGGCAAGTTTTCAGTGTTCAGTATTCAGTTTTCAGTCCGTGCCAGCCACAGCTCCGCGCAAGCGGTCCGGCCACTGAACACTGGTTGCTGAATACTGAACCCTGCCCGCCTTGCTGCCTACTCCCGCACCGTCGCCTGGAGCTTCTGCTTCAGCGCGTCCACGGCCTTCGCGTGTGCGGCGTTCACGTCGTTGTCCGTGAGCGTCTTGTCGGAGGCGCGGTAGGTGAAAGCGTAGGCGAGGCTCTTCTGGCCGGCGGGCACGTTCTTGCCCCGGAACACATCGAACAGCTCCACGCTCTCCAGGTTCGCCGGCTTGGCCTGTTTTACGGCGGACAGCACGGAGTCGTGCGTGGTGGCCTCGGGCACGAGCATCGCCACGTCGCGGCGGCTGGCGGGGAACTGCGGGAGCGGCTTGAAGGACTTCGCCCGGTTGCCGCGCGCGAGGAGTTCGTCGAGCCGCAGCTCGGCGAGGAAGACGGCGTCGCGCAGGTCGTATTGCTTCGCCAGCGCGGGCAGGAGCTGGCCGAGTTCGCCGAGCTGCACCTTGCCGCCGAGCGTGACGGCGGCGGACTCAAGGAACAGCGTAGTCGGCTCGGCGCGCTTGCCGAATTGAATGCCGCGCAGGCCAAAATGTTCCAGCACGTCCTCGACGAGGCTCTTGAGGTCCATGGCGTCAAACTTCGCGTCGCGGTCGTCACCGCTCCAGAAAGCCAGCGCGCGCTGGCCGGTGAGGGCGATGGCTATGCGGCGCTCTTCCTTGGGCTGGCCGTTCACGTTGGTGAACACGCGGCCAATCTCGAACAGAGCCACATCATGGTTCTGCCGGTGGAGATTGTGCCGGAGCGTGTCCAGCAGGCCGGGCAGCAGGCTCGGGCGCAGCACGTCCATGTCGGCACTGAGCGGATTGGCCAGCTTCACGATTTCGGTTTCCGCGAGGCGGCAGTTGGCGTGGCTTACCAGGGTCTGGCCCTGTGCCTCGTTCAAGCCAAGGCCGGTGAGCAGGCGGCGCACGTCGGCAAGCTGGTCATAAACGGCGTCGAAGGCATTCGTGCCGACCGCGCCGCGCGGGGTGGTGCTGGGGATCTTGTCCACGCCGTGCAGGCGGGCGATTTCCTCGATGAGGTCCACCTCGCGCTTGAGATCCACGCGGAAGGTGGGGATGGAGAAGGTTGCCGACTGCCGATTGGCGATTGGCAATTGTCCCAGACCGAGGCTCGTGAGGAGTTTCACCTGCTGCTCCGGCTCGATGGCGACCCCGAGCAGTTCGTCCGTCTTGGCGAACCGGAGTGAGATTTCCTTCAGTGCGGCGGGATTCGGATAAGCATCCACCACACCGGGGACGAGCGTGCCACCGGCGGTTTCAAGGATGAGCTGCGCCGCGCGCTGGCTGGCATAGTCGGCGATGCCCACGTCGCAGCCACGTTCGAAGCGGTAGCTGGACTCGCTGCGCAGACCAAGCGCTTTACTGGTGCGGCGGATGTTGGTCGGGAGGAAATACGCGCTCTCGATGAGCACGTCGCGCGTGTCGTCGCGAATCTCCGTGTTCGCGCCGCCCATCACGCCAGCGAGCGCAATGCCCTTCTGCTCGTCGGCGATGAGGAGCATGTCGGCGGTCAGCGTGCGCTCCTGATTGTCGAGCGTCTTGAACTTCTCCTCTGCGGCGGCACGGCGGATGACGATGGTGGGCTTGCCGTCCGCACCCTTGGCGATGAGGTGGTAGTCGAATGCGTGCAACGGCTGGCCGGTCTCGAGCATCACGTAGTTCGTCACGTCCACCACATTGCTGATGCTACGGATGCCGACCTTCTCCAACGTCTGCCGCAGCCAGTCCGGGCTGGGACCGACCTTCACGCCCGTCACAACGCGCGCGGTATAGCGCGGGCAAAGCTCCGGCTCCTGCAAGTTCACCGCGACGAACTTGCCCACTTCCTCACTGATGACTGAACGCTGATTACTGATTACTGGCAGCTTGAGCGGATTCCCTGTCAGCGCCGCAATCTCCCGCGCGATGCCGATGACGCTGTTGAGGTCGGGCCGGTTCGGCGTGACTTCGAGGTCATACACCACGTCGCTGCCCGCGCGGCCGAGATGCTCGGCGAACGGCTGGCCGACCTTCGCGTCCGGCGGCAGGATGATGATGCCGTCGCCGTCCTCGCCGAGGCCGAGTTCCTTGTTCGAGCACATCATGCCCTGGCTTACGACGCCAAAAACCTTGCGCTCCTTGATGACGAACGGCTCCTTCTCGCCCGGCTTCAGCGGCAGCGCGAAGTTCGGCAGGATGAGCGCGACCTTGTCGCCCGGCTGGTGGTTCTGCGCCCCGCAGATGATGGTGCGATCGCCAGTGCCGTCGGCGACGCGGTTGACGGAGAGCTTGTCTGAGCCGGCGACCTTGTCCTTGGCGAGCACCTGCCCGACGACGACGCCCGCAAACTCGCCGCCGAGCTTCTGCACGCCCTCGACTTCGAGGCCGAGCATGGTGAGCCGCTCCGCCAGTTCCTCGGGCGACCAGTTGAAATCAACGTATTGCTTGAGCCAGTTCAGGGTGACTTTCATTTCAAAGCTTTCTTCTTCGCGCGCTGGGTCCGAATCCGGTAGGCAACGGGCTTCTCGTTCAAGATCAACGCCTCTTCCGACAAAGCGGGCGCGTGGATGCACTCGAAGCTGGAGGACGAGAAGAGGTTTTGGTTCTCGTCGAGAATCCTGCGCGCCGTCATGCGGCAATACTCGGGGTCAATCTCGATGCCGATGCTGTTTCGGTTCCACTTCATGGCCGCCAGCATCGAGGTGCCGCTGCCGCAGAACGGGTCGAGCACCGTGTCGCCGTGGAAGGAAAACATCCGCACAAGTCGCGTGGCGAGTTCGAGCGGATAAGGAGCCGGGTGTTCGCGGGTGGAAGCGCCCGTGACCGTCCAAATCTGGCGGAACCACTCATTGAACTCCGCCTTGGGAATCATGCTGAGGCGGCGTTGTTCCTCGGTGGGCTGGCGATAGCCGCCGGGCTTGCGCTGCATCAAGATGAATTCGATGTCGTTCTTTACGATGGCGTTCGGCTCGTAAGGCTTGCCGAGAAACTTGCTGCTCGTGTTCGCCTCGAACGCCGCGTTGGAAATCTTGTGCCAGATGATGGGGTTGAGGTTGTCGAATCCCAGCTTGCGGCAGATGACGCAAATGTCGGCGTGCAGGGGAACCACCACATGTCGCCCGTGTTCCTTGCGTGAAAGACAGACATCGCCGACCACGCACACGAGCCGTCCACCGGGCACCAGCACCCGATAGGCTTCTGACCAGACACGGCGGAGGTCGTCCAGAAACTCCTCGTAATCCAAGATGTGCCCCATCTGGCCGGGGCTGTCGTTGTAACGCTTCAGCTTCCAGTAGGGCGGCGACGTGACCACCAGATGCACCGACTCGTCCGCGATGTAGGGAAACCCCCGCGCGTCGCCTTGGTAGAGGCGATGCGCGGACGGGGCACCGTTGATTGCGGATTGCTTCATCACTCAGTCCTTGAATCTTGCAGCGTGAGCCGCCAGCGACTGCGCAAACTGAAGGAAGGTTAAGTCTTCCGCCGGTTCAGTGAATCCACCCTTCAACCCGGCTTGTTGCTCCGACAACAGGCAGGCGGAAGCGTCGTAATGCCGCTCGCGGACTAGCTTGCGACAAAACAGCTCGTAGCGCTTGGCATAGGAAGCGTTGACGAACTCCGGGAAGACATTGAAGTGCGGCTGCTTCACCTTCACTGGACGCCGCGAACCTTCACAATCTTCCAGCAGGAAGATGTAGCCGAGCCACGGGCGGATAGTCTTGTTGAAAGCGCCTTCGCGAAACGCAGTCCACAAGTCCAGTGCGCTGCCCATTGCCTCCTCGGTGCGGTTGTTGAAATTGTTTCCGAACGAAGGTCCAACCTGCGACTTTGTTTCCAACGCCGTGATGAGTTGGGAGTCGCACACGACGAGTAAATCCCACTCTTTAGTTGGCCGGAAGAAGCCGGGCAATTCGAGCGCCGTGTTGTGATGGATGTGCTTTTCGTTGATGCCCGCCTCGACAATCAACTCCGTCACTAGCGCGACGAAGCCGTCCATCTGTGCCCCACCCGTGACGGCACTGCGAGCACCTTGGTCGCGCTGGCCGAACGTGCCTTGCTTGGCCGACTGGCGTTGGCGCGTGGCCCAATAGCTCGTGACAGCTTTGGCAACGCGGCGGTTCAGGTCGGTTGAGGTGTGGCTCATTGAATTCGGGTTCGTCAGAACGGCGCAGGCTGCCCATAGAGTCGCCGAAAGAGCTGGCGCTTGAATTCCATCGGTGAAAGTCCCGCTGGGAGAGAGGCCACTACCATTTCTCGTGCGGCATCGAACGAGCGCACGCCCATCATAAAGCGCTCTTCGCCGGAACGAGCCATGATTCGCTCTCGGATGAGCGCGGCTATTTCTGGAGGAGTGTCAGTCATGACGGGGTTAGAACTGCCTCAAGAACCGCACATCGTTCTCATAGAACAGGCGGATGTCCGTGATGCCGTAGCGGAGCATGGCGATGCGTTCGATGCCGAAGCCGAAGGCCCATCCGGTCCAGACTTCGGGGTCGTAGCCGACGTTCTCGAAGACCTGTGGATGCACCATGCCGCAACCGGCGATCTCCAGCCAGTCCTTGCCGAGCTTCTTCACAAGGGCGTTGGTGAAATCAATTTCCAGGCTCGGCTCGGTGTAGCTGAAGTAGTGCGGGCGGAAGCGGAGCTTCACGTCGCCGCCGAGCACGTCCTTGAACACGGCCTCGACGGTGCCCTTAAGGTCGCCGACGGTGACGTTGCGGTCAACGTAGAGGCCCTCGATCTGGTGGAAGGTCGGGTTGTGCGTGGCGTCGGCGTTGTCGCGGCGATAGACGCGACCCGGGACGATGATGCGGATGGGCGGGGGCTGCGACTGCATCACGCGGATTTGCACCGATGACGTATGCGTGCGGAGCAGCGGACGCTTGTCACTGGCAAGATAGAACGTGTCCTGCGAGTCGCGGGCGGGGTGGTCGGCGGGGGTGTTGAGGGCGTCGAAGCAGTGATACTCGTCCTCGATTTCGGGTCCGTCAGCGACTGCGAAGCCGACTTTGCGGAAGGCCTTCACGATGTCGTCAGTGATCTGCGTGAGCGGGTGAAGCTTGCCCACGGCGCGGCGGCGACCGGGGAGCGTCCAGTCGGTCGGCTCCTTGGGCAGGGCGGCCTTGAATTCGAGTTCGCTGCGACGGTTGGCGAGGGCGGTTTCGAGCTCGGCCTTAACGGCGTTGATGGCCTTGCCGGCGGCGGGGCGTTCCTCCTTCGGCAGCGTGCCGAGCTGCTTCATCAGCGCGGTGAACTTGCCATCGCCGCCGAGAAGCGCGCCCTTGGTATGCTCCAGCGCGGGCAGGTCGGTGGCGGCGGCAAGCGCGGCGAGCGCCTCGGCTTTCAACGGGTCGAGTTGGGCGAGCAAGGACATAGAGCAAGGGGAATTAGCCGCGAAAGGGCGCACAGGACGCAAAGGAAAAATCTCCCTCGTTGGGTTTGAGTTGGTGAACGGCGTTCATTGGGAAAAGCAAAACGGGCGGCCCTGTGCAGGTCGCCCGTTGCTTGAAAAGCGGTTGTGGCGGTCGCTTAAGCCTTCGCGAGCGTGGCGGCGGGCTTGGCCGCGAGGGCGGTCTTCGCGGCGCTGACCAGCTCGCCAAACGCGGCGGCATCGGTGGCAGCGAGGTCGGAGAGCACCTTGCGGTCGAGGCCGATCTGGGCGGCCTTGAGGCCCTCCATGAAGCGGCTGTAGGTGAGACCGGCCTCGCGGACGGCGGCGTTGATGCGGACCTGCCAGAGGCGGCGGTAGATGCGCTTCTTGGTCTTGCGGTCGCGGTAGGCGTATTGGCGCGCGTGGTCAACGGCGTCGGAAGCGTAGCGGTAGAGCTTGGAGCGCTTCAGGCGAAAGCCTTTGGCGGCGGTGAGCATCCGTTTACGACGTTTGCGGGAGGCGGGGGCGTTAGTGACGCGCATGGATCAGGAGGGAGTTGAAAGTTGAACGGTGAAAGTTGAATGCCTCAGTGACTGAAGGGCAGGCTGGCCGTGACGCGATACATGTCGGTTTTGTCCACCAAGGCGCGCTTGCCGAGCGAGCGACGGCGCTTGGCGCTCTTGCCGGAGAGCAAGTGGCGGCGACCAGCGCGCGAGCGGAGAATCTTGCCGGTGCCGGTGATCTTAAACCGCTTGGCCACCGACTTCTTGGTTCTGATGCCTTTGGGACGACGCATAAATTGATCTCGTTCTCTAAAAAAGAGGGCGCACTGTAGGCAACGGGCAGGGGTGGTGCAAGCGGGAATTTTGGCTGGCAAGATTCGCTTTGACGCCAGCAGCGGCTGGGATTGAACTGGCAGCCAGCACAAGCATTCCTTTCCAACGCCATGAACCCCTCCCTCTCCCGCCGTTCCGCCCTCGCCTGCGCCGCCGCCGTCACCGCCGCGCTGGGGCAACGCCTCACCGCCGCCGATGCCGCCGCGAAGGTGAAAATCAACCACTCCGCCTGCAAGTGGTGTTACTCGAAGATTCCGCTCGATGACCTCTGCGCCGCCGGCAAGCAGTTCGGCCTGCAATCCGTCGAACTGCTCGACCCGCCGGACTTCGCCACAGTGAAGAAGCACGGCCTGCACTGCGCGATGGTGAGCTTCCCGCAGAAGAACGGCATTGGCACGATTTCCAAGGCCTTCAACCGCTTGGAGCACCACGACACGCTGGTGGAGATTTACACCGAGCGCATCAAGCAGTGCGCCGACGCCGGCTTCAAGCAGCTCATCTGCTTCTCCGGCAACCGCGCCGGCCTCGACGACGAGGCGGGCCTGAAGAACTGCGCCACCGGCCTCAAGCGCATCCTCCCGCTGGCCGAGAAGCACGGCGTCACGCTCGTGATGGAGCTGCTCAACAGCCGCGTGAACCACAAGGATTACCAGTGCGACAAGTCCGCGTGGGGCATCGCGCTCTGCAAGGCCATCGGCTCCGAGCGCTTCAAGCTGCTCTACGACATCTACCATATGCAGATCATGGAGGGCGACGTCATCGCCACCATCCAGCGCGACCACCAGTATTTCGCCCACTACCACACCGGCGGCGTGCCGGGCCGCAACGAGATTGACGACACCCAGGAGCTGAACTACCCGGCCATCATGCGCGCCATCCAAGCCACCGGCTACAAGGGCTACGTGGGCCAGGAGTTCATCCCCAAGCGCGAGGACAAGATCGCGTCGCTCAAGCAAGGCGTGCAGATTTGCACGGTGTGAACAGGTTATGGGATTGTTGAAACAAGTCGTCCTCGGCGGAGCCAACTGGTGGGCGGGCCGGCTGAAAAAGAAGGCCGACAGCCGCACTGCTGAATACCGGCAGCACATTGCCGGCGTGCGCCGCAAGGCACCGCCGCTCGCGGTCAAGCTGGTTTCCACACCGGAACCCGCATGGCTCCAAGAGTGGGTAGTCGCCAAGTCTGCGGCAGACGCGCTAACCCGGCGCGGTTTCTCGTGTGCAGGCGGTGTAACGCTTGCCGGAGCACCGCAGTGGCAAGGTGTGGGGTTCGTGAATGTGGAACAATCCGCGTCCGCCATGCTTTTGAAGCTGGGAGACCAACTGCACACGTCGCTTGGCACCTTTTTCACTGACGGCGGCCTGTTCTCCGTCACAGACATGGCGGCCCGGTCCGGCCAGGTATTTCCTCCGTGGTTCGAGCGGCATCGGCTGACCGGCCTCACCACCGAGCAGTTGATTGACCAGTTCCTCGCCAAACGCCCCACGCGCCCATTCCGTGCTGTTGACGCGGACAGTTTTGCCGCCGGTGAAGAAGAAGCCTTCGCACGCATGCAGGCCTGGCTCGCAGAGCGCGGCGGTGCGTCGGTGGAGGAACTTGCCGAACAGTTCAAGGCTGCGGGAAAGCTTCCATCGGGTGAGGAAGCGGGTTCCTTCCTTGCCCAACTCCGCCTTCACGAGATCGAGAAGGCGGCGTGGAACTGGCTCCGACTGCAACCCGAGCTGCCCTTTCCGCAGGACGACGCAATCGAATGGCTGGCGGTGGTGCATGACGAACTGCCCGTGGATGACCTCGCCAACACCTATTGGTGCTATGCGGGAGATTTCGGTGTTCGGGCGGATGTGTTTGAGGATGCACCGCCCCGCGGAGCCTTCGCCCGTGTCAACGCCGGCCGGGGTAACAAACTTCAGAAAGTGTTCACTAAGGAAACTGGACTGCCCGTTGACTTCTATCTGCCTGCCGATTGACCGCTTCATTGACAAAGTCATGAAAACCTCCCGCCGCTCCGCCCTCAAGACCGCCGCGTTCGCCGGCGTGTCCGTGCTCACCGCGTCCAAAGTCCGCGCCGCCGAGGCCGGGGACTTCTACGTCGCGAAGAACGGGCGCATCAACCAGTCCCTCGTCACCTGGAACTTCCGCCCGCTCACCGTGCCGGATCTCGCCAAGCTCGCGGTGAAGTTCGGCGTGAAGTCCATCGAGTTGGTCGGGCCGGAGCACTGGCCGATGCTCAAGGAACTGGGCCTCAAGTGCGCCATCGCCGGCAGCCACGGCTTCGCCAAGGGCTTCGCGCAGCCGGACCAGCACGCGGAGTGTTTGAAGGTGCTGGAGCAGCGCATCGGGCAGTGCGCCGCGCACGGCGTGCCGAGCGTCATCACCTTCTCCGGCTTCCGCAAGGGCCTGACGACGGACGACGCCACGAAGAACACCATCGCCGGCCTCAAGAAAATCGCGCCCTTCGCGGAGAAGCACAAAGTCACCGTCGCGCTGGAGATGCTGAACTCGAAGGTCAACGTCGAGATGAAGGGCCATCCGGACTACTTCTGCGACGACATGGACCTGAGCGTCCGCATCCTAAAGGAAGTCGGCTCGCCCTACGTGAAAGTGCTCTATGACATCTACCATGTGCAGATCATGCACGGCGACGTCATCAGCCGGCTGCGCCAATACAAGGACTTCATCGCGCACTACCACACGGCCGGGAATCCGGGCCGCAACGAGATTGATGCCACACAGGAGATCAACTACCCGCCCATCATGCGCGCCATCGCGGAGACGAAATACGCCGGCTACGTGGGCCAGGAGTTCATCCCGGTGCGCGAACATGTGAAGTCCATCAACGAGTCAGTGAGGATTTGCGACGTGTGAACCGGGCCCGGGCATTCACGTGGCAATCGAAACTGTTTGCCAGGCTTGCCCCCGGGAGCTGGCGATGTCCGTTTAGCTTGTCTCAAGCCGATTGACTGGCTAGCTTGCAAGCAGACTCCCAGTGACAGACGAACTGGACACACAAGCGGGCCAGACTCGCGCCGCAGGCGTTTTCGCCACGACGCACTGGACGCTGGTCATGGACGCTGCCGACAGCCAGGCCGAAGGCGCTACCAAGGCGCTCGAACAGCTCTGCGCGACTTACTGGTATCCCCTCTACGCCTACGTGCGGCGCACGGGCCGGCCGGCAGACGAGGCGCGCGATCTGACGCAGGAGTTTTTCGCGCGAGTGCTGGAGAAGAAGATTCTCAAGGTCGCCGACCAGGAGCGTGGCAAGTTCCGCACCTTCCTGTTGACGGCGTTGAAGAACTTCCTGGCGAAGGAGCATGAGAAGGCCGGTCGGCAGAAGCGCGGCGGCGGCGCGACGCATCTCTCGCTCGACTTCCAGGACGCCGAGGGCCGCTACCTCCACGAACCGAGCCATGAGCAGGCGCCCGACCTGCTCTTCGAGCGCGAGTGGGCCAAGGCGCTGCTCCAACGCGTGCTGCTGCGCCTGCGCGAGGAGTTCGTCGCCGCCGGGCAGCAGGAGCGCTTCGACGGCCTGTGCCCGCACCTGGTCGAGCCGGAGGAAAGCGCCTCCTACGCGGAGACCGCCGCGCGACTCGGCCTGTCCGAGGGCGCGGTAAAGACCGCCATGCACCGGCTGCGCGCCCGCTACCGGGATTTGTATCGCGAGGAAATCGCCCTGCTCGTGGGTGGCCCCAACGAGGTCGAGGCCGAGATTCAGCACCTGTTCCGCACGCTGGAAGGCTAGGCCGCCGAAAGTATTCCGTAACCCCTGGAGCTTCGCGCGGTAGCAGCGGATGTTCGTATGCCCGTGACGCAGTCACCCATCTGCCGCAACTGCGGCAAGCTGCCCGAACCTGGCTCGCCGCTCGGCCTGTGCTCGCGCTGCCTGATGCAGCGGCTGTTCGACGCGCGGCCCGCGACCTCCAGTGGGCGGGAAACGAAGTCCGGGCCGGCCAGCCAGCCGGCGAACAAGGATTTCCGCGTGTTGCGCGAGCTGGCGCAGGGCGGCATGGGCACCATCTTCGAGGCGGCGGAGCCGGGCTTGGACCGCACCGTGGCGATGAAAGTTCTGCGCCACGACTCCCGCCTGCTCAAGGGCGGCAGCGAGCGGTTCCTGCGCGAGGCGCGGGTGCTTGCCTTGCTCGAGCATCCGAACATCGTGCCCATCCACGCGCTGGGTCAGGACGCCGAGGGCCGGCCGTTCTACACGATGAAGCGCGTGCGCGGCCAGACGTTGCAGGCCGTCATCAACCAGCTCCGCCGTGGCGACCGCACCACTCTCCACGAGTTCAGCCTCGACAAGCTGCTCACCGTTTTCCTCAAGGTCTGCGACGCGATCGCCTTCGCGCACTCGCGCGGCATCATCCACCGCGACCTCAAGCCGGAGAACATCATGGTGGGCGAGTTCGGCGAGGTGCTGGTCATGGACTGGGGGCTGGCCAAGTTCGAGCACGACCACCTGCATGAGATTGCCCGGGACGTGGACACGGAGTTCGCCACGCGCATGGGGATGGTGGCGGACGAGGAGTTCCGCCCGTCGGACAGCGGGCTGACGATGGACGGCGCGGTGATGGGCACGCCGCAGTTCATGCCGCCGGAGCAGGCGGCGGGGAAGATCGCGGAGATTGACGCGCGCTCGGATGTCTTCGCGCTCGGGGCCATCCTTTACTGCATCCTCACGCTGCGCCCGCCGTTCCGAGGCAAGAACCTCAACGAAGTCCTCCACAAGGTCCGCTCCGGCGCGGCCATCAAGCCGCCGACGGTCTTCAATCGCCCGCCCACCAAGCCCGGCGAACGCGGCGCGCCGGCTCAGGAGGAATCATCGCCGCGCCTCGAACTGTCTGTCGGCCTCGCGCATTGCCCGAATGGCCGCGTGCCGGCCGCGCTTTCCGGCGTGACCATGCGCGCGCTGGAGTTCAAGCCGGCGAACCGCTACCAGACCGTCACCGCGTTGTCGGTGGACATCACGGCGTATCGGGGCGGCTTCGCCACGTCCGTCGAGCACGTCGGCGCGCTCGGCCAGGTCTGGCTGCTGGCCCTGCGGCATCGGCTGGCGGCCTCGCTGCTGGGCGTGATGGTCGTGCTCACCGCAGTCTTCATTGTCCAGCTCGTGCGCAGCGAGCGCAGCGCGACGCAGCACGCGGAGAAGGCGGAGAAGAACGAGCAGCGCGCCACGTCCGCCCAGCAACAGACGGAGCTGATGGCCGGCGACCTCCGCCGCTCACTGTCGCACGCCTACGTGTCCGAGGGCTGGAAGCTGCAAAGCGACGGCGCGCCGTTCCGCGCCTTGCCCGTCTTCACCAAGGCACTCGAACTGGAGGCCGCCGACCCGGAGCGCACGGCCATCAACCGCCTGCGCCTGAGCGTGCTGATGAGCCAGTCGCCCGGCCTGCTCCAGTTCTTCAATCCCGGCGGCACCATCACGGATGCGGACCTCATCACGGACGCGCAAGGCACGCGGCTGGCGCTGGGCGTGGCGGGCACGAACGGCACGTTCTCGGCGGGCGTCTGGAACCCGGCGGATGGCCGGCTGCTCACGCCGTTGATGAGCCACGCCGGGCGCGTGAACTCGGTGCGTTTCGACCGCGCCGGCGACCGCCTCGTCACCGCTGGCGAGGACAAGTTCGTCCGTGTCTGGGACGCGCGGAAGGGCACGCTTATCCTGGGACCGCTGAAGCATGGCGAGGCGGTGTGGCAGGCGGTCTTCAGTCCCGACGGCAAATGGATTGCCTCCTCCGACAATCACAAGCCGGGCGGTTGGGGAGCCTTGAGCGGCGGGGAAGCCTTGGTCTATCGCCGGCGGAACGGCACGACCACGCTGTGGAACGCAGCCACGGGCAAGCCGCGCTGGGAGACGCCCGTCGAGGGCCGCAACGCGCAGCTCCTGGTGTTCAGCCCGGACGGCACGCAACTGGCCGAGGGCTACCACACCTTTGTCAGCGCGGTCACGCGGGTCACGGACGGGGAGATTGTGAGTCACTTCCCTGAGATCTGGTGGGTCAACGACATCGTCTATTCCGTGCCCGCCAACCGCGTCGTGGCCTGCGGCCTGTGGACGCAGCAAATCAAGCCCGGCGCGCGGCTCTTCGAGGCGGCGACGCTTGCACCCATCGGCGAAATGCTGCCGCACGAGCAGGAAGTGTATTGCGCGGCGTTCACTCCCGATGGGCGGCTCTTTGCCACCGGCGGACGCGACCGGTTGGCCCGCGTTTTTGATTCGGCCACCAGCGCGCCGATGCTGGCCGGGCTGGCGCACGCGGCCCCGGTGACGCGGCTGGAGTTCAGCACCGACGGCTCGCAGCTCGCCGCCGGCTGTGAGAACGGCGATGTGCGCGTGTGGGATCCCCGGACGGGCACGCCGCTCTCACCCTGGCTGCCGCACGACTCCGCCGTGCTACGGCTGCGCTTCGAAGCACGCGGCGAGCGGCTGCTGACCGTTACCCGTGACGGCGTTCGCACTTGGGATCTGCGGACGGGCGCGGTGCCCCGCCATGTGTTTCCTGAGACCAGTTCTCAGCAGGTGGTCATGGAAGGATTCGACCAGTCGGGCAAACATGTTTTTAGTTTCCTCCGAGCCACCGCCCTGCTGCGCCTGTGGTCAGTCGCCACGGGCCGGCTGGTGGAGGCGCCGCTGCGTGTGGAAGGCGGTCGGGATCCGGTCGGCTACGACCCGGAGCGGCGGCTGGTTTTCACCTTCCTGCCCGGCGAGGGCGTGCGGACGCTGAACATGCGCGACGGCAGCCTGGCCGCCGCCGTGCTCGCGCCGCAACACCGGCTGCTGAATCCGTTCATCCACTGGAGTTCCGACGGACGCATCGTGCTGGCGGGCTCCCGGAAGGAATTCCAGATCTGCGACGCCGACGACGGGCGCGTCCGGCAGAGCCTTACCAGCCAGACTACGGGCATTACCGCCCGCTGGGGCGCGCTGGGGGACCGCGCCGCCCTCGAGCTGGGCGGCGGCAAATACCAAGTAATGGATCTGCTCACCGGCAAGGTCCAGTGGACCGGGACCTACACCGCGCGGTTCCTGGCCGAACTGCTTTTCTCGCCAGATGGCAAGCTGCTGGCTGTGCGCGGGCAGGAGGATCAAACCCAGGTCTTCGACGCACGGACCGGCGCTCCCGTCACGCCGGTTCTCCGCCGCGCGGAGGCCGGGGCCGGCGCGGCGTTCAGTCCCAACAGCCAGCGCATCGCCACCGCCGGGGCGGACGGCGCGGTGCGCATCTGGAGCGCGGCCGATGGCCGCCCATTGACCGACTGGCTGCGGCACCGCAGCGCCGTGATTCGCGTGCGCTTCAGCCACGACGGTCGGTTGCTGCTCTCGGCCAGCACGGATCGCACGGTGATTGCGTGGGACGCGGTCACCGGCGATCTCGTGGCCCCGCCCTATCTGCACGAGACGCGGATCAATGGCCTGCACCTGAGCGCGGATGGGCGGCACTTCCTGACCATGCAAGGCGTGGACCGTTCGATGCGGCTGTGGGCGATGCCAATGGACAATCCGGCCTTCACCGCCGCCGACTGGCGGAAGACCTGCCGGCTCTTTGGCGGCTCCGAGAACCGCCCCGAGCCGGGCCAGCCGGACATCGTGCCGGCTGAACAGGCGGCCAACTGGCTCGCCCTCGCGACGCGGCATCCGCTGGAGTTCCACCGTGCCGAAGCCGGCGGCACCGGCTGGCTGGAATCCTCCGCGTGGGCGGCGTGGAAGCGCGGCGATTGGGAGCGCGCCGTGCAGGACTACGGTCGCGTCATCCAGGCCGACCCCGGGGCCAGCGACCAACGCATGATGCGCGCGACGGCGGCGCTCCGCGCAGCGGAGACGCTGACCGGTGAGCCGCGCACCGCCCGGCTGCGAACGGCGGTCGAAGACGTGACCCAGACGCTGGCGTGGCTGGCCGGCAGCGGGCCGCACGCGAAGGAACTACGCGGTCATCTGCTGGAGCAGCGCTCGCACGCGCTCTATGCACAGGGGGATTTTACCGCCGCGCGCGGGGACTTTGGCGCCGCGCATGACCTGCCCGCCGCCGCGTCGTTGGGCAAAGGCTCAGTTGACCTGTCCACCTGGTTCAACGCGCGCAGCCCGGCGGACGAGGAAACGCGCGGCCGGCTCAAACCGTTCCTCGATCGTGGCACGACCGCGCTCGCGGAGGCGGGCGGGTTGGCGTTTGACGTGCGGGCGCTGGTCCACTTGCGCGGCCCCGCGAAGAACGCACTGCCGCACCAGCCCGAGCGCATCGCCGGAATCCCCGTGGGCCGGGCGTGCGCGAAGCTGCACTTCCTGCACGGGCACGCAAATCTGGTTTCCGCCCGCACCGAAGTCGGCAGCTACGTCATCCGCTACACCGACGGCGGCAGCGAGACCATCCCGCTCATCAGCGGCGTCAACACCGGCCCGTGGGCATTGCCGGCCACTGTGACCAACGCGCCGCCCCGCGCGAACGAGGTCTGGAAGGGTGAATCCCAGCGCCTCAACAACCGGGTGCCCAACCGCCTCCGCGTGCTGCTCCACACCTGGACCAATCCGCACCCGACCCGACCCATCGCCGCGCTGGACTTCGTCTCCGCCGGCACGGACGCCGCGCCGTTCCTCATCGCCGTCACCGGCGAGTAAACGAGGTGGGCCGCTGCGGCGGCAGATTTCCCGTAACCTCCGCTGGCAATTGCGGTATGCACGGAGGATCGTATGCCCCGCACTCCACCAGCCGCCTGCCGCAACTGCGGCAAGGTGCCCGAGCCTGATTTGCCGCACGGGCTGTGCGCCCGCTGCCTGATGATCCGGCTGCTCGATGGTCCGGTGGCGGAGGAATCTCCCACCGAGCCGTCCGCCGCGCCGCGCCGCCTCACCCGCATCATTCCGCCTCAGCCGGGCGGGCCGGATGCTCCCGGAGCGAATCCGCCACTCCCGCCGTCGTGCTGAGGCCGCACCGTGACCGGGCCAGTCAACGGCGAGGAGCGCGGCCTTCTTCCCCCTGCGGGTGGCCTTCCGCAGGTTTCTCAAAAAAACTTTACGCAGCCCAGTAACCATTCCGCGTTTTCGGGATAGCAGCGGGTGAAGGCTCCCGGTATTGAGGCAGTTGCCGGGCGTCGGCAGAAAACGCGCAACCTCAAACATCGCCCATGAAAACCCGGCCCTTCCCCTCCCCGTTCCGTCCCGCCGCTCTGCTCGCCGCCGGCTGGCTCGGCGTCGCCTCGCTGCTGACCCCGCTGCACGTCGCGCCCGCCTGGGCGGACGATGACGACGACCGCGAGCGCAACAGCCACCTCATCATCCTCGGGGCCGAGCCGGACCTGGCCGGCGGCACCATGATCATCACCGGGCAGAACTTCAGCCGGCATCCGCTGCGCAAGCCGTTCCGCGCCACGGTGGGCTTGTTCGCGCCCAACCAGGGCGTGTTGAACCTGACCGTGCTCGGCTTCAACTCCGCCTCGCAGGAACTTGCCGTGCGCCTGCCCGCCGGCATCAGCAACACGCCCGGCACGTTTATCCTCACCGTGCAGGTGGGGAACGGGCAGTCCGGGTATGATGCGTTTGATGTCGCCATCGGCAGCACCGGCCTGACCGGCCCGCAGGGTCCGGCTGGCCCGGCGGGACCGCAAGGTCCGGTTGGTCCCCAAGGCCCCATTGGCCTCACCGGTGCGCAAGGCCCGACGGGCCCGACGGGTGCCACCGGTCCGCAAGGCGCGCAGGGCGTGCGCGGCATGACTTTCCGTGGTTCGTGGGCGGCAGCGACCGGTTACTCGACCGACGACGCCGTGACCCACAACGGTTCGGCCTGGCTCGCACTTCAGGCGAACAGCAACGCCACGCCCGTCGAGGGCGCGAACTGGGCGCTGCTCTCCTCCAAGGGCGACACCGGAGCGACCGGTGCAACCGGCCCGCAAGGTCCGCAAGGCTTGACAGGCGCGACCGGAGCAACGGGCGCAACGGGCGCAACGGGAGCCACCGGTCCCCAAGGCCCGATTGGCCTGACCGGCGCAACGGGAGCCACTGGCGCGCAAGGTCCAGCCGGAGTGAACGGCACGAACGGCGTTGACGGCGCGCAAGGCCCGGCTGGTCCGGCCGGCCCGCAAGGTCCGCAAGGCCTGACGGGTGCCACGGGTGCGACCGGACCCACCGGCCCGCAAGGCCCGATTGGTTTGACTGGCGCGACGGGTCCAGTCGGTTCTCAAGGACCCATCGGCCTGACTGGCGGAACTGGCCCGCAGGGGCCGATCGGCTTGACGGGCGCGACTGGCACAACCGGCCCGCAAGGTCCGGCTGGTGCGAACGGCACGAATGGCGTGGATGGCGCGCAAGGCCCCGCTGGTCCTCAAGGTCCGCAAGGCTTGACGGGTGCCACAGGCGCAACCGGAGCCACCGGGCCACAGGGTCCGATTGGCTTGACCGGAGCCACTGGTCCAGTTGGCCCAGTCGGACCCCAAGGCCCCGTCGGTTTGACCGGCGCAACCGGCGCGACTGGCCCGCAAGGCATCGCCGGAACGAACGGCACCAACGGCGTTGACGGTGCCCAAGGCCCCGCCGGTCCCGCCGGCCCGCAGGGTTCGCAAGGCTTAACAGGTGCCACCGGTGCGACCGGGGCCACCGGCCCTCAAGGCCCGATTGGGTTGACCGGCCCCGCTGGTCCCCAAGGCCCCGTCGGCTTGACTGGCGCGACCGGCGCAACGGGTGCCACCGGTGCCACTGGTTCAGCCGGCCCCGCCGGCCCGACCGGCGCGCGCGGCCTGACCTTCCGCGGCGTGTGGAGCGCGGGCAGCAGCTACGCGCCGGACGACGCCGTGTTCTCCAACGGCTCCGCGTGGTTCGCGCTGCAAGCCAGCAGCAACTCCGTCCCCGTCGAGGGCGTGACGTGGACCATGCTTGCCGCCAAAGGCGACACCGGTGCAACCGGTCCCACTGGCGCGACGGGAGCGACGGGCGCAACCGGTCCTCAAGGTCCCATCGGGTTGACGGGTGCGACTGGCCCGCAAGGCATTGCCGGCGCGAATGGCACGAACGGCGTTGATGGGGCGCAAGGTCCGACCGGTGCGACGGGTGACACCGGTGCCGGCTATGGCGGGACGAGCACCACCGGCCGCACCATCTCGACTGGCTCCAAAGCCTTCACCACCCAAAGCGGTCTGGCGTATGTCGTCGGCTCCCGCGTGCGGGCGGCCAATTCAGCCGTGAACTACATGGAAGGCGTCGTGACCGCCTACTCGGGCACGTCGCTCACCGTGAGCATGGACAACACTTCCGGCAGCGGCTCGTTTTCTTCCTGGAGCTTCTCGCTGGCTGGTGACAAAGGCGACACTGGTGCCACTGGCCCGCAAGGCATTGCCGGCACGAATGGCACGAACGGCGTGGATGGGGCGCAAGGCCCCGCCGGCCCGACGGGTCCGCAAGGGGCCACCGGAGCCACCGGCCCGCAAGGTCCGACCGGGTTGACGGGCGCGACTGGTCCCCAAGGTCCGATTGGTCTGACCGGTGCCACTGGTCCGCAAGGCCCCGTCGGTCTCACCGGTGCGACGGGTGCCACGGGTGCCACGGGTGCCACCGGTCTCCAAGGCGCGCGCGGCCTGACCTATCGCGGGGCGTGGAGCGCGAGCAGCAACTACCTCGCGGACGACGCGGTCTTCCACAACGGCTCCGCGTGGTTCGCGAAACTCGCCAACCTGAACAAGACACCGGCGGAAGGCACGAACTGGACGACCTTGGCGCAAAAGGGCGACACCGGCGCGACCGGCACCACTGGTGCGACGGGTGCCACCGGTCCTCAAGGCCCCATCGGCTTGACCGGCGCGACGGGCGCGACGGGTCCGCAGGGTCCCACTGGCACCACGGGCGCGACCGGTGCCACCGGCCCGCAAGGCCCCGCCGGCGCTTCTCCCTTCGCGCTCATCGGCACGAACGCGACCTACACCGCCGGCAACGTCGGCGTCGGCACCACCAACCCGGCCACTGCGGTGGCCGTGGTGGGCACCGTGAGCGCCACCAGCTTCGCGGGCGACGGCTCCGGCCTCACCAACGTCAGCACCGCCGCGCTGACTGGCACCATCGGCACCGCGCAACTGGCGAACAGCAGCGTGACCGCCGCGAAGATCGCCACCGGGGCCGTCGGACCGAACGAGATTGCCTCCGGAGTCGTGGACACCACGCACCTCGCCAGCGGCGCGGTTACCAGCGGCAAGCTCGCCGCCGGGGCCGTGGGCACGGCGCAGATTGCGGACGCCTCCGTCACCTCGGCCAAAATCTCCGGCACGCTGACCGCCGGGCAGATTCCGAACCTCGACGCCTCGAAAATCACCAGCGGCGTCTTCACCGGCAACGGCAGCGGCCTGACCAACCTGAGCGCCGCGCAGTTGAGCAGCGGCACGCTGCCCAACGGCCGGCTCTCCGGCAGCTATGGCGGGCCGCTGAACTTCAACAACGCGGCCAACAGCTACAGCGGCAGCGGCGCGAACCTGACTTCGCTCAACCCGGCGAACCTCGCCGCCGGCACGGCCGCCATCAGCATCACGGGCAACGCCGCCACGGCCACCACCGCCGCCAGCGCGGACTCGGTCGCCAGCTCGAACATCGTCGGCCAGTTGGTTCCCTCGCAGATTCCGAATCTCAGCGCGGTGAAAATCACCGCCGGCACGCTGGCGGACGCCCGGCTCTCTGCGAACGTCGCCCTGCTCGATGCCGACCAGACCTTCACCGGCACGAACACGTTCTCCGGCCTCGCCACGGGCACGTTTAGCGGCAACGGCAGCGGCTTGACCAGCCTGAGCGCGGCGCAGTTGAGCAGCGGCACGGTTCCGAGCGCCCGCTTGTCCGGCACTTACGCCATCAGCATCAGCGGCAACGCGGCCACGGCCACGACGGCGACCTCCGCCACCAGTGCGACTACGGCCACCAGCTTCTCCGGCAGCTTGGCGGGGGATGTGACCGGGACGCAGGGCGCGACGGCGATTGCCGCCGGCACCGTCACGGGCAAGGCCCTCACCGGCTTCGTCTCGGGAGCCGGCACGGTCACGGCGGGCGACACCATCCTCACGGCCTTCAACAAGCTCAACGGGAACCTCTCGCTCAAGGCTCCGCTGGCCTCGCCGACCTTCACCGGCACCATCAGCGGCAACGGCAGCGGGCTGACCAGCCTGAACGCCTCGCAGTTGACCAGCGGCACGGTGCCCTCCTCCGTGCTGGACAACACCTGGCTGCAAGGCGGCAACAGCGGCACCACGCCCGGCACCGACTTCATCGGCACCACGGACAGCCAGGCGCTGGAGTTCAAGGTCAATGGTGCTCGCGCCTTCCGGCTGGAGCCAACGACTAACAGCCCCAATGTGATCGGTGGCTCCAGCGGAAACTATATTGCAAGCGGAGTCTACGGCGCGACAATCAGCGGTGGTGGAAACATTGACGTCGGTCTCACCAACAGCATTTACGCCAGTTCCGCGACGATTGGCGGAGGGAAGGGGAATCTCATCGAAGCTGAGGCGCTCAATGGCACCATCGCAGGTGGTTATGGAAATGCCATTCTATACAATGCTGACAGGGCCACGATCGGTGGCGGCGACCGCAATCAAGTTCAGACCAATTCCCTCCGTTCGGTGATCAGCGGTGGATTGCAAAACGTGATCAGCAATGACTCAGCCTACACAGTGATTAGCGGTGGCAGAGGCAACCTGATTGGCACGAATTCCGATTACTCCACCATTGGCGGGGGTTACCAAAATCAGGTGGGCAATGGAATAGCCGGAAGCGTGTATTCGACCGTGGCGGGCGGCAGCAACAACGTCTGCCAAGCAGACAAATCGTTCATCGGCGGTGGATTCAACAACAAGACCTTCTATTCGATCGGAACGACCATCGCTGGAGGAGCCAACAACCTGATAAGCAGCAACTCCACTCGTGCCACCATTGGCGGCGGTGAAAGCAATACGATTCAAACTAATGGTGACTACGCCGTGATCCCCGGCGGTCGCGACAACCTCGCCACGAACTACGCCTTCGCCGCCGGCTACAACGCGGAGGCCAAACACACCGGCGCGTTCGTCTGGAGCGACAGCAACGGCACCGCGACTGCCTCCACCAACAACAACTCCGTCACCATGCGCGCCAGTGGCGGCTACCGGCTCTTCACCGGCACCAGCAGCGTCGGCAGTTTCCTCGGCGCCGGTGGCACGAGCTGGTCCGCCATCTCCGACCGCGAGGTGAAGAAGAACTTCGCGCCCGTCAACGGCCTCGAAGTGCTGGAGAAGCTCGACCGCGTGGCGGTGCAGAGCTGGAACTACAAATGGGAGGCGGACGGCACGGTGCCGCACCTCGGCCCCATCGCGCAGGAGTTCAAGGCCGCCTTCTTCCCCGGCCGCGACGACAAGAGCATCAGCACGCTGGAGTTCGATGGCGTTGAACTCGCCGCCATCCAGGGCCTGAACCAGAAGGTCACGGCCCAGCAGTCCGAGCTGAAGGCCAAGCAGGAGAAGATCAAGTCCCTGGAGCAGCGCCTCGCGGACCTGGAGAAGCTCGTGCGCGGCGCGCTCGGCAAGCAATAGCGTCAGCCAGCCAAACCGGCGGTCCAGCCGGACCGCCCTTCACGCAACGCCCGGTCCCGACCGGGCGTTGTGCTGTTCATGCCAGCAGCTTGCGGCGCGCCGTCTCGAGCTTCTTCACCGGCTGTGGCGCAGGCGTTCCAGCTCCGCCTTGAGCGGCTGCCAATACTGACGGTCCAGTTCCCGTTCGCGCTTTTCCTCCGCGTCCAGCCCGGCTTGAAGCGCGTTCGTGTCACCGGTCGCGGCGAAGGCCAGCAGCGGACGTGTCCGCACCAGTTCCTCGCACTGCGAAGGATGTTGCCCGGCCAGTTCGACGAGCAGTTCGGGCGTCCGCAGTTCGCGCAGCCAGAAACGCACGCGCTCCGCGCTCGCGGTTTTGTGTTCCGCGTAATAGTCCGCCTCCAGCAGCCGACGCAGCATCGGCCAGTCTTTGTCGCGCTGCGTTTTCTTGGCTGCGACCAGGTCGGGCAGGGAAAGCAGTTCGTAGGTGATGCCGTCCGCATCCGCCAGCACCGTGCGGCGCTCCCACAGCTCCGGGAATGTTGCGACGCCACGCATCACGGACATCACATCCACCCGCATTTCCGCCGCGTCGGGATGTCCGCATCGAAAGTGGACGGCGTGGCCGCGCAGGAGGAAATCGAGCTCAAATGGCGGCACGGCGATGCGGCGGGCCTGCAAGTCCGTGAGCGCAGACTGGAGCCGGTCGAGATTGCCCGGCTCGGCCAGCACCGCGAGGTCGGTGTCGCGGCTAAACTCCGCCGCGCCGTAGAACACGCAGGCCTGTCCGCCCATCAACAGGGCGCGCACCTGCCGCGTGGCCATCGTGGAAAGGACTTTGCGAATCGGGTTCGGAATCAAGTGAGCCTCCCATTGCCAGATAAGCCACCCAGAGCTTCTGGCTTTCGTGCCAGCGCTCCAGCGGCGTGAGCCGATACCAGTCGGCCCACTCGCCCTCGACGATGTCCTCGGGCTGAATCACGCGGCCAGCCTGCCACGCGCCGCGTCAGCCCGCCAGAATCTTCCGACACGCCGTCTCCAGCTTCTTCATCTGCCTGGTGGACTTGGCCTCGATGTAGCAGCGGATGAGCGGCTCGGTGCCGTAGCTCAAATCTCAGGGGTTCGATTGTTTTTTCCCCGCGCTGGCTTGTCGGTCATATGACCGACAAGCTTGTCGGTCATTTTACGTCTTGGGTTGTGGCGGGCTGGAGCAACAAACTGGCTTGGTTGAATCCCAGTCAATCCGCCCGCACTCGGAGTCGAGGACAGTCGGGCCAGTGGACTGCGGTTCAGCCAGCAACCATGTCCAGCCGCAGCCTAGACCGCGCCGCGCCCGCCACTCGGGAGTATTGGCGATTGCTGGCCGAACGATCTGGCTGGGACGTGCCAGCCGCCGCCGAGTTGCTCAATGTCTCCCTCCGGCAGCTTGAGCGCCTGAGCCAGCGCGAGCTCGGCTGCACCCCGACCGAATGGATGCAGTGCGAACGCATGGCCGCCGCCGTCCGGCTCCTCGCCACCGGCCAGCCGGTCAAGGTGGTGGCCATGAATCTCGGCTACACGCGTTCCGCGAACTTCAGCCGTGACTTCAAGCGCCACTTCGGCCGTAACCCGCGCACCTTTGCCCCGCACTCGCTCTTTGGGTTGACTTTTGGTTCATACATTGCCGGGAAGGAGCAAGGCTCAGAGGGCTGAGGAAGAGATGAGGGCCGTATCAGCGGCCCACTCACGCAGTCAACTGCTTGCTGCATCGGCTTTGTTCCATGAGGCCTCGCTTCAACCCCATGAGCAGGCATTTCTTGTGACATTTTGGCGCTTCCAATTTTAGGAACTGCCTCCTCATGGGCAGGAATTGGCCTCTCATACGTGGAAACTGACCCTTTATGCGAAGGAACTGCCTCTCCATACATCGGAATCGGCTCCTCATGGACAGGAACCACCCCTTCATGCTCGGGAACTGCCTGCCCATGCACTGGAACTGCTGGTTCCTGGGCGGGAAGCGGCCTCCCATGAGCGCAAACCGCCGGCACATGAATTTCAGACGTTCTCTTGAGAATTGAAGAAAGTGGGCAATGCACTCGTTTTGCGCCCCGTTGAGCCGGTTCCCCTAGGGGAAGTGTCGCTCCCTGATACTTTTTGTCGCCCGGTGATACCAAATGTCGCCTGGTGATACCTAGTTCTCCTTGGTTGGTCCTTGCCCGCATTTCAAAATCGGCGGCACTCAACCCAAGCCAACCACATCATGGGACGCATCAAAGAGTCCGACCGCCTGCCACTGCTGGATGACCACGCGAGCCATTGGGGCGAGGCCAACGCCCTCACCGCCAACCCGGTGGTGCTCGACCTCAACACCGTTCCGCCCAGCACGCTGACCCTCGCGCAATTCGAGCAGCTCCGGGAGGATTACGAGGCCAAGGGCAATGCCGAGAGCGAGCTGGAGCTGACCATCCTCCCCACGTTGCGCCAGGATCGCGACCTCCTGTTCGGCATCAGCCCGACGGACGAGACCGCCCTGTGGTTCTGGTTGATGAAATACAAACCCGCTGTCCGCCTGAAGCTGGGCCGCAAAAAATCTCTGTCCCGCACCATCCCGAACCTGGGCGAGATCATCCCCGGCACCTACCTGAGCCTCCTTCAGCGGTTCATTGACCACTGGGAGCTGGTGAACCCCGCCCTCCCCGCGCCCTTCGTGCTGGGCACCATGACCCTCGCGGACCTCATCGCCAAGCGCGACGCCATCGAGGCCAAGGCCAAGCTCATCGCCAAGAAGGAGGCCGCGCTGGCCCTGCTCCGGCAGCAGCGCGAAGACCTCTTCGGCGACGTGGTGGAGGACGACCGCGACGACACCAGCCTCGTGACCATCATGGAAACCTACCATGTGGCCATCGAGTTGAAGTTCGCTGGCCAGGCCATTGTGACGACGCTCCCACGCATCTTCCCGGAGCAGGACGGACCGTTGCCCAAGTTCAAGTTCAACTGGCGCGACCTCGGCGGCGGCCAGCTCAAGACCTGGGTCGCCGATCCCGCCGTGACCACTGCCGCAACGCTCTACCTCAAGGAAGGTGCCGTGGAACAAACCAAGCCCTTCACCCCCGGTGTGGAGGACTCTGTGACCGTCCAGACCTGGATCGGCATTGCCATGGTCGGTGAGCTGGACGTGCTCGAACTGAGGGATGCGGAGGGAAAGACCATTGCCAGGGGAAACAGGGATTCGGGGCTGGGGGAGCCGAGTTAAAATTCACAGTTCAACAATAAAGCCAAGGCAACATGAAAACATCAGAAATTGTAGTCACCAAATCCCATCACTGCCTCGTTAACCTAGCGCTCTGCGCCTTCCTGCTGGGCGGAATATCATACTGTCCAGCTCTTGAGTGGTTTTACGGCGCGCCTGGAAGTTCAAACCGGGTTCACTTTGGAGTCAGGGCAGGCGGGTATCAGCTACATGCGGCGGTCGGGGGCGAAGTTACTCATACGATAGTGGGCACCAACGGAGCGACGAATTTTACTTTCCTCTGTGCCCACGAGTATTTGAGTGGGAAAGGCTCCAGCAATTCCTTCAGCCTCACTGCCGTGCAAAAAGCCACCAATGTTTTCCATACTGTAGAAGCGTTCGAATCCGCAGGTGCTGGCGCTTGGCGAACCGCTACTAATCTTGAAAGTGATCACTACATGGATAAGATTGTCGCCTTCGGTATCACCGGATGGCTAAATCCTCGGCTCGTGAGCGCTCACATGGAGGGGCAGGAATCCTATGTCGATTACGAGCCAGGCGATGGAACTCACGACTGGCTGGGTGGTGGCACTTCAAATATGCGATTAGAATCACATGGAATAGATGAAGGCTTTCTAATTTACAATAAGCAATTTGTCCAGTATGAGTATTGGAACACATCGCCTGAGTTTACTTCTGGAAGTTACCCTGCTCTATTCGAACGTTACGATTGGGGGACCAATTTTCCTTCGACTTGGAATTATACAAATGTGTGGACTGGAAACATTATCACAAATACGAACGGTTCCCCGCTTGTGATTACGAATACTAAATCCGAGCTGGTTCGAATGCCATATATCGCTCGCATAGAGGCAATAACTAATTTTTCCACGTTCACTACTGGAAGCTATTATGGATACGAACCACAAATTCAAACGAACAGCGGCGATTATTTCCGGGTTCCTGTGGGCGCCAGGGACATCTCCAGCGGCACCAGAGATATAGTGACTCAAGATGATTGGCCGTTTCTTTCCACGAACCTGTTCCAAACATTTGCTGACCCGAGTCATGGTCCGAACGGCGTAGCAGATCCAACCTTCTCTCGCCCTGACGAGCGGCAAGTGGCTTGGTATGGGACGAATGCAGACCTGCTAAACTCCCAAGGCATCATTGAAACAAGACTGGCATTGCCGGTTCTTGGAACTGGCTATCAATATACTGGCACTAACGGCTCTCCTGGAACGAACTGGACGCTTGTCGGCTACGTCGACACTTTTGAAGTGAAAGAGGCAACGCCCAGTTTGAGCGATTACCTTGCCGCAGCAGGGCAGAGCGCAATCGGGGATCCGACTGATTCCACTGAGGCCGCCAAAATCACTGGCTTTTGTTTCCAAGTTGCTGCGAAACTCGGAACTTGGTTAGAGCGCAAGGAAATATGGAAGGAAAATCCATAAGACCATCGCCCTTTGCACCAGCCGGTAGAGCTAGAGCCTTCCATCTGATCAGCCCGCCAGAATCTTCCGGCAGGCCGTTTCCAGCTTCTTCATCTGCTTGGCGGACTTGGCCTCGATGTAGCAGCGGATGAGCGGTTCGGTGCCGCTGGCGCGGAAGGCGACCCATTCGCGGTTGGGCAGGAGGAACTTGAAGCCGTCGGTGGTGATGAACTTCTCCACCGGGATGCCGCCGACATCGCTGAGGCCAGCCTTCAACTTGCCGAGCAGGGCGTCCTTGGTCTCGGGGTTGATCTTGACGTTGATGCGCGTGGTGTGGAATTCGCCGGTCTGCTTCTCCAGCGCCTTGAGAATCTGGCCAAGTGATTTCTTCTCGGTCGCGACCAGTTCGGCCATGAGCAGGCAGGCGAGCACGCCGTCCTTCTCGGGCACGTGGCCCTTCACGCTGAGGCCGCCGCTCTCTTCGCCGCCGACGATGATGGGTTCGCTCTCCATGAGCGCGCCGATGTATTTGAACCCGACGGGCGTCTCGTGGAGTTGAACACCAAGCAGCTCGGCCACCGCGTCCACCTGATGGCTGGTGGGCACGGTGCGGACGACCGCGCCGGTCCAGCCACGGTTCTTCTTCAGGTGGTAGAGCGCGAGGGCGAGAATCTGGTTCGGGGTGAGCCAGACGCCGCTCTTGTCCACGACGCCGAAGCGGTCGGCGTCGCCATCCAGGCCGAGGCCGAACTGCGCCTTGCCGGCGAGGACAAACTTGCTGACCTCCTCCATGCCGTGCGCGTCCGGCTCCGGATGGTGGCCGCCGAAGAGCGGGTTCAGTTCGTTGTGGAAGGTCGTGACCTTCGCGCCGCCGTCCTCGGTGAGCAGCGTGTCGAGGTAGCCGCGTCCGGTCCCATACATCAGCTCGACGGCGATCTTGAGCTTCGCCTTCCGGATGGTGGCGAAGTCAATGAGCTTGCGAATCTGCTTAAAGTAGTCGGGCTGCGGGTCAATGGTCTTGCACGCGAAGGTGCCGACGACGACGGCCTTGAAGGTCCAGCCCTCAGTCTGGCGCTTGGCGATGTTCGCCTCGATTTGCTTGGTGACTTCCGGCGTGGCCGGCGCGCCGTTGTAGGTGGAGAACTTGAGGCCCTGGTATTCCGCCGGGTTGTGGCTGGCGGTCATGTTGATGCCGCCGATGGCCTTGCGATGTCGGATGGTGTGGGAGATGACGGGCGTGGGGGCGTCGCGCTGGCAGAGCAGGCAGGTGAGGCCGTTGGCGGTAAGCACCTCGGCGACGGCGAGGCTGAACTCGCGCCCGAGGAAGCGCGTGTCGTGACCGAGGATGACGACGGGCTTCCGATTGGCGATGGGCGAAGCGGGATTGGCGCGCTCCGCGTTCAGGTAGTCCGCGATGCCCTGGCTCGCGAGGCGGACGCCGTCGAAGGTGAAGTCACGCGCGATGAGACCGCGCCAGCCGGAGGTGCCGAACTTGATGGAGATGCTCATGGGAAAGTTTTCAGTAAGCAGTGTTCAGTAATCAGTCGTTGGGAACATGTCGCCGACAAAAAGACCGGGCGACCTGGCCCGGTTGCAATTCCGCGCTCCGCATTCCGCGCTCCGCGTTTGGTTCAGCTCTTCCAGTCGAACGCGCCTTTCTTCAGCGCGTAGATGTAGCCGATGAAGAGGATGCCGACGAAGGACGCCATCGAGCCGAGGATGACGGCGGCGTTTTGGGCGAGCTGCCCGCGATACACGACCGCCCACGGGTAGAGGAACACGACTTCGATGTCGAACAGGATGAAGAGCATTGCGACGAGGTAGAACTTCACCGAGAGGCGCGTGCTGCCTTCGCCGACGGGCAACATGCCGCACTCGTAGGGGATGTCCTTCACCTGCGTGGTGCGCGCGGCGATCTTGCGATTGAGGAGGCGCCCGGCGATCTCGGACAGGAGGAGGATGCCGCCGGCGATGGCGAGCGCCACGAGGAGGAGGAAGAGGACCGGGACGTATTGGACCAACTGCGAATCCATGGCGCGGACGTTAGAAATGCCTCCAGTCCTTGGCAAGGGCAAAGCCGGGTCCGGGCTTGCCCGCGTCCAGCGCTTGCCCGCGTCCAGCGATTGAAAGGAAGTTGCTTCTCCGACACACTCCCACTCATGAAAACCCTCCTCGCGCTCGGCGCGCACTACGACGACTGCGTCTTCGGCATCCCCGGCATCCTGCTCCAGGGCGTCCGCAAGCACTACCGCGTCATTGTGCTCACGCTCATCGGCGACTACACGAACTGGGCGCCGGCGAAGGGCCGCGCGGCGGAAATCGTCGCGGGCACGAAGCGTCTGGCGCAGGAGCGCGGCGTGGAGATGCGCTTCCTGAACTTCGCCTCGCACCGGTTCGACGCGCGGCTGGAGAACAAGCTCCTCGTCGCCAAGGCCGTCGCGGAAATCCAGCCGGACGTGGCCTTCACGCTCTGGAAGGACGACCATCACAACGACCACGTCGTCGCGTCCGAACTCAGCCGTGTCGCCGTGCGCAACGCCGGGCAGATGCTCGACGGCGTGGCTTACAAGCCGCCCGGTCGCCTTTACTTCTACGACAACGGCCCGCGCCACACGATCGGCTTCACGCCGGACACGTTCGTGGACGTGAGCGACACCTGGCAGGAGGCGCAGGACTGGCTGGGCGCGCTCATGGCATTGGTGCGCAACCAGCCCTACGACCGCACCAAACCCGACGGAGCGATGCAGGCGAAGGAGTCGCTGGCCCGGTATCGGGGTTCATCGTGCGGGGCAAGGTATGCCGAGGCGCTCTGGCACGGGTTGCCGAGGCCGGTGGAGATTCTGTGAACTGCGAACACTTGCGGAGCCGCGGGGAAAAGGTGGCGGACTCCAATGCGCCACATTAACTCACCAACTGATTCTGAAACTCTCGAACCCAAAGTCATTGTTCAGGTCAATCAAGCCGGCCTCAGGGCCACCCCAATTCCCATTACTGTCCAGACAAGGAGTGTGAAGCTGTGGGGAACAGTCCGTGTTGACGGGGCAACGCTGCATTATGAGGGTGTGATCGATTTGGCGGCGGCTCCCGCTTAAATCGGAGGGATGCCCGGCTCCAGTCCCGTGTTCGCCCAGATTCTCTCCGCCTTGCATCCGCAGGAGTTCGCCCGCTGTGTCGCGTGCTTCCCGCCGCCACGCCGGCCACGCGCCCTCTCGGCCTACGACCATTTTCTGGCGTTGTGTTTCGCCCAACTCACCGGGCGCGAAGGGTTGCGCGACCTCGTCGCCTGTCTCAACGCGCGCCCCGCCCGCAGCTACCAGGCGGGTTTCCGCACCCGGCTGACACGCACCAATCTCGCCTACGCCAATGAACACCGGGACTGGCGCACGCTGGCCGCCGTCGCCCAGGTGCTGATGCGCCGGGCCGCCCGCCTCTATGCCGCCGAACCGGGCGAGGCGAACCTGCCCGCGCTCACCTATGCGCTGGATGCTTCGCTGATCGACCTGAGCCTGGCGCTCTTCCCCTGGGGCGGGTGGCAGCGCACCGCCGCCGCTGTAAAACTGCACACGCTCCTGGCGCTGCGCGGTCCGGTCCCCGCGTGGGCCGCCGTGACCGAGGCGGGGGTTCCCGATGTCAAAATGCTCGACCAGGTTCCGCTCCAGTCCGGGGCTTTCTACGTGCTGGACCGAGGTTATCTGGACTTCGCGCGGCTGGCCCGCCTGCACACCGGCGGCGTCTTCTTTGTCGTCCGTTCCAAGTGCCATGTGCGTTTCCGGGTGCTGGCTTCGCGGGCGGTGGACAAAGCGACCGGCCTGCGTTGCGACCAGACCGTGCGGCTGACCAGTTCGTGGTCGCGGCGCAGCTTCCCCGGACCGCTGCGGCGGGTGCGCGTGCGCGATGCGGCCAGCGGCCGCTCGCTAGTCCTGCTGAGCAATCACTTCGACCTGCCCGCCGTCACGGTGGCCGACCTTTACCGGCGGCGCTGGCAGGTCGAGCTGTTCTTCAAATGGATCAAACAACACCTGCGGCTGCGGGCCTTCCTGGGCCGCAGTGAGAACGCCGTGCGGCTGCAGGTGTGGTCGGCGATCTGCGCCTACCTCATGGTGGCCATCGCCAAAAAGGAACTGGGCCTGCCGCAAACGCTGCATCAGATCCTCCAAGTAATCAGCCTGTCGGTGTTCGAACCGGTGCCTGTGAGCGACTTGTTCCAGCCGCCCGCCAGCATCACCGCCCCCACCAATCAGTTGCTCCTCATTCCTTAACTGGACAGCAGTGCCCCAATTCCAATCGCAGGTCATGCGGATGCAGTATCCGGTTTCTCGCTTTTCCCATTCGCGAAGTTTCAAGTCTCGGACGCCAGCGCGCTCCACGGTTCCATTGTCATGCCTTCGCTCCGGCAGCAGAAGTCGTGACCAGCGCACGCTTCCATCTTGCGCCCTCAATACGAGCACCGGGGCTGTCAGCCCGGCAAACTCATGAACCTCCAAGCAGCCAGCCGGGCTGACATTGAGCGATGACACTGGAGCATTCGTAAATGCGCCGCCGTAGGGCAATCCCGGGAATGGCCCAATGAGCGTTGCCTCCCAGCCCTTCCGCTGACAGGACTGCATCCCAAAGACGAGCGCCGCCAGCAATGCTGTGGCGATGACAATGCGGAAGACTGTCTGCTTCACGGTGACGAGAACCTCCCTATTTTACACCGGCATGTCGCGTTTGTTTCGGCGAGGCACGACATGGAGTGAGGCGCTTCGATCATTCCAACCGCTCCCGCCAGTAGCCGGGTTTCCGCTTGCAGTGCATGACGGCGACAATCCAGATGCGGTCGGGTTGCTCCAGATAAACCACGGCGTAGGGGAACACGGTGGAGAGATGCCGGCGCACGGGCGGATCGAACATCCAGAAACGCATCGGTTGCGAACGCACCTCGCGGATCAACCGCTCCATCTCGTCGTAGAAGCGACCGCCCAGTTCAGCTTCAAAGCCACCATAATACCGCGCGGCCTCGGTGTATTCCTCCTCCGCAGCGGGATGGAAGACGTGCGGCTTCACCGCCCGACGATTTGCCGCACGCGGTTGGACACGACTTCGCCGGGGATGCCTTCAACTTGGCCGCTTTCGATCTCCGCGACGCGACGCCGGGTTTCCGCGCGCCACGCGGCTTCCACCTCCCCTTCAGGCTGAAGCTCGGTTGCGAGCCGATCCACGAGTTCCGCCACCTGGCTGGGCGGCCATTGGCGGGTCTCCGCAACGACTTGGTCGAGAGTCATTGGCATGGGCGGAGCATACTTGGATTGCCCCCGGACTCAATGGCCGAAGTGGAGCTAGACATTGAACTTGAACAGCAGCACGTCGCCGTCCTTCACCACGTATTCCTTGCCTTCCATGCGGTAGAGGCCCTTCTCGCGCGCGTGCGCGACGGAGCCGCATTCCACCAAGTCGGCGTAGGCGACGGTCTCGGCCTTGATGAAGCCGCGCTCGAAGTCGGAGTGGATGACGCCCGCCGCCTTGGGCGCGGTGTCGCCGGCGTGAATGGTCCACGCGCGGACTTCCTTCTCGCCGGCCGTGAAGTAGGTGCGCAGGCCGAGCAGGTGGTAAGTGCCACGGATGAGTGCGCCCACGCCGCTCTCGTCCACGCCCAGTTCCTTCAGAAACGCCTTCGCCTCGTCGGGCGAGAGGTCAATGAGGTCGCTCTCGATTTGCGCGCTGATGACGACGGCTTCGCAAGCCAGATGCGTCTTCGTGTAGTCGCGGACTTTCTGCACGTAGGCGTTCGATTCGGCGGTGGCGAGGTCGGACTCCTTCACGTTGCAGGCGAAGATGGTGGGCTTGTCCGTGAGCAGCCAGAAGGTGCGGGAGATGACTTTTTCCTCGGGAGTAAGCTGCACGGAGAGCGCGAGCTTGCCGCTGTCGAGCACCGGCTCGAACTTCGCGAGCACGGCGTCCTCGGCAATGGCGAGCTTCTCGCCGCGCTTCACGTCGCGGGCGATCTTCTCGCGGCGCTTCTTCACGGAGTCGAGGTCGGCGAGGACGAGTTCGGTGTTGATGATCTCGATGTCGCGCACGGGGTCCACGCTGCCGGAGACGTGGTGGATGTCGGCGTCCTCGAAGCAACGGACGACCTGCACGATGGCGTCCACCTCGCGGATATGGGTGAGGAACTTGTTGCCCAGCCCTTCGCCCGTTGCCGCGCCCTTTACGAGACCCGCGATGTCCACGAACTCGATGGCCGCCGGGATGACGACCTGGGTTTTGGCAATCTTCTGGAGCACATACATCCGCTCGTCGGGGACGGTGACGACGCCGACGTTCGGATCAATGGTGCAGAAGGGGTAGTTCGCCGCCTCGGCCTTGCGGGTGCGGGTGACGGCGTTGAACAGGGTGGACTTGCCGACATTGGGCAGGCCGACGATTCCAGCTTTTAGCATAAGAGGCCGCAGAGCGTGCGCGGCAGCCGGGGCTTTGCAAGCGCAAAGGCGGGCGTGTGAGTGCGGTCGTGATCGGGAAAACCCTTTTCCCACTGCGGGACCCGCTGCTAGCTTGCGCTCGTGTCAGCCCGATATCCCCGAATCTTCCGCGTCCGCCAGAAGTTTGAGCGCCCGCTCGTCGCGGACGTGGCGGCCACGGTGCGCGCGGAACTGGCCCGCCTCGGCATCACGTCGCGCGTGCAACCGGGGCAGACGGTCGCCATCACGGCCGGCAGCCGGGGCATCACGAACATCGCGGCCATCCTCAAGGCGACCGTGGACTTCTTCCGCGCCGCCGGGACGCAGCCGTTCATCGTCGCCGCGATGGGCAGCCACGGCGGCGGCACGACGGAAGGCCAGCGCGCCATCCTCGCCAACTACGGCATCACCGAGGCATCCTGCGGCTGTCCCGTCCGCACCAGCATGGAGACGGTGGTGCTCGACCGCACGGCGGAGGGCATTCCCGTCCACTTCGGGCGCGATGCGCTGGCGGCGGATCACGTCGTGGTGGTGGGCCGGGTGAAGCCGCACACGGAACTCTTCGGCGACCACCAGAGCGGCCTGATGAAGATGCTGCTCATCGGCCTGGGCAAGCACGAGGGCGCGAAGATTTACCACCGGGCGTTCGTGGACTTCTCGTTCGACCAGATCGTGCGCAGCGTGGGACGGCACGTCATCGAGAAGGGCCGCATCCTTGCCGGCCTCGGCATCGTGGAGAACGCCTACGACGAAACCGGCCTCATCCGCGCCGTGCTGCCGCACGAACTGGAGGCGCAGGACAAGGAACTCCTCGCGCTCGCCCGGCAATGGCTGCCGCGCCTGCCCTTCGACCACGCGGACCTGCTGCTCGTGGACGAGATCGGCAAGGAGATTTCCGGCTGCGGCATGGACACGAACGTCATCGGGCGCAAGCGCTACGAGCACTGGACCGAGGAGCACGAGGTTCCCAAGATCAAGAAGGTCGCCATCCGCAGCCTCACCGAGCAGACACACGGGAACGCGACTGGGCTGGGCAAGTCCGAGTATTGCCTCACCCGCGTCGTCGAGGCGATGGACAAGCGCGTCACCTACATCAACGTCGCCACCGCGTGCTACCCGCAGGTGGCCATGATCCCGCCGCACTACGACACCGACCGCGAGCTGCTCGACGTGGCGCTCTCCACCATCGGCCTGACCGAGCCGCCGCACGCGAAGCTGCTTTGGATTCGGAACACGCTGCGCGTGGAGGAAGTCGAGTGCGGCGAGTCGTTCCTGCCGCTGGCGCGCGGACGGAACGATCTGGAAATCCTCACCGAGCCGCGCGAGTTGATTTTCGACGCGCCGGGGATGCTGCCGCAGACAATGGCGGAGCTGGGGTCGCAGCCCTGGCGGGAACACGCGGCAGGCGGTGCGGCGAGCCTGGCCCGGGATTGAAGCGCGGCATCCCGACGGCTTCGGCGTTTGGGATGCGCGGAGGGGCGGCTATTTCGAGAGGATGTCCAGCAGCTCAACCTCGAAGATGAGCACCTCGTTCGGGCCGATGCCGGGCGGGCTGCCGCGCTCTTGGTAAGCAAGATAATGCGGGATGACCAGCTCCCACTTGCTGCCCTTGGGCATGAGCTGGAGCGCCTCGGTCCAGCCCCGGATGACACCAGTCACATCGAACTCAGCGGGGAGGTTCTTCTCGTAGGAGCTGTCGAAGATGCCGCCGGGCTGGATGGTTTTCTTGTCCACGACGCGCCCGGTGTAGTGGACGCGGACCTTGTCCTTCTCGGTGGGGAGTTTGCCGGTGCCGGCCTTGAGGATGCGGTATTGCAGGCCGCTGGGGCGCTCGACGACGTCGGCGCGCTGCTTGTTCTTGGCGAGGTATTCCTTGCCAGCCTTGAGGTTCGCCTCGGGGATGTTCGTGTCCACCTTGGGCGGGATGAAGGTGGATGGCACACGGTTGGTGCCGCCTTGGGCGACGAGCGTGCCGGGCGCGGGCGCGGTGAGCCACGGGGCGTCCTTGGGCACGGGCAGGCCGAGCGCGGTGAGCAGTTGCAGGCGGAGCTGTGGACTCCAGCCGTCGCCCGCCGGGGCGTTGATGAGGCGGTCGAGCACCAACTGGCGCAGCGTGGGCAGCGGCGGGAGGTCCACACGGTCGCGCTCGGAGCGCTCGACGCGCTTGGCGTATTCCTTCGCGATGGCTTGGATGAGCAGGATCCAGCCCTTTGCGCGGTCGTCTTCGCCCATCGCCAGCTCGTAAAAGTGGCGGGCGAACATGCCTTCGATGGCGCTCTGAATCTTGTCTTTGCCGAGATCCATCAACTCCTTGTATCGCTCCAGGACGAAGTCGCTGACTTTCTGGTCGGGCTTGGTGTAGCGGTTGGGATACTTCTGGCCGAGATAGGCGTGCCAGCGGGCGGCGTCGGCTTCGCGGTTGTGGGTGTAGAGGTCGGTGATGGCCTGCTTGAGGAAGTTCGCGTGGGCGTTCTGCACGTTGTCCGCGTCGCCCCGGGCCTCCAGCATCATCTGCTCATAGCCCTCGTTCGCCAGCGGAATGGCGGTGAGGTTCGGGCCGAACTCGAAATACTTGTCCACCGGGTTGTAGATGAGCCGGCCGCGCTGCGCGGCAAGCTGCATGGACTGGTAGATGACGCGGCGCAGGGTGATGAGCTGCTCGGGCTTGGAGTTTTTGAGGCCGAGGTAGGCCCAGTAAATCGCGTGCGTCTCCGGCAGCCGCCATTCCAGCGGGCCATACTTGCCGTCCACTTCCTGCATGACCTTGGGGTCGAGTTTGTATTTCTCGCGCAGGAGCTTCACCCGCGCCTTGGCGTCGTCGGTCTGCGGGTTGAGCAGCTCGTCCCAGTTGGGGCGCTCGCGGTTGCCAAAGATCTCGGTCATCAGGCGCGTCCACTCGCGCTTGTAGGTCATGTGGGCGTTGTCGAGGTTCGCGCCCATCTTGTGCTGGAAGTGCCAGGCCAGCTCGCGGTAGATGAGCGTCTCGTTGGGGTTGTATTTGAGCGCCTCGTCGCGCAGCAGCTCGATGCCGCGCTGCACCCACAGCCAGCGGTCGTTCGGGTCGGGGAACTTGACCGAGATGTTGTAGGAGAGGTTCCACGCCTGATGCACCCAGACGGCGACAAAGTGCGGCTGCATCTTCGTGATCCAGTCGGAGAGCTGGACCATCTCGAAGTATTTCTCGTCGAGCTGAAGGTCGTTGAGGCGGATCCACAGGGCGTTGGAGATCAGCCCGCGGAAGCCGCCCAGCGCGACGGCGGTGAAGGCCATCATCGGCGGCATGCTCTCGACGGCCTCGACGCGCGTGAGCTTGAGCCGGGTGCGCTCGGCGGTCAGCTCGCGCTGCGCGAAGTTGACCCCGACCAGCAGCACGAGCGCGAGCAGCGACAGGACGATTTTGTTGAAGCGCCGGTCGTTCATGTCAGGTCTTGCCCTGGGCGGTGGCCAGTTCGCGGCGCGTGAAGGCGAGGATGCCGAAGACGGCGAAGATTCCGCCAATCAGCCCCCAGATTTGCAGCAGCGCCTGGAACAGCATCGTCCACGAAACGCTGCGGCCCGTGCTCAACGCGTCCACCGGCGAGAAGGAGTTCACCAGCGTCAGCACGTCGTGCGCGGCCTTGAACGTGGGCACCATGATGAAGTCCACCGCGCCCATGACGCCCTCGGGCGCGCCGGTGTCGTGGTTGGTCGAGCCAAACGTGCCGTCCTTCACCACCTGCGCGATGGTGCCGCTGCTCAGGCCCACGATGAGCATCGTGATGGAGAAAAACGCCGCGACCGGAAACGAGAGGTAGCTCGCGCCCGCCAGTCCGATGGCCGCGAGCAGGCCCAGCCAGATGAACAACACCGCGACGCCGCGCGCGAAGTTCAGGCCGAAGCCTCCCTCGTGGTAAAGCACCTCCAGCCCCTCATCGAGGTCGAAGAGCACGGCGGCCTTGTTCGCGTTGCCGAACAGGACGAAGAGCTTGCCGTCGGGGTCGAGCAGGTTCTGGTAGCGCCCGCCCTTGACCGGCTCGCTGACGGGCACGCCCTTCTCGTCCAGCAGGTTGATGCCGAACTCGTGGAAGGTGTCGGTGGTGAGCGGACGGCTGATGCGGACGCGGTTGGTCGAGTTCGGCGGGCCGATTTCCCAGAACGTGCCGTAGGTCTCGGGCTTGAGGCTGTATTGCGCGGTGCGGAACTTCACGCGCAGGTAAATCGGCGTGTCCGCCAACTGCCCGCGCGCGAGGCCGGTCTCGATGACCCAGCCGCGACTCGCCTGCGGCGGGACGGCCTGATACTGCGCCTTGATGGCCTCCTTCACGTCCTTGCGCACCTGCTTGAGGTCCGCGCCATTCGCAATCTGGCCGATTTCCTTGATGCGCTCCTTGAGGATTTTCTCCACGTCGGCGTCGAGGTCGGGCGGCGGCTCCTTGAGCGAGCCGCGCGCGATGAGCAGCTCGTTCTTCAGGATGGCCTGCTGCTTGTCCGGCAGGCTGGCCGCGCGCCATTGAATGAGGAAGTAAATCGTCAGTCCGGACAGGCCGAGCAGCGCGAAGTTCAGCCCCATGATGCCGAGCCATTTGCCCAGCCAGATCTGCCAGCGGGCGATGGGCTTCACCGCGACCATCTGCATCGAGCAGTCCTCCACGTCGCGCGCGAGCGTGCCGGTGGCGAGCCAGAGCGTGACGAGGCCGAGGATGGCCGTGACCGCGCTGAGGGTGTAGGTGATGACAATCTGCACGAGGCCGCGCGCCGTGCCGTCGTGCTTGAGCGCGAGCGGCAGGCCGACGACCACCAGCACGAGCAACACGGCAAGCACGGGCAGGAGCCGATAGCGCACGACGGCCTTGATGGTGAGCCGCGCGACGGCGAGGAGCTGTTGCAAGCCGGCGGGCAGCGTGAACAACGCCGGCGCAACGCCCAGCCGCCACTCGGCTGGGATGGCTTCGCCGACGGCCTTGAACTTCGCGATGGCGTCGGAGGGCGAGGTCGCGGGGACGAGTCCTTGGTAGAGAAAGCCGCGCTCCTGGTAGGAGCGGCTCAGGAGATAGTTCGCGCGCGCGCCGAAGAAGGCTTGCAGACCGACGCCCACAGCGATGAGCAGACCGGGATTTTCCGTGATGAGCTTGGTGGCGATGAGCGCGAGCGCGGCGTGAACCACGAGCAACGCGATGCCGGGAATCCACACCCGTCGTGCGAGCGCCCACGCCCAGCCCAGAATCGCCGCCGGCCAGGAGAAGCCGTGCTTCACGGCGGCGAGGCCCTGGTGCGGGTGCTTCAGGATTTCAAAGTGGGCGGTCATGCGCTGGTCGCAACGCGGTGCGCAAAGCACGGCGCGCGTCTTGGACTGCGGCGGCAAGCGAAGCGCGACGCCGCTTTGGCATCCCGCGTAGCGGACGAACCCCGCGGCCAACCGACCGCTCCGCGGGAGGTGAAAGCGCCGTCGCCGCTGCGCTCTGCCGGCGCACTCCAAGATGTCGCGGTGTTGCTCATGCCTTGGGTTTGCCCAGCAGGTTCGCCAGCTTCTCGTTCGCCTTCGCCTCGTCGAGCACGGGCTTCGCAGCGACTTCGACTTTTGGCTCCGGTGCGGCAGAGGTTGGTGCGGCGAGGGCGGCGAGCTTCTTCTGCGCCTCGACTTCAGAAGCGGTCGGGACCACGACGATAGGCGCTGGAGTTTCCGCCACGGGAGCGACGGCGACGAGGCGGTCCAGCACGCGGGCTTGCTGCTGCGCGCCGGACTCCGCACCGCCGCGCAGGTATTCGGCGACCTGGCTGCCGGAGGTAGCGCCGGAGGTGTTTTGCTCGCTGGCCCGCGCGCGATTCACTACGCCGAGGAAGTAGCTCTCCAAGTTCTGGGTTGGGTTATCCAACTGAATGCGGTCGGCGGCGACATCGCGGCGGATGGTGGAGAGGATGTTTTCCATCGCGTCGCGCGGCAGGACGGGCAGGGTGATGCGGACGGAGTCGCGCTCGGTGAGCAGCTCCTTGAGCGTGCCGTCGGCCTGAATCTTGCCGCCGTAGTAAATCACCACGCGGTCGCATACGTCCTCCACGTCGCTGAGAAGGTGGCTGCTGAGAATGACCGTCTTGCCACGGTTCTTGAGCGCGAGGATGACGTCCTTCACCTCGCGGCAGCCGAGCGGGTCGAGGCCAGCGGTGGGCTCGTCGAGGATGACGAGGTCGGGGTCGTTGATGAGCGCCTGCGCGAGGCCGATGCGGCGCTGCATGCCCTTGGAGAACTCGCCCACGGTGCGGCTGCGGACCTGGTTGAGGCCGACCATTTCGAGGAGCTGCTCGGTGCGCTTGTTGCGGTCGCCGGGCGCGAGCTGGAAGAGGTTGCCGAAGAAGTCGAGCGTCTCGCGGGAGTCGAGATACTTGTAGAGATAGCTTTCCTCGGGCAGGTAGCCAATGCGCGCCTTGGTCTTCACATGACGCGGCGAGTGGCCGAAAATCTCGATGTGCCCCTTGGTCGGGTAAAGCAGGCCCAGCAGCATCTTGATGGTGGTGGACTTGCCGGAACCGTTGGGTCCGAGCAGGCCGAAGATTTCGCCGCGCCGGACCTCGAAGTTCGCGTTGTCCACCGCGCGGGCCTTGGGCCGGCCCCAGAAATCCTTGAAGACCTTGGTGAGCCCGCGCACGGAGACGACGGCCTCGGTGGTGGTGCGCGCGGCGGAGTCGGGCTGGAGGGTGTCGAGGGCGGTCATGGTTTGAATCGAATCAGCGTTGGGCCGTCAACGCACGTCCGCAGCGCGACTTCACGCCAGCTTCGGCTGCAACTGGCCGGCGGCTTCGTGCTTGCTCGCGCCTCCGGCGGCCGGCGGGTTCGCGGGGGCGGCGGCCTGGAAGGGTTCAAGCTCCTCGCCCTGGCGCACCAGGCGGGCGCTGTTGAAGACGACGATGAGCGAGCCGGCGACGTGCATGAGCGCGGCGACGACGGGGTTGATGTATTTCAGCGCGGCCAGCACGAGGCCACCGATGACGAAGACGACGCCGAAGAGGAAATTCTGGTTGATGACGCTCCGGGTCATGCGCGAAAGGCGGATGAGGAAGGGCAGGCGGCGGAGGTCGTTGTTCATCAGCGCGATGGTGGCGCTGTGGATGGCCACTTCGCTGCCCGCCGCGCCCATTGCGATGCCGAGGTCGCCGGCGGCCAGCGCGGGCGCGTCGTTCACGCCGTCGCCGACCACCGCGACGCGGTAGCCCTTGGCGCGCATCGCCTTCACATACTCGACCTTGTTCTGCGGCAGGCACTCGGCCACGACTTCCTCGCAGCCAATTTCCTTCGCCACGCGGGCGGCCACGGGCTGACGGTCGCCGGAGACCATCGCCACGCGGCGGACGCCGGTGTCCTTCAAATCATGCAGCGAGTCCTTCGCCTCGTGGCGCGTCTCGTCCTGCAAGCCCACCCAGCCGAGGCACGCGCCGTTCCGGGCGACGAAGAGCAGGCTGTAGCCCTCGGTCTCGTTCACGTCCACGGAGCCGAGGATGTCGCCGGTCACGCCGTTGTCCTTGAGCCACTGTGCGCGGCCCACGAGAACGACCGTGCCGTCCACGTTCGCCTTCACGCCGCGACCGGCGGTCTCGGCAAAGTTCTTCGGGTCACTGAGCGGAACGCCCGCCTCCTGCGCCAGCGCGGTGAGCGCCTTGGCCGTCGGGTGATTGCTGAACTGCTCGGCGCTCGCGGCGATGCGGAGCAGCTCGGCGGGGGCCGTGCCGCTCAAGGGCGCGAGGCGGCTCACGGCGAGCTTGCCGGTGGTGAGCGTGCCGGTCTTGTCGAAGACGAAGGCGTTGATTTTCGCGGCGAGTTCGATGTCGGCGACGTTCTTGATGAGAATGCCCAGGCGCGCGGCGGCGGAGAGCGCGGCGACCATCGCGGTGGGCGTGGCGAGCACGAAGGCGCACGGGCAGGCGACGATGAAGACGGCGATGACGCGGCTCAACTCGCCGGTGAACGCCCACACGAGCGCGCCGATGACCAGCACGAGGGGCGTGTAGAAGCCCATGTATTGGTCCACGATGCGCATGATGGGCAGCTTCGTCTTCTCGGCGGCCAGAATGAGCTCGCGCACGCGGTTCAGCGTGGAATCGGTGCCGGCGCGGGTGACTTTGATTTCGAGGACACCGGTGAGGTTGATGGTGCCGGCAAACGCCTGGTCGCCGGGCTTCTTGTCCACGGGCAGCGACTCGCCGGTGATGTTCGCCTGGTTGATGGAACCTTCGCCGGAGAGGATTTGCCCGTCGGCGGCCACGTTGTCGCCGGGGCGGACGCGGATGACGTCGCCGTTCTTGAGGTCGTGGACGGCGACTTCCTCCTCCTTGCCGTTGACGAGACGGCGGGCCTTCGTGGGCGTGAGCTTGATGAGCGACTCGATGGAGAGCCGCGCGCCCTCGGCGGTGCGGCTCTCGATGATCTGCCCGAGCAGCATGAAGAAGCTCACGACGCCCGCCTCCTGATAGTGGCCGCTGGCGAACGATGCGAGCACGGCGAGCGCGACCAGCTCGTTCGTGGTCAGGTTGCCGCGCTTCAAGTCCTTCACCGCCACGACGACGATGGGCCAGCCGAGCACGATGGCGCCGAGGCCGGCGCTGAGGTCGGCGGCAGTCTTCCCGTTGGCGGTGAACCACTCGATGATGAACGAGTTGATGACGAGGATGAGGCCGAAGAGCGTGACGCCGAGCTGCTGCGTGGCATGCTCGTGGTCGTGCCCGCACGAGGAGCACTTCTCACCGTCGGCGTGGTTGTGTTCCTGCTGGCTGAGGAGGGAGGTGACTTGCATGAGGTTAAGCTCCAAATCCCAAATCCCAAGTTCCAAAGATGCTCCAAATCCCAAGCACCAAATTCCCGGCCGGAACGGAACCCGGCTTGGAGCTTGGAGCTTGGAGCTTCTTTGGAGCTTGGAGCTTGGAGCTTGGCATTTTAACTACGGTTGTTTCGGGGCCACGGGTTTAATCGGCTCCCGGTTCAGCAGCACGCGCAGCTCGCGCGGAGTGCCGTCGGCGCGCTCGACGAGGAAGTATTTCTCCTGCGCGTTGGCGAGGACGGTGGCCATCGTCTCGGCGAGCCGACGCTCGCGGAAGAGCTTCGGGTCGCGCTGGAACTCCGGCAGGCGCGCGAGGAAGTAGTTCGCGTCGGCCTCGGCGGACTGCACGATGCGCGTGGCGTCGGCGCGGCCCGAGTTGCGGATGGAATCGGCCTCGGCCTGCGCCTTGGTGAGCGTGGTGTTGGCCTCGCCCTGCGCGGTATTGATGGTCTTGCGCTTGTCGTTCTCGGCCTCGAGCACGGCGTCGAAGGCGGCCTTCACCTGGCGCGGCGGGATGGCGATGACGTCGCTGCCGCGCGGGTCGAACTCGATGCCCAGGCCCTGCGCGGCGACCAGCGCCTGCACGCGGCTCATCAGCTTCTCCTTGAAGCCGGCGATGTCCTGCCGCGTGGCCTTGTCCACGGTGAACTGTGCGGAGGCGTGATGCAGCGCGTTGTTGAGCGCGTTCTGAACGAGGTTCGAGACGGCGGCGAACTCGAACTCATACCGCACCGGGTCGCTGATGGTGTAACGCACCGTCGCCTTAACGTGCATGATGTTGCCGTCGGAGGTGAGCGTGTAGCCGTCGGAGGCGGGGTTGAGCGTGCCCCCGGCGGGCGGCTCCTGGCCGGCAAGCTCCTGCTCCCGCGTCACCGGATACCAGCCGACGCTGGAGACGATGGTGTGAACCTTGTCCTTGGGCACCTTCACAATCTCGTTGACGGGATACGGGAAGGACCAGTGCAAGCCGGGCTTGAGCAGCGCGGCCTCGCCCGTGCCGGTGGGCGCGCCGAACAGGAGCTTGATGGCGACCTCCTGCGGGCCGACGGTGAAAATGCCAGAGGCGAAGAACAGGACAATCAACCCCGCCATCACGACGCGGACGACGACGAAGCTGCTCTTGAGCGCGTCGGAAAGCGCCTGCGTGCTCGAATCCTCGAACGGCGACTCGGGCGCAGGCTCGGGCGGAGTGGAGTGATGATGATGCTCGCCGCCGTCGGGGCCGTGGCTGTGCGAGTGCGCGTGGTCGTCCGCGCCCGGCCCGTGGCTGTGGCTGTGGTCGTTCGGCCCGTGCGAATGGGAGTGGTCGTGGTCGCTCATGGCTGGGTGCCTTAGTGCTTGCCAGCGGGGCGGGCGGGGGCGTTGGTGCCGCGCAACAGGTCGAAGGGCGGCGTGTTCTGGTCGAGGATGAGCGTCGTGCGCTCCTTCGAGACGGCCTCCATCGAGGCGAGCTTTTGCAGGAACACGGCGAGTTCCGGGTTCTTCTCCAGCGTCCTGAAACTGTCCGCCGCCTTGGCCTCCGCCTCGCCGCGCAGGCGCGTGGCCTCCTTCTCCGCCTCGGCCAGCAACTCGCTGCGCTTGAGGTCGGCGGCGGAGCGAATCTTCGTCGCCTCACGGTCGCCCTCGCCCTCGAACTGCTTCACCAGGCGCTGGCGTTCCTCCTTCATGCGGTCGAAGACCTTCTGCGTGACGCTCTCGGGGAAGCCCAGCCGCTTGATGCCGAGGAATTTCACTTCCATGCCGAACTTCTCCTTCGCGGTGGCGGCCACCTGCGCGAGCATCTCCTGCTCAATCGCGTCGAACTTGAGCTGCGCCGGGTCGGTGTTGATGAAATGGCTGAACGGGTGCTGGCCGACGGTCGCGTTCTTGGCGCTGCGGACGAGGCTTTCGAGATTGCGCTTTGCGTCGTCCACGCCGCCGGGGAAGCTGCGGTTGAACTTCTGCGGCTCGACCACGCGCCAGCCGGCATAGACCAGCACCATGAGGTTGCGGCCGTCCTGCGTCTGCGTCTCCTCGAACTTGCCCTCGAAGTTGTGCACGCGGGCGTCGAAGCGGTGGACCTTCTGGATGGGCCACGGGGCCTTGAAGTGCAGGCCGGCCTTGATGACCTCGTCCGACGCCTTGCCGAAGGTGGTCAGGAAGGCGACCTCGTTCTGCCGCACCTGGAAGAAGAACGAGATGGAGCCGAAGATGACGAGGATGACGAGGCCGACGACGAATGTGACTGGGTTGCGCATGGTTCTGGAAAGGGGGGTTACTTTTTCTGCGGGATGGCGAGGTCTTCGAGGAGGTCCGCGCGGACCTTGTCCTCCAGATTGAGCTGCATCGTCTCGCTGGCGTTGGGCGTGCCGATGATGAACTTGCGGGATTTTGCCGCCGACTTCGCGAAGGTCTGGAGCCACACGCGCTGCGGATAAACCGTCGGCGCGGCGGCAAAGGCATCCAGCTTGTTCTGGAATTGCCCGCCCACGGCCTCGGCCTCGGCGACACGCCGGGCGGAGAAGGACTTGGCCTCGTCCAACACCTTCTGCGCCTCGGCGGTGGCCAGCGCGGTGGTTTTCGCGGAATCGCCGCGCGCGGTGAGAATCTTCGCCTCGCGCGTCTGCTCCGCGCCGATGACCGCCTCGAACGCCTCCGCCACGGTCACGGGCGGATGCACGTCCTGCAGGCCGACGAAGAGGATGTTCACGCCCAGCGCCTCGGCGTCGGCGGCCTTCTGGATGTTCGCGCGGAGCGACTCGGCGGCCTTCTGCCGGCCCACGGACATGAAGTCGAAGAAGTCCACGCTCACGAGATGGCGGACAACCTCGCGCGTGGCGATGCGTTCGAGCAGCTCGTTCGGGTTGGCGTGGTTGCGCGCCCACGCGACGATATCCCTGATTTGATACTGCACGGGGACGCTGGCGGTGACGAGGTTGGCGGGCGGCGCGGCCTTCTCGCCGGCGGCGTTGGTGTTCGACGCGCTGTCCGCCTCCTTGTTGGCGACGGGCAGGTTGAACTCCTCTTTGTAATGGCTCTTGGTCCAGACAATCGTGTTCTCCGCCGCGCCCGCGCCGTGGTCGTCGTCCTTGGTCACGACGCCGACAGTGAAGGTCTGCACGCGATGCGTCTGGAAGCGATACACCGAGTCAATCGGCCAGGGGAGCTTGAGGTGGAAGCCTGGGTTCAGCGCAGTGTCGCCGACCGGTTTGCCGCAGCGTTCCAGCAACGCCTGTTCCTCCGGCTCGATGAACACGAAGCTCGTGGAAAGCCACAACATCCCGACCTGAATCAGCAGCAGCCAGACGAAGGCCTTTTGCAGGAACTGGTAAAACCACGTCTCGGAGACCTTGAAGCCAAACTGGTAGTCCAGCGCGTGCGCCGCCGTGGTGAACACGCTCTCCGGCTGGCCGAGCAGCCCGACGAGCCGGCTCTCGTAAAGCACCCGCGCCGCCTGGCCGCGGACGCGCGGGCGGTAGAGTTCGAGGATGAGCGTGAAGAGATTCTCGACCGCCGCCAGCGCCAGAATCACGCACAGGGCGCGTGACACGAAGAGGTCAATCTTCGAGTGGCCGAAGTAAATCGCGATGTTGCCCGCCGCCGCGAGCAGGCTCAGATAAGCGCCGAGCAGCAGGTAGCTGCCGGCCGGTTGCAGCAGCCGCTGGCCCTCCAGCTTGGCGACATTCACCGAGTAGCGGCCGGGGAGAAATTGCAGGAAGAACAGGAAGCCGAAGAACGCCGCCATCATCGGCAGCGAGGCCCGCACCTCGCGCGCCTCGGGATTGAGCACCTGCTTGCCGAGCCAATACGCCGCGCCCGCCTGCAACGCCAGCAGGATGATGCAGAACGCCGGCACGAGCCACTTCTCGAACTGCTCGCGCGCGCGCCGCGCCGGGAACGCCTCCGCGTCCGTGCCTTCAAAGAGCGTCGTGTTCCGCGCGGACTTCGCCAACTCGTCGAGTTCGAGCTTTTCCAGCTTCTCGCGAACCTCCATCCGCATCTGGAAGTAGCTGAACACGGCCGCGAGAAAGCCCAGCCCCAGGAACACGCCCACCACCTCGTCCGTGTAGGACGCGGTCTGGCGCGCGATGTAGCCGCCGATGCCGGCGGCGGCGAGGGCGATGAGGAGGTTGACCAGCCCGGTTGGTTTCAAGTTGCGTTCCATCAGTTCAACTCAGCTCACGGTCTTCAAACAACATCAGCGCGACGGCCAGCGACGCGCCCAAATAGCCAATCACATACGCGGTGGCCTTCCCCACGTAACCCCAGACTCCGGGGATGGCGTGGTTGCGCGTGCCTTCAATCGCATCGGCCAGCCAGAACAACTGCCAGTTCGGCAGCACGGTATGACAGACCGTCGCCCACCACGCCCCCGCCTCCGCCTGACGACCGAACAGGTAATCGCTCATCAAGCCCAGCAGGAACAGCCCGGTGCAGATGACCAGCGTCGGCACCGTGTCGTAGCGCGTCGAGCAGGCGAGCGCGAGGCCAGCCAGCAGCAGCAACGCCAGCAGCACCAGCACGCACGCCGGAACGAGCCGGTAGTCCACGCGATACATGCCGGGTTCAAACGAGCTGCCCGGACGCGTCAGCTCGATGAAAAACGCCAGCGCCACGAACGCAATGGTTGTCAGCACGGTCAGGAACACCACCGCGTCCGACACAAACGGTCGGCGCAGGAAGTAGTTCGTAAAGCCAGCCAGCACGTAAGCCAGAGCCACGGAGCCGAAATATATTCCCAGCCCGACCAGGTCCGCCTCGCCGTAAGCATCGAAGGCCATGCGACTTGCGAGCAGCGTCGCGAGCGTGTTCACGTAGGCCAGCACCACCAGCGCCGCCGCCAGCCCGCAGTATTTGGCCAGCAGAAACTTCGCGCGTCCGACCGGCTTGGCCAGCACCGCCAGCGCCGTCCCGGTGCGGATTTCGTGCGCCACCGAGGCCGACGCGCTCAACACCGCCACGAACAGCCCGACCATGAGCATCACCGCCAGCGCGCTGTCCTTCACCAGCTTGGTGTCCTCGCCCATGCCGAAGTAGGGCACCGCCGCGAGGAACACGATGAACAGCGAGGACAGCGTCGTCAGCAGCAGAAAAATCGGCTGCCGGACCAGCTCCATGAAAGCGTTCGTGGCGATGGTGGTGAACTGTCGCATTCGTTTGGTTGCGGCGGGATAATACGGACGAGCGTGGACTTGGCAACCCCCTGATTCAAAATGGTGCCATGCCGGGATAGCCGCCACCGGGAAATTGCCTTGCGCAAATTCCGCCCGGCTCCGAACTTCGCCGCCGTGCGCACGGTAGTTTACCCCGGCAGTTTTGACCCGCTCACCAACGGCCATCTCGATGTGATCGAGCGGGCGGCGCGGCTCTTTGACCGCGTGATCGTGGCGGTGGCGCAGAACACGGAGAAGCACCCGCTCTTCACGCCGGACGAGCGGTGCGCGCTGGTGACCGGGGCCACGCGGCGGCTGCGGAACGTCGAGGTGCGCGCGTTTGACGGGCTGCTGGTGGACTACGTGCGCGGCTGCGGTGCGCAGGCGGTCATCCGCGGGCTGCGGGCGGTGTCGGACTTCGAGTTCGAGTTCCAGATGGCGCTGATGAACCGCAAACTCGACGAGCGCGTGGAGACCATTTTCATGATGCCCAAGGACACCTACACCTTCCTCAGCTCGCGGCTGGTGAAGGAAATTGCCCGGCTCGGCGGCGACGTGCGGGACTTCGTGCCGGGCAATGTGGGCAAGGCGCTGGCGAAGAAGGTGGGGAGCAGGCAAATCAAACGGGGGAGGAGAGGCTAATTGACCTGTTAGGCGCAGCGCACATATGGCGTCCATCGGCTTTTATGCACTCAAGGAAGACATTCGCGGACTGGTTCACGCCATCTTCGAGGAAGGCGACCTTCGAGTTTTCGAGTCCTATTCCATGTATGATTCTGAGTTGCGCGAGTTCCGTTCCTTCGACGAACTGTCGGGGGCGTTCAGCCTCGGCAGCGACCCGCACGGAAATGGTCATGCTGTTACCTTGCAGCTTTGGTCACCCAGCGTCATGCCGAGAGTTGAGTTTGAGCGCATTGCGCTCAAAGTCCACGGGCACAGCTTCCGTTACTGTATTTCCGGTGTCGGTCTCATTCAGCTCCACTTCGGCGGCGAGCACGAGGGCATCATCACGGACTCTCACTACGGTCATTGGAGCGAGGCAGGTGCGAGACAGCGCGCGGCAGGTGACGTTGACGCGGTTGATTGGAGTGCATTGTCACGCCTGTCGGGTCGCATCCAGCGTCACATCCGCACCAAGATGGCCGTCGCCAAAGTTCGAGGTCGTCCCATCCTGCCTGCTGCATTCGTAGCGTTGCAGCGAGGTCTCGGTCTGCGTTACAGTTCGCTACAGTTTCATGCTAGTTCACCGGATATTCAGTTGTTGCGCGGGACTGCCGCCTAACGATGCGCTGCAGCCCGACGAGGATTTTTGGCTGATGCGCGGGACGCCGACTGACAAGATGCCGTAGCGAAACACGCCATGCCCCTCCTCCTCAACCTCCGCCAGCTCCAGACCGAGCCGCTGGAATTGTCCGGCGAGCTGCCCGTCGCCGAGCTGGACTTGGGCGGGGACGACCGCGTCGTCCACCTGAGTCACCCGCTCGCGTATGAGCTGTCGGTGACCAACTTGGAGGACGCCGTGCTGGTGCAGGGCGAGCTGCGGCTGCCGCTGGACTGCGAATGCGTGCGGTGCCTGACGCGGTTCACGCAGGAGGTGGAGGTGCCTGAATTCGCAGTTCATCTGCCCCTGACGGGCGACGACGCGGTGCCCGTGGTGGACGATTGCGTGGACTTGACACCGTTTTTGCGCGAAGACATCCTCCTCACGCTTCCGCAGCATCCGCTGTGCAAGCCTGACTGTCGCGGTCTGTCGCAGCTCGCGGCCGGCGGCGCGTCGGGCCAAACCTCCCAGACGAACGCAGGCGCGTCGGCATGGGCCGCGTTGAACAAACTGAAACTGAAAGACTAAGACTATGGGCGTCCCGAAGCGCAAACCTTCTCACAGCCGCCAACGCATGCGCCGCGCTTACAACAGCGTGCTCAAGCTGCCGCAGCTCTCCACCTGCCCGCAGTGCGCCGCGCCCGCCCTCCCGCACCGGGTGTGCCCGGCCTGCGGCTTCTACAAGGGCAAGCAGATCCTGACCGTCACGGCGGGAGCGTAATTTCCGGCAAAGGGCGCGGCGGACTTCCGACGCGCCCTTTGCTTTTCCCGGACTGGCTTTCCGGCTTCTCAGCGGCCTACTCTCCCGTCATGCGCATTGCAGTGGATGTCATGGGTGGCGACCACGGGTGCGGCGTCATCATTGACGGCGCGAAGCTGGCGCTGGCCGAGAACCGCAAGCTGACCGAGCTGCACCTCGTCGGGCAGCAGGAGGAAATCACCGCCCACCTCCGTCGCACGCATCTCCACGCCGACCCGCGCATTCACGTCCTCCACGCCTCGCAAGTCCTCGACATGGAGGACAAGCCCGTGGACGCGGTGCGCAAGAAGAAGGACTGCTCCGTCGTCCGCGCCATCGAGCTGGTCCGCGACGGCAAGGCGGACGCGGTCGTCTCCCCCGGCAACACCGGCGGCATCCTCGCAGCAGGCACGTTCCGCCTGCGCACCTTGCCCGGCATCAGCCGTGCGGCCATCGCGACGGTGATGCCCGAGCCGGAGAACGAATTCGTCCTGCTCGACGCCGGCGCAAATACCGAGTGCAAGCCCTGGCACCTCGCCGAGTTCGCCATCATGGGCAGCATCTACGCGCGTGAACTCTTGCGGAAACCGCGCCCGCGCGTCGGCGTGCTCTCCAACGGCACCGAGGAGATGAAGGGCACCGAACTCACGCAGGCCGCCGTCCTGCTCTGCCGGAAGCTGGATTTGAACTTCCTCGGCTACGTCGAGGGCCATGACCTTTTCCACAACCGCGTGGACGTGGTGGTCTGCGACGGCTTCGTGGGCAACATCGTGCTCAAAACCTGCGAGAGTCTCGCGCGCGGGATGTTCGCCATGCTCAAGCGCGAGCTGACCGCGAACCCGAAGCGCAAGCTCGGCGCGTTGCTCGCCAAGAACGCCTTCCGCACCATCAAGCGCCGCACCGATTCGGAGAACTACGGCGGCGCGCCGCTGCTGGGCTTGAACGGCGTCGTCTTCAAGGCCCACGCCTCGGCCCGCGAGCGCTCCATCCTCAACGCCATCCGCGTGGCGACCGAGACGCTGGAGTTCAACGTGAACCAGGCCATCGCCCGCGAGGCGGCGAAGGCCGAGCCGTTGCTGGAGGAGGCGCGGAAGGCCGGCGGAAGCGGTGAACCGGCCTGAACCGGCGGCGGCTTTTGCCGGCAGTGGCTGGGCCGTGCCCGGCGCGGAGTCCATCAAGTTGCAGTTCCTGCCGGGCGATGTCCGGCGCTCCGCTGCCGGGAAAAACAAACGGCCCGCCGGAACGACGGGCCGCGTGAAAGGAGGGACGAAACTGCCGGGCGGACTGAGCCGCCGGCGGCTAGGTCAGGTTGGTGCCGGCACCCATGCCGTCGCCACCGGTCATGGCCTGAGCGTGAGTTTCGAGCGAGAGGGCCAAGGTGGTGAGGGTCGGCTCGGTCCAAGGCTGCTTGGCGGCGCTGGTCTCGACGGCGGCGGAAGTGGTTTCGGTCTTCATAGGCGTTGTGTTCAAAATCCGGGCGAAGTTGTGCCAGACTCCCGGTTCGAGCGCAAGCCTTTCTTTTGACTTTCGCGGAGCGCGGGCATCCTGCCGCAGCGGCCACCCTGACACCGCTCCGCTCCGCGCCCCCGCTGCCCTGGTTGCGCAAGTTGCCGCTGCGGCCCGGGCGGGTCGCGTTCCGTTCACCTCGTCCGCCCCAGCCACGCCACGAAGTGCGCCAGCCGCAGCCCCTGGCAGAGGATGATCTGGTAGCGGTTGTCCCAACTGTCCCCGGAACCGGGGCCGGTGATGAGCCGCAAAGTTTCCTCCACTTTCGGGCGGTGGACGTAAGCCCACACCGGGTCGCCCGCCGGGTGCTGCGCAAGGAAGGTTTCAATCGCCGGCGCGCAGGCGGCGAGGCGCTGCTGGTAGTCCGGGGCGAACCAGCCCTTGCTCGTGCGCCGGAGGATGCTTTCCGGCAGCACGTCGCGCAGCGCGCGGCGGTAGAGGCCGCGCGGCATCCCGTCGCGGATGAACTCGCCCACGGGCACGCGATGGCACCACTCCCAGATGCGGCGGTCCATGAGCGGCTGCGGGCTTTCCATCTGCGGTGCGTGCCGCGTGGTCCAGCCGCCCCCGCCGCCGAGCTGCCCGGAGTTGATCAGCGGAAGCTGCCGCCGCCGGAAGTCCAGATGCAGGTCGTCGTCGGCCGCCATCGGGTGGCGCAGCTCGTCGAGCCGCAGGCGTGCGGCGAAGTCCGGGTGGATGGGATGGACGCCCTCATCCACGCGGCCGCCGTGGCGAAGCTGGTCGTTCCAGCGGCGCAGCCAGCGCGGGCTGAACGAGCGCAGCACCTCGCGCCGGAAGATGCCGCCGGCCGGCTCGCCGCGCGCACGCGCCTGAAGCCGGACCTGCCGCGCCAGCTCCAGCCAGCGGCCTTGGCGGGCGAGCACTTCGAGCCAGCCCGTGCCACGGAAGGACGCCGCCATGTCGCCGCCGATCCCGCCGAGCAGCAGGCGTGCGCCCTGAGCCTCCGCGAGCCGCACCAGCTCGGCCGTGCGGAAGGACTTCGTGTCCCCGTCGGGTTCGTCGTGCGTGAGATAGTAGGCGTCATCGAACTCCACGACCGGCACCGTCAACCCGTGCGACCAGTGCGGGTCCATGTTCGGACACATCGCCAGCGCGCTGCGGATGAAGGTGCTCTCCTCGCGGTTCCACTCGCCGCCTTGGAAATCCTCCGGCAGGACGTTCGAGACAGTGACGAGCCGCTGTCCGCGCGCCGCCAGCTCGCGCGCCGCGAGACAGGCGACGCCGGTCGAGTCCAGCCCGCCGCTCAACATCGCCGCGACCGGATGCCGCGTGCGCAGCGCGGAGCGCGTGGCGCGGTCGAGCATTTCGCGGAGCGCTTCGGCGTATTCCTCCGGCCGGCGCAGGCGGATCTCTGGCTCCATCGTGAGCTGCCAGTAGGCGCGGACTTGCGGCTGGCCCCCGGGCCGCACCGTGAGCGTGCGCCCGCCGGGCAGCCGGGCAATGCCGGCGTAGAGCGTGCGGTCGGCGGGCCGGGGCACGCCGCCGAGCTGGCAGGCGAGCATCAACTCGTCCAGCGCGCGCGGCACGCCGGGCACCGCGAGCACGCCACGAATTTCACTGGCGAAGACCAGGCGCGTGGCGCTGACGTGATAGTAAAACCCCCGCTGGCAAAACACATCGGTTGCGCATAGCAACTCCCGCCGCCGCCCGTCCCACAGCGCGAAGACAAATTCCGCCGCCGCCCGTCCCACAGCGCGAAGACAAATTCCCCCTCCAGCTTCGCCGCGCAGTCCGTGCCCCATTTCTCGTGCGCGCGCAGCACCAGCTCCGGGTCGGGCACGCCGCGCTCCGCCGCCGGCACGCCCAGCGCCGCGCACAAGTCCTCGCGATGATCCAGCCGGCCGTCGAAGGCGATGACCCGCTGCCCGTCCGCGCCGCGCCACGGAGAAGTTTCCGCCACGGACTCCGGCGTGATGCTCAGGAGCGCGTGCCCGAGCGCGACCGGCCCGGCGGTGAACGTCCCGGAGCCGTCCGGCCCGCGATGCTTCAGCCGCGCGAGCTGCGCGGCCACGAGCGCGGGATCGGCGGGCGCGGAGTCGAGGTTGAGGAAGCCGCAGAGGGCGCTCATGCAAAAGCTGAAAGCTGAAAGCTGAAAGCTGAAAGAGCGAGGGTGCTCACGGCCATTCCTCCGCGAAGGTGGCGATGGTGGCGTGCGTGAGGCTCTCGGCGCGGCCGGTGAGAATCTTGTCCCCCGCGCGCAGCCAGGCGTGGGCGGTGAGCTTCATCTCCTCCGGCTTGGCCACGCCGAGGTAGAGCGTGCTGGCGAGATGGCGGCGGCGGAGCATCCACTTCGCCGCGATGGCCTGCGGCAGGCACACGAAGCCCAGCGGCACATGCGCGGCGACGGATTGCACGGCCCAGGAGACGTGCTCGGCGAGGTCGAGTTCGTCGGGCGAGATGGCGGGCGGGCTTTCGGCCTGGGGCTTGCCCAGGCGCGGAGCCAGCCAGCGGAAGGGCACGAGGAGCAGGAGCAGTTTCGCCCAGCAGAGCCACGTCAGCGCCTCCAACAGCAGCAGTTGCTTCGGCCCGTCGTGCCGCAGGAATTTACCGGGCCGGCCCATCGGTGACTTGGAGCAGGTCGGCGTCCGCCAGCTTTTGCAGGAAGCCGAGCACATGCCGCTCGCAGGTCGCGCGCTCGACGGCGAACTCCTGGAGCAACTGGTCCACCACCGCCGACACCGCACGCGGCTGCTCGATCAGCGCCCACACGCGGCTGCCCACGCGGTCCATGCCGTAGTAGGCGCCGTTGAGGATGCTCATGAGCGCGGTCTGGCCCTCCAGGCTGGTGCTGACCAGCTCGGGCGACTGGGCGACGACGGTGCTGAGGGCGACGGTGGTTTTGGTCATGGCTGGTTCAAACCGGCGTGCCGTCCGCGTTCAGGTATCCGAAGCGCCGCATGACTTCGCCGTGGTGCTGGACGATGGCAGAAACCTGCGCGGGCGACAACACTTCCCGCCACGCGCCCGCCTGGCCCTTGCGGAAGAAGGCCCGGCCGCCCACCGACTCGCGGAAGCCCTTCGCCTGCTCCTGCTGCTGCAAGACCTCGAAGCGCGAGTGCTCCAGCGCCCGCGCCACGCGCGCCGGGTCGTCCGGGAAGCCGGCGAACCGGCAGGCGGCGGTGAACATCTCCTGCGGCCGCGCGAGCATGTCCTCGTAGCGCAGCACCTGGACCGGCAGGCCCGGCGCGTCCACCCAGCTCCGCACATGGCTGCCCCACGAGCCGAGCGGCTGCGGCAGTTGCAGGTCCAGATCGTCGTCGTTCGCCGCCATCACGGCCTGCGGGTTGTTCATCCGCGCGATGGTGTTATCCAAGTCCTTGCCGCGATGGTGGCTGAAGGACACGGCCACATCGAGTGGGTGGCGGAGGAAGTAAAGCGCCGCGCGCGTGGCCGGAAGCGAGAAGAGCGGCCGGCCATCGCGCGGGTCGGTGAAGGCCTCGTGGACCTTGAAGACCGCGCCCTCCTCACGCGCGATGACCTCCTGCACCGCGAGCCGCGCCCGCTCGACTTCGGCCAGCGTCAGGTCGGAGGTTTCCCAGCCCAGCGCGCGGTCGAAGCCGGGGCGGGCGGCGAAATTGTTCGTGTCAAAGGCGTTGATGTCCACCGGCTGCTCGCCGCCATGCAGGAGGTTCGCGAGGAAGGCGCGGAACCAGGTGTTCCCGCTCTTCGGGTAGCTCGCGAGCCAGACGATGCCCTTCATTGGCTGAAGTCGGCGGCCAGCTTGTCCGCCAGTTCCTGGAGCCGGAATTTCCCGTCGTCGGGCCGGGTGACGCGCACCAGCGGCACGGCGGCGGCCACGCGGCTGAGGCTCTGGAAGTGCGCCTTCTGAATGCCGAGGCCGGGGAGATATTGCGCGCGGTAGGTGTGGTCGAGCAGCAGGCGCACGCGGTCGAGAACGGGCTGCGGGAACAGGTGGATGTCCGGCGACTGGTTGTCCGCTTCGAGCGCGTAGAGCCGCGCGAGCGGCAGCGGCTCGCGGCAGAAGGAGCCGGGAAAGGCCAGCGTGCGTTTCTCCATCTGCGGACGCAGGCGCGGCAGGGTGTCGGCGGCCTCGCCCAGCTCGGAAACGGAGTTGGGCCACAGCTTGAACTGCGGCAGGCCCGGCTCGGCGAAGGGCTTGCCCGTGCCATCGAAGCGGATCACCGCGATGTCGTCCGCCAGCACGCGGAAGCCGCGCCGCGCGAAGTGCGCGGCGAGCGTGGACTTGCCGCGGCCGGAGTTGCCCAGGAACACCACCGCGCCGCGCGGCGTGGCGATGACGCTGGCGTGCAACGGCAGCAGCCCGCGCTGGTGCAGCAGGCCGCCCATCGGCGAGCACAGCAGCAGCGCGCGCAGGTCGCCCTCGATGGCCCCCGGCTCGGGCTGCACGAGAATCTCGCGCCCGTCCACCGCCAGATACCGCGCCACGCCGTCAATCCACGCGAGCAGCCGCCCCGGCCCGGCCTGGAAGCGCGCGCCATTGAACTTGCTCCCGCCCAGCTCCGCCGGCACCTCGCCGAGCCGGAACACCGCGTCCACCGGCGCGTCCGCCGGGGCGGACTCCAGTTCAGGAAAGGGAATCCACGTCGCGACGGTCAGGCCATAGACGCGGTGTCGGTGCGGCGGAAGATTGTCCAAAGTCGGAGCCACGAGCGGCGGGAACCTACCCGCAGCCCGCGCGGTGGAACAAGTTGAAATCTCGCGTCCGGGCTGCTTCGGCTTGCCTTTCCTGCAGCGTTGCCGCCTGCTTTCCGCCGTTGAGCGCACCGCCCGCCACATTCCGCCTGCCCGCCGTGCTCTGGATCACCGGCCTGCCCGCCGCCGGCAAGACCACGCTGGCGGGGAACCTCCACGCCGTGCTCGCGCGCCACGGCATTCGCAGCCTGGTGGTGGACGCCGACGTGCTGCGCCGCACCCTGAACGCCGACCTCGGCTACACCGACGCCGACCGGCGGGAGAACGTGCGCCGCATCGGCGAGCTTGTGCGCTTCCTGCTCGGCGAGGGCTTCACGCCGGTCGTCGCCTGCATCTCGCCCTTCCGCGACCAGCGCGAGACGCTGCGTCGCAGCTTTGCGCCGGGGCAGTTCCTGGAAATCTTCGCGGACACGCCCTTGGAAATCTGCCGCCAGCGCGACCCCAAGGGCCTTTACCAGCGGGCGCAGCGCGGCGAGTTGAAGCAGCTCACCGGGCTGGACTCCGCCTATGAGCCGCCCGTGAACCCCGACCTCGTCTTCACGCCGGACAGCTTCAGCGCGGGGGAATTCGCCCGCCGGTTCGGCCTGCCGGATTAAGCCCGCATTCCGAAATTGGCCGGAAGGAACGGAAGAAAGCGAACGCGGGTGAAGCACTTGGCAAGCCCGTGGTCGGACAATTCCCGCCGTCCCCTCTCGGGCAACCACGTCCAACTTTCCGGCCTCTTTTGTTTCTTTCGGCCAGCTTTGGAATTCGAATTGAACGCGAGGTGTCCCCCCGTTCTCAGAAGGCGCGCTGTCGCCTGAAGCCGCTTTCACCGGCAGAAGAACAGCACCAGCAACTGCGCCACCACGATGCGCAGGAGCATCGTCAGCGGATACACGGTGGCGTAGGCGATGGACGGGGCGTCGCTGCCGGTGACCGAGTTGGCGAAGGCGAGCGCGGGGGGATCGGTCATGCTGCCGGAGAGGAGGCCGCAGAGGTTCAGGTAGTTGAGCCGGCCCAGCAGGCGCGCACCCAAACCCACGACCAGCAGCGGCACGAGCGTGATGGCGGCGCCGGCGGCCATCCACTTGAGGCCGTCGCCCTCGCGCAGGACGTGGAAGAAGTGCTCGCCGGCCTTCAAGCCCGCGCAGGCGAGGAAGAGGGTGATGCCCAACTCGCGCAGGAGCGTGTTGGCGTTGGCCGGCATATACCAGAGCAGCGGCCCGATGCGCCCGATGCGGCTCAGGATGATCGCGACGATGAGCGGCCCGCCCGCGAGGCCGAGCCGGACGGGCGTGGACATGGTCCCGAGCTGGAAGGGATACATTCCGAGCAGCACGCCGAGGATGATGCCGACGAAGACGGGGATGAGGTTGGTGTGGTTCAGCTCCTTGACGGAGTTGCCGAAGAACTCGGCGGCGCGCGCGATGTCCGCCTCCTCGCCGACCATCTGCACCATGTCGCCGAACTGGAGCCGGAGGTCCGCGCGGGCGCTCAATTCCACGTCGCCACGCGTCACGCGCGTGAGGGTGACGCCGAAGCGCTGGTTCAACTGAAGCTCGCGCAAGGACTGGCCGAGGATTTCCTTCTGGGTGACGACCACGCGCCGGTAGGTGACGTGGCCGGGCGCGTGGAGGAGGTCCACGGACGACGGCTGGCCGGCGATGAGGCAAAACTCATCGAGGCTGGCGCGCGTGCCGACGGCGAGGACGACATCGCCGATGTGCAGGATGGTCTGGCCGCCGGCAGGAACGACCTCGCTCTCGCCCAGGTGTTTCACGCGGGAGATGACGACGTCGAGTTTGTCCTTCGCGGGGAGCTGGTGGAGCTTAAGGCCGTTGAGGTTGGGGTTGCGGATGAGGATGCTCATCCGCTCGACGGCCTGGTGGTCGCGGCGTTGCTCGCGGCGGAAGGTCTCGGCCTCCGCCGCGATGTCCACGCGCAGCAGCCACCGGAGCGCGAGCATCGCGAGGATGATGCCGAGGATGCCGAAAGGGTAGGCGACCGCGTAGCCGAGCGCCGGGAGGCCGAGGCGGTCGGGCGCGAGGCCGGGGAGGCTCTTCAGAGCTTCCTGTGCGGCACCGAGGGCGGGGGTGTTGGTGGTCGCGCCCGTGAAGATGCCCACCGCCGCCGCCAAGTCCACGCGCAAGAGCCACGCGACGAGCACGGTGACGCCCGCGCCGAGCAGCACGATGGCCGCAGCCATGAGGTTGAGCGGCAGGCCCTGTTGCCGCAGCGACGTGATGAAGCCCGGCCCCACTTGGAGACCGATGGTGTAGACGAAGAGCACCAGCCCGAAGTCCCGGACGAAGGCCAGCAGCTCCGGCGCGAGGGTGAATTGCAGGTGGCCGCCAAGGATGCCGACGAAGAGCACGCCCGCCGCGCCGAGGCCGACGCCCTTGACCTTCACACTGCCCAGCGCCAGCCCGAGCGACACGACGCACGCGAGCACGAGCACCGCGTGGGCGACGGGGTTGAGCCGGGCGATGTCGAGCAGCGAGGTCACGGACGAACGGGCGCGGCTCTGGACTGGCCAGTCCGGGTTGAGGTTGCGCCCTTGAGGAAGGATGTAACGCCGCGCCTGGCTTGCGCCAAGTTAATTTCCGGCAACGCGCCGGTTCAGAGCTTCACGCGGGCGAGGTAAATCGCGGTCTTGCCCTCGTGCGAGGAGTAGTAGCTGACCCAGAGCAGGTTGTCGTGCCAGACGAGGCCGGGATAGCTGCTGTCGCCGCCGCTGGGCAGGTCGAGCAACGGCGTCAATGCGCCCTGGTTCACGTCCAGCTCGCACACGACGGTCTTGGTCTTCTTGTCCGGGCCGTGGTTGTGCAGGCGGCCCACCGCGATCCAGCGGCCGTCAGGAATCTGGATGAAGTTCGGCCCGCCGAAGAACTTGCCGAGGTCCTTCCACTCCCACTCGTCATAGGGGATCTTCCGGCTGATGCCGAGCAGCGCGGTGTTTGTGGGCTTGCCGTCGCGGCGCTGGAGGCAGTAGAGCGTGTTGTCGGGCGCGAACCGCAACGTGGCCTCGGTCGGCCCGTTCTCGGTCTGGAGGTCGTCCACGAGCGTGTCAAAGTCGGTGCCGTTCTTGGTGAGCAGCAGCGTGGTGCCGTATTTCTTCGCGGTGCGGCTTTCGGGCGACACGTCATACGCGATGCCAAGCCCGTTGTTGCGCTGCCAGGTCACGCGCCAGAGCCATTGGTTCGTCGGCCCGACCCAGAAGACCTTGCCCCACTTCTTCCCGTCATCCGACTGCGCGACGAACGACTGGTTCTCGGTCGCCGGCTGGTTGCCTTCGCGCACGGTCGCGCCGCCGAGAATCATCAGGCGTGTCGGGTTCGGCATGACGGAGATTTTCGGGTCGCGCAAATCGAAGCCCGGCATCTCGATGCGCGCCACGGATTCCCACCAATAACCGCTGTCGCTGGTCAGCACGCGCACCGCGCCGTCCATCGAGACGTGGCCGCTGCCCTCGCGGAAGACGCAATACCAGCGGTCCTTGAAGCGCACGAGGTCGGTGAACGCGTTGTGCGGCGCGGCGTCCCAGATTTTGCGGTGCTCGACGAGCCGCGCGGCGGGCGCGGCGTTGTCGGCGGCGACGGCGGGCAGCGCGGCGAGCAGGCAGGCGAGGAGAAGTTTTGCGTTCACGCGCTGGTTGTAGCGGGTTGCCGGAACGCTTTCAACTGTCCGTCTTGGGACTTTCGACTTTGAACCCGCGCAGTTCCGCCTAAACTCGCGCCATGCTCAACGACTTCATCCGGCAGCTTGAGGCCGGCGTCGCGCTCGGGCCGCCGCAGGTGACCGCCGCCGTCGCCGCGCTGGTGGATGAGGCCATCGCCGCCGAGACGAAGGCCGCCTTCCTCACCGCGCTGGCGAGGAAGGGGGAGACCACGGAGGAAATCGCCGCGTTCGCCCGCGAGCTGCGCGACCGCTCCGTGCCCGTGCCGCTCGACGCGGACACGCGCGCGGGCGAAATCCTCGACGTGTGCGGCACCGGCGGCGACCGGCTCAACACCTTCAACATCTCCACCACCGTCGCGCTCGTCTGCGCGGCGGCGGGCGTCACCGTCGCCAAGCACGGCAACCGCGCCATCACCTCGCAGTCCGGCAGCGCGGACGTGCTGGAGGCGCTCGGCGTGCCCGTCGAGCTGTCGCCGGAACAGGTCGCCGCCTCGCTGCGGAGCCACGGCTTCGCGTTCCTGTTCGCGCCGAAGTTTCACCCGGCCTTCAAGCACATCGGCCCCGCGCGCAAGCTCTGCGCCGAGCGCGGCCAGCGCACGATCTTCAACTTCCTCGGCCCGCTGCTGAACCCCGTGCGGCCCAGCGCGCAGATCATCGGCGTGCCGCGACCGGAACTCTGCGAGCCGATGGCGAAGGTGCTCCAAAGCCTCGGCGTGCGGCGGGGAATGGTGGTGTGTGGGGAGGTTTCAGGTTCAGGGTTCAAGGTTCAAGGTTCGGAAGCGCCGGCGTTCCTCGACGAGCTGTCCACGCTGGGCGAGACGACCATCGCGGAGTTTTATCACGACCGGGGCTTTGCCGTGTCGAAGCTCTCGCCCAAGGATTTTCCGCTCCAGCCCGCCGCGCTCGCCGACCTCGCGGGTGGCGACCGCGCGGCGAATGCGGAGATAGTCCGCAACGTGCTGGGTGGTCGCGAGCGAGGCCCGAAGCGCGACGCCGTGCTGCTCAACGCCGCCGCCGCCCTCTTCGTCGCCGGGCGGGCGAAGTCCTTCTCCGCCGGCTGGGAACTGGCCGCGCAGACGCTGGATGGCGGCCAGGCCACCGCGAAGCTCGCCGAGTTGAGCCGCCAGTGAATTCGGATTTCACAGACCAGCCGTTCGGCATCGTAGCGCAGACTTGTAGTCTGCTGTTTCCGCCGGCTTGTAGCCGGCAAGCCATCCTGCTTTTGAGTGCGTTTGGACACGGTGGACAGCTGCGGGTTGCAAACCCGCGAAACAGCTGGCTGCAAGCCTGCGCTAACAGCGGTGGCCCGGCAGTTTGGTTTTGAATGTGAGTTGAAGCTGACGCCAGATGAGCGCATCGCCTCCCGCACTCCCGCCGAAGCCGCCCACCGGCGACGACGCGAAAGCCTGCCTGTGGAGCAACCTTGCCGTGCCCGGCCTTGGCTCGTGGCGCGCGGGCTGGCGCGTGTCCGGCGCGCTGCAACTCACGCTCGCCGTCGCTGCGCTGCTGCTGGGGCTGGCGTGGTTTGGCTGGTTTCTGACGGAGTGGGCGCGCGCCGGCAAGCTGCCCATGCTCGTCATCCTGGACAACGACGGCCGCCTGCCGGCGGGCTGGCTGAAGTATCTGCTGCTCGGCCTCGGGAGCCTCGCCCTGTTTGCCCTCGCGCTGGGCTGGGCGTTCATCACGAGCCTGTGCATCCGCGCGGAGGCGCAACGCCATGAAGCCCGCTGAAATCCAGCCCCCGCCGCTGCCCGCCGACCGGGGCGCGGCCCTCCGGGCCGCAGCGGCCGCGGAGGAGACAACCGTGCGAACCTCGGGAGCGTCACCGGCGGACTTGCCGCTGCGGGCCGGAGTCCCGCGCCCCGACGGCGGGGCACGCCACGCATTGCAATCCCTCGGCTTCCTGCTGGGCCTGATGCTCCTTGCGTGGGTCGCGCTGCGTTTCGAGCTTCCGCTGCCGCCGTGCCCGTTGCGCGCGTTGACGGACGCGCCGTGCCCGTTCTGCGGCAGCACGCGGACCTTCGCCGCGCTGGCCCGGCTGGACTTCGCCGCCGCGCTGCGACTTAACCCTCTCGTATGCGTCGGTGCGATTGCCGCCGCAGTGGTCTGGCTGCTGATGCTCTGGCGCGGAGCTGACCGGGGCCGGCGGATGACGGCGTCATGGACCAAGGGCACGGCGTGGAAGTGGCTGCTTGCCGCCGCGCTCGCCTTGAACTGGCTCTACCTCTGGTTCCACCTGCCGCGCTGAATTTCGGTGTCGAATTGGATTGGCCCGCCGCCGAGTCCTCCATTAAGTCCACCGGCGGATTCAAATAGTGGTGCGCACACTCCGCCTTCCGCAAAGCTCGTTCCACCCCAGCTTGTCGGTCATCTGGCCGACACGTTTTTCCTGATGGCACGCGTCCGCCGGGACGGGATGATGGCTCGAATTACCCTCATGCACCCGCCCATTTCCCTGGTTCTCGTGGATGACGACCCCAGCACCCTCGATCTCTGGTCGCGGCAACTGAACTGCGCTGCGGGCTTCGTCATCACCGGCACTTTTGCGGACGCCGAGTCCGCGCTGCCCTGGCTGCTGGCGCATCCACCCAAGCTGCTGCTCACCGACTTGCAGTTGCCGGGCGAGGACGGCCTGTGGCTGGTCCGCGAGGTGAAACGCCCGCACCCGGCCATGCGCGCGGTGCTCATCACGAATCATGACCTGGAGGAGCTGCCCGTGGCCGCGTTGCGCGCCGGCCTGAACGGCTGCCTGCTCAAGCCCGATTCCCCCACCGCGCTGCCCGCCCGGCTGCGCGCCGTGGTGGACGGCACCTGCGTTTATTCCGCCCGCGTCATGCAGCGGCTTTCGGAGCAGTTTCATGCCGGCCCGCCGGCCTCGGCGGAGACCTTGCGCCGGCTGGCCCTGCTCACGGAGCGCGAGCGCGAAGTCCTCCGGGCGTTTGCGCGCGGCCTGCCGGGCAAGTTGGTGGCCGACCAGTTGCAAATCTCCGAGACCACGGTCAAGACGCACAAGGAACACATCGTCGCCAAGCTGGGCGTGCAGAGCTTCATGGAGGCGGTGGCCCGCTTCGCCCCGCACCTCGACTGAGCCGTTCCGGGAGGGATGTGGCGCAGGCGTCCTCGCCTGCGGGTTGCGGCGGCGTCCCGCCGCCAGGCGCCCCAACGCACCGGGACGGTGCTTCAACTCGCAGCCGGGACGGGCTGCGCCACGTCAAAGATGGCGATGCTTCAGCCAAGCGCACCTCTCCCTTCCGCCGGCTTTCGATTCTTTCGGCCAGTTCCCCGGAGTTCGGTTGAACTGCGGCGTTCAGCAGCCGCGGTGCCATGCGTTCGCTCCCGGTCATCCTCCTTTCCGAGGATAGGCAGGGCCGTTCTCCCTCCGGTAAAACAACCACCGTCCATCTTATGTCGCCCGGTCATTCATGCTCCAGCCTGCGCCGCCCGGCGGACTCCCTGCGGCGGGCAGCGCACGCCCCGCAGCGCTCGCAAGCACCACTGCTGGCCTCGCCTCGGCTCCTGCTGCGCTCGAAACAGTCGTTGCTGACCTCGGAACGGCTGCTGATTGCCTCGAAACGGTCGCTGATTGTCTCGGAACGCCCGCTGATGACCTCGGAACGCTCGCTGCATATCTCGGAACGGCTGCTGAAGGTCTCGGAACCGTCGGCGCTGGTGCTGCAACTGCCATTCCGAGACCTGCGGTGTCCGTTTCCCCACCCGCAGCACCCGTTCCGAGGCCATCGGAGCCAGTTTCCTTACCGTCCGGTCCCGCTTTTTCCTCATTCGTGTTTATTCGTGTCCATTCGTGGTTAAACCCCTCATCATTATGTTTGAAAAATACAACTTCGAGTTCCTCCGCCTCCGCTACGTGAAGAACGCGATGACCAACATCCCGTCCTTCCGCCCCGACGGCAAGACCCCTGCCGACTGCGACACCTTGATGACCAGCGCCGCCACCGCGCGCACCACCTTCGTCAACGCCAACAGCACCCTCCAGCTCGCGCAGGGCGAATTCAACGAGGACATCACCGAGGCCCACGACATCTGCGTGCAGGTCTATGCCATCATGAAGAACCGCTACCGGAAAGACCCCGGCAGCGCCTCCGCCATCAACTCCCTCGTCACCGTGGACCGCAGCGCCGGCGAGACCATCACCCGCATCGAGGGCATGTCCAGCCTCTGGGAGCAGCTCCCCAACCCGCCCGGCTCCGCCACCCCGTTCAAGGCGTGGGACACCATGGACAAGGCCGCCTTCGACGCCTACCTCACCGCGATCAAGGGCAGTGCCGGCCCGCCCGTCGTCATCGGCACGCAGGCCGCCAAGGCCACCGCCGAGAGCGCCATGGAACTCGCCGAGGCCGGCCTGCACACCGTCGAGAACGCGATGGAGGACTTCAACACCGCCGCCCTCATCCAAGGGCGCGGCCAGTTCCCCGAGGGCACCGCCAACCGCGAGGTCATTGACGCCATCCCGACGCAGCCCGCCACCCAGCTCCCCGGCCAGGCCGTCATCACCGTCGCCACCAGCCCCGGGGCCGGCCAGGCGCACCTCGAATTCAACGCCCCGCACATGACCAGCGGCGACGTGCTGCACAAGGCCCCCGGCACCCCCGACTTCGTGAAGGTGGCCGATGACATCATCGAGAAGTTCTTCGACGCCACCGGCCTCGCCCCCGGCGCGCACGAATACAAGATCATCCCCCGCAACTCCCGTGGCGACGGCCCCGAAAGCGCCGTGAGCGTGGTCAACGTGAGCTGATTTCTCCCCACCCTCGCCCTCACCGGGGGAGAGGGCCGGGGTGAGGGGGCAAGTCATCTCTCAACCTCCGGGCTGACAACAAGCTTTGCGCCCTGCCACAAAGGGCTTGCCGCCGCCTGACGCCTTGCGGAACATCCGGCCAGCAATTCCCAAGGTCATGAGCGAGCCATTTGCCTACGACGTGTTCTTGAGCCACAGCGCAAAGGACAAGGCAGTGGTGTGCCCGCTGGCGGAGCGGTTGCGGAAGGACGGGGTGAAGGTGTGGTTCGATGAATGGGTGCTCAAGCCGGGCGACAGCATCCCCGCGAAGATCGAGGAAGGACTGGAGCGCTCGCGCGTGCTCGTGCTCTGCATGTCGGCGAATGCGTTCGGCTCGGACTGGGCGCAGTTGGAGTCCGGCACGTTCCGCTTTCGCGACCCGCTGAACAAGGAGCGCCGCTTCCTTCCCCTGCGCCTCGACGATGCCCCCATCAAAGGCTCCCTAGTTCAGTTCCTCTACATCAACTGGCACTCGGCAAATCGCGAGCAGGAATATGAGAAGCTCCTCGAAGTCAGCCGCCATCCTGGAAGCTGGCCGACCGGTCATGACAATTGCTCCACATTTAGCTCGGCCACTATCAAGGCTTATCGTGAACATGTGATTCAACGGTTCGGCACCCTGACGTTGTATTCGTTGAGTTCCGACAGACCCATTGCAATCGATCTTGAGCAAGTTTTCGTAAAACTGACCGCTGAGACAAGACGCTCGGACATCGAACGACGACGTTTTGCACAGAGACGCCAAGCTTCAGGATCAACAGAGGGAGGACCACAAGCGGCTGATGGCTCAGTGGGTGAAAACTCACATAAATCTAAATCCAAAATCATCGGGGACTTGGAACTGGATGCGTTTTTAATCCCCGTGCCGGTCTCCCTCAACGAAGCTTTGCAACAGCACAAAGTGCTTATGGTGGTTGGTGCGCCGGGTTCTGGTAAGACCACTCTGTTGAAGTATCTTGCTTTGTCCTTTGCTCGAGGCCAATCCCAAGCAAGATTGGCTCTGGCGGAAGATCGATTCCCAATCTACGCTGCTCTTCGCGATTTCAGCCGGTTCCTCGATAACTATGAGAAACGGAATGGACTCCCATCACAGCTTACTTCCAATCTGATGGCAGAGTTCCTTTCGGAACAGCACCGCGACACGTTTCCTCATGTCACTCTCCCTAGAGATTTTTTTCCTCAGCTTCTTTGCGGGGGCGAGTGCGCCGTCTTGTTCGATGGACTGGACGAAGTTGCTGACCCCCTGAAGCGAAGCCGCGTGACTGAAGCGGTCAGCAGTTGCTTGAAGGACTTCCATAGTAACCGCTTCGTAATTACTTCACGCCCCCGCGGCTACGATACCGAGTGTCGGCAAATCATCGGCTCATACTGCGCTGAATGTTCAATTCGTGATTTCGATAATGAACAAATCAAGGCATTTGTCGAAAATTGGTATCTAGCTGTGACCTTGGACAGCGAAGGCGATTCGCCGACTTCGAGGGATACTGCGAAGCGCAAGGCGTTGGACTTGTTGCCCAAGCTGGAAGCAGATCGAATCCGACCCCTTTCCAAGAATCCTCTACTTCTTTCGATTCTTGCTCTGATTCATCAACGTGGGCTGGGCCTGCCTCAACGCAGAGTTGCGCTATACGACGAGTGTGTTGAATTCTTGCTTGGCTATTGGGATTTGCGCAAAGATGGAGAATCGAGTCGTGATCTCGCAAGCATGGGAGGTCTAGATCGAAAGGAGAAGCGTGCGTTGCTTGAGCCAATAGCCCTTTGGTTGCATGAGCGAGGTTCTTCAGGGACCGAGGCATCTGCGGCCGAGCTGGAGCGTGAGCTTGGTATCCAGATCAAGAATCTTTACGGTGGAAGTGACCCAGAGTCGCGAAGGCGCGCGAGAATCTTTCTGCAAATAGTTGTGGACCGGGCAGGATTGATTGTTGAGCGGGAAACTGGGGTGTTTGCCTTCGCTCATCTGACGTTTCAAGAGTATCTCGCTGCACGCGCGGTTGCAGACAGGGAAGACTTTGTTCAGTTCACAGCCGACCACTTGGATGATCCATGGTGGCGAGAGGTGGTTCTGCTCGAAGTGGGTTATGTGAGTAGCCCATGCACTCGACGCTCGCGCGAATTGACCGGAAAGCTTGTTCAAGCCATCTTCGATTCCTTGAACAGTCCGGCAAAGCCACAGAGATCTGACCGCTTGTTGGCTTTGAGATGCCTGTGCGACATCGATCAGCTTGGTGTCGATGAGACCGTTCGACACAAGGTTGTTGACGACGCTTTGGCAATATTGCGCGATCCTAACCAATGGCCGTTTTGGATAGAACTCTCTGACGTCCTTCGTTACGCACTCCTTTCGCCCGTCGGAGTGCCTCTGAAGCTGAAGCTATTGGCAATGTGTCACGCTCCTGAGCGCACCATCCGCCTTCGTGCGGCACAGACCTTAAGGGAGTTAGGGGAGCGAGATCGTGCTGATATGCTGCCGAATTGAGCAGAACTCACGACGTTCAGCATGCTTCATGCCGTAGCATGCAGATAGCCCTCACGCCCAATACCGGTAGTTCACGTTGGGGAAGAGGTTGTCCAGCCACTCGACACGGGGCGCGGTGTCCTCACCGCGCCGCCCGGTGCATCCCGCCTGTCTCTCCGCAGGGCTTCGCGTTCAACCTTGTTGAGTCCCAGCGGATCGAAGCGCAGCCGGTAGTGCAACGCGAGCAGTTGGCGCAGCGGCCTCAGCGGGAACTTCGCCGCCGGGACGGACCGCGCCAGCACCGCGCTGAATTTCGCTTTACGCCGCCTTGCCCAATCCCAAGGATTCACCGCGATGCGCGACCTCCTCAAACAATCCTTCGCCCTCGTCGGCGTCATCAAGGCGCTGCGGCAGATTCCCTTCGACGTGCGGCGCGCGCTCTGGTGCATCGGGCGCGACGGCGACATCCGCGAGTATCTCGACAGCCACACGGTGCGGAAGCTCCAGATCGGCGCGGGCTACAACATGCTGGAGGGCTGGCTGAACGTGGACTTCAACCCCTACACGCGCCAGCCCGGCCAGCTTTACCTCAACGCCACGCGGCGCTTCCCCTTCGCCGACGCCGCGTTCGACTACGTCTTCAGCGAGCACATGATCGAGCACATCTGGTGGCCCGACGCCCAGACGATGCTCAAGGAGTCGCACCGCATCCTGAAGCCCGGCGGCAAGATCCGCATCTCCACGCCGAATCTCGCCAGCATCGCCAGCCTGCTCGACCCGCCGCGCACGCCCATCAAGGAGCAATACCTCAAGCTCTCGACGGACAAGCACATCCCGCACGCCATCGGCTACCGGCCCGGCTTCGTCATCAACAACTTCTTCTGGGACTTCGGCCACTTCTTTGTCTATGACGCCGAGACGCTGGAGCTGGCGCTGCGCACCGCCGGCTTCACGGACATCCAGCGCTGGCAGCCGATGCAGAGCGACGACCCGAACTTCACCGGCATCGAGTCGCACCAGAAAATCGTGGGCGACGAAGTGAACGTCTTCGAGTCCATCATCCTGCAGGGCGTGAAGCGGTAGCGGAGCGCAGGTGTCTAACCTGCGGCCTTTGCGGGTCTTCCAGCCGCCGGTTGGACACCGGCGCTCCGGCAGAATTTCCCCTTGGTTCCGCGCGGGGCTTGGAGGTTAATGGCGGCGAACCCGAAACTCGTTCACGCCATGCAAATCCTGAACTCCCGCCGCCATTTCCTCAAGACCACTGCTGCCGTCACTGCCGCGACCACTTTGCCGCAGTGGTTTCTCGAAGAGTCCGCCCAGGCCGCCGCCACGCCGCCTGATCCAAATGAGAAGTTCGGCGTCGCGCTGATCGGCTGCGGCGGGCGGGGCAGGGGAGTGGCCCGCGAGGCGGCGGCGCTTGGCCGGATGGTTGCCGTGTGCGACTTGGACGACGCGAATCTCGCGCAGGCGCAGAAGGCCTGGCCCGAGGCGAAGCTCTACAAGGACTTCCGCAAGCTGCTGGAGCGCGACGACATCCGCATCATCGTCAACGGCACGCCGGATCACTGGCACACGCTGGTGAACCTCGCCGCGCTCAAGGCGAACAAGGACATCTACAGCGAGAAGCCGCTGACGCTGACGATTGACGAGGGCAAGCGGCTGGTGAAAGCCGTGCGCGACTCGCACCGCATTCTCCAGACCGGCAGCCAGCAGCGCAGCGACAAGAACTTCCGCCTCGCCTGCGAGCTGGTGCGCAACGGACGCATCGGGAAACTCAAGCATGTGAACGTCTGGCTGCCGCACGGGCGGCGCGAGGGGCCGTTTGAGAAGGTGCCAGTGCCCGCCGGGCTGGACTGGGACATGTGGCAGGGCCAGACGGCGAAGACGGACTACGTGAAGGAGAAGTGCCACGTCACCTTCCGCTACTTCTGGGACTACTCCGGCGGCACGATGACCGACTGGGGCGCGCACCACAACGACATCGCCCTCTGGGGCACGGGCTTCGAGCGCAGCGGTCCGGTGAGGATCGAAGGCCAGTCGCTGGCACCGATGATTCCCGGCGGCTTCACGGCGGCGAGCGAGTATGCGGTGCTCTACACCTATGCCAACGGCGTTACCCAGCTCACCCGCAGCACGCACGGCAACGGCTGGAACGGGTCCGTCACGGACAAGACCGCGCAGCAGCACGGTGTTCGTTTCGAGGGCAGTGACGGCTGGATTTTCGTCACGCGCGGGAAGATTGAGGCGAGCCACGGCGATTTGCTCACCACGCCGCTGCCTTCAGGGGCGAAGCGGCTTTACGCGAGCGACAATCACATGAAGAACTTCTTCGACTGCGTGCGTTCGCGGCAGCAGCCGATCTGTGACGTGGAAATCGGCCACCGCTCCGTGAGCGTCTGCCACCTCGGCGTCATCGCGATGCGTCTGGGCCGCGCGCTCAAGTGGAACCCGGCCCAGGAGCAGTTCGTCGGCGACGCGGAGGCGAACCAGTGGCTGGCGCGCGAGCAGCGGAAGCCTTGGAGTTACGAGATGGTTTGACCTCGTTAATCGCCGGCGCGAATGGTCCACATGCCGGTCTGCCGGGTAAGGTTGGTGCCCGTCCCAAGGGTTTTGTCCGGGGACAGCAGGGTGACGCTGCCGTCGCATTGGAGGTAGTTGAACCGGTTGTTGTGGAAATCCTTGCTCGTTGGCGCGTTGCCGTAGCTGGTGTTGAGCAGATGCCCGCTGGCGGCGCTGACCACGAAGTGGTCGTTGCAGCCGCCGATGTTTTGCATGCTGATCAGCTCGGTGAAGGCGATGGTGCCCGCCGGATCGTTCAAGGCGCTGTCCCGCAGGCTGTCCTGGTTGCTGGCCCACAGACCCGTGCCGACGGGGTCCGCCGGGTTCCAACGGGGATCGGCACCGGCGGAGCCGCCGGCGTAGTTGTTCCAATTGAGTCCGATGCCGGTGGCGTTGCCCGACCCGGGCGGCCAGTCGCCCGCGAGCGGTCCCGCGCCGCCGATGGACACGGTGCCCATGTTGTGCCGGGCCATGCCGTAGCTGCGCTGCCAGCGGGTGGTGGCGTAGGTGGCCAGCGCCAGCTTGTCCGACGGGCAGCGAAGCACGTTGAGCTTGATGTTGAAGGGCGGACCGGCGCTGGCGAGCTGGGCCTGCGTGTAATTGCCACCCAGCTCTCGGTTCAAGAGGTCGTCCCATGAGATGTCCGGGTTCCAGCTTGGCTGTCGCAGTCCAGCGTAGGGAAGCTTGCCGTTGTTGTCCCCGGTGTAGATCTGCATGGCCACGCCGATCTGCTTGAGGTTGCTGGTGCACAGTGCGGTCTGGCCCTTCATCTTGGCCTTGGCCAGCGCGGGCAGCAGCATGCCGGCGAGGATCGCAATGATGGCGATGACGACAAGGAGTTCGATCAGCGTGAACGCACGCGGCTGCAAAGCGCGGATGGATTTGCGACAACTCATGGAGGTTCTGACGTTCATTGCGGGACTTCTTTCACCTCGGGTTGGTTGTTCCGCCCCTTGGCGAGGATGAACTTCATGCCGGGCGAAGGCGCCGGGAACCGTGGGAGCACCCGTTTCTCCAGCAGTTCCTCAAGGCGCGTGGGCGGGCGGCCCATCTGGGTCACAAACTCCTGCACGGCAAGATTCATCTGGGCGACCGCTGGAGTGGAGGCCTGAAGCTCCTTGGGCAGTTCCGATCCCGGCGGTGCCGGAGCAACTGGTGCGGCGGGAGCGGACGCGGGGGCACCCGGTGTCGGGGCTGGCGTTGCGCTGGAATCGGGAGCCGGCGCGGCAGACCGGCGACGGCAGCCAATGGAACCCAGCAATGTGGCTGACAAGAGGATGACAACAAGTCGGTTCATTTGAGCGGAGTCAATTTGCTCGTCCGAATCTGCCCCGTCAATTTCGGCCTGCTCCGCTACGCCACAAACACCATCGCGCTCAGCGGCGGCAGCGTGAACTCGGCGGACCACGGCTGGCCGTGCATTTCCATTTCCTCCGCGTTGACACCGCCCATGTTGCCCTGATTGCTGCCGCCATAGATGGCGGCGTCGCTGTTCAGGACTTCGCGCCAGAAGCCGCCGTGCGGGAGGCCGATGCGGTAGTTGGTGCGGAGCTCGGGCGTGAGGTGGAGGATGACGAGCATCTGCTGGCGACCATCCTTGGTGCGGCGCAGGAAGGAGAGGACGCTGTGCAGGTTGTCCGAGCAGTCCACCCACTGGAAGCCTTCGAGGTCGTAGTCCGCCTCCCACAGCGCAGGGTGCGCGCGATAGACCTGGTTCAAGTCGGCGAGGAAGCGCTGCGTGCCGGAGTGATGCGGGCCTTGTTCCAGCAGCCACCAGTCGAGCGCGCGGTTCTCGCCCCATTCCTGCCCTTGGCCGAACTCGCAGCCCATGAAGAGGAGTTGCTTGCCGGGGAAAAGCCACTGGTAGCCGAGCAGCGAGCGGAGGTTCGCGAATTTCTGCCAGTCGTCGCCGGGCATTTTCCCAAGCAGCGAGCACTTGCCGTGGACGATCTCGTCGTGCGAGAGCGGCAGGATGAAGTTCTCGTTGTGATGATACAGCATCGCGAACGTGAGGTCGTGCTGGTGGTAGCGGCGGTAGAGCGGGTCGCGGCTGTAGTAGCGCAGGGTGTCGTTCATCCAGCCCATGTTCCACTTGAAGCTGAAGCCCAGCCCGCCCAGATACGGCGGCCGCGTGACCAGCGGCCAGGCGGTGCTTTCCTCGGCGATGGTGAGCACACCGGGCGTCTCGGTGTGGACGAGGTGGTTGAACTCGCGGAGGAACTCGATGGCCTCGATGTTCTCGCGCCCGCCGTATTTGTTCGGCACCCACTCGCCTTCCTTGCGCGAGTAGTCGAGGTAGAGCATCGAGGCGACGGCGTCCACGCGCAGGCCGTCAATGTGGAAGCGTTCGCACCAGAAGAGCGCGTTCGCGGTCAGGAAGTTGCGGACCTCGTGGCGGCCGAAGTTGAAGATGAGCGTGCCCCAGTCCTGATGCGCGCCCTGACGCGGGTCTTCGTGCTCGTAAAGCGCCGTGCCGTCGAAGCGCGCGAGCGCCCAGTCATCGCGCGGGAAGTGCGCGGGCACCCAGTCCACGATGACGCCGATGCCCGCCTCGTGCAGCGCGTTGACGAGGAACTGGAAATCATCCGGTGTCCCGAAGCGGCAGGTCGGCGAGTAGAAGCCCGTGACCTGATAGCCCCAGCTTGGATAGTAGGCGTGCTCGGAGATGGGCAGGAACTCGATGTGCGTGAAGCCCATGCGCCGGACATATTCCACCAGCAGCGGCGCGACTTCGCGATAGCTGAACGACTCGGCGATGTTCTTCTTCATCCACGACCCGAGGTGAACTTCGTAGATGCTCAACGGCTCGCGCAACGGCTGGCGCCCACGTCGCTGCTCCATCCACGCGGCGTCGGACCAGGCGAACTTGCGGTTGTTCCAGACGATGGAGGCGTTCTGCGGGGCCGGCTCGAAGAAGAAGCCGTAAGGGTCGGTCTTGAGGACGATGGCTCCGTGGGCGTTCTTAAGCTCGAACTTGTAGAGCGTGCCTTCGCCCAGCCCCGGCACGAAGAGTTCCCACACGCCGGACGCGCCGAGCTTGCGCATCGGGTGGTAGCGCCCGTCCCAGTTGTTGAACGTCCCCACCACGCTGATGCGCTGCGCCTCGGGCGCCCAGACCGCGAAGCTCACGCCCGGCACGCCGTCCACTTCACGCAACTGCGCGCCGAGCTTGTCGTAGATGCGGCGCTCGTTGCCCTGCCCGAAAAGATAAAGGTCTGTCTCGCCGAGCGAGGGCCAGAAGGAATACGCGTCGCGCGTGCGGCGGGTGTTGCCCTGATAATCCGTGATGACGAGGTCGTAGGCGTAGGTGCGTTGCGCGGCGGTCGTCGTGCCCTCGAACAGCCCGCGGGCATCGAGCATCTCCAAGGGGAAACTGGGCTTCTGTTTCTCATGCACCGGCACCACCTCAACGCGCGCCGCGTTTTGCAGGAAGGCGCGGACGACGAGGCCGGTGCCATCGCCGAGCGGGTGCATGCCGAGAAGCTGGTGCGGGGAGGAATGCTGCGCTTGAACGAGGCTCTCCAGTTCAGCCGGCGTCAGAATCATGGCGGCAGAGTGGCAGAGGGAAACGCGGATGCCACGCAAAAAGGCGGAGCCTCAGCGCGGCGCGTTTGAATTTCGCTTTTCCGGGCCGCCCGTTGCTGTTCCCCTTGGCGCATGTCCGAAAGCAACGAACCGAAGTCCGGCAACCCAGACCTGTGCGCCACCATCTTCTCCGGGTCGGTCGCCATGGTCGGCGTCTGCCTGACCGTCATCGGGCTGTTCAAGGTCGTTACCTCGGTGAAGCAGGTCAGCACGCTGGGCGATGACCTGCTGGCGCTCGATGGGTTGCTGTTCTTGGTCTCGGCCCTGTTGTCCTACTGGGCGATGCGGCATCGTGGACGAAAGGAAATGCCGCAGGTTGAGCAAATGGCAGACTACGTTTTTCTGGCGGGGCTGGTGCTGATGGTCGTGGTCGGCGCGCTTATCACCTACGCGGTGGTTTAAGGCGCGCCGATGCGCTTCAGGGCTTGGCCGCTTGCTTCCGCCGCCAGAGGTCGAAGTGGTAGAGCGCCACGACCACCAGCGCGTGCTGAATCTTTCCTGACGCGACCAGCTCCGGCAGTTCCGCCACCGGCACGAGGTGCGTGTGGATGTCCTCGCAACTGTCGAACTCCACGCCGTGCGCGAGCCGGCAGTTGCGCACGAGCAGCGTGTAGCAGGTGTTCGACATGATGGCGGGGTTGGGAAAGATCTGGCCGATGATTTCCGCCGAGTCGCCCTCGTAGCCGGTCTCCTCGCGCAACTCCCGCTGGCCGCCGAGCACCGGCGAAGTGTCGTCTGAGTCCATCACGCCGCCGGGGATTTCCAGTTCGACGGTGTCCGAGCCGTGGCGGTATTGCTCCACCATCACCAGCTTGTCGTCGGGCGTGACGGCGATGACGTTGACCCAGCCGCGCGTGTCGAGGACGAAGAAGTCGTGTTCCGCTCCCGTGCGCGGCGAGCGCTTCACATCCGTGCGCACGGTGAAGATGCGGAAGTCCGCGAGCTGCTTGGAACTGAGGACGGGCCACTTCTTAATCATGGCGGTGGAGCATCGGCGGGCAGCGTGCGAAAGGAAAGTTGAGAGTTGAACGGCCCTGGATTGGGGACTCAGATCACGAACAGCGTGTCGCGCGGTTTCTCCCGCTGGGCGAGGGGAGACGCCGCCCGCGCCAGAGCGAATCGCTCCCTTCGGTCCACCGCACAGGTAGGGTGCGCTGGGGACAGACGCGTCCTACCAAGCGGCTTTCTCTCCTGCCTGCTTTCCTGATTAACTCTTTCCCCTCCTCGTCACAGGCATATGTGCGAGACGGGTCGCTCCAATCGCTGAAGCCGGTGCTGCCGCCAATGCCGCGCACGGAGCAGCGGCAGCGGTTACTTCTCCTCTTTCTCGTCGGGGATGTCCAAGTCCGGCTGTCGGCGCATGAGGTAGATGGCCAGGTCGCGATGATGCGGAGCGAACCAAGCCTCGGCCAGGGAAAGATGGACCATGAGCCGATAGTTGTCCGCGAGGGGATGTTCGCCATCGTCGTAGGAGGGCGGTGGATCGGGCTTTTCCTTCACGGCCACGTCGCCCTCCCCATCCGCGTCGTCCTCGTCCTCGGAGTCGCTTTCCCACGGCGGAGGCGGCAGGGGCAGGGCGTCGCCGGGGGCGAATTCCTCGGGCTTGATGGTCATGCCTTCCTGTTTCTTGAGTTCGTAGCGGTGGAGACGCTGGAGGTATTCCTCGCGTTCGCGCCGGCGGTTCTCCCATTCGGCCTGCTCCTGCGCGTCCCGGAATTTGCGCTCCATTTCCTGCTGCGCGGGCGTGGCCTTGAGGGGCGGAACCTTGAGGCAAATCATGATCTGGCCGTGATATTCGCGGCGCAGACGGGTCATGGCCACGCGGAACCAATGCACAATCTCGGCGAACCGCTCCACGACGCCGTAGGATTCCACCGTGGCGTGAAAGGAGCGGCTTGCGGCGTCGGCTCCCACCTCGCCCCAGTCAGGATCATCCAGCCCTTCGCTGACGACGCGGGTCAAATAGCGGCTCAACCACGCGCCCTGACATTGGCAAAGCCCGACATCCGGCAGATCAAACTCGCCGGGTTCGGGGACCGGGGCGGGGCGGGGCGGATGATGCTTCCAAGGGGCGATGGCAAACTTCAAGGGCGGCAGGACGCGCGGCGTCTCGGCGAGCAACTGGTCTTCCCACGAGGGCAGGCCGGCATTGATGGCGGCGGCCTCGGAGGTCAGCGGGTCGCCTTCACCGACATGGAGAGTGCGAAGGTGCGGGCAGTCGGTGAGCGGCGAGAGATCGCGCGGGGCAATGGGCACGACGCGCCTTTTATGCCCGAGATCAAAGGAGATGAAGGTCAGCCGGGGGACGCGGACCAGCGGCGAGACATCGCGCGGCTCATCGGCATGGCAGATGAAGGAAGTCAGGTGTGGCAGGTCCGCCAGCGGGGCGAAGTCTCGCACGCGGGCTTCGAGGGTGAGATTACGGAGCCGGGTGAAGGCCGCGATGCCGTCGAGCCGTTCCACGCCATTGAGGGTGAGAAACTCGACGGCGGGAAGCTGGGGCAGATCATGGACGTTGCGCGCGGCCAGTGGCTCGCAGAGGAGCGAGCCGCACCGCACGTTGGGCCACGAGATGCCAGGCGGAAAGGCCAGCAGGTTGCCTTTGAGCGAAATGGTTTCGAGCTGGGCGAGCTTTTCCAAGCCGGCAAGCGCCGGCCAGTTGCGTTCCAGATCCAAACTCAGCGCCCGAAGCTGGTGGAGGCGGCCCAGTTGACCCAGGTCTTCACATAGCATGCTGCTGAAGCTCAGCTTGCGCAGACGCGGCAGATCGAACAGCGGACTGAGGTCCACCAACTCCGCCCGCATCAGCCGGAAGTCCTCAATCGCGGGGGCAAAGCGGAAGACTTTGAGATCGCGAACTGGCCGTTCGTCATAGCCGCAGTAATGATTCCAGGACTTCAACTCGGGCAACACCTCGGCGGTGCGACGAAGACTCTCTTCGCTGTAAGTGGGCTGGTAGGCTGGATTCAAGGCGCGTTGCCGTTTCCGTTCGATGCACGCATCGTAGGGATCCTGGCGGTAGATCTTATGTCGCCACCGCCAGGTGGGGATGCATTCCTCGACGAGCAGCTCCGTGGTGTAGCGTTCCTCCAGCGTGCGGGCGTCATCCAGCGTCCAGCGAACAAATACCTCGGGGTCCATGGGGCGTCACTCTGCCAAAATGGCCGCTTACTGGCAAGTCGCCCACGGGTAGTCGCCCACGGGTAGTGCCCGCCGGCGAAGGGGTCTGGCAGGCTAAGGAATGTGGCGGATGCAGGCGCTTCCATCATTCGACAAAGAGGAAATACACAGCAGGCCCAAAGGCGAAGAACAGGGGAGCTGGGGTGATCGTGATGACTCAAGGCTGAAGGGATTCAAGGTTGGCGAGCCTCTGCAGATACGATACAGGCCGAAAGCGCATTACCGCCGTTGCATTGAGCGACTGCTTCTTCGCCTCCACCCTCAGCGACTCCCAGCTCGGTCATTCAGTGGTTTACTTCGAGCCGGAGCAGCGCTGGTTCTATCTGGAGCCTCGCGACGACCTCTACCACCCCACCACGGAGGCCAAGCTGATGACATTGCTCTCGGCGCTATTGGTCCGATGCGCGGAGGAGATGCCTGCCGGTGTGGATAAGGTGAACCTGTTCGTGAAGTTCCGGGCGGACGAGACGCTGCGGGCAGTCGTGAAGAAGGCCCGCTCGGTGTTGGCAGCGGAGGCAACTTTCTTCTCCCCCACCAGCCCGAACCGGCGCATTGAAGGTGAGGAGCAGCACGGGCAACTGGCGAGGCAGTTCATTGGAATGGCGATCAAACCCCAACGCGGCCACCTCTTGTCCGTAAACGACTGCTATGCTGGGTTTGCCGGCTTCTGCCGAAACAACGGGGTGGAGCCGGTGGCAAGGAAGGCTTTCAGACAACTGGTCGCGGACATCATCAAGGAGGAGTTCGGCGTGGGGTTACGTGCCGACCTCAAGGACTCCGAGGGTCGTTATTTGCGTGGCTGGAAGGGGCTGGCGGTGGAAGAGGCTGGGCGTGGGTGACAGGCAAATCCGACCTGCCTGTCGTGCCTGTGCCTCAGAAACCGCCTGCCCGGGACTCGCCTGCGACCCTCAGCACAGGCGGTCGCCAGCCAGTCACCGGTCTGTTCGCCGACGCAGGCAGGGCATCTACACTTTGAGCCGGCGCAACAGCTCTGCCGGCTTGATGATTTCGATTCCAAACGGCTTGCCCATGTCGAGCAGGTCTTTGTCGTAAGCCGTCACGATCCGGGCTCCTGCGCCCAGCGCGCACGCCAGAATCGGATCGTCGTTGCGGTCTCGCGAACGCTGCTTGCCCAATGGCGCTGGTTCGATGGTCCGCACGTTGGCCAGATACCAGTTCAGCATCGGCTTGGGGTCATGGGGAAACCTGCCAGCCGCCGTCAGTTCCCTCGCCTTGACCCGTGCCTCGGCGATGGTCTCGGCCGTGGCGTAGGCGATCAACCGCCGCCGGGCCACCATGACGAGGCACTGGTAGGCTTCACCACGCCAGCCAATGCCAGCCAGAACCACGCTGGTGTCGAAGACGATTTTCACTTCGACCGCCGTGAGGAGCGGCGCAGTCGGGACAAGTCACGCATGATCTCGGCCGGCGGCTCACCCACGGGCGCTTCCTTCATCGCTTCACGGACAGCCGCCAGGTCTTCCTCAATGCGCTGCTGGCGCCGATGGCGGAGGAGATCGCGGACGTATTCGCTGAAGTTGCCGAATCCGCCTGTCGCCATGTCGGTTCGGGCGAAGGCGTCGAGTTCATCGGTGAGGGCGATGTTGGCAGTTTTGGTGGCCATGCCGACAAGGTAGCCCCCAACCATTAGTTGTCAAACTTTGCCATCGACCTCCCCCTCCCATCCTGCTGTTGTGGTCGTTTCGGTGGGATAATGGAATGACAGGAACCGGCGCTTAAGTCTGAAGCGTTGCCCCTCCCGCCAGCGAGCCACCCCAGCGTCTTCACTGACCTAGGCTGTTTCGTTCAACAGCAATCCCCCCATCAGAAAGGTCTCCCATGTCCCCGCAAGCCGAAGCCATGTTGGTTGGTGAAATCGTCCCGCGTCTCCGGGTGTTGATCCCCCACTCCGTCGCTCAATCATGAAGATCACGAGGAGCTGGTGCAGGACTCCACTGTGATGGCGGTCAAGATGCTCAACAGTGCCGAACTGAGCCGGAACGATGCAGTTGAAGGAGGCCACCGTTTGGTGAACCGGGCGTGTGCCCGACGATTGCGTTGTTTTCATCTACCACCAATCAGTTCCCAATCGGTGGCCTCCTTTCAACTGCATCGTTCCGGCTTAGAAGGCGGATGCTCTATCCAACTGAGCTACACCCGCTGGGCGGTCAACGCGGACCCGCCCGTGGTGGGCCAGGATGCCACCAGCGAGTGGAGCACGAACTACTATTGGGCGCCGGAGGGCGGGCGCAAGGCGAGCCAGACCGATGCCGCCGGCTGGACCGAACGGCCCGCCGCTCGTCAAGGCCGGGCGGCCCGCCCGGTGGGCTTTGGGGTCGAGGCCGCCGTCCGCCCGCCCGCCGGCTCGACTGCCGTGGCCGCGCCTTGGTCCGTCAGCGCCTGGAAGCAGCCGTTGGCGAACCTCTCGAACAGCTTGTGCTGGTTGAAGGGGAAGTGCTGCGCGAGCGCGATGGCGACGATGCGCTCCTGCGGGTCAATCTGGCAGTAGGTCGTCGCCGCGCCATACCAGCCGAACTGGCCCACGGAGCCAAGACACGTGGCCTGGCCCTGTTCCATCCGCACTTCCACGCCCAGGCCGAAGCCCATCGCGGGATTGTAGGCGTGGCGGGGCCGGGGCAGCGCGGTGAGATGGTTCGCGGTCATGAACTCGACGGTCTTGCGCCCGAGGATGCGCCGGCCTTCCAGCTCCCCGCCGTTGAGCAGCATCTGCGCGAAGCGCGCGTAGTCGCCCGCCGTGGAGAACAAGCCCGCGCCGCCGCTGGCCAGCCCGCGCCCGGCCTCCGGCCACGTGCCGAGCATCGGCTCGGCCTCGACCAATTTGCCGGCGGGATCGTGCCGGTAGGTCCGCGCGAGGCGGGCGCGCTTCCCGGCCGGCACGTCGAAGCTGGTGTCCTTCATGCCGAGCGGCCCAAAGATGCGGTCGCGGAGAAACGCCTCGAAGGGCTGGCCGGAGGCGCGTTCCACCAGCGCGCCGAGGATGTCGCAGTTGATGCCGTAGCTCCAGTCCTCGCCGGGCTGGTGCCGGAGCGGCAGCCGCGCGACCTTCGCCGTGAAGTCCTTGAGGGAGGTGCCGCTCCACAAGTCCGCGCGCTGGTAGAGCTGGTGCAGCGCGTCCGTGCCGTCGAAGTCGTAGATCAGGCCGGAGGTGTGCGTGAGCAGGTGCTTGATGGTGACCGGACGCCGGGTGTCCACGAGTTGCGGCGTCTCAGCGGTGCCGCCGGTCATCACCTTCATCGCCTTGAGCTCGGGCAGGTGGTCGCCCACCGGATCGTCGAGCAGAACCTTGCCCTCCTCCAGCAGGACGAGCGTGGCGACGCTGGTGACGAGCTTCGACATCGAGTAGACCCGGCAGATCGTGTCCTTCTGCATGGGGAGCTTGTGCTCCAAGTCGCGCCAGCCCGCGGCCTCGAAGTCCACGATCTTCCCGTCGCGCGCGATGAGCCAGACGATGCCGGCCTGCTTCCCCTCGTCCACGAGCCCGCGCATCGTCCGGTGCAACACCTCCAGCCGGTGCGGATCGAAGCCCGCAGCTCCGGGCGGGGTGCTGGGAAGCTGCGCGGCCAGCGGGAGGCTGGCGAGGGCGCTGAGAGCGATGGCGAGGCGGATGGTGCGCAGGTTCATGGGGCTTTGAGTTGTCGGATCCATTCTGTCAGGACGGGCAGGGCCGGGGAAAGCTCGTCGTTCACCGACACCTGCGGCATGCGGAAGGCGTCGTTGCGCTGGAGCCGGAGCAGGAGGACGGATTTGGCGGGATGGCCCGGCGTCACCACGCGCGCGCCGGCGATGCCGAGGTCGCCGGCCATCAGTTCGCCGTTGAGGAGCTTCTGTTCCGCGAGCGGGGTCGTGATGCGAGCGTCGAAGAATCCCCGCGAGGGGCCGCCGGGCCGGTGGCACGCGGAGCAGTTCACATCAAGATAGGAGCGAACGCGCAAATCGGGTGGTGCGGAGGTGTCGCCGAGGGGCGCGAGGCGCGGGAGGCCGGCGAAGTCCGCGTCGCGCAGCCTCGGGGTGAGCCAGCCGCGCGTGTTCCATTCCTGAAGCTGTCGGCCGCGGTTGAGCTGGCGCGTGTTGACGGGCAGCAGGAACCCGGTGACGACGAAGTCGAGGTTCAACTGCTGCTCCACGCCGGGCGAAAACCATCGCCGCCCCGGCGGGCCGGGCACCGGCACAATCTCCGAGTCCTCGACGAGCGCGGCATCGCGCCCGTCCGCCGCCCAGCGATACGCGGCGGCGCGGACGACGCGCGGGCCGGTGAACCACATCATGTGCGTCTCAAACGGCGTGCCGGCCGGATCGAGTTCATAGTGCTGCGCCACGACCGAGCCGGCCGGGAACTCCCACTCGCCCTCGGCCGTGAACTTGATGGCCGCACCCGGCGGCACAGAGATCCAGCGCCGCGCACGCACGCCGGGCTGCCACGGCGGCGCGTTGATTTCAAAGGCGGTGAACCCGTCGCGCGGGCGCGGTTCCGGGAGTGAGGGGAAGACGCCCGTTTCAGAAAGGCGTTTGGGAATCGGCGGCGCTGCTGCCAGGCTCGCAGCACCCTTCTCACCGACGTGGCGGATGCGCACGAGCGAGCCGCTGTTCGCCGTGAACTTTTTCCCATCGCGCCAGATCGTGCCGCGATTGAGCACGAGCAGCGAGCCATCCGGCGCGACCTCGACGGCCACGGGCGCGTTGCAGCCCTTGGCGAACGTGACCACGTTCGTCGGCGCGTCGGAATCGAGCGCCTTGACCCAGCGCGCCGCCCAGTCGGCGAAGAAGAACTTGCCGCGCCACGGGTCCGGGAAGAAGCCGGCGGCGCTCTCCGGGCGCTGGGCGCGCGGATAGAACGCCGCGCCCACGATGCTGCGCCCGATCACCGGCGGATAGGCATGGAGCGGGTTCTGGAACGCGGTATTCGTGGACATGCCCTCGGCTTTCGGCCAGCCGTAGTTCCCGCCCCGCACGATCTCGTTGACTTCCTCCCACGAGGTTTGCCCCACGTCGGTCGCGAAGAGGCGGCCCGTCTCCCGCTGAAACGCGAGGCCGAAGGGATTGCGCAGGCCGAGCGCCCAGATCGCGCGATACTTGCCCGAGGTCTGCGCGTGAAACGGGTTGTCCCCGGGGATGGTGCCGTCGGGATTGAGGCGGAGGATTTTGCCCGAGAGCGTGTCCAGCATCTGCGAGGTGCAGACGCCGTCGCTCGGAATGATCGGCTCGCCGATGGCGACGTAGAGCCTGCCGTCCGGCCCGAAGCGCAGCGGCCCGCCCTGGTGGCCGGCGGGGTGCCTGCCGCCGCGCTTCGACTGGTCGTCGCCCTCGAGCAGCACCTGCTCGCTGGCGGGGTCCACGGTGTTGCCGTGCAGCGTGAACCGCGAGAGCACATGGTGCGGAAAGGGCCGGTCCGTGACATAGAGCACGAACAGTTGCGGCGTGAACGGAAAGTCCGGATGCGGCGCCAGCCCCACCAGGCCGCGCTCCCAGTAATCATCCACGCGCAGGTTGAGCGCGGGCTTCTCCAGCAGCCGGCCGTCCTTCCAGACGCGGATGATGCCGGTCTGGTCCGCGATGAGGATGCGCCCGTCCGGCAGCGGCGCGATGGCCGTGGCGGCGTTGAGGCCGGTGGCCAGCGTCTCCTCGATGAAACCGGCGGGCAGTTCGGCACCGTGAACGAGGACTGTTGCGGTGGCACACGCCAACGCCAGCAACGGGCGGCAACGCCAAATGGTGCGACGTGGGCTATGGCCGGTTCGGTTCATGGCGGGTCACGGTGAGGTTGCCAATGGTCACATCGGTGTTGTGTGAGACGACGAGCGCGCCGCCAGCGGGGATGGCGTTGCGATCCTCGGTGGTTTCAAAGTCCCACGCAGCGGGTTCAGGCTGGCCCTCTTTCCAAGACTTCACGCGATAGCGTGCGGCGGCGCCGGGCAGGGTGTCCACGCGGAGCTTGAGCTGGTAGCGGATGCCCAGCTCCACGCGGCGTGGCTGCGGCTCGACCGCATGGGAAGCCCGCTTGTTTGCGCTTCCGCCGTGGAATATCCGCCAGGAGCTTTGCTCGAGCTTCTCCGCGAGGCGGAACTCGGCGACGGCACCGAGCGGATACCATTGAACGTGCGGCTGCTTCTTGTCGGCGAAGTGGCCGGGGAAACGCGCGGCGATGGCCGCGTGCGAAACCCCGTGGGTGGGCGGGCCTTTGAGTGGCGGGGCGTAGCTGTGAAAGGTGACGGCGACGGTCACGGTGTAGTCCGTCCAAGTGCGGTCGCCGAAGGCGAGGATGCGGTCGTAATACGGTTCGAGGATGCGCACGCCGTCGCGCTCCAGCTTCCAGTGGCCGTCCACGACCTGCACCGCGTCGGTGATGGACTTCACCTGGCTCCAATCAACGGTGTAGGGCAGCGGCCAAATGTTGCCGCGATGGCAATGCACTGTGACGCCGCGTTCCGCGCGCTGACCGGCGGTGTCCGTGGCGATGAGGCTCACGGTGTTTGCTCCGTCGCGCAACGCGTCGAAGTCGAGGTCCACGTTGAAGTCGCCCTGGCGGGCGAGGCGATAGCCGTCAGCACCCACCGAGAGCCGCACGGGCGCGGCGCCGTTGAGCGAATACTCGACCGTCGCAAGCGTCCCCGGTGATGTCACGCGGCCAAGGATGTTGACCCACATCTGCGGCACGCCGAGGCGGCCAAAGTGCTGCTCGTCGCCATGCCACACGTCAATCACGGGCGGCGCGGGCAGCGTGGCGGCCCTCGGCTTGGAGGCCGGCGTGCGGATGCGTTTCACCTCGGCCTCGATGGCAGTCTGCTCGGTGGCCGAGGTGAAACTGACACTGAACTTCGCGGGCAGGGTGGTGAGGGGCGGCGTGTGCTGCTTCGGGTCATCCCAGCCGGGCCGGCCGAAGCCGAAGACGGTCATCAGCGGCAGCGGTTCGCGCGCGCTGGGCGTGTAGGGCCACGGTGCGTAACTGGCGTCCGCGCCGTCATCCTGATGGTCCACCAGCAGCAGCGCGTGCGGCGATTCCTTCGCGCCGAACACGACCCAAGGCACGGCCTCGACCCAAGGCCGGCTCAACGGCGTGCGGTGGCCGTGCGGACGGATGACGAAATCCTCCGCCGTGTCCAGCACGCCGCCGGGCGTGCCTTCGTAGATGAACCAGTAGTTCCCGGGAATCTTCCGCAGCGTCAGCGTCGCGTGCGTGGGAAAGAAATCCCAGTCGCAGGCCGCATCGCCGTTCTTCGTTTCCGAGTGGATGCGGACATGGCCCGGCTCGCGCAGCGTGACGGTGGAAGTGAACCAGTTGGCATTCGTGTATTGGCCGAAGCCGTAGCCGCAGTGGAAGTATTTCACCGGCTGGCCGCACTTGGGCAGCCCGCGATACTCGCCCGCCGAGCGCCCGCCGTGCCGATAGGAAATCCAGTCGTGCCCATCGCGGTCGAGAATGCTCGCGAAGCCCGCGCCGCGCTTGCCGTAAAGATACGTTGCGGTGGGCGTCTCGACCTTGAAGCACTCCAGGTCGCCAAAGAGCGTCACGTCCGAGACGCGCAGGTCAGCGCCACCCGCTGCGCAGGCCAGCGCGAGCAGGAGGAAAAGAGTGGCGGGTGATTTCATGCGGGCCAACGGGGCCGGGTCAGTTGTTCGAGATGTGTTTCAAGCTGTCCGCGATGAAACCGAAGACGCGGCGGTCGGTGTTCTGAATCTTCAAATCAATGCCGTGGCCCGCGCCGGGGACGACGACCAGCTCGTGGGGGATTTTCAACTTGGTGAGATGGGCGCACCAGTCGAGGTTGGGCTGATAGTTGGAGTCCTTGTCCCCGACCACCACCATGAGGCGAATCTTCGGAGCACCGGCGCGATTGGCGTAGAGTGTCGCGTTGTCCCAGGAGTTGTCCTTGGCGTTGATGAGCTTGGATTCGCCGCGACCGCCCGCGCCGGTCTCGGACATGGACTTTTCGCGCTGATGCCCGCCCGACATGGCGACGCCGGTGCCGATGAGTTTGGGATGCTTGAGGATAATGCGCCCCGTGGCGCGGCCGCCCATCGAGTGGCCCAGCATCACTCGGCCCTCGGGGGCGGCGATGGTGCGGTAGGTCCGGTCAATGTGCGCGACCAGCTCGATGAAGCCGGTGCCGCCCTTCGAATCCGCGGTGTCGATGTAGTTCGGGTTGCCGCCGTTCACGACGACGAAGAACGCCGCCGGGTAATCCTCAGACGTGAGCATGGGGCGCAGCGACGGGTAGCCTTGCACGCCCCGGCCCTCGTTGCCGTTGCCGCCGTGCAGGTAGTAGATGACCGGGAAGCGCCGGGCCTTGGCGTCCGGCGCATCGTAGCCGCGCGGGAGCGCCACGAAGTAGCCGATGTCCGTTGTGTTTGCCTTGCTGAAAAACGTGCCGTGGGTCAGTGCAGGGTCGGCCTTGATGGACGGCGGCACGACGTTGACCCACTTTGCGGTGCCGGCTACGGGAGGCTCGGCCTTGTCTTGGGCAGCCAGCGACGAGGCGAGGAACATCACCAAGCAAAACCGGGAAATGAAGCTGTTGGTTTTCATTTGATGTTCATGAGCAGGGCGGCCGTGGCCTCCGGCTGGCGCAGCATCGGGTAGTGGTCGCCTTCGATGATGTGCACTGGCCAGCCACGGTCGCGCGCACGCACGGTCGAAAAATAGAACGTGTCTGCCTCGGCTCGCTGGCCTTTCGCCACGGTGAGGATGACCGTCCTGGGAATCTTCGCGGCGGCGGGGTTTTTCAGCGCGACGGTTTCGGTGAAAGTCTTGAACGGCTGCGGCACCTGGCGCGGGGGCGGCGCGCTGGCCTTCATGGCCGGACGGACGAGGAAGCCGTCCTTGACGTTCTTGGTCGAGTCGGGCGCGTCGGGCCGGCGCGTGGTCATCAGGCTCTCCCCGTCCAGCGGGAGAAACGCGTCGAGGTAGATGACGTGGCGGATGCGCTCCGGGATGCGCTCGGCGACGCCGGCAATCACGAAGCCGGCGTAGCTGTGCCCCAGCAGGTTCACGTCGCGCAGGTCCTCGAAAAGGATGAGGTTGACGATGTCCTCGATGTGCGTGCTGAGGCCGATGTTGGTCGTGGCGGTATGAAAATGCTCGCCGAGGCCGCTCAACGACGGCCGGTAAGTCTTCCAGCCCTTCGCCTCCATGAGCGCGGCGACCTGCTTGAACTGCCAGCCGCCGCCGGAAGCGCCGTGGACGAAGAGCATGACGGGCTTCTGCGGTGGCGCGGTCTGGTTGGCGGACGGCAGGGCGGACGGCGTCTGGCCCGAAGCGGCGGCGGCGCAGAGCAAACAAATCCACGTCAAAAGATAATGAAAAGCTGATGTGCTCATCGGACGGGTGCGACCTCCTTCTCCCACGCGGCCAGCAGTCCGCGCAATCGTTCGGCGTCCGCCGGGCGGCTGGCGAGCAGGTCGTGCGCTTCGGACTCGTCGGCGTCGAGGTCGAAGAGTCCCTCGACATCCGTGCGCTTGCCCACCACCCGGATGACATACTTCAACGCGCCGTCACGCGCGCCTTTCCAAGTGCTGTCGCCACGGCGCTGCCGCCAGAAGACGGTGCGCGGCACCTCGGGCTGCTTGTCCGCGAGGCGGGCGAGCACATCCTGGCCATCGAAGGTGCGGCCCGCCGGGAGCTTCACGCCGGCGGCCCGCGCCATCGAAGCAGTCAGGTCGAAAGTCAAAGCCACTTGTTTGCTGATGGTCCCCGCCGGGAGCGTGCCGGGCCAGCGGACGATGCACGGCACGCGGATGCCGCCCTCAAACGTCGTGCCCTTGCTGCCCCGCAGGCCCGTGGGCCGGGCGCTGGCGGTGCCGCCGTTGTCGCTCGTGAAGACGACGAGCGTGTTGCTGGCGAGGCCCGCCTTGTCCAGCGCGGCGAGGACGCGGCCAACCGCCGAGTCCATCCGCTCAATCATGGCGGCGTAAATCGCAGGCGGGGCCTTGCCCTGCGGCCAGCGCGGCGAGTCATCGGACAGCGGCTGCGGCTGCCGCTCGTCCGGGCCTTGGAACGGCGAGTGCGGCGCGGTGAACGGCAGGTAGAGAAAGAACGGACCGGCGCGGTTCGCGGCGATGAACCGCTCCGCCTCGTCGGCGATGAGGTCGGTGAAATAGCCCTCGCGTTTCTCCGGGCGCCCGTCGAGGAACAGCACCTTCTTCTGCCCGTCAGGCGTCGGCTCGACGTGATGGAAGTAGTCCATGCCACCGCCCGCGCAGTAGAGCGCGCGGTCGAAGCCATGCGCGCCCGGCGTGAACTTGTCCTCGTAGCCAAGATGCCATTTGCCGAACAGCGCGGTGGTGTAGCCCGCGCGTTTCAGCAACTGGCCGAGTGAAGTCTCGCTGGCCGGGAGGCCCAGGTCATGGGTCGTGCGCAGCCGGATGGCATCGTCGTAGCGGCCGATGTTGCCAGAACCAATCGCGCACTCCAGGCCGCCGACGCGCTGCTGGTAGCGCCCGGTGAGCAACGCCGTCCGCGTCGGCGAGCACTCCGGGCCGTTCGAGTAGAATTGCGTGAAGCGAACACCCTGCGTCGCCAGCCGGTCGAGGACGGGGGTGCGAATGTCCTTCACGCCGTAGCAGCCGAGATCGCGATGGCCCAGATCGTCGGCGAGGATGAAGACAATGTTCGGCTTGGGCGGCGCGGCGGCTGCACAAAGCCAAGGGGCGGCGAGTGCGATGAAGAGGAGAAAAGCCAGGTGCGCCCTCATGTTCACTCCCGCGACCTTCAGGCCTTCGCTGATGGTGCAAGGTTGACCCTCGTCACCGGGATCATGGTGGCGCAAAGATCGGGAAACGGTTTGCCTTTCCGCAGTCATTTCTTCTCCCGCACTTTTTCCAACAGCGCCCGGCCGAGCGCCTTCGCCTCGGGGGTGTGCTTGTGCCCGATTCCGGGCCAGGTCTTGAATTCCACGGCAAAGCCGAGCGAGCGCAACTCCCCGGTGAAACGGCGCGCGCCCTCGATGCGTGGCGGCGTGCCGGGCGGACCGCCGGAGCCACGGTCGTCCTCTCCGCAACTGACGGTGAAGGGAATGTGCTTCGCCGCACGGTTGATTCGGTCGTCCCCGTCGAGTTTTGCCCAGGACCCTCCCGAGTGTGCGGAGACGGCCGCGACGAGTTCCGGGTGGCGAAAGGCATACCGATGGGAGAACTGGGCGCCAGCGGAGAAGCCGTGCAGAAAAATCTTCGGGTGCAGCTTCCAAGTCTTGCCGGTCTGTGCGATCAGCTCCGAGAGCTTCGCTTCATGGGCCGGGCCGCTCATTTGGAAAATCTCGCGCGGCATCGTGGCCGGACGGGGGGCATCGGGATCGCGTTTGGGGTGCGCGAAACTCGGGCCAAGCACAATCACGTCGTCGGAGTCTGTCGCCCACGACGCGACTCCGCCGGCTCCTTTGCCGGTCCCGCCCGCTCCGTGAACGGCGACGACCAGCCAGTAGGTTTTTCCAGCCACAGGTTTTTCAGTCGGCGTGTAAAGCCAGTGCGTCAGGCCGCTCGCATCCGGCATCGCAGTTTCGACGGCGTGCAGGGAACCGCAGAGCATGGGCAGCGCGAGCGCGCCAATCAGGAGGAGCAGAAACGGTTTCATTGTGGTTCGAGAAATATCAGACGAATAAACGCGAGGATGCGCGCGACTGGCCGGTGCGCACCGAGGCGTTGTTCAGGCGGCGGGTTCATGCAGGAGGTAAAGTTGGAATCGCGTTCACGCATGGTGGTCAGTCCTTCGCCTTCAAATGCAGCACCACCGGGCCGTCGTGCGGCGGAGTGAAGCTCTGCACGGAGCCGCCGCGCACCGCTTCGCCTAACTGGCTCGCTTCGGTCCCGGGCGCGAACCACTCGACCGAAAATGTGGCCGAGGTGTTCCGCAGGTCCACCGTGAAGCCGCCGCGCCCCGGTTGGTAAGCGAGATACTCCCGGCCCGGATTCGCGAGGCAGTAGGCGGTCGAGGCCGCATCCGTGGAGGGCTGCATCGCGGCGAGATTGACCTTGCGCGACCAGGCGACGGTTTGCCCGATGCCTTTGCGCGACGCGACGGCTTCGGTCGGTGAGGCGTAGGCCCATTCCAGATACCAGATGTGATTGCCACGGCAGAACTGCTTCCAAAACCAGTCGTGGTCGCGCCGGGCGTTCCAGCCGAGATGGTCGGTGTCTGCGACAATGATTTTGCCCTGAAAATCCGGCGGCGGATTGGCTTTGAAGCCGAAGCCATTTCCGCCCGCTGCCGGCCCGTCCGACGGGGAAACCCAGTCGGCGACACTTTGAAAGAGCATCTCGTTGCTGCCACGGCGCGCCCTGTCGCGGCTGTAGTAAAACGTGATGCCCGCCAGGTGTTGCTTCGGCATCCCCGCCTCGGCGCGGCGCACGAACCCGACCATGTGATTCTGCCACGGCGCGGAGTAGCTCCCGCCTTCGTTGGCGATTTCGTAGAGGACGTTGTCGAGGCCGTTGAGCGTTTCGAGCACCTTGCGGACATAGGCCTCCTGCACTGCGAGCACGCGCCGGCCCATCCCGGTGTCGCGCAACGAGTGGCTTTCCAAGCCCCAGCCATCGCCGTCCTCGTCGGCTTCGAGCCCGTTGATGTTGTTGGGTCCGGCGAGCGGATGATATTGCCACGCGTTGGTGACGTGCTGCACGCCCCAGCACTCGAACAGCATGACCGCCACGTAAATTCCGCGCTCGCCAGCCAGCTTCACGCGCGAGCGCAGGCGCTCGAAATAGCCGTCGTCGAACTTGGACAGGTCGAACTTGGGCTTGCCGTCGTTCGCCAAACCCGGCCCGGTGCGCTGCCACGGATGGGGCTGGCTGTGTTCGGTCTGTTTGGTCTTCGTGTCGCCCTCGGTCCACTTGGGAAGCTCCCAGCGCCACAGCCGCGTGAAGTTGTGGCCGCTGGCCTCGAGCAGTTTCAGGAACGCGTCGAAATCGAAAACCGGCGGCGGCTCCGCGCCGGATTCGAGCCGGTGCCCGGTGTCCGGGAAGCTCTGCCAGATGTGCGAGCCGGCCAGATACACCGCGTGCAACGAGCCATCGGAATTTGTGGAGCCGTCGGCGAAGTAGCGCGGGTTCGTCGGATGCACGCGGAGCGGCCCGCGTGCGGCCGGCTTGGCTGCCGGTGTCCACTGCCCCGCAACCACTGCGAGTTGCGCGTGAGAAGCGGCGTCCTTGACTGCGCCTTCCACCAAGCCGAGGACGAACTTGTGCCCGGCACCGCGAAACTGCGGCTTGCCACCTGGTCCGCGCCCGAAGCCAAACACCACCATGCCGTCGGACGCATCGAGTCCGGCGCGCGTGCTGCCCATGAACCAGAGCGTGTCCGGCAACGCATCCTGCTCCGCCTGCGCGAGGAGGAGCACGCGGGGCGACTGGTCATCGCCGAAGTAGGCCCAGCGCCACTGCTCGAAGAGCTGGCGTTTGGTGTCAGTGATTTCGCGGCGCGGTCCGCCGGTGTCGGTGCCCCAGTAGTGCGTGCGCGGCGACCAGCGCCCGCCGATGGTGCCCTCGTAAAGAAACCACCACGCGTATTCAGCGGGAGCCTTCTCCATCGTGAACACGGCGTTCGTCTCGGTGAAACGCCACGACCACGCCCAGCGCCCGCTCTTGCTCACGGTGCGGATGGTGTCGCCACCCGCGAGCGAGCTCACGCACTGGTCATGGCCGGGATGGCCCGCGCCCGCGTCGGGGTTGTCCTTGCCAAAGACGGTGTTGGGAACGCCGCGAAAACCCGCCGCGGCGGACGCGGGGACTTCCTTCAACGGCTCCTTGCGAAAGGAAATCCAGTCCTTGCCGTCGCGGTCAATGAGCCGCGAGAAGCCGCCGCCCGCCTTGTCGTAGTGATACGTCGCGCTCGCCGTGGCGACCTTGAACTGCGCGCGCCCTTCGTGTTCCGCCTCGGTGATGGTCACGGCACGCGCGGATGCCAAGGCACCCAGCAACGCCAGCACGCCGAGGCAGCAATGGCTTCGTAAGCCGGCGCGCCGCGATGACGGCAGCCCGTTCATTTCTTGTATTCGATGAGCAGCACCGGGCCGGGCCAGTTAATCTCGAACATGTGGCCCATGAACGTCGAGAAGGTCGTGATCTCATTGCGGCCGGGCTTGAGGCGGGCAAGCGGAACCTCCAAGGCATCCTGATCGTAGTTGTGGAATTCGCCGAAGCGGCTGGCCAGGCGCTCGCCGTTGAGCCGCAGCTCGTGGACGCTGGTGTCCTCCACGTCGCCGCTCCACGTCGAGAGCACCAGCCGCGCGAAGGTCGCCCCGGCCAGGTCACTCTCTTTGAGCACGAAGCTGCCCTTGGGCGATTCCTTGCCGGCGCGCGACATCCATTTTTCGGGCACGACATCGCACTTGATCATGCGCACGCCGCGATGGGCGCGCTTCTGCTCGAGGTTGCCGATGGGCGGCGTGAGATAAGTGAGTCCGGTGGTGTCAGTGATTCTGGCGCGGACGCGGACGGGCGCGGATTGGTCAGGCAGCCAGCGCGCGTCGTATTTCACGCGCCACGGCGCGCTCGTCACGGTGCCGAGGTGGTGCTGCAACACGCCGTGATGGGTCGAATACTGCCACTCGCGCCAGACGCCGTCGCCGTCCCAGTCGAAGTCGTCGTATTCGCCGATGAACTCGACGCGCACGATGGCACCGTTGGGGCTGCTGGCGCTCACTTCGAGCCGGAGCGTGTCGCCGAAGGTCGAGCCTTCCTTGGGCGAGATGAATTCGCCAGCCGGGTGCGGCTTCTTCGTGGCATCGTAAAACACGCGCGCCGTGAAGTCGTAAATCCAGTAGAAGCCCCAGTCGTTGGCGAAGGCGATCTGCTTGCCGGCGGTGAAGCGGAACACGTTTTCGCCCTTGACCAGTTGCGCGAGCGGGATGGGCGCGGCGTTGTTGCCGAGCAGCACGCGGTAAAAGCGCTGCGGCTCCGTCGGCGTGCCGGACAGCGTGGGCAGATCAATCCAGCCGTGGTCGTTGACGCGGAAGCGCTGGCCGGCGGTGCCGATGTGCCCGCCCCAATACTCGGCGCTCAACTCCGCGCGCGTCGCGCCGGCGACATCGAGCGTGAGCGGCTTGGGCACATGGCGCTTCATCGTGGCCATGCCGATGTGCTCGCCGGTGAAGACGCGCTTGGTGTCGGGATCGAGTTCCGCGAAATGCGTCGTGGGCGGCGCACCGTAAGTGTAGGTGACCTCGCGGAACACCTCCTGGCTTGGCGCGGATGACCCCGCCACGAGGGCGAGCAAGGCGAGGAAGGGGCGGCCGTAGTTCATAGGCGGAGGTTCAGTTCAGCGCCGGCATCCGCTTGCGGAACTCGGTCGGGTTCACTTTCTTGGCGCGGCGGAAACTCCGGTTGAAGCTGGCCACGTTGGCGAAGCCGCAGGCCAGCGCGACCTCGGTGACGTTCATCTCGTGCTCGGAGAGCAGACGGCAGGCGCGGCCGATGCGCAGCTCGGTCACGAAGTCATGGAAGGTTTTCCCGGTGCGGGCCTTGAAGAAGCGGCTGAACGCGCCGGGACTGAAGTGCGCGGCGGCGGCGATCTCGTCGCGATGGATCGGCTCGGCGATGCGCTCCTGGATCAGCTCGCAGACCTTGCGGAGGCGTTCGCCATTCTGGTCGGGCAGCTTGGGCAGGAAGCCGGCGCTGCAAATCGGCACCAGTTCCTCCGAGCCGGCGAGCAGGTGCAGGAGTTGCAAGAGGTCCAGCACACGTTGGAAGCCCTCGTGCGACGGCATCGCCTGCATCAGCGCGGCGGCCGCCCGGCGGGCTTTGCCGCGCGCCTGCAAGCCCACGGCGGCGCGCTTGAGCAGGCGGTGGATCGGCTCGGCTTCCGACCGCTTGAAAAAATCCGCGCCGAGAAAGTCCTCCGTGAAATAGACGATGACGCAGTGGAGTTCGCGGTCGCGCCGCGTGGCCGGCTCATCGAACTGCCACGCGTGGGGCAGGTTCGGGCCGAGCAAGGAGACTTCGCCGGCCTCCAGCGGCCCGATGTTGTCGCCGACGATGCGGTGGCCCGCGCCCTTGATGACGAGCCCGAGCTGATACTCCGGGTGGAAATGCCAGGTGCAGTGGTAGCTCGGCCCGCGCAGTTCGAGGAGGCGGAGGGATTCCTGCGCCGGGTGGGTCACCTGATGGTAGGTCACTTTCATGGCAAGCTTGAGTTCGTCGAGTTCATCGCCCGCGCGCGGCTGGGTGGCTTGGGCAAAATCTTTTTACCCATGCCGGCGGGGCGGCACAACGCAAACCGCCGAAAGGTCACCGAAAGACAAAAACTCGGCACGGAGGGAGTAGCGACGGCCCGGCGGAAGGCTCAGGCTGAAACCGTCATCAACCATCAACCACCCACTCCATCCATTTCATCCACCCATGAAGTCCCGAGCCTGTCCGGCCATTGACCAGCGCGCGTTCACCCTCATCGAGCTGCTCGTGGTCATCGCCATCATCGCGATTCTTGCCGGCATGTTGCTGCCGGCCTTGAGCAAGGCGAAGGCGAAGGCCAAGACCACCCAGTGCCTGAACAACAACCGGCAACTGGGGATGGCGACGATCCTCTACAAGGACGAGTTCGACGACCGGTTTTGCTTCGGCCCGTTCCGGGTCAACAACGCGGCGAGGCTGGTGAACCCCGGTGGCTGGGTGGCCATGCTCATCCCCTACATGGGCGGCAGCACCAATACCAACAGCCCGCCCAAGTCACTGGTCTGCTCCGCCGCCATGAACGATTTGCTGGGCCAGTTCCCGTTCAAGGTGCATTACCGGGCCAACCGGCACGTCTTTCGTGACACTACCTTCGCGGCGGCCCCGGCTCCGCTGCGCAGCGCGTTCATCCAGCAACCGTCGCAGATCAACATCCATACGGAGAAGGAGGCCAACAACGGCGGTTTCTCCGACGACGTGGGCGCCTTCAACGGCTATCGCACCAGTTGGAACTCCACCCCCGCCTCGCGGCTCAGCATGAGGCGACACAATGACGGCATGGTGGGCACGGCGGCGGATGGTCACGCTGAGTGGCTGCGGATGCCGCCTTTCAGCTTCGGAGCCGCCGCCCCCGCAAACCTGGAGGCGCTGGGGGACGTGGGCGGCGGTGATCAAACCGGTGCCAGTTGGCCCAAGGGCGGGCGGGAGAAGCTTTTCATTCGTTTCCAAAGTGCCGGCGGCGGCTTCTGAACGTCGCCCAGTCTCAACCCAGCCTGCCATGAAGTTCAAACCCCGCTCCGCCACTGTTTGCCGGGCCTTCACCCTCATCGAATTGCTCGTCGTCATCGCCATCATTGCGATCCTGGCCGGGATGCTGTTGCCGGCCTTGAGCAAGGCCAAGCAGAAGGGGCAGGGCATCGCGTGCCTCAACAACAGCAAGCAAATCCTGCTCGCGTGGCAGCTCTACGCCGGCGACCACGACGACCGCATGGCCTGGTGCGCCAACTCCGCGAACGCGGGCAAACAGGCGAACGCGGCGAGCTGGGTGGCCGGCTTCCTCGGCAAGCCGGGCACCAACCCCACCGACAACACGAACACCGACATGCTCATCGGCCAGGGCTTCGTGCAGTTCGGCTCCATCGGCCAATACACGAAGGTGTGGCAGGTCTACAAGTGCCCGGCGGACAAGAGCACTTTCGGCGGTGCCTCCCGCGCGCGGAGCATCTCGATGAACGGCTTCATGAACCCGAACCCGACGAGCAGCCCGAGCGGCGGCCTGACCACCGGCGTCTATGCCACGCTCCCCAAGTTCAAGCGCCTCGGCGACCTCGTGTCCCTCTCGCCGGCAGACGCGATGGTGTTCTGGGATGAACACGAGGACAGCATCAATGACGGCTTCTTCCTGGTCGTGGGCAACGGCGCCAATCCCAAAAATCCCGCGCAATACCGGATCGTGGACTGGCCCGCCTCGTATCACAACGGCTGCGCGGGCATCGCCTTCGCGGACGGCCACTCCGAGATTCACAAATGGCAGGATGCGCGCACCATGCCGCGCGTCGGCCAGTTGCCGGCCGGCACCCAGGCACAGCCCAACAACCCCGACATCGGCTGGATGCAGGCGCACGCGACGGCGGTGCCCTGACCCGGTCTCCCTCACCCAACATCCCAATATGAAATCCCTCGCAGTCCTGCTCGCTCTCGCCTTCGCCAGCGCCGTTTCAGTGGCGGCGGCGGAACCGGAATTCCAGCCCCTCTTCAACGGCAAGGACCTCACCGGCTGGGAGGGCAAGCCGGAGTATTTCTCGGTGAAGGACGGCGTGATTCACGCCGAGACCACAGCGGCCAATCCCCTGAAGAAAAACACCTTCCTCATCTACACCGCGCGGGAGTTCGGCGACTTCGAGCTGCGCTTCGACTACAAGTGCGTGGGCGGCAACTCCGGGATGCAGTATCGCAGCGAGCGCCTGCCGGACTTCGTGCTCAAGGGCTACCAGTCCGACTTCGAGAACACCAACCGCTTCACCGGGATGTTCTTCGAGGAGAACGGCCGCATGTTCATGGCCTATCCCGGCGAATACGTGACCGTGAAGCCGCTCACCGACGCGGACAAGGCGCAGGACAAGCGCGGCAAGGCCAGGGCGAAGCTGGACAAGGTGAAGTTCGCCACCACCGAGGAAAGCTTCAGCCACATCAAGGACGCGACCGCGTGGCACTCGATGACCATCATCGCCCGCGGCAACACGTTCGTTCACATCCTCGACGGCCGCGTGATGAGCGTGGCTGTGGACGAGGACGCGAAGAACTTCCGCAAGGCCGGCCTGCTCGGCCTGCAAGTCCACCAAGGCCCGCCGATGACGGTTGACCTGAAGAATGTCCGCATCCGCGAGCTGAAGTGAGCCGCGCCACCTCGAAGGTGTGGTTCAGTCGGTCGCGAGGGGCCATGAAATCGCCGTTGTCATCACGGGGCCGGCGGCTATGCTGTCGGCCATGCGTTGCGCGTCTGGATTGGTTGCCGTCCTCCTCTTCCTCAGCGCCGCCCTCGCCCAGGCGGGCAGCGGCAAGGTGCTCAAGGTGCTGCCCCACTTCCTCGACCGCGCCGGCAAGTCTACGCTCTCGCCCAGCCTCTTCGAGCGCGACGCGTATCAAGCGCACTTGCGCAAGCACCCGGAGGAAATCAGCGCGCTGCGATTCGACGTGAACTGGTCGGCGGGCGGCGGGAAGTCTGCGGGTCTCAAACTGCGGGTTGAAGCGCGCGGCGGCAAGGCGGCGGCGCAGCCGAAGACGCTCGAAACCACCGTGAAGCCCGGCTGGACCGGCAGCGCGTGGTCGGCGGTGACGCTGGACAAGGACGCCTACCACCAGCTCGGCAGCGTGGTCGCGTGGCGCGTGACGCTGTGGGACGGCGAGACGATGCTGGCGGAGCAGAAGTCGTTTTTGTGGTGAGCGGGGCAGGGGAACCCTGTCCAAGTTGGAGTCCTGAAGCATGAGCCAGTCGCGCAACCCCATCATCGTCGCCCTCGACGTGCCGCACTTGGAATCGGCCCTCGCCTTGGTCACGCAGCTCGCACCAGTCGTCGGCGCGTTCAAGGTGGGCAAGGAACTCTTCGTCGCCACCGGGCCGGACATCGTGCGGCGCATCCGCGACACGGGCGCGTCCGTCTTCCTCGACCTCAAGTTCCACGACATTCCCAACACGGTTGCGAAGGCCGTGGAGGCGGCGGTGCGGCTCGACGTGCAGATGCTGACCATCCACACCAGCGGCGGGCTGGCGATGATGCAGGCGGCGCAGCAGTCGGCGGAGGCAGCCGCGCTCCGCACCGGCAAGACGCAGCCGCTGGTGCTGGGCGTCACAGTGCTGACGAGCCTGAACACGAACGACCTGGCGGAAGTCGGCGTGCCGCACGACGTGGGCAATCAGGTCGAGCGGCTGGCGAGCCTGGCGGCCAAGGCGGGCTTGGGCGGGCTGGTTTGCTCCCCGCTGGAGATCGCCCGGCTGCGCCAGATCCTTCCGCAAAGTGTTCAGCTCGTGACCCCCGGCATCCGCCCCGCCGACAGCAAGGCCGACGACCAGAAGCGCACGCTCACGCCGAAGGAGGCGATGACAGCGGGCGCGAGCTGGCTGGTGATTGGCCGGCCCATCTGCGCCGCGCCGAACCCACGCGCGGCAGCGGAGGCGATTCTCGCTTCGCTGTAGAGCAGGTTCAAAGTTTCAAGTTCAAGGTTCAAAGGTGTCCGGTGCATCCGAGCGCTTCAGCCCGACTTGGAACCTCGAACCTTGAACTTTGAACTCCTCATCCAACCCGACTTGCGCCTTGCAGTTTGAAGTCCGCCCGGTAGTTTCGCGCGCGTGTCACAACCGGTGAAAAAGACGAAGCCACCCAAGGCCGTGATGCTCGGCGTCGGACTCGACTCCGACGGGCACAAGCGCGTGACGACCGGCGACAACTTCGCCCTCGTCGGCGGCTCGAAGGACACCCATGAGCAGATGACCGAGAAGGCCATCAAGATCAACGAGAAGCTCAAGCAGAAGGGCAAGCAGCTCGAAGAAGTCTCACGCGAGGAGTTCGACGACATCGCGCACTCCGTCGGCCTGCACAAGCACAGCCCACAGGCAAACTGATTTCCCATGGGCGCCGACCAACATCCTTACCTCTTCCTCCTCGTCTTCTTCGTGATGGCGCTGGGCTTCGCGGTCGGGCCGCTCATCCTCGCGATGCTGTGGGCGAAGATTTTTTCCCCGGCGAAACCCGGCGAGATGAAGAACGCGACTTACGAGTGCGGCCTGGAATCCAAGGGCGACGCCTGGGTGGCCTTCAAGTCCGAGTATTACCTCTACGGCATCCTGTTCCTCATCTTCGACGTGGAGACGATCTTCCTCCTTCCGTTCTGCGTCGCCTTCACGGGCCTGTCCGTGGGCGCGTGCCTGGCGATGCTCGTCTTCGTGCTCCTGCTGGTCGAGGGACTGGCGTGGGCGTGGGTGAAGGGAGTGCTCACTTGGAAATGAAGACGGGAAACGGAGTGCTGGAGTGCTGGAGTGCTGGAGCAATGCAGCCCCTTGGCCACCACTCCACCACTCCATCACTCCACCACTCCGCCTGATTATGGACGACGGACTCCGCAACGAACTCAGCAAGCAAGGCGTCGTGGTCGTGAAGCTCGAGGAGCTTTACAACTGGGGCCGCAAGAACTCCGTCTGGCCGCTCTCCTTCGGCCTCGCGTGCTGCGCCATCGAGATGATGGCCGCCAGCATGGCCCGCTACGACCTCGCCCGCTTCGGCGCGGAAGTCTTCCGCCCCTCGCCCCGGCAGGCGGACCTCATGATCGTGGCCGGCACCGTCACCAAGAAGATGGCCCCGCAGGTCGTGCGCCTCTACAACCAGATGCCGGAGCCGAAATACGTCATCGCCATGGGCGCGTGCGCCATCAGCGGCGGTCCGTTCAAGCAGGGCTACAATGTCCTCAAGGGCATAGACAGATACATCCCGGTGGACGTCCACATCCCCGGCTGCCCGCCCCGGCCCGAGGCGCTCATCCACGCCTTCATGACCCTCCAGCGGAAGATTGACGCCCAGAAAGTCTTCGGCCCCGATCGCGCGCATTACTTCGACGCCAGCAAGCCCAGCGAATTCCCCGTCCCGCTCTTCGGCGAGCACGACTTGGTGCCGCCGAAGAATCCGAACGTGTGGGAACCGGCGGTGGTGGTGCGCTGAACTTGTCTTTCCGTGGAAACCCTTGAGCAAACCAAAGCCCGCGCCGAAGCCGCCGTGCCCGGCGCGCAGTTGAGCGTCGTGAAGAACGACAGCCCCAGCGCGCAGCATTCGTTGCTCGTGGATGTCGAGCACGCCTACGCCGTCGCCAAGTTCCTCCGCGATGACCCGCAGCTCCGCCTCGACTATTGCTCGAACGTCACCGGGGTTGATTTCCTTGATGCCGAGCTGTCCGAGAAGGTGAAGGTCAAGAAGGTCGTGGACGGCGTGGAGAAGGAGGTCGAGGAAGTGAAGAAGACCAAGCGCGCCGGCTACCTTGAAGCGGTCTATCACCTCTACTCGATGAGCTTGAAGCACGGGCCGGTCATCCTGCGCCAGCGCACGCCGGGCCGCGCGGACCTGGTGAAGGTCACGTCGCTCACGCCGCTGTGGCGGAGCTGCGAGTTTCAGGAGCGCGAGGTGTTCGACCTCTACGGCGTGCTCTTTGACGGGCACCCGGACTTGCGGCGGATTCTGATGTGGGACGGTTTCAAGGACTACCCGATGCGCAAGGATTACGTGGAGCCGGACGATTACGAATACGAGCCAACGCCGCACGATGAGGTGCTGGAGAAGGCGAAGGCGCATCAGGCAGCGCAGGAGGTGAAGGCGTGAGCGAAGGCGCGCTTAAGGAAACGGCGGCACCGTATCGGACGGGTGAAGCGCGCAGTGAGTTCGCGCCGCTGATTGATGAGTTGTATCGGGAGGAAGTGCTGGCTGCCCGCCGGATGGCCCCGGAGGAAAAATTGATTTTGGGGGAACGGCTGTTTCGCTGGGCCTGCGCCATCACGCTGGAGGGCATCAAACTCCAGCACCCGGAGGCCAGCGAGGCGGACTGCCAGCGTATGCTCCGCGAGCGGGTGGAACTCGGGCGCAAACTGGAGGCGCGGTGACCACCATTGAAGATGTCACGCTGCGGGTGCTGGACGCGCTCAACGCATCGGGGACGCCGCATATGCTCGTGGGGTCGTTCTCCAGCAATCTTTACGGCATTCCCCGTTCGACCAAGGACGCGGACTTTGTCTTGGAATTGCAGGGCGACCTCGGGCGGACATTTTTCGCGAGCCTGGGTGCGGGCTTCGAGATTGACCCGCAGTTGAAGTTCGAGACCAACACCGGGACGTTCAAACAGGAACTGCGCTTCCAGGGAACACCCTTTACGGTGGAGCTGTTCCGGCTGTCTGACGATTCGTTCGATCAGGAACGGTATCGTCGCCGGCTGCCGGCCAGGCTCTTCGGACGGCAGGCATGGGTGCCCACGGCGGAGGACGTCATCGTGATGAAGGTGCGCTGGTGCCGGCCCAAGGACCGCGAGGACGTTCGGAATGTTCTGACCGTGCAACGTGGAAAACTGGATTGGGCCTACATCGAGCAGTGGTGCCGCCAGCATGGCACGCTTGCCTTGTTGGAGGAAATCCGGCGGACTGTCCCTGACATCTGAGCCATGACCGCCCCTGTTGACACCTCCGACCCGAAGCAGCTCGGTGCTGACACCGACGGAACGCAGTTCATGACGTTCCACGACCTCGCCTACGATGCGGGGAAGACGGTTTTTCAACGCAAAGCCCAGCCCGTCGGTCAAGGGCGCGAGGGCGAGTTGCTCGAAGTCGCGATGGGGCCGCAGCACCCGTCCACCCACGGCGTGTTCCGCATGGACGTGGTGCTTGATGGCGAGACGGTCGTGAAGCTCAAGCCGGTCTTCGGCTACCTGCACCGCAACCACGAGAAGATTGCCGAGAACACGAGCTACCTTGGCTCGATGCCCTACACGGACCGGCTGGATTACTTCTGCTCGCTGACGAACAACTGGGCTTACGCGCTGTCCGTCGAGAAGCTCGCCGGGCTGCAAGTCCCCGAGCGCGCCGAATACATCCGCCTCATCACCGCCGAGCTGACGCGCGTGCTGAACCACACCTGCCTCGCGGGTTTTCTGCTCCAGGACATGGGCGCGCTCGGCACGCCGCTCATGTATGCCTTCCGCGAGCGCGAGAAGATTCTCGACCTCATCGAATCGCTCACCGGCGCGCGGATGATGTGCAACTACATGAGGTTCGGCGGCTGCCGTTGCGACTTGCCGGCGGGCTGGTTGGACGAAGCGAAGAAAGTCGTCGCGGAGTATCCCAAGTTCCTCGACGAGTTCGACGCGCTGCTGTCCGGCAACGAAATCCTCATGGCCCGCACGCAGGGCGTGGGCAAGTTGTCCGCCGAACTCGCCATCAGCGCCGGCATCACCGGCCCGATGCTGCGCGCCAGCGGCGTGGATTACGACCTGCGCAAGGTGGACAACTACGGCCTCTACAGCCGCTACCCGTTCCGCGTCCCGCTTGGCAGCCACGGCGATGTGTATGACCGCTACATGATTCGGATGCTGGAGATGCGCGAGTCGCTGAAGATTCTGGAGCCGGCGCTGAAGGACATCCCCGAAGGCCCGGTCGTGGACCCGAAGGCGAAGCTCCGCGGCTTCCGCCCGAAGCCCGGCGAGGCTTACGGGCGAATCGAATCGCCGAAGGGCGAGCTGGGTTTCTACCTCATCAGCGACGGCAGCCCGAACCCGTATCGCTACCGCGTCCGCCCGCCAAGCCTCATCAACCTGACCATCCTCGAAGACATGTGCCTCGGGCAGACGGTGGCGGATGCGATTGTGACCTTGGGCAGCGTGGACATTGTGCTAGGCGAAGTTGACCGCTGAAATCTTGCATCCCACAGCTCGAATCTTGAAACTCACCTAAATGCTCGGCACCGGGATACTCAAAGGCATGGTCGAGACGGCGAAGAACTTCGCCGGCAGCTACCACGACCCTGAGCGGCTCACGACCGTCGAGTATCCTGAGCAGCGCATCGCCTCGAAGGAGAACGCCCGGCAGTTTCCCTTCCTCGTCCACGACACCGAGGACCCGATGAAGGGCCTGCGCTGTGTGGCCTGCCAGATTTGCGAGAAGGAGTGCCCGCCGCAGTGCATCTACATCGTCAAGAGCAAGGACAAGCGCGCGGACTACAAGGGCCAGATGCAGTTCTATCCGGCGACCTTCGACATTGACCTGTCGGTCTGCATGAGCTGCCAGATTTGCGTCGAGGTCTGCCCGTTCGAGTCCATCAAGATGGACACCGAGTTCGAGCTGTCGAACACCGACCGCTTCGGCGGCCTGCTCGTCAACAAGCACCAGCTTGCCAAGTCCAACGAGCACTACCGCAAGATTCACCCGACGGAAGCCGCCGCGTCTGACGCGGTGCTCGCCGCTGAAACCGCGAAGGCTCAAGCCAAAGCCAAGGCCGACGCCGAGGCGAAGGCCGCGAAAGCCGCCGCTGCTGCCGGACCTGTCGGTGCCGTGGCGTCGGCACCCGCTCCTAAACCCTCTTCCCCCGCTGCAGCCACGGCTGCGGCTCCCGCCGCGTAGCCCATGGCCGATTTTTTTCAAGCCATCGACCAATTCCCGGTCACGCTGAAGCACTGGCTCATGACCCAGCTTGGCGGCGTGCTGCCGGAGTGGGCGGAGCCGCTGGTATCGGCGGCACTTTCCATCACGCCGATTCTTGCCGTCTTCCCGCTGATGTTCGCGCTCACCACCGTCATCGAGCGCAAGGGACTTGGCCGAATCCAAAACCGCATCGGGCCCAACCGCGTGGGCATCCCGCTCACAAACATCCGCCTCGCGGGCTTTGGCCAGTTCATCGCGGACGGCATCAAGTCGCTCATCAAGGAGGACGTCGTCCCGCGCGCGGCGGACAAGGTCGTCCACTTCCTCGCGCCCATCGCGCTGCTCATCCCCGTGCTGCTGACTTACTCGGTGCTGCCGTTCGGCCGAAACATGGTCCCGCTCGACCTGCCGCAGACCGGTCTGCTGTTCTTCTTCGCCGTCGGCGCGAGCACGGAACTCAGCGTGTTCATGGCGGGCTGGTCCAGCCGCAACAAGTATTCCCTCCTCGGCGCGATGCGGGCCATCGCGCAGATGGTCTCCTACGAAATCCCGCTCATCCTCTCCGCGCTGACGGTCGTGATGATGGCCGGGACGCTGTCGTTGAGCGGCATTGTCGAGCGACAGATGTGGCATGTGGCAATGCCTGGGATTCCCGGAGACCAAGACGGCTTGCTGGCTCGTTGGTTCCTGTTCACGCCGTGGGGCCTCGTCGGCTTCTTCCTTTTCCTCACCGCCGCCGCCGCCGAGGCGAATCGCACGCCCTTCGATCTGCCGGAAGCCGAGTCGGAAATCATCGCGGGCTACTTCACGGAATACTCCGGCTTCAAGTTCGCCATCTTCTTCCTCGCGGAATACCTCGGCCTCTTCGCGATGTGCGGCCTGGGCATCACGCTCTTCCTCGGTGGGTGGCTGCCGCCGGTGAACTTCGCGCCGTTCACTTGGATTCCCTCGTGGTGCTGGTTCCTCGGCAAGCTCAGCGCGCTCATCGTCCTGTTCATCTGGCTGCGCGGCACTCTGCCCCGCCTGCGCACCGATCAGCTTATGGGCTTCGCGTGGAAATTCCTGCTGCCCATGACGCTCATTAACCTCGTCGTCGCCGCGCTGTGGCACCTGCTGGCCAACAGCATCCCGCTCGTCGCCCGCTGGCCCCTCTGCTTCGCCATGCTCGCCGTGCCCTACTGGCTCCTCGGCCGCGGCTTCGAGGCCAAGTTCACCAAGCGCGAATACCGGTTTGCCAACTAATTACTAAGCACTAATCACTTTGACTCTCCCCTTCGCCATCATCGCAGGTCTGACCGTCGGCAGCGCCATCGCGGCGATGTCGCTGCGGAACCTGGTGCACTGCGCGTTGAGCCTCGTGCTGACGTTCGCGGGTTTGGCCGGCCTTTACCTCCAGCTCAACGCGGAGTTCGTCGGCTTCACGCAAATCCTCGTCTATGTCGGTGCGGTGGCCATTCTCATCGTCTTCGCCATCCTGCTCACGCGCAGCACCGAGCCGAAGGACGAGCCGGCGACTGTGACCCCGTGGATTGGCATCGCGGTGGCCGTGGGCGCATTCCTCACGATGGCCCTCGCCGTCCTCGCCAGCCCCGTGGGCAAGCGCGTCGCCGCCCCCGCCCCGGAAGTCTCCGTCAAGACGCTCGGTCAGAAGCTGATGACCGATTACGTCCTACCGCTCGAAGTCATGGCCCTGTTGCTCACCGCCGCCATGCTCGGTGCGGTCATCATCGCGATGAAGGACAAGGAGGGCCAGCGATGACCCCGCTCTCCGGCTACCTCTTCGTCTCCGCGCTGCTCTTCTGCATCGGCTTGGCGGGCGCGCTCACGCGGCGCAACGCCATCATGGTGCTCATCGGCATCGAGCTGATGCTCAATGCGGCGAACTTGAACTTCATCGCCTTCTGGCGCTTCAGCGAGAACCCCGAGACGATGACCGGCCTGACCTTCGCGCTCTTCTCCATCGCCATCGCCGCCGCCGAGGCCGCCGTCGGCCTGGCGCTCATCATCACGATTTACCGCCACTTCCGCACCGCGAACGTGGACAAGGTGGAGGACATGAAGGGATGAGTTGGATTCTGACGAACCTCTGGCTCATCCCCGTGCTGCCGCTGCTGGCGGCGGGCATCAGCGCGTTGCTGAAGCGCCCGAACCGCTCGCTCGCAGCGGGCTTGGCAATCGGCTCGCTGGGCGCGTCGTTCTTGCTGTCGCTCATGGCCTTTGCGGAGACGCTCGGCAAGCACGGCCCGGCGGCGCGGCAATTCCACAACTTCGACTGGTTCGCGCTCGGCGACACCGTGGTCCGCCTCGGCTGGGTGCTGGACCCGCTCACGGCGGCGATGGTGGTGATGATCACCTTCGTCGGGTCGCTCATCTTCATCTTCAGCGTCGGCTACATGAGCCACGACGAGAACTTCACGCGGTTCTTCTGCTTCCTGTCGCTCTTCGCCGCCGCGATGCTCGGCCTCATCATCGCGAACAACCTGCTGCTGCTCTTCATGTGCTGGGAGCTGGTGGGCCTCGCAAGTTATCTCCTCATCGGCTTCTGGTTTCACAAGCCCAGCGCTGCGGCCGCGGCCAAGAAGGCCTTCATCACCACGCGCATCGGCGACGTGTTCTTCTTCCTCGGCATCGTGTGGCTCTACTCGGAGACGGGCACGCTGCTCTTCTACGACGGCGGGCGCGGCTGTCTCGAACAGGATGCGCTGTCCAAGATGGTCGCGCACACGACTATCGGCGGACTCGCGGCCAGCTCGGCGATTGGCCTGCTGCTCTTCTGCGGTGCGATTGGCAAGTCCGGTCAGGTGCCGCTGCACGTCTGGTTGCCGGACGCGATGGAAGGCCCCACGCCCGTCAGCGCGCTCATCCACGCGGCGACGATGGTGGCGGCGGGCGTCTTCCTCGTCGCCCGCGTGTATCCGCTAATGGAGATGCAACAGGCCGGCGTGTCCGAGCCGATTCCGCTCACCGCCGTGACGTGGATTGGCGCGCTCACCGCCATCTTTGGCGCGCTCGTCGCCGTCTCGCAGACGGACATCAAGCGCATCCTCGCCTACTCCACCGTGTCGCAGCTCGGCTACATGATGATGGGCCTGGGCATCGGCGGCGTGGCGGTCGGAATGTTCCACCTGCTCACGCACGCATTCTTCAAGGCGCTGCTCTTCCTCGGCTCCGGCTCCATCATCCACGGTTGCCACGAGGAGCAGGACATCCGGCGCATGGGCGGCATCCGCAAATTCATGCCCGTGACCTTCGCGACCTACGCCATCGGCATGATGGCGCTGTCCGGCGTGCCGCTGGTCTTCTGCGGCTTCTGGTCGAAGGACGAGATTCTCACCGCCGCCTGGCTCTATCAGCCGAGCAAAATCCCCTTCTTCCTCGGCCTCGGTGGTGCGTTTCTCACGGCCTTCTACATGACCCGGCAAATGTGCTTTGTCTTCGCGGGCAAATATCGTGGCGGCCACGACGCGTCGCATGATGACCATGGCCATTCGCATTCGCACGGCGACGCCCACGCGCACGCGCACGACCCGCACGAAAGCACGGCGGTGATGACTCTCCCGCTGCAAATCTTGGCCGCCTGCACCGTGCTGCTCACGCTCGTCAGCACGCCGCTCTGGCCGTGGCTGCCGGAGTATCTCGTCGGTGAGGCCGCGCACTGGAGACCCGACAAACTCTTCAATGCCGGCACGCTCACGCTGCTCCTTGTCTCTGCCGTTGTAGTAGGTGCTGGCATCGGGCTGGGCTGGTGGTTCTATGGTTTGTTGCCTGCCGAGAAGGCTGACGAGCCAGACCCGTTGGAGCAGCAGTTCCCCGAGCAGTTCGCTTGGTCGCGCGGCAAGTTCTTCGTGGACGAGCTGTATGCCGCGACCTTCGTGAAGTGGAACACCCGTCTCGGCGAGTTGTGCCACAACCTTGACCGCCGTGTGCTCGACCTGCTCGTGTCCATTGTCGGCTGGGCGACCACTGGTTGCGCGGTTCTCGCGAAGCTCTTTGACGAGTTCGTGGTGAACAAGCTCTTCGACGCCGGCTGTGGTGAAGTCCGGCGCGGCGCGGAGGCTGCCTCGGAATTGCAGGGCGGGCAGATTCACCAGTATCTCCGCAGCATCGGCCTCGCGCTGGTGCTCTTCGTCTTCATTCTCGCCGTGGGGTGCAACAAGTGAACGGCCTGCCGCTCATCTCGATACTGACCTTCCTGCCGCTGGTGGGAGCCGCGCTCGTCTTCGGCGTGGACCGCGAGCGCCGGCAGCTTGCGCGCGGCATCACGCTGGCCGTCAACATCCTCGCGCTGGCCGTTGTCGCCGCGCTGTGGATGAACACCAACCCCGCCGACGGCGGGATGCAGTTCGTCGAGCGACACGTTTGGATTCCCACGCTCGGCATCGAGTATCACGTCGGCCTCGACGGACTCGGTCTCGTGATGCTGATGCTCGCCGCGCTGGTGATTCCCATGGCCGTGCTGGCCTCGGACAAGATTCAGGAGAACGTCCCACTCTACTGCGGCCTGTTCCTCTTTCTACAAGGCGGCCTCTTCGGTGCGTTCACGGCGCTGAACTTCTTTCACTGGTTCCTGTTCTGGGAACTCAGCCTCATCCCCGCGTTCTTCCTCATCAAACTGTGGGGCGGCCCGCAGCGGTCGGACGCGGCACTCCAGTTCTTCGTTTACACGATGGTCGGCAGCATCGCGCTGCTGCTGGCGTTCGTCGGCCTGTTCCTCGCGACCGGCACCTTCGACTTCACCAAGCTCGCGGAGCTGGCGCGCACCAAGGCGCTCGGCCCGGCAGTTGAGGCGAAGTTCGCCTGGCTCGGCTGGGGCGCGGGCAAGGCGTATCTCGTCCTGTTTATCGGTGCGCTGCTGGGCTTCGCGGTGAAGGTGCCGCTGTGGCCGTTCCACACCTGGCTGCCGCTGACTTACGCCGAAGCGCCGACGCCCGTCTCGATGGCGCTGACCGGCGTGATGTCCAAGCTCGGCGTGTATGGCTTCGTGCGGCTGCTGCTGCCCATCTTCCCCGAGCCGATGCAGGCGCTGCTCACGCCGCTGCTCTGGCTGGCGGTGGCGACCATTGTTCTCTCCGCCTTCGCTGCCATGGCGCAACGCGACCTCAAGCGCATCCTGGCCTACTCGTCCATCAACCATCTGGGCTACTGCCTGCTCGGCGTCTTCGCCGCCGCGAGCGCCACGGGCACCGCACTCGACCGCACGGCGGCGCTCAATGGCGTGGTGCTCCAGATGTTCAACCACGGCATCACCGCGAGCCTGCTCTTCTGCTTCGTGGCCTTCCTCGAAGACCGCAGCAACGGCGCGCGCGGCCTCGACGACTTCGGCGGCTTGCGCAAGGTCGCGCCGGTCTTCTGCGGGCTGATGGGCATCGCGCTGTTCTCGTCTCTCGGGCTGCCGGGCTTGAACGGCTTCATCGGCGAGTTCCTCATCTTCAAGGGCGTCTTCCCGCTTGTGCCGTGGGCGGCGGTGCTGGCGCTGCCGGGTCTGCTCGTCACCGCCATCTTCATCCTGACCGTCATCCAGAAGGTCTGGTGCGGCCCGCTCAACGAGAAGTGGGCGCGCCTGCCCGACCTCACCTACAACGAGGTCACGCTCGTCTTCCCCGCGACGCTGCTGATGTTCGTGCTCGGCGTGTGGCCGCAGTTCATCATCGCGGTCATCAACCCGACGGTCGCGCAGTGGGTGCGCCAGTTGCCCTTCTGAGCCATGCTCGCCTGGACCATCTACCTCTCCTTCGCCGGCGCGCTCGCGTGCCTGCTGACGCCGCGCGCGAATCCGCGCGCGACGCGGGCGGTAGCGCTCGGGACGGCGCTGGCCGGGCTGCTCTGCGGCTTGATGGGCGCGGTGCAGTTCAAGCCGGAGAATGGCCTTGAAGTCATCACCAACGTCCGCTGGATTCCCGCGCTGGGCATTGACTTCTCGCTCGCGGCGGACGGCATCAGCGTGACGCTTGTGCTGCTCACGGGCATCGCGGCGCTGGCGGGCGTGCTCTTCTCGTGGAACGTCGAGCACCGCACCAACGAGTTCTTCGCCTTTTTCTTCGCGCTCATCGGCGGCGTCTATGGCGTGTTCCTCAGCCTCGACCTCTTCCTGCTCTTCGTGTTCTACGAGATCGCCATCGTCCCGAAATACTTCCTCATCGCCATCTGGGGTTCGACGCGGCGCGACTACGCGGCGATGAAGCTCGCGCTCTACTCGTTCATCGGCAGCGGCATGGTGCTCATCGGGATGCTCGCGGCTTACGCGGTGTCGGGACTTGCGAGCTTCGACCTGCAAGCGCTGGCGCAGCACTCCTTCGCGCCGGAGTTTCAGCGCTGGGCCTTCCCGCTGGTGTTCGTAGGCTTCGCAATTCTCGCGGGCATGTGGCCGTTCCACACCTGGGCACCGACCGGTCACTCCGCCGCGCCGACCGCCGCCTCGATGCTGCTGGCCGGCGTGGTGATGAAGCTCGGCGCTTACGGATGCCTGCGCGTGGCGATGACGCTCTTCCCCGAGGGCCTCAAGATGTGGCAGACCGAACTCGCCGCGCTCGCCGTCACGGGCATTGTCTATGGCGCGCTCGTGGCGCTGGTGCAGAAGGACTTCAAGTTCGTCATCGGCTATTCGAGCGTGAGCCACATGGGCTTCGTGCTGCTGGGGTTGGCGACGCTCAACCTCGTCGGCTGGAGCGGTGCGGTGCTGCAAATGTTCTCGCACGGCATTATCGCAGGCCTGCTGTTCGGCGTGGTGGGCCGGATGGTTTATGACCGCGCGCACACGCGGGAGCTGGACGCGCTGGAAGGCATGGGCTTGCTGAAGGCGATGCCGTTCGCGGCGGTGACGTTCGTCATCGCGGGCTTCGCCTCGATGGGCATGCCGGGCTTCAGCGGGTTCATCGCGGAGCTGCAGGTGCTCATCGGCGCGTGGCAGGCGTTCCCCAAGCTCGCCATCATCGCGGGCGTCGGCATCATGGTCGGCGTGGTCTATACGCTCAAGACCACGGCGAAAGTTTTCTTCCCGGACAAGACTGCCGAAGCTGAACTTCACCATGACCACGGGCGCGAGCTGGACCCCATCTCGGTTCAGGAGCGTCTAGGCGCGGCGCTGCTGATTCTCTGCACGCTCGTCATCGGCCTGCACCCGCGGCTGTTGCTCGACCTCATTGTGCCCAGTTTCCAATCCCCGCTCTTCGACGGGCTGAGAAAGGTGGCCGGCCTGTGAACTCCGCCGACTACCTCACCCTGTTCACCGCGCTCGCGCCGGAGGTCATCGTCGTGCTCACGGCGCTGCTGGTCCTCGCTGCCGACCTGCTTGGCATGCAGGACACCCCGCGCTCCTACCGCATGAGCATCGCGGCGGGGCTGACCACCGTCGGCTGCGCCGGGGCGGCGGGCTGGATGTTCCTGAACCCGACCGTCGGCAACTGGCACGGCGGGATGTTCGTCATTGACCCGCTCAACGAGGTGGTGAAGGCCATCATCCTGCTGCTGACTGTGTTCACCGCGATGCTCTCGGTGGAGGCGAAGTTCACCCGGCACTGCGGGGAATATTTCGCCCTGCTGCTGCTGGCAACGGTCGGCATGATGGTGCTCGCGAGCACCGAGGACTTGCTGATGATTTTCGCCTCGCTGGAGCTGGTCAGCCTCTCGCTCTACATCCTCGTCGCGTTCGACAAGTCCAGCCGCGCGTCCGCCGAGGCGGCGATGAAATACTTCCTGTTCGGCGGCATGAGCGCGGCATTCCTGCTCTTCGGCTTCAGCCTGCTCTACGGCCTCACCGGAACGACGAATGTGTCGCGCATGGCCCACAAGGTTTTCACGCTCGGCCCCGACCCGCTGGCGACCGTGGCGCTGGTGATGATCGTCATCGGCTTCGGCTTCAAGATTGCGGCGGTGCCGTTCCACTTGTGGGCGCCGGACGCGTATCAAGGAGCGCCGCTGCCGTGCGCCGCGTTCATCGCCAGCGGCTCGAAGGTCGCGAGCTTCTTCGTCTTCGCCAAGGTCATCCTGCTTGGCTTCGACCAGCTTGGCTGGGGCGACGGCAGCAGCGCCGCGAGCGGCTGGATTCCATTGCTGTCCATCGTGGCGGCGCTCTCGATGGTGCTGGGCAACCTCGCTGCCATACGGCAGACGAGCGTCCGTCGGCTGCTCGCCTATTCGGCCATCGCGCACGCGGGCTATATGCTCATCGGCTTCCTCGCGCTGGGTGGCGAGGCGTTCGCGTCGCTGCTCTTCTACGTGACGACCTACGCGCTCACGACCGTCGGCGCGTTCGGCGTGCTGGGCGTGGTCGAGGCACAGGTCGGGGGCGACCAGCTCAAGGATTTCGCCGGCCTGTCGCGCCGCGCGCCCGTGCTGGCCGCGTGTCTGATGATCTTCCTGCTCTCGCTCGCGGGCATCCCACCGCTGGCTGGCTTCTTCGGCAAGTTCTACCTCTTTGCCGCCGCGCTCACGAACGAGTCGCAGAGCCTGCCGTTCCTCTGGCTCGTCACCCTCGGCATCGCGATGAGCTGCGTCTCGCTCTACTACTACCTGCAAGTCTTGAAACAGGTCTTCGTGGTGGAGGCTGATGAGGACGCGCGCCCGCTGTCTGTGCCGTTCCTCGTCCACGCCGTCGTGGTGCTGCTGGCTGCGGCGACCGTGCTCCTCGGCTGCATGCCCGACTGGCTGCTATACACGCTCCAACTGGCTATCGGTGAACTGGGGTGGTGATGCGGGGGCAAGGTGCTGCTTCGGGCTTCCTGATCGTTGCCTTGGCTGGGATCTCAGGGAGTTGGTGGCGAGGCATGTCGTCCTGCTTCGATACCGTGAGTTCCCGGGCCGGTGGCTGATTTCCCGCTCGCACTTCCGCGCGGCTTTCCCATCATCAGCGCAACCGCCCCGCCGCGCATGGAAACACCGCTCACGCCCCTCGACTTCGCCCGCCGCGCCCGCCGGCTTTACCCCGAGCGGCTCGCCGTCGTGGACGGCGCGGTGCGCCTCACCTACCGGCAGTTTTTCGAGCGGTGCGACCGCTGGTCCGCCGCGCTGCAACGGCTGGGCGTTCAGCCCGGTGACCGCGTGGCTTCCATCGCGCCGAACACGCACGCGCACCTCGAATCCTTCTACGCCGTGCCGCAGATCGGCGCGGTCACGGTGCCGATCAACTACCGGCTCACGCCCGCCGACTTCGCCTACATCCTCCGGCACAGCGGCGCGCGGGTGGTGTGCGTCCACGCCGATTACCTCGATGCCGTCGAGAGCATCAGAGCGCAGGTGCCGGAGGTGAAACACTTCATCGCCTTCGAGGGAGCGAAGCCCGGCTGGCTCGACTACGAAACCACCCTGGCCGCGTCGCCCGCCGAGTTCACCGCCGCGCCGGTCAACGAGCGTGAAATGATCTCGCTCAACTACACCAGCGGCACGACCGCGAATCCCAAGGGCGTGATGATCACCCATCGCAACGCCCACCTGAACTGCGCGGGCCGCCTCATGCACACGCCCATGTCCTGCGCGGACCGCTACCTCTGGGTCGTCCCCATGTTCCACGCGAACGGCTGGACCTACGTCTGGACGGCCACCGCCGTCGGGGCCACGCATTATTGCCTGCGCAAGGCCGATCCGCGCCTCATCCTGGAAACCATCGCGTGCGAGGGCATCACGCTGTTCTGCGCCGCGCCCACCGTGCTCATCGGCATCGCCAACGCGCCGGAGGAACTGCGCCGTCTCGCTCCGCGCGGCGTGCGCGTGCTGACCGCCGGCGCGCCGCCCTCTGCCGCGACCATCGAACGCATCGAGGGCGAGCTGGGCTGGGAAATCACCCACGTCTATGGCCTCACGGAAGTTTCCCCCATCGTCACCCTCAGCGAGCCGCGCCCCGAGCACGCGCAGCTCGACGCCCGCCGGCGCGCCGAGATCAAGGCCCGCCAAGGCGTCGAATACCTTGCCGCCGCCGAAGTGCGGGTGGTGGACGACGAAGGTCGCGAGGTGGCCCAGGACGGCAACACGCTCGGGGAGATCATCATCCGCGGCAACGCCGTGATGGCCGGCTACTACAACGACCCGCAGGCCACTGCCGCCGCCATTCGCGACGGCTGGTTCCACAGTGGCGATGCTGCCGTGGTGCATCCCGACGGCTACATTCAAATCCGCGACCGCTGGAAGGATGTCATCATCAGCGGCGGCGAGAACATCTCCTCTGTCGAGATCGAAGGCACATTGCTCCGCCATCCCGCCGTGCAGGAAGCTGCCGTCGTCGGCCTGCCGCACGAGAAGTGGGGCGAGACCCCGCACGCGTTCGTCGTGCTCAAGGCCGGCGCGGCGGCGACCGCCGCGGACCTGCGCCAGTTCTGCCGCGACCAGCTCGCCCACTTCAAAGTCCCCGCCGGATTCACCTTCATTCCCGAGCTGCCCAAGACCGCCACCGGCAAAATCCAGAAATACATCCTGCGCGGCGGGCGGGCGAACGTGTCGGCGACGTGACCGGGGAGCGCGCCCCGGCTCCGGGTCGTGGCGGCGGTGTCTGGCGTGCGCCCGGCGAATTTCCTCCTGTCGCGCCAGTCGAAGCAGTGTATTTTCAGCGCCACTGCATGAAGCTTAACGCCGCCATTGGGACGCTCGCCGCGTCCGCCGCCGCGCTGGTTGCCGCGCCGGTGGATTACGTGAGGGAAATCCAGCCGCTGCTCGCGCAGAATTGTTACCAGTGCCACGGCGCGACGCAGCCCAAGCACGGCCTGCGGCTCGACACCGCCGCCCTCGCGCTCAAGGGCGGGCAGGCCGGCCCCGCCATCAAGCCTGGCAAGTCCTCCGACAGCCTGCTGGTGCAGGTCATCTCCGGCACGCACAAAGATCTCGCGCGGATGCCTTACAAAAAGCCGCCGCTGTCCGCCGCGCAGATCGCGCTGGTGCGTCGGTGGATTGACGAGGGGGCGAAGGCCCCGGCCAATGAGGTGCCGGGGAGCAAGGCGCACTGGGCCTTCGTCGCGCCGAAGCGGCCGGCGGTGCCCACCATCGGCAATCGGCAATCGGCAATCGCCCATCCGATTGATGCTTTCATCCGTGCCCGCCTCGCGAAGGAAAAGCTCACGCCCTCGCCCGAGGCCGACCGGCCCACGCTCATCCGCCGGCTCTCGCTGGACTTGCTCGGCCTCCCGCCCAAGCCCGCTGACGTGGACGCGTTCGTGAATGACCAGTCCCCCGATGCCTACGAGAAGTTGGTCGAGCGCCTGCTGGCGTCGCCGCACTACGGCGAGCGCTGGGGCCGTTGGTGGCTGGACGTGGCCCGCTACGCGGACTCGAATGGCTACAGCATTGACGCGCCGCGCACCATCTGGCGCTACCGCGACTGGGTCATCGCCGCGCTGAACCGCGATTTGCCGTTCGACCAGTTCACCATCGAGCAGCTCGCCGGCGACATGCTGCCCAACGCGACGATGGAGCAGAAGGTTGCGACGGGCTTCCATCGCAACACGCAGATCAACCAGGAGGGCGGCATTGACAAGGAGCAGTTCCGCCTCGAGTCCGTCGTGGACCGCGTGAACACCACCGGCGCGGCGTGGTTGGGCCTGACGGTGGGCTGCATGCAGTGCCACGACCACAAGTTCGACCCGCTCCTGCAGAAGGAGTATTACGGCCTCTTTGCGATGCTGAACAACCAGGACGAGCCGGATCTCCCGCTCGTGTCGGCCGACCAGGCGAAGCATGTGGCCGAAATCGAGGCGAGAGTGGCGGGCTACATCGCGGACCTGTTCAAGAAGGACGCCGGCATCGTGGACCGCGAGTTGAAGTGGGAGACCAGCATGACGCCCGAGCAGCGGCAGGCGATGCCGCAGCTCTGGCGGGAAGTCTTCGACGTGCCGCCCACGCAGCGCACGGACGCGCAGAAGCTCGTGATGGTCACGTCCTACGTCGAGCACGCGGCGGAGAACAAGACGCACCAGGCGGCCATCAAGAAGTTCCGCGCTGAGAAGCCCAAGGTGGAGACGACGATGGTCATGCGCGAGGCCGCAAAGGCCCGCCGCACCTACCTGCACATCAAGGGCGACTTCACCCGCGACGGTGGCGATGTGAAGGCGCACTTCCCGAGCGCGCTGCATCCCTTCAAGGGCGTAGCCGACCGCGAGCCGAATCGCCTCGACCTCGCGCACTGGCTGGTGGACGAGGCGAACCCGCTCACCGCGCGTGTCGTGGTGAACCGCGTCTGGCAGCAGTATTTCGGCAAGGGTCTCGTGGACACGGAGAATGATTTTGGCACGCAAGGCTCGCTGCCGAGCCATCCGGAGTTGTTGGACTGGCTGGCGGTGGAGTTTCAAAAACCTTCCGGTAGCAGCCGAGGTAACGAGGCTCCGTCTGAGAAGGCAGCTAGTCAGAGTCTCCTCACGTCGGCTGCTACCCGGCCTTGGAGTTTGAAAGGCCTTCACCGACTCATCGTCACCAGCGCCACCTACCGCCAGTCTTCCGCCGTGCGCGCCGACCTCCAGCGCGTGGATGCGAACAACAAGCTGCTCGCCCGCCAGAACCGGCTGCGTCTCGACGCTGAAATCGTCCGCGACGTGGGCCTCACCGCGAGTGGCCTGCTCACGCCGACACTGGGCGGGCCGAGCGTGTATCCACCGATTCCCGAGAACGCGATGGCGCTCGGCCAGCGCAAGCAGCCCTGGCCCACGAGCACTGGCCCCGACCGCTTCCGGCGCGGGCTTTACACGTTCTACTATCGCGCGACGCCGCCGCCGTCCATGAACGTCTTCGACGCGCCCGATGGCTACAGCACCTGCACGCGTCGCATCCGCAGCAACACACCGTTGCAAGCGCTCGCGCTGCTGAACGACACGGCTTACGTGGAGTTCGCTGAGGGGCTGGCGACGCGGGTGTTGAAGGAAGTTCCCGCCAACGACACGACCCGGCTCGAACACGCCTTCCGCCTCTGCCTTGCGCGCAAGCCGAGCGCGACGGAGGCAACGCGCCTTGGCGAACTGCTCAAGGCTGAAACCGCCAGCGTGACCGACGCGGAGGTGAAGGCCGTGAAGGCTCCCGCCGGCGTGGAGCCGAAACAGTTTGCCGCGTGGACGACGGTGGCGCGGGTGCTGTTGAATTTGGATGAAGCTATTACACGAGAATGATCGGAGTCCCTCTCATTAGCACCCGGCTTCAGCCGGGTGTGATCGGCGCACCAGAGGTCGGAGCCGTTTCAACGGCTTCGGCTCACGACGGACAAACCGTTGAAACGGTTTGTCCTGCCGTCGGCGACGCTGACACCCGGCTGAAGCCGGGTGCTAATGAAAGGGCCAACCGACACACGCTCTGATTTCCGCATGAACCACGAACCGCAAAACCCACTTCTAGCGACCACCCGCCGCCATTTCTTCAACCGCTGCGGCATGGGCCTCGGCTCCGTCGCGCTGGCGTCGCTGATGGCTGACAAGGCGAAGGCCGTGGTGCCGAAGCTGGTGAATCCCTTTGCGCCAAAGGGCGGGCACGCCACGGCCAAGGCCAAGCGCGTCATCTACCTGTTCATGGCCGGCGGGCCGAGCCAGTTGGAGCTGTTCGACTACAAGCCCAAGCTCGTCGAGTTGAACGGGCAGCCCATCCCGCAGAGCTACATCGAGGGCAAGCGCTTCGCGTTCATGGGCAGCAGCCACGGCGTGAAGTGCCTCGGCACGCGCAAGCACTTCGAGCGGCGCGGGCAGGCGGGCACCTGGATCAGCGACATGCTGCCTTACACCAGCGGCGTGGCGGACGACATCGCGGTGGTCACGACCTGCGCGACGAACCTCTTCAACCACGCGCCGGCCAAGCTGTTCATGAACACCGGCTCGGGGCAGTTCGGGCGGCCGAGCCTCGGTGCGTGGGCGACTTACGGCATCGGCAGCGAGGCGAATGATTTGCCGGGCTTCGTCGTGTTGCAGAGCGGGCCGCGCGGGCCGCGTGGCGGCGCGGTGAACTGGGGCAGCGGCTTCCTCCCGACGACGTTCCAGGGCGTTCCGCTGCGCGGGCAGGGCGAGCCGATTCTCAACCTCACCAGTCCCGCCGGCATCACCGCCGCTCGCCAGCGCCGCACGCTCGACGCGGTGCGCGACCTGAACCTCCAGCGCCTCGTCGCGACCGGTGACGACGAAATCAACACACGCATTTCCGCCTACGAGATGGCGTATCGGATGCAGTCCAGTGCGCCGGAGCTGATAGATATTTCCGGCGAGAGCAAGGCCACGCTGGATCTCTACGGCGTGGACCCGGCCAAGCCGTCCTTCGCGCGGAACTGCCTGCTGGCGCGGCGGCTCATTGAGCGCGGCACGCGCTTCGTGCAGCTCTACCACACGAACTGGGACAGCCACGGCGGCCCCGGCGAGACGCTGGAGGATGATTTTCCGAAGGTGGTGAAGGACGTGGATCAGGGCTGCGCCGCGCTGGTGAAGGACTTGAAGGCGCGGGGTCTGCTGGAAGACACGCTCGTCATCTGGGGCGGCGAATTTGGCCGCACGCCGATGGGCGAGAACCGCGACAAGACCGGTCGCAACCATCACATTGACGCGTTCTCGATGTGGTTCGCCGGCGGCGGCATCAAGGGCGGCCAGACCGTGGGCGAGACGGACGAACTGGGCTTCGGCGTCGCGCACGACCGCTGCCACGTCCACGACCTGCACGCGACGATCCTGCACCTGCTCGGCCTCGACCATCTCAAACTCACCTTCCGCTTCCAAGGCCGCGACTATCGGCTGACGGATGTTCACGGCGAGCTGATCCACAAGCTGCTGGCGTAGCGAAGCGCGGTTTTCGCCCCGCGCTCCCCGGCACCGGTTGCCGCCCGCTTCGGAGTTTGGGCTAAAAACGGACCCGCCGCGCCAACTGCAACTCGCGGGTCGCAGTTATTGGCGCGGCGGGCCGTGTCAGTCAGTTGAGCTTAACCGTGGTAGCCTTCCTCACCGTGCTCGGCCAGGTCGAGGCCGATGGTCTCGGTCTCTTCCGTCGGGCGCAGGCCGACCACGGCCTTCACGATGTAGGCGATGACCGCCGTGGCGACGACCGCCAGCACGATGGTCAGGACGACCGCCTTGAGCTGCTCCATCCAGAGGCCGTTGCCGACCAACTCGAAGAGCTTGTTGGCCTTCGCATACGAGTTGGCATCGGTGAGGTTCGCATTCACGTCCTTGGTGGCGAGCACGCCGGTCAGGAGCGCGCCCATGGTGCCGCCGACGGCGTGGACGCCGAACGTGTCGAGCGCGTCGTCATACTTGAACATCTGCTTGAGCTTGGTGCAGGCGAAGAACGGGACGATGCCGGCCAGCACGCCGATGATCATCGCGCCCTTGGCGCTCACGAAGCCCGCCGCCGGGGTGATGACCACGAGGCCGGCCACCGCGCCGGAGCAGAAGCCGAGGATCGAAGGCTTGCCGCGCACGAGCCACTCGAGCACGGGCCAGACGAAGGAGGCCACCGCCGCCGCCAGCGTGGTGGTCATGAAGGCGTTGCCGGCGATGCCGTCCGCCGCGACCGCCGAGCCGGCGTTGAAGCCATACCAGCCGACCCAGAGCATGCCGGTGCCGACCGCGCAGAGCGTCATGCTATGGGGCTGCATGTTCTGTTTGCCGAAGCCGAGGCGCGGTCCGAGGATCAAACAGAGCACCAGCGCGCTCCAGCCGGAACTCATGTGCACCACCGTGCCGCCCGCGAAATCAATCGCGCGGATCTTGGCGTCGCCGTTCCACACGCCGTTCATCAGGCCGTCCACGCCCCACACCATGTGGGCGAGGGGGAAATAAACCGCGAACATCCAGATGGCGACGAAGAGCAGGATGGCCGAGAACTTCATGCGCTCCGCGATCGCGCCGATGATGAGCGCCGGGGTGATGATCGCGAACATGAGCTGATACATGGAGAACACGTTCTGCGACACCCACGCGGAGTAATCCGTGTTCGGAGCCGACGTGACGCCGTTGAGGAAGGCAAACTTGCCGAAGCTGCCGAGGTAGGGCGAGCCCGCCGAAAACACCAGGCTGTAGCCGCACACGAACCACAGGATCGTGACCAGGCCGGCGATGCCGAAGCACTGCGCGACCACCGACAGGATGTTCTTCTTGCGCACCAGGCCGCCGTAGAAGAGCGCGAGGCCGGGCAGGGTCATGAAGAGCACCAGCGCGGCGCAGACCATCATGAAGCCGTTGTGGCCGGGGCCGGCGACATCATCGAGCTTCGAGGTGACGTTGGCCTTGGCGTCGGCGGAACCACGCGCGCCGTTGCCGATGTAGGCCTCCAGGTCCGCCACGCGTTGCTCGACGCTGGGGTCGGCCTTCTTGGGCGGTTCCGGCGCCTTCGCGGCCGGCGCGGCGGCTGGTGCCGCTGGCGGGGCCTGCGCCAGCAGAGGTTGTGTCGTGCCCGCCAGCAGCGAGAACAGGGTGAGGGAGAGAATCAGTTTCTTCATGTTCAGTTTGTTTCAGTGGGTTGCGGTTGGCGGGGTTCAGACAGCGGCGTCACCTTTCTCGTCGGTGCGGATGCGGATGGCGTCGTCCACGGAGGAGACGAACACCTTGCCGTCGCCGATCTTGCCGGTCTTGGCGGCTTTCACGACGGCGGCCACGGCGGCGTCCACGCGGGCGTCGGGCAGCACGAGTTCGAGTTTGATCTTGGGGAGGAAGTCCACGGTGTATTCCGAGCCGCGGTAGATTTCGGTGTGGCCCTTCTGGCGGCCAAACCCCTTCACCTCGGTCACGGTCATGCCTTCCACGCCGATGTCACTCAGCGCGTCTTTTACTTCCTCCAACTTGAACGGTTTGATGATGGCTTCGATTTTCTTCATTGGGTGTCTTTCGCTCTGGCGACGCGCGGCGAAGTGCTGGCGAAATCCCGCGCGCTTCCGCCGGACGGAACGCGTTTGTTGACTGCTGGTGACCAGCGCACGCTTCCCTTAGCAACGGCGGTGCCAGCGGGCGCGGAAAGTTTTCCACACGCGAGATCGCCTTTGTTTTCAAGGCTTTCATCACGGCCAGCAAAACGGCTGCTCAATTCCATGAACTCTTTCCTGCCCGGAATTGCACGGCCTGTCCCTTTTTAGCCAGCCGCGCCGTAGTCGCAGCCTTCAGGCTGCGCGTGACGGGATCGCAACCTGAAGGTTGCGGCTACGAGACGACGGAGCGGAATTTCCCGCTCGCCTTGCGCGTCCGATGCGGCGTGAATTCGCCCATGCCCGCTCCGACCCGTCGCGCCTTCCTCGCGCAATCACTCGCCGCCACCGCCGCGCTCGCCGCCACCCGCGCCGCCGCCCAGCCCGCCGGCTTCCGACTCGCCGCCTTCTCCGCCGATGTCACCGTGCCCGCCGGCCACGGCATGATGGGCGGCGCGTGGCTCTCCAAATCCGTCGCCGACCCGCTCTTTGCCAAGGGCATCGTGCTCACCGGCGGCGAGAAACCCGTTGTGCTCGTCTCCGTGGACTGGTGCGAAATCCGCAACGCCGCCTTCGACCGCTGGCGCGACGTGCTGGCCGAGGCCGCCGGCACCGACCGCGCGCGCGTCCTTGTCTCCAGCACACACGTCCACGACGCCCCGGTCGCCGATCTCGAAGCCGAGCGCATCCTCAAGCAGCACAAGTGCGCCGGCACCGTCTGCGACGTGGCGTTCCACGAAGTCGCCGTTCAGCGCGTGGCGAAGGCGCTGCGCGACGCGCTCAAGTCCGCTTCGCCCGTCACGCAGATCGGCCTCGGCCAGGCGCGGGTCGAGAAGATTGCCTCCAACCGCCGCTACCTCCTGCCTGACGGCAAGGTGTCCTACAGCCGCGGCAGCGCCACGCGCGATGCCCTGGCCAGCGCGGCGGGCGAGGACACCACGGACCCGATGCTCAAGACCTTAAGCTTCTGGAATGGCAACACTCCGCTCGCCGCGTTGAGCAACTACGCCGTCCACCCGATGAGCTACTACCGCACCGGCGACGTCTCGGCGGACTTTCCCGGCCTCGCGCGGCGGCGGCGGCAGGAGGACTTGCCGAACGTCGCGCAGGTCTATTTCTCCGGCTGCAGCGGCAACGTCACCGCCGGCAAATACAACACTGGCGCACGCGAGAACCGCCCCGTGCTCGCGGGCCGGCTTTACCAGGCGATGGCCGAGGCGTGGCGCGACACGAAGAAAGTGCCGCTGGAACGCATCACCTTTCGCTCCGTGCCGCTGACCTTGGAACCGCGCAACGAACCCGACGGCTTCACCGTGGCTGGCTCCACCAAGCTGCTCGCCCCCGACCAGAAGCCCTTCGCGCAATGCCTCGCCGCCATGAACCTCTCCTGGCGCAAGCGCGCCGCCACCGGCCAGCCCATTGACGTGCCCGCCGTGGACTTCGGCCCCGCGCAATTCCTCCTGCTCCCCGCCGAGGCCTACGTCGAGTTCCAGCTTCACGCGCAGGCGGTGCGCCCCGACTCCTTCGTCATGGTCGCGGGCTACGGCGAGAGCGCGCCCGGCTACATCCCCATCGAGCGCGCGTGGGAGGAAAAGGACGGCAACCTCCACGACTGGTGCTGGGTCGCCCCCGGCAGCGAGGCCCGCATGAAGGCGGCGATTGAGGCGGCACTGCGGAAGTGAACGGCTTGCGAATCACCATTGAGGCAGATTCGGCTACCACTACATCCACTGACCCCAAGGCTGTAAATCGGCACCAAGGTTGTCGATCGCCTGAAATATTCGAGCAACGTCATCACGTAGAAACAAACTAGCTTCGTAGCCAACTACACGAAAAACTGGCGCGATTGAGTTTTTTGCTGCTGAATCAAAGTAGAGTATCGGAGGGATTGTCGAGTTAACTCGAACCGGGGAGACGCAGCCGCAATGAACGCACTGTTGGCATCCCGTGTCCTTGATACTGATTGGAAGTAGTATTCGATACACAGGCGCTTGGGTCAGGCCGTAGAACCGCACCTTCCCGTCCGCTTGGCGAAGCTCATGTCTGACGTTTGGCAGGAAAATATCGGAGCAAGACAGAACATCTAATATCCGCATACTAAACAGTATTCCACCCGGCTCAACGCGTTCGATTTCAAATAAGTGTTTCGGCGAACTTCCATGAGCGTAAATATCGAACTCGCCCACCTGGGCACCCGGCATTAGCAGGACATCTTCACCATAGATCGCTTTGCCGCAGGCCTGGATTTTCTCAAAATCCGCCAGGCCAACGCTTGGTGTATCCCAATTGTCATCAAACACGAAACCTTTCAGTTCGGCTGGACGAACCAACGGATACCCAAAATTCACCGCCGTAACTCCATGGCAATGTTCGCAATCAAGGTTCGGAAGCCGTCCAGACGCCGTGCTAGAGAAAGAACACGGATGCGTGCGGGGAAAAGACAACCGGGGGATTGAAGCGTTAGTAACACTCATGCTCGCAGGACTGCATCACAGATCAGATGTCAAAATTATTTCTTGCCAGGATAAGGGCGGATGTTGTCGATGCCAAGGCCAACTTTGAGCGCCACGCCAACTGCGAACCCTGCGACGAACGACTTATTCTTCCAGTTGTTGTCACCGGAATTGGCTTTGTCTCTGGCGTTTTCCCAAATTCGATTCCAGGCTCCACCAGTTCCGTCTCTTCCATTGCTGTGAACTGCACCATGTTGCCAGTTTGGAATGTTTGTTGAGAGATCGTGTGGGTTTGTCCTGCTGAGGGCGAAAAATTGGCTAAGCCCTTGGGCTTTGGGTGTGAGATGGTGATCACGACCGCGCCCATCCAGTGGTCCGTGAGTAGTTGAGGCTACAGAATGCTGTAGTTCATTGATTTCAGAAATCAGATCAACAAAGATATTGTCATCTGCTTCCAAAATCCCCGCTTTGAAGTGCTCAAAATCCTGAAGGTCTCCAAGATAGCTCTTGAGTTTAGTGTAGATTCTTGAGGCGGAACCGGCACCCTCAGCTCCGATACCAGCTCCCTCAGCTTGAACCGCTTGCTCCTCTGTGAGGTTGTTCAAACCAAGAGGGTCGAACGAGTTGACCGGGTTGTTCAGGCAGAACGCATACAGATTGATTCCGCCTTCCTCCTGTAGCGGATCGCGGTTGAGCCACTTGGCCTGGGTGGGGCTGTAGTAGCGGTAGCCGTAGTAGAGCAGGCCGGTCTCGTCGTCGGTGTATTTGGTGCTGAAGCGGAAGGGGTTCAGCAGCGCCGCATCACCGGTCACGCGCAACGGCTCCCCAAACGGCGCATACTCGTAGCGCGCGCTCGGCTGCCCGCTCCCCGCATTCACCAGCGCCATCACGTTTCCGTTGCCATCGAAGCAGGGGAGGTGAGTGGCAAGTCCGTTGGTTGAGTGCTGAGAGATGGCGAGGAGGCCACCAATGCCGCCCGCCTGGTCCGCCGTGCCGCTGAGGTCCAGACCCCAGAGGAAACTCTTGGTCAGGACGGCGGCGTTGGTGCCCTGCGGCACGTCCAGTGCGCTGTCCTACGGTGGGTATGGCCGCGCTGAATGGTGGGAACGAGGCCGCCCGCAGGGCGGTCCTACCGGGCGAGGCTTGTAGGAGACGAGGTGACGAGTCTCTGAATGGGTTCCTAGTTTTGCATTCCGGGTTCTGATTTTGAAATGAGACTCCTCACGTCGTCTCCTGCACGGGGTAGCGCGACATTCCAATGTCGCGGCTTCGGCGCAGGAGGACGCCACGACGCGACTTCGGAAAGTCGCGCTACCTCGCAGGTCAGCGCTGCCAGCCTGGCCACTGACTTTCAAAAACCGCCCCAGCGGGATGCTTTCAGATGGAGGGACGGCGGGACACGTCGGCAGTCCGCCAAACTGGCAGAGGCTCACATTCCCCCAACTGCGCCCAGCCGCCGTTGCGTTCGCTTCACGGATGGCTCACGCGCCGCAGCGCTTCAGCAGGTTTTGCGTGATGCGCTGCACGCGGGCGTCGGGGCCGTGCGGGCGGCTCCAGTGGCTCCACGGGAGGATGTGGCCGGGCGGCGTGCTCAAGCCCTGCGGCCACCAGATGGTCGCGGCGTTGAAGACGAGGTTGCCTTTCGGGCCGGGGAAGATGGTCGCGGTCCAGTGCGCGGGCGTGGTGCCGCCGCGCCAGACCGTGCCCTCGGCCACCACTTCGAGGCCGGGGATGTTCGCGGGAGAACCGTGGTGTTCCCAGCCGACGAGGCCGCGCACGGAGTCGCCTTTCTTCATCCCGGTGCCCTCGAAAATCCAGTGGTCCGGCTTGGTGCAGACCCAGTCGCCCCCACCGTTGAAGGGCACGATGCTGCGCGCGCCCATGATGTCCGCCTCGTTGCGCGGGTCGCGCTTCCAGTCCTTGGTGAACACGCTGATGGACTCCTCAACTTCCTTGTCGGTCAGGCCCGCGTAGATGCCGGTGCGTTGGAGGATGCGGTTGGCCTGACCGCTGGAGGATGGCTTGAACGGCGTTCGCCCGAAGACGGAGTTGCCGCAGAGCCACAGCGCGTGCGTGCCGGAGTTGATGGCGGACTTCACGGCGTCATATTGCCGCACGTCCCAATACTCGTCGTGGCCGACGCTGAGGAAGGTCTTGCAGCGGGTGATTTGCGCGGCGTCGAGGCAATCCACGTTCGAGCAATAGGTCACGTCGTAGCCGTGCTGCTCCAGCCAGTAGGCGAGCGGGAACTCCCACAGCAGATACTCGCCGGAGCCGATGGACAGCGGGTGTTCGTAAATCTGCGCATACTTGCCGTAGGGCCGGTCGAAGCTCACCTCGGTGCCGACGGCGTGCGCGCCGCGCGGGTCGGTGTAGAGCGAGTAGCTGTCGGGCCATTTGTTGTAGGCCTGCCAGGTGTTGTCGCTGCACTGAAAGAGGATGTCCGCCGGGCGGTCGTCGCGGACGATGAAGATGATGTAGCTCTGCCAATAAGGCTCCGTGGCCTTGTCCGGCACGGTGGTGAGGCGCGTGAGATAAACGCCGCTGGGCCAGACCGAGGGAATCTTGAAGGAGATGACGGGTGCCCATTTGCACTCGCGCAGGCGGTTCTCACCGACGGGCGGGTCGGCCTGCTTGGTGCCGGGAATGGGACCTTCCGACATCATCAGCCGCGCGCCGCGGCCGCCGTAGTAGCCGGTGCGAAAAATCTCGAACCTGAACTTCGCGTCCGGGTTGACGCTGATCATGAAGTCCAGCGTCTCGCCGGCCTTGACGCTCTGGCGGGAGCAGTAGCCCTCGATGGCGGGCGCACGGTGGCCGCCGGTCTTGTCGAGGCGGACGCGGGTGAGTTGCCAGTCGAGGGAGCCGGGCCTGGCGTTTTCCTCGGCGATGAGCGAGCGGCGGCGCGGGCCGGCGGCTCTTGATTTCTGCTGGGCGTGGCTTTCGCTGGCGGCGAGCGCGGCGGCGCTGGCGGCCGTGGCCTGGAGGAATTCACGACGGCCAAGACGGGAGGGGCGAGGTTTCATGGTGAAATGAGTGAAGGGGAGATTGGCGCGGCGGGGGGATTATTCAACGATGGTGTTTGCCAGGCGCCGCAGCCGGACGCGGGTGTGGCTGGCCGACGGCGGTTCACCAGCTTGAAACGCGACGCCACCCAAGCCCGATGGAAGGCCGGCGTTTTCGCGGACGGCGAGGCAGTTGGTCCGCTGGGAAGTCGGTTCAACGCTTCCAGCGGCAGCGCGCCAAGCCGGGCTGGAAACACTGAACCTTTTCGCCTCGCTCAGAACGGTCCTTGCTTGTCCGCTGACTCGTGGCGGGGGAGCCACGTCAGTTCCGCCGCCGTGGGCCGGGTCGGGCCGGCCTCGGGCAGCGGGGCGGTGACGAAATGAACCGGAATCTGGCGGACGCGCGGACGCCGCTGCCAGACCACTTCCACCGTGGTCGGGCTGGCCGTCTGGACCTCTGGATACGCGCGGGCCATGTGAGTCGCATTGCTTGACGGAAACGCACCGCCTCCGTCTTCAAAAAGAGCGACGTTGCCGGCGGTTTTTCGTCGTGGCCGACGCGAGTGAAGCCCTGTCGCATCGGCGAACCGCTCGGCAACGTCGCCCGGGACTGCCGTTGGTTTGGTCGGGCAAAGCTGTCCGGACTTGCCCCGGCTGCTCGCGGGCGACGAGCAAGTGCTCTTTAGCAATGGCCTTGCCAGCCGAAAGCGGTGCGGCTTTGGCGGGCGAGAACGACGCTTTTGCAGGGGATTACGCACAGGTGATGGCAAACCTTTCTCCGCCGCCCCAGCGCTCAAGCGCGGCCTTCGCGCATCGCGCACGAAAAGCACGCAGGAAACGAAAGACGAACTTCCCCGTTTCACCCGCCCGCGCGCGTTGCTACCGTCCCGGCCCGTGTCGGCCCCCGGCTACAGCCTCGTCACCCTCGCCAACGGCGTCCGCAGCGTCCGCTCCCACGCGGAGGCGGAGACGTTTCATCCCGTCGTCGGCCCGGTGGCGGAGGCGGAGGCGCTCTACGTGCGGCAGCTCCGGCTGCGCGAGCGGCTGGCGGGCCACGCGGGCGAGTTCGTCATCTGGGACGTGGGCCTCGGCGCGGCGGCCAACGCGCTGACCGTCCTGCACGCCACGCGCGATCTGCCGTGCCGGGTGCGGCTCATCAGCTTCGATCACACGCTGGAGCCGTTGAGGTTCGCGCTTCAGCACGGGGAGGAACTCGGCTACTTCGGCGGCTATGAGCCGCTGGTCACGACGCTGCTGGCCGAGGGCAGGGCCGCGCAGCAAGATGGGAGGCAATGTGTCGCATGGGACGTATGCGTCGCAGACTTTCCAACGTGGCTGCGCCGGTCGGAGCCTCGCCTCACCGCCGGATTGCCGCCCGCCCCGCACGCCATTCTCTTCGACGCCTTCTCCCCCGCGAAGAACCCGGCGATGTGGACGCTCCCGCTCTTCACGCAGCTATTCCGCCGCCTCGACCCAGCGCGCCCCTGCGCCATGCCCACCTACTCGCGCGCCACGCTGCTGCGCGTGACGTGGCTGCTGGCGGGCTTCTTCGTGGGCGTGGGCCATGCGACGGGCGAGAAGGAGGAAACCACCCTTGCCGCAAACACCCTCGACCTGCTCGACGAGCCGCTCGACCGCAAGTGGCTGGAACGCGCCCGCCGCTCCACCAGCGCCGAGCCGCTGCACGAAGCGAAGTATCGGCAGGCTCCGCTCGCGCCCGAGACGTGGGAGCGTTTGCAGGCGCACCCACAGTTCGCATGAGCCCAGCACCCTCTTGGACTGCGCCGGCAGAGCGCAGCGGCGACGGCGCTTTGGCCTCCCGCGGAGCGGAATCGCCCGCCACAGGCTGCTCCGCAGGACAGAAAAGCGGCGTCGCGCTCCGCTTGCCGCCGCACTCCACATGGCTCGCCCTCGCACCGATGCAGGACGTGACCGACCGCGCGTTCATGACGCTCATGGCGCGCTACGGCGGGCCGGACGTTTACTGGACCGAGTATCTCCGCGTCCACGCCGTCTCGACGCCGGAGAAGTGGATCGTCCAGTCCATCAAGGAGAACGCCACGGGCCGGCCCATCGTCGCGCAGATGATCGGCAACGACATCCCGTCGCTCGTCCGCACGGCGAAGTTCCTCCAGCAACTGCCGGTCGCAGCGATTGACCTGAATCTCGGCTGCCCCGCGCCGGTGGTCTATCGCAAGTGCGCCGGCGGCGGCCTACTGCGCGAGCCGGCGCGTGTGGACGCCATCCTCGGCGCGCTGCGCGAGGCGGTGACGATTCCCTTCACGGTGAAGACGCGCCTGGGCTTCGACTCGCCGGCGGTCTTCGACGAGCTGCTGCCCATCTTCGCGCGGCACTCGCTGGACCTGCTCACCGTCCACGCGCGCACGGTGCTGGAGATGTATCGCAGCGAGGTGCATTATGACTTCATCGCGCGGGCGGTCGCGGCGATGCCCTGTCCGGTGATGGCAAACGGCAACGTGTATTCCGCCGCGAAGGCCGCCGAAGTGCTCCGCCACACGGGCGCGCGCGGGCTGATGATCGGTCGCGGCGCGATTCGCAACCCGTGGCTCTTCACCCAAATCCGCCAGCACCAGCGCGGCGAGCCGCTCTTCGTCCCGCGCGGCCGCGATGTGCTGGGCTACATCCGTGCGCTCTACGACGCCGTCTGCACGCCGGGCATCCGCGAGTCCTCGCAGGTGCAGAAGATGAAGAAGTATTTGAACTACGTCGGCCTCGGCGTGGACGCGGAGGGGAAGTTCCTGCACCAAATCCGCCGGGTCACGACCAGCGCCGAGTTCTTCCGCGCCTGCGAGGCGTTCCTCGACCACGACCGGGCGATGTCGCTGGAGCCGTTTCCAATCGCGCTGAAGGAGACGGACCTGCTGGCGGGGGAACACTTGTAGCCGCTCAAGGTGGCAGCCGACGTGAGGAGGCTCTGATGAAGAGGCAGGTCAAGCTGTGCATGACACGGATCGAGTTCAGTCAGAGCCTCCTCACGTCGGCTGCCACGAGGTTCAGTCGCTCCGCACCGTGTCACCCACGCGCGCCTCGCCCTGCGTGAGGTCCGCCGCGAAGTTCGCGCCGCGCGCCTGGTTGGACACTACGACCACGCCGACCTTCTGGCCGTCGCGATAGACGTTGAGCGTTTGCTCCACCGGCGGCAGGCGGCCGAGGGTGCCCTCGACCACGACGTATTTCAGCGGCGCATTCACCAGCACGACTTTCCCGGAGAACGCCGACACCGGCTGGATGACGGGCGCGGGGTTCGGCTGGGCCTTGCCCGACGATTTCGCCCTTTCCTTGGGAGTGGCCTTGGCGGCCTCGTCCTTCGCCTCCTTCGGGCTGGCGCAACCCGCACCGGCAAGGACGACCATCAGCAGAACGGGGAGGCAGCGCATGGCCACGAGTTACGCCGAAGCCACCGGGCACGGTCAATCGGCAAAAACCTGAGCCGCCAGTCTGTCTGGAGGAAAAGAAGACTGGCCCGGTCGCGGTTCGCTGCTAACTTCCGCCGTGCCCGCCGCGTGAAGCGCGGGCCACCAACCCAGATTATGGAAATCGCTATCGCTCCGACCTCCGCCGTGGACGAGAAAATCCGCGACCTCTGCCAGGCCATCCTCGACCGGCCCGATTTCGGCGACCTGCGCCGCCGCATTGACGCCTTCATGGCCGACGAGAAGGTGAAATACGAATATCAGATGCTCAACGACTCCGGCGCGCTGCTCCAGCAGAAGCAGCAATACGGCGTGCAGATCACCGAGGAGGAGATCGGCCGCTTCGAGGCGCTGCGCGACAGCTTCATGAAGAACCCGGTGGCGACCGAGTTCCTCGACGCCCAGCAGGAGGTGTCGCGCGTGCAGGAGAGCATCATGAAGCACATCCAGAAGACGCTGGAACTGGGCCGCGTGCCGACGGTCGAGGACATGAACGACGGCGGTTGCTGCAACAACCACGGCTGCGGGTGCGCCTGAGCAGTTGGGCGGTGCACAGTAGCTCGACATTCCAATGTCGAGTTCGGCGCTGGCGGACGGCCTGACTCGACATTGGAATGTCGAGCTACTTTGGGGGAAGCTGGAGCCTCCTTACGTCGGCTGCTACCGGATGCGGAGGTTCACGCCCGCCACTTCAACTCGGTCATCTTCCCGTGCGCGGGGTGCTGCTCGTTGTGCGAGCGAAGTTCGAGCGTGGCGCTGCCGAACTTGAGGAGGCAATCCACCCAGCCCGTCGGCTGGTCTTTCGCGAAGGCGTAGGACACGGCGGGAAGGTTCACGAGGTGCAGGCCGTCCTTCTCCTTCAGCTCCCACTTGTGCGAGTGGCCGTAGAAGAGCGCCTTCACCTGCTTGCGAGGGAGCAGCACCTCGAAGAGTTCGTTGGTGTCGAGGAGCGCGCTGTTGGGCTTGGTGGGGTCGAGGTGGACGTTGTGATGCACCATCACGAGCGCGGGCTTGTCCTTGTGCTCGTCGAGCGCCTTGGCCAGCCAGTCGCGCTGCGCGGTGTCGAGCTTGCCGGGCGGTTTGTCCACCACGTCGAGCGAGTCGAGGAGGAACCAGTTCGCGTGCGCGGATTGGATGACGGAGATGTGCTTGGTCTGCACGGGACGCGCGGCGTCGCTGGCGACGTTGAGGGCCTTCCAGAAGTTGGCGCGGTCGTCGTGGTTGCCGAGGGTCATGTGGACGGGCAGGCGGGCCTCGGTGAGCGGCTTGAGCAGCGGGATGAAGGTGGCGTATTCGTCCACGAGGCCGGCCTTGAGCGCGCAGTCGCCGTTGATGAAGACGGCGGCGGGCGCGGTCGGGAGCGCGGTGACTTCCTTCACGACCGCGCGGAGGTGGTCGGCCATGTTCGTCTCGCGGGCGACGGACTCGGGCTTCGGCCCGATGTGCGTGTCCGAGAGCAAGGCCCAGCGGGAGGACGCGCCGGCCTCGGCGGCGAAAAGCTCGCGTGAGGCGAACAGGCCGGCGGCGGCGAGGGCGCTGTGGCGGAGGAAGTCGCGGCGGGGAGAGAGGTGAAGGGGCATGGCGGGGAGAGGTTAGTGCTTAGGAAGCGCTGATTTAACCACGAATGGACACGAATCAACACGAATAGGGCGGCATCGGGCCTGGATTTCATTTGTGTTCATTGGTGTCCATTCGTGGTTGAAAGCTTCTTCAACGTTTCGTTTGGCAATTAGTGGTTGGCATCAGGCCGGGGGTAGCGGCCGAGGACGGCGAGGCACAGGAACCCAAGTCCAGCGAGACCGGACAGCAAGATGAACGGCGGTGGCACATCCTCAACGCCCGAGGCACCCAGCTTGGTTAAATGCCAGGCCACGCCGAAGCTGCCGACTCCCAACAGCAGGCAGGCCAGTCGTAAGAAACTCGTTGCGCGCGCCCATTTCATTCGTTGTGCCTCATCATTGATGCCTGACGACCCATGGTCAACGACGGCCCGCAGCCGCGCTGCAAAGCCGGGGAGCCGATGGGAAACGCCTCGAAACGCCCCACCTCGCCGTGAAGTATTCCGCCCCGCAGGAATCGCTCTTCTGGAAGAAGTGAGGAGGGACGCCGCTCAGCCGGCTCGAAGTGGGTTCAAGGCTTCCGGTCGTAACCGCCCAAGTCAGTTCCATCCAAGCTCCAGATGAACACCCGGCGTGCTTTGTGCAAATCGCACTGGCGTTCCCACTCCTTGATGATTGAGAGGTCGCCCATCCCGACGCCGCGCATCGCCTGGTCGGGGAACTCATCCAACCAATTCCTCAGCGCAACCACTTCCCAAAACGGCGTCGCCGTCCAAGGTGCCGTGCCATCAATTGCTTTGCCAACTTCGCTGCAAAATCGCAGGGCCGCCGTGCGTCGTCTTCCTCCATCTGACACTTTGGCAATGTGGTTCCCGGTTTCGATTACGGCAGTCATGGGCAGTAGCAACGTGGTCCGTTGCTCGATAAGCTGCGTCAACTCTGACAGCATCTCCTCACAGTGCTGATCCCTGCCAGGCACCTTGAGGAGGTTGCAGAACACCGACGTATCAATCAGCGCGATGCTCATGGCTGGGCCTGCCGAAGTTGCTCCACGTAGGCCAGCCCCGACGCGCGGCGCTCGTCCGGCGTCTGCGCTTGCTTGACCATCCGGTCCAGCACGCCCTGCGTCACCAGCCTGCCCAGCGGACCCTGGGCAATGAGTTCGGGATAGTTTGGCAGGTCTTCCAAGCGCACCAGCCGACTGTCGCCCTCCTTCGGATCGCGATAGCAAAACACCACATCGGGCACCGCACTGTTTGGCAGGGAGTCTAGCAGCGCCGGGTTGTGACTGGTGATAAGCACTGCCAGCTTCCGCTTCTCCGCGACATCTTGCACCTTCGCCAGCAACGCTCGGGCACGACTAGGATGGATGCCGTTATCCACCTCCTCCATAACCACGGTCGAATACTCGGGAGCAGAGAGAAGTGCCGCCGCCACTGCGAGGACTCGAAGTGTGCCATCGGAAAGAAGTGACGCATCCCGCTCAGTCTTGGTTGGGCCGAACAACTCTTCCAGCAGGACCAGCACCTCATTGCGTGGCCCACGCAAGAAATCGAAACCCGTGATGTGCTGCTCGGGCAAATCTTTGATGAAATCGAGCACCGCACCTTTCTTTGGCTCATCTTTCGATAAGCCACAAAGAACACTGGAGAGATTAGCTCCATCCCCTCGGAGCTTCGCATCATCCGCGAAGCTAGGATTTCGCATCCGTTGGGGGATCGGATCCAGAAAGAACACGTTCGCCAGTGATTCCATGAAGCCGCGGCACGCTTGAGGGATCGTTGCCTGTGCCCTCTTGTGCTTGGCTTCAAAGCGAGCAGGGGTCAATAGTTGCGTAAAGACGGCCTGCTGATCCGTGCATAGAATTTCCGGCTTAATTCCGCCGATTGAGAAATTATTGTAAGCGACATGAAGATCATGTCCATGGTCGCCGGTTCGTCGTCGCACGTCATAGAGCGGAACTTTCACGCCCTGAGCCTCCATCCGCTCCTTCGCAATGCGTAATCCGCTTCCGTTGTGCCGTATTGTTACGGAAAGCGCCTCCCACTCGGTCTGGCGTAGGTGACATGAAAACGAAAACTCGCTCCAGCCATCCCTTGCTAGTTGAGCTGGAACGCCTCGGACTGACAGTTCCTTTTCCTGAACGGCACGGAAAACGTCCTCCAACCGCTGCCCACGTGCCAGCCACGACAACATTTGAAGCCCCTCGATGAGGTTGCTCTTGCCGGAGGCATTGGCTCCCACAAGCAACGTCAGCGTTCCAAGATTCAAGGTTCCGCGCTTGTAGCTGCGGAAATTCTCCAGCGTGAAGGAGTGGAGTCTAGCCATGTCGGTAGCCTACAAGCTTTCCAGGCAAATGTGAAACCCTGAGTAAAAACCATGAAGGGTTTTTCGTGAGCACGGCTACCTTCACGGAGCCGGGTTCAAAATCGTCAGCGTCCTGATGCTGCCCGTCGTCGTGCCGTTGGCGTTCGTCACGCGGGTGCGGAGTTTCACCACCTGGCCCACGGTGAAGGGGCCGAGGGCGTTGCCGCTCGGGTCGGCGGGGGCGGTGTGGGTGAAGTCGGTGTCCACACCTTCCACCATCCATTCCACAGTGCTCGTCGCGCCGGTGGTGTAGGTGCCGTTCTCGTAGCTCACGAGGAGTTGCAGGCCGTTCACGCCGCCTTGCAGGACGCTGACGATGCCCAGCGTGCCGGGGAGGTTCGCGCCGGTGGTGATGCCGGCCAGCGCCTCGGCCAGTGCGGGGTTGGTGCGGGCCTCGGCTTCGAGCTTGGCGTAGAAGCGTTTGTTGAGGCGGTCCACGGTGGCGGCGGCGCTGCGCAACGCGGTGCGGGCGTCGGTCACGTCCACGGCGCGGTCCTCGACGGTTTGTTCGAGGGCGGGCTGGGCGTTCATGGCGGTGGTGAGGTCGGCCACGCCTTTGCCGCCGGCGGTGATGGCACCGCGCGGCGGGACTTGCGCGGTGAGGAAGGTGTTGATGCGGGTGACGGCGCTGACGACTTTTTTGCCGCGCGACAGGGCCAGCTCGGTGGTGCGGGGGACGATGGCGTAGGCGGGGTCGAGGAGGTCAATGAGCGCGGCCTCGGTGATGACGGTGTCGTCCAGCTCGCCCTCGGCGGATTGCGGGAGGGCGAGGGTGAGGCCCTGGATGCCGAGGAAGCCCTGATTCTCGGCGTTGACGGCGGCATCGGAGTCGGCGATGGCGTTGTCGCGGGTCTGGGCCAACGGGTTGAGGGCGTCGGCCAGGGCGAGCAGCCCGGCGGCGTCCACGGCCCCGACTTTGAGGGTGGGGACGTATTGGTTGATGACCGCGACGGTTTGTCCGGTCCGGTTTTGGATGGCTTGATAGTATTCCATAGAGCGAGACGGGGTTGAGTTTTCTTGGGAACGGGCTGATTCCGCCAAAGAAACGGCTTTTTGGCAAGGGTAAATGTGGATTTTCCGCACGGAACTGGTTTCTGAGGGGCACCAAGGCATTTACCGGGCGGGCCAAGGCATTTCGGGAGGGCGTCCGGTCATTTACCGGCTCCCCCAAGTCATTCACCGGGCGGACCAAGCCATTTACCACTCGCGCCAAGTCATTTACCTGGTGGAAAAAGTCATTTACCACCCCCACCAAGTCATTTACCAGGCGCAAAAAGTCATTTTGCGTTCAGTGTTTTTGGGGCGTTTCTGAAGATTTTCGGGTTTTGAGGGGTTTTAGGCGGTTTCGGGAGGGTGGGAAGGCGTTCAGCGGAGGCAGCGGGGCTTTACCGGCCTAAAGTGCGCCGTTTTGGCTCATCCCGAGGTTGGCAAGCGAATGGGGACAAGCGAATTCATCCCCCGAATCAGCCCAAACACTCTGAAGACTTTTCCTTCCAAATCGCGACGGACACGCAGCCGGAAACGGATAACTATTGAAATGCGATCGTCAGCAACTGCGGCGAGGCAAGCACGTGCGGCTGGGGCAGTCGCAACTCACGTGAATGAAAACGACTTCAAATCGCGATTCAGCGTGCTGCCTTTGTAGTATCCGTCAAAATTTACTTCGAGAATTTCCTGTCCTGTGTTTGGATCTTTTGTCTTCAAGAAATAAGCGCCGTTGTGCCGCTGTAGGATTACGTAGGACTCAAAGCCAAGCCACCGCGCCAACACTTTGTCAGTCTCCTCCTTCGCTTTTTGATCGTAGCCCTCGTTTGGAATGTCCTTGGAATGCGCCCGTGAAGCCACGGAAGCGATGGCATACCTCCCATACCGCAAGCCTTGCCCGAAATTCGCGACTCCGAATCGGTTGTTTGGTGAGGCGGCAAAGCTCCGCTCCACACTGCCGAGATATTCAAGGCACTTGAACCCAAAGAAAACTGCGCGATGGTCCGTCCTACCATCGATAAGATTGCTGAACGCCGCTTTCGCGAACAGCTTCTTTGCGCTTTGTCGGCGTGCCTCGGACACCTGGCCTTTGAGTGCGCAACAAACCCGCAACACGAGCTCTCTGTCGATAATCCGATGGGAATCAATGTATTTCTGTCTCAACCCATCCAAAAACTCACCGCGTTTGCGCTCGTAAAAGTATCCGAATGCGGAGTAGAGATTTTTCTGGAGTTCAATTTGAACCTTATCGTTCGACCTTCGGTCAGCTTCGCTGACTGCCGTTTGCTGATTTGTTGCTTTCGAGATCGCTTCGATGAGCTTGAGCTTCCCATCGTTGTCTGCTTGTGGAAACGTGATGACCTTCAGCATCACCTCCTTGTCTTGGAACACGTTTGGGTCTTTCCCGCTCTCGACATGCTCTTCAAAAATGCGGCACAGAGTAAACGCCGTCTGGCCGCCGTTGATGATCTGGGGATTTTTGATGTGAAGTTGTCCTTTGTCCTTCTGTCCGATCTTCTCGCTCAAGTTGGTTTCATCTGAAAGGATGGTGATGCCATTGTTGAAAAGGGCGAACTCGTTGGATTTCTTCTCTGTCACAGTGCTTGCGATCTCGCGGTTCACAGGATTCGTTTGCAGGTCGAGGTAGCTTCGCGGGTTAAATCGCAAAACCGAATTTTTGTATTTGTGTAGGACCTTCGCCACCTCAAGCGTTGGAACAAAGATAATCGTGATGTCGCAAGTTGCATGTTCGGTCGCGACTGGATAGTTGATTCTGGATTGAGAGAGTTCCTTGTTGGTCAGGTGCAGCTTTATGAACAAATCAGCCACATTGAAGAAAGTCCCGCTGACTACCGGAAAGACCAATTCTTCGTAGGTGCGATCAAAATCAAAAAACGACGGCGGCGAACCCGCCCGTAAGTTTTTTGAGATCGGATGGTTTCGCGTTCTTCAGATTTGCGAGTAGCACGACTTGCCACTTGTAGCGGGCTGGATCAGGTAGCTCTTTGATTCGTTCGAGCATCGCCTGAATCTTCCCGTTGTATTTGTTTCCGTCTTCGTCCTCAGTCATGCCCTCCGAAATCCGATCAGCATCCATCTTCAGGACTTCTTTTAGTTCAATCTGTTTGCCCTCAAAATTCGGTGCGTTCGTGCGGAATTTCGACTGGAGGACAAAAATCGTCTTCGTTTCGACGTCGATGTAGTAGGCGTCAATTCCTCCGTCGTAACTGCCGTCAGTTACGAATCGTTCGCGTTCGCCGAATTCCAGCAGGCCGAATCGCACTTTCAAGAACAGATGGATGAAGGCTTTTGCCCGCGCAAAGTCCAGCTTCTCCAGTTCGGTCGGCAGCGCGTGATAGCTCTTGAATTCTTTCGGCGCTTCGGAACGAAGTTGATCAAGCACGTTAACGAGAGTGGCGTATTTGCTCATGGCTATTTTGCTTTTGGAGATTCAGATCTATTTACACTCGTGAACGGAGTTAACCTTCGACTTCACGCTTTCATCCGACTTGATCAGTGGTGGCCAGGCTCGTTTGAAGCGTTCACCTGCCAGTTTCCTCGTCGCGTCGAAGCCCAGCTTGCTGCAAATGGCGATTTCGCTCGTGGCGTGGTCGAGCACCTCGGACGGGCCTCTGGTGTAGATGCTGTCGCACTGCGGGTCTGTGCGGGTGAAGTCGGTGTCCATGCCTTTCCCTCACGCCCGCAGTCCGAGGCCGAGCACTTCCCGGCAATACTTGATGCTGCGCTCGACTTCGCCGCGTTGGTAGTCCTGCTGGGCCTTGTTGCCGTCCACGCCGGCGGGGGCCTTGAACGGCTCAATCTTCTTCCCGCGCTTCGCCAGCGCGATGAAACGCGCGAGGTCGCTCGCCTTCGCCTTGGGGAAGGTTTTCCAAATGTCCTGTTTCCAAATCGCGAACTCGCGCGCGAAGCCGGAGATGGTCTCGATGTGGACGGCCACGCCGGGGCAGTGCTGCTCGAAGAGGTCGAAGAACGCGGGCAGGTCCAGGCAGCCCTCGCCCATCGCGGTCCACTGCACGGTCACGCCGTTGGCGGACTCCCAGACCATGTCGTCGCGCAGGCTGGTGGTGAGGACGTAGGGCGCGAGGGTTTCGAGGCTGGCGAGCGGGTCTTCGAGGGTCCACGCGGCGTTGCCGGAGTCGAAGTTCACGCCCACGAAATCCTTGCCGGCGGCCTCGACGAGCTGTTGCAGCTCCCACGCCTGCATGTCGCCCGCGTGGTTCTCGACGGCGACCTTCACGCCCGCGTCCATGGCGCGGCTGCGCTGGGACTTGAGCACCTTCACGGTGTCGGCGATGCGCGCCTCGATGCCGCCTTCGGTGCTGCGGTCTTCCTGCCCGCCGAGGACGACGCGAAAGGCCTTCGAGCCAATCGCCTTGCTCATGCGCAGGCCCAGCGCGAGGTGCTCCTCTGCCGTGCCCCAGTCCTTTTTGAAGCGCTTCGCGGTCGGGCAGATGCTCCACGAGCCGAGTTCGATGGTGACGCCCTTGCCGGCGGCGTATTTGCGAACTTCGGCGAGCGAGGCGTCGTCGTGCTTGCCTTCGAGCGGGCCGAAGTCGGTGATGAAGAGCGAGTCGCAGCCGAGCTTCTCGGAGTAATCAATGAGCTGCCGGGCGTTCCACTTCATGGCGCGCACGGCGAAGTTGTCGAAGCCGAGCTTGTGGTTGCGCTTCTTCGCAGGCGCGGCAACCGCAGGCAACGCGGCCAGCGTGGCGGCAGCGGCAGTGGCGCGGACGAAGTCGCGGCGGGACAGGGACGAAGTGTTCATGGGTGCGGAGCTTGGCAAAGGTTCCCGTGCGTGCCAAGCGCGGCTTCACAAGGCAGTATTCAGTAACCAGTGTTCAGTATTCAGTGTGCTGTGCCTGCCGTGACTGAACACTGACTACTGAACACTTGGCTTTCCACCCCTCACTCCGGCGAATCAAGGCTGGCCCCGAAATCTCCCGGCAAAAAGCCTTGCTCCCACCATTAGCAGGGTGTTACCAACACTCAGCGTCTATTTGCAGTGGTCAGGCGCGTTTATGCGTTGTCCCAAGTGCGGCTGCCTCGACGACAAAGTCATTGATTCCCGGGGTTCACGGGAAGGCTCCACCATCCGCCGCCGGCGCGAGTGCCTCAAGTGCGCCCATCGCTTCACCACCTACGAGGAGATTGAGCACGCCGGCCTGAGCGTCGTGAAGCGCGACGGCCGCCGCGAGGAGTTCACCAAGGAGAAACTGCTCGGCAGCCTCAAGGCCGCCTGCGCCAAGCGCCCCGTGCCCGCCGCGGAAATCGAGGCGCTCGCCGAGACCATCACCGACCGCGTCACCGACGAGTTCGACTCCGAGGTGCCCAGCAAGGCGCTGGGCGAGCTGGTCATGGCCCGCCTGCGCGAACTCGACAAGGTCGCCTACGTCCGTTACGCGAGCATCTACCGGCGCTTCGAGGAGGCGGAGGACTTCCTCGACGCGCTCAAACAAGTGGAGGGCAAAAGTGATACAGCTACATTCCCATTGCCTGGTATTTGAGACGGCCAACGGCGAGCACATCCCCTGCTCGGTCGAGGATGTGAGCGTCGAGGTCATCGGCGAGGCGGTCGAGCAGCTCGACCACGACATCGTCAAGCAGGCCGCCGCCGCCGTGCTTCACTACTTCAAGGTCGAGCGGAAGCAGACCGTCGTGACCATCGCGGAGTTCACCGCCGCGCTGGAGGAGGTGCTGCGCGGACTCGGCCTCATCGTCACGAGCACGGAGACCAAGCCCGCGCCCGCGCTGGCCGGCCCCGTGGCGGAGTCGAGCCTGGACGACCTCGCGGCTGAAACCGGCGACGGCGGGGAGCTGCTCTTCTTCCCGCGCCTGCGCGAGGAGATGCGCCAGCAACTCAGCCAGTCCCCGCGCCTCGTGCGCTTCAACGGCCTGCACGACTGCGTGAAGCGCCTCGTGGGCGCGCGCCGCTGGTGCGACCGTTGCCGCGCGATGAGCGACCAGATTGTGGGCTACCTCCGCCAGTGCCTCGACGAGAACCACCGCGCGGACTGCGCGCTGGTGGTGAGTTGAAGACGTGCGTGAGTAGACTGGCAGTTTGGATGTGATTCACTGCTCAGTAGGTAGACAACGAACGATGCCAAGACCATGAACATGATTGACACCACCTGCCGAAGGTTGCGCGACATCGGCATTTTTCTTCTGGGAGTCGCGGCGATTACGATGACTGTCCACTACATCTACGCGTGGAAGACTTCTCCAGAGCAGGAGATGAAAAGTCTGATTCAAGGTCACTTCTATCGTGAGATGCAAAAGGCGTTTGCCGAGTCCGCCAAGAAATAGTTCGACGCCTCCATGAGCAAAACCCTCTTTGAACGCATCGCCGCGAAGGAGATTCCGGCGAACCTGGTCTACGAAGACGAGCACGTCGTCGCCTTCCGCGACCTCCACCCGCAGGCACCCACGCACATCCTCATCGTGCCGCGCAAGCCCATCCCCCGCATCGCCGAGGCCACGCCCACCGACCACGCCTTGATCGGCCACCTGCTGCTGAAGGCGGCGGAAGTCGCCGCAAAGGTTGGCCTCACCAACGGCTACCGCCTCGTCATCAACAACGGTCCCGACGGCGGCGAATCCGTCCCGCACCTCCACTGCCACATCCTCGGCGGCCGCGCGATGAGCTGGCCGCCGGGGTGAATGATTGAGCCGAAGGGAAACCAAGGGCGCTTCACCCGCTCACCACGGCTCAAGGGTTCAACCCGAAGTCCGAAGCTGGCCGAACGGAACGAAAGAAAACGAAAGGGAGGGAGGCGCTTGGCGAACCTGGGACGGAACCGTTTCCCCCGCGCCTTCCGGGTTGCCGTCACGGTCCATTTCGGCGGCGTTCGATTCCTTCGGCAATTCCTTTTCGGAGTTGGGGTTCAAAGCACCTGCACCACCAGCGCCGTGGCATTGTCGCGGCCATCGTTGCGGACCGATTCCTCCACCATGTGGCGGGCGCGATTGGCGGTCGCGCCGGTGTCCTCCGGCTCGCGCAGCAGGTCAACGATGCGGTGGTCGAAGAGGCCCGCCATCAGGCCGTCGGTGCAGAAGAGGAAGATGTCGCCCGGCTCGCAGCCCACCGCGCCGACCTGCGGATCCACGTAGCGGTTGTCGCCGCCGAGGGCTTTTTGCAGCACGTTGCGGCGCGGGTGCGTGCGGGCCTCGTGCTCGGTGAGCTGGCCGTTGCGCAGGAGCCAGCCCACATGGGTGTCATCGGCGGTGAGCTGCTTGAGCGGGCCGCCGCGCGCCGGCAGGTAGTAAATCCGGCTGTCACCGACGTGGCCGAAATACATCCAGCCGGGCGTGAACCAGCCCAGGCTCAGGGTTGTGGCCATGCCGGCGCATTCCTCGTAGCTGCCGCCCACATAAACGAGCGCGCGGTGAATCTGGTCGAACAGCTCCGCCAGCACGTCGTTGACGCCGGCGTTGAGGCCGTGGGCGGACAGGTGAAACGAGCGCGGCAGCAGGGTCGTGATCTTTTCCACGGCGATGCGGCTGGCATATTCCCCGGCCATCGCGCCGCCCATCCCGTCACTCACGGCGAAGGCGAAGTCCGCATTGTCCGTGGAGGCCTCGCCGGCCTTGCCGAGCCGCCGCACCTCGCGCGCGTCGAACTGGAGCGTGAGGAAGGCATCCTCGTTGTTCTTGCGCACGCGGCCCACGTCGGTCCAGCCGGACCAGCGCAGCGTCATGGAGGCGGGACTGGACGGGGTCATGCGGGGGAAGCGGGGTCCGGCAACAGCGTGGCCAGCTCGAAATCAATCACGCAGAACCGCCCGTCGGACGTGCGGTAGGTGACGTTGCGCACGTCGGGGTCGTCGTGGCGCACGCCAAATTTTTCCAGCTCGGCGAACAGCTCGGCCCGCCGGTGCTCACCGAGGTGTTCCACGCGCCCGCCGCAGTTCGAGGTGACGATGCGCAGTTTCTCGGCGTCCGCCTCCAGCAGGCGGGGCACGAAGTTGCAGCCGCGCGCCTCCAGGTGGCGCAGCACGCGCACCTCGTTGGCGAAGCGCTCGGGGGCGTTCGAGCCGTGGAAGACTTTGATGACCCGGCCGTCGAAGGTCAGGTTCACCGTCGCCCGCAGCGTGTCTTTGACTTTGAGCATCGCACCGTCCGCGCGCTGGCGCGGACGCGGCGGAGGATGCCCCAGGCAAGGCGGGTTGAAAAGCAGTGAGGCATCGAAATATGCAGCGTGGCCAACTTTAGCCAGCGCGCCGAAGCGTGGCGGCGTCGCGCGGGCGGCGTTCAAAATAATGAACTTCATTGATACCAGCGGAAACATTGGCCTTGACGCCCATTGGCCGGAAAAACCCTTGCCCCGTGGCATTCGCCCTGCTGAACTGTCCGCCGAGCGATTCACGGGGAAGCAGGAGCTTCTTTGCATCGTGCCTTACTGAACTAACAACACTCACGCACATGGCGAAATACAAACTCGAATACCTCTGGCTCGACGGCTATGAACCCGTCGCAAACATCCGCGGCAAGACCCAAATCAAGGAATTCGCGAGCTTCCCGAAACTCGAGCAGCTCCCGATGTGGGGCTTCGACGGCAGCTCCACCCGGCAGGCCGAAGGCCGCAGCTCCGACTGCATGCTCAAGCCCGTCGCGGTCTATCCCGACTCGACCAAGAAGAACGGCGTGATTGTGATGTGCGAGGTCATGATGCCGGACTGCAAGACGCCGCATCCCAGCAACGGCCGCGCGACGATCCCCGATGATCCCGGCGCCTGGTTCGGCTTCGAGCAGGAGTATTTCCTCTACAAGGACGGCAAGCCCCTCGGCTTCCCGTGCGGCGGCGGCTTCCCCTATCCGCAGGGCGAATACTACACCGGCGTCGGCTACAAGAACGTCGGCAGCATCGCCCGCGAGATCGTGGACACGCACCTCGACCTCTGCCTCGACGCCGGCATCAACCACGAAGGCATCAACGCCGAGGTGGCCAAGGGCCAGTGGGAATTCCAGATCTTCGGCAAAGGCTCCAAGAACGCCGCCGACCAGATGTGGGTGGCCCGCTACCTCCTGATGCGCCTCTGCGAGAAGTATGAGGTGGACGTCGTCTGGCACTGCAAGCCCCTCGGCAAGGATGTGGACTGGAACGGCTCCGGCATGCACTCCAACTTCTCGACCACCTACATGCGCGAAGTCGGCGGCAAGGACTACTTCGAGGCGCTCATGGCCGCGTTCGACAAATACAAGAACGAGCACATCGCCGTGTATGGCCCGGACAACCACCTCCGCCTCACCGGCCTGCACGAGACGCAGTCCATTGACAAGTTCAACTACGGCGTCGCCAACCGTGGCGCGTCCGTGCGCGTCCCGCACAGCTTCGTGAACAACGACTATCGCGGTTACCTCGAAGACCGCCGGCCCAACTCCCAGGGCGACCCCTACAAGATCGCGGGCCGCATCCTGCAGACCATCCAGACCGTTCCGACCCCCGCCGTCAAGAAGGGCAAGAAGTAACGGCTGCCGCGCCGGCTCCGTTCCCCGGGCCGTCGCGCGACCCACTCTGGTCCGGCATCGGTGCCGGGCCGCTGAACGGGGAACCCTGTTGAACACGACACGGCGCGGGCTTCGGCCCGCGCCGTTTTTGCTTTGGTGCCGGCGGTTTGCAACCGCCGCGCCTTTTCCCTTTTCATCCCCGGCACGTTTCGCCAGCCTTCGCGCCGATACCTATGGCAAAAGCGCATTCTTACAAATTCTGTTTCGGTCCGTGGAACATCAGCGAGGGACAAGACCCCTACGGCCCGCCCGTCCGGCAGCCGCAGACCTTCGAGTGGAAGCTGGCCCAGCTCAAGCAGCACGGCTTCGACGCGATGATGTTCCATGACGATGACGCGGTGCCCGGCCTCGACGGCAAGTCCGCGAAGCAGATCGTCAAGGAGGCGCGCGAGCTCAAGAAGCGCCTCGACGGCCTCGGCATCGCCGCCGAAATGGTCGCGCCGCGCCTGTGGTTTCACCCGAACACCATTGACGGTGCCTACACCAGCAACGACCCCAAGTGTCGCGCCTATGCCATCGAACGCTCGAAGGTGTGCATAGACATCGCCCACGAGCTGGACACCGATCTCATCGTCCTCTGGCTCGCCCGCGAAGGCAGCTACATCCGCGAGTCGAAGAACGCCCGCCGTTGTGTGGACTACCTGGTCGAAGCGTTTGACAAGATGCTCGGCTACGACAAGAGCATCCGCCTCTCCATCGAGCCCAAGCCCAACGAGCCGATGGACCACGCCTACATCCCCACCATCGGCCACGCGCTCGCCATCGCGCAGCTCACGCGCGATCCGAAGCGCGTCGGCTGCCTGATCGAGAGCGCGCACGCCATCCTCGCGGGCCTCGATCCGGCGGACGAGATTGATTTCGCCTGCGCCTTCGGGAAGCTCTGGTCGCTCCACCTCAATGACCAGAACGGCCTCAAGTATGACCAGGACCGCCCCTTCGGCTGCACGAACCTCCGCAGCGCCTTCGACCAAATCCGTTCGCTTGAGCGCAACGGCTACGGGCGCAAGGGCGAATACGTCTGCTTCGACGTGCATCCCTTCCGCACCACGAAGGAAGAGCACTGGCTCGACCATCTCACGAACAGCCGCCGCACCTTTCTCCGCCTGTTGGAGAAGGTCCGCAGCTTCGACGAGAAAGCCGCGCAAGCCCTCGTCGCCGACCGCAACTACCAGGCGCTCGACCAGTTGGTCATCGAGCACCTGATGGGCAAGTGACCCGGTGGGGCGAGGCTCCTGACGAGCCGGAGTCGTAGCCGAATGCCAGCCTGTCGCGCATGAACTCACCCGTCACCACCGCCCCGCCCGGCACGACGAACCGCGAATTCCTCGAACAGTTCGCGCAGCCCGGCCGCGTCGGCTTGTGCGGCGGCGACTCGCTCATTGACAGGGGCATCGCTGCCGCCGAGCGCCACGCCACGCCCGATGGTCGGTGGAGCCGCTGGACCCACGCCTTCGTCTTCGGCGAGCGGCGCAGCGACGGCCATCTCTGGATCATCGAGTCCGACATGCAGGTGCAGCGCCGCCACGTCCAGTTCGGCGTGCAGGAGAACCGCACCACCAAATACCACGACGAGCGGCTCTACTCCTCGCTCGCCATCCTCGACTTCCAGCTCCCGCCGGAGCAGGTGAACCGTGTCGTGGCCGAGGGGCTTGAGCTTGTCTCCGGCCGCATCCGCTACTCGCTCCGCGAAATCCTCGGCATCCTCATCGCCCTGCGGCATCCGACGCTGCGCCCGCGCGGCAACCTGCTCGTCCGCGACCATTCCTTCTTCTGCTCCGCGCTCGTCCGCCACATGTTCTCCAAGGCCGGCCACGACCTCACGCCCGGTCTGGATGTGAAGCACACCGCGCCGGAAAACCTCTTTCGCTCACCTGTGCCGCACTGCGCGTGGGTGCTGGAGCGCGCCATGCCGCACAGTCACTTGCGCGCCTTGGCCAAGCGCGTGAAGCAACGCGTGCGCGCGCGCCTCGGTCGTGACTGAACAACGCCGATGGCCCGTTCCCGACAAGCTGGTTTCCTTGGCGCCCTGCAAGCCAGCTTCCTGCTGGTGGGTTTGATGTTTTTCATCAAGGCCGTCGAACTCAGCGCGGACGTTTCCTTCGCCGGCTTCGGCATCGTGCCGCGCGACGAGCGCGGGTTGATTGGCCTGCTCTTCAGTCCACTCCTGCACGGCAACGCCGCGCATCTGCTGGCGAACGCCGCGCCGCTCTTCGTGCTGCTCACGCTGCTCTTCTGGGACCGCAAGTATCACCCGTGGCGCACGCTGGCGTTCATCTGGCTGGCGAGCGGCCTCGGCACCTGGCTCATCGGGCGGGGCATGACGAACGGCCAGCTCACGGTCCACATCGGGGCCAGCTCGGTGATTTATGGGCTGGTCGTGTATCTGCTCGTCGCGGGCTTCCTGATGGACAGTTGGCGCGCGGTCTTCGTGGCAGTGGGCGTGGGCATCGCTTACGGCGGCATCATCTACGGCGTGCTGCCGCAGTCCGGCCCCATCTCGTGGGAAGGCCACTTGTGCGGGGCCATCGCCGGCTTCTTCACCGCACGGCACAACCACGCGTGACGCAACTCCCGGCTTCCCGCGCGGGCGGGGCCGGCTAGACTCCCGGCATGACCTCTTCGCTGCTTCGCACTGTGCTGGGCCTGCTCGTTGCGTTGTCCGCCAGCCAAGCCGCCGCGCAGACCGTTCCCGTCTATGGCGACATCACGGATGCCACAACCGGCAAGCCCGTTGCTGCGCGGCTTTATTTGCGTGGCGACACCGACGGCAAGTGGCATTTCCCAAAATCCGTCCCGCCGTTCGGCTCCGCCGTGCGCTACGAGAAGCGCAGCGGGTTCAACACCAACGCCACCGAGTATCACACCACGCTCTCGGCGCACCAGTGGGTCGTGGAGCTGCCGCCGGGCGGCTACACCGCCGTCGTCGAGCGCCAGGGCTGACGCATCAAAATAGTTCAGGTCGCTTTGAGCAGGCGGAGGAGGTAGTCGGGCTTGAGGGCAGCGTTGAGTTGTTTGCCCTTGGCCCC
>WRPG01000138.1 GCA_009773355.1 Limisphaerales bacterium
GCAGGTGGGGCATTTGGTGGGCGGCGTCTTGGACACGATCACACCTGGCGAATTCGGAATTCGGAATTCGGAATTCGGAGTGGAATGTTTTTCCGCTTTCATTCCGCATTCCGCATTCCGCATTCCGCATTCGGACTGTTGCTGGCTGAGGCACTTCTGGCAATAGTAGACCGGCAAACGATGGCCCCACCAGATCTGGCGGCTGATGCACCAGTCCTGGATGTTTTCCATCCAGTTGAGGTACACCTTGGTCCACCGGGCCGGCACGAACGTGACGGTGCCGTTCTTCACCGCCTTGATGGCGGGCTCGGCGAGCGGCTTCATCTTCACGAACCACTGCGGGGAGAGGCGCGGCTCCACCGCCGTGTGGCACCGGTAGCAGTGGCCGACGTTGTGCACGTGCTCGTCGATCCGCCCCAGGAACCCCTGCTGCTCGAGGTCCACGATGAGCTTGCTGCGACACTCAAGCCGGTCGAGCCCCTCGTAGGGCTTCGGCACGTTCACCATCTTCGCGTCGTCGGTCATGACGTTGAGGAACTCAAGGCCGTGCTTCTTGCCGAGCTGGAAGTCCACCGGGTCGTGGGCCGGCGTCACTTTAACCGCACCCGTCCCGAATTTAGGATCAACAGCCTCATCCGCGATGATGGGCAGCTTCCGGTTCACGAGCGGGAGAATGGCGTGCTTGCCGATGAGCGATTTGTACCGCTTGTCCTTCGGGTGGACGGCGACGGCGGTGTCGCCCAGCATCGTCTCCGGACGGGTCGTGGCCACCTCGATAAACTGCGGGGTGACCTTGCGACCTTGTGACGTTGTGACCTCAAGCGGATACCTGATGTGATACAGCTTGCCCTGCGTCTCGGTGCGCGGCGCCTCCTCATCGGCGAGGGCGGTCTGGCACCTGGGACACCAGTTGATGATGTAGTTCCCGCGATAGATGAGCCCCTTCTCGTAGAGCCGGACGAACACCTCGAGGACCGCTTCGGAGAGCCCCTCGTCCATGGTGAACCGGGTGCGGCGCCAGTCGCAGGAGGAGCCGAGCCGCTTGAGCTGGTAGAGGATGGTGTTGCCGTACTGCTCCTTCCACTCCCAGACGCGCTTGAGAAACGCCTCGCGCCCAAGGTCCTGCCGGCGCTTCCCTTCCTTCGCCAGCGCCTTCTCGACGACGTTCTGCGTGGCGATGCCGGCGTGGTCGGTGCCCGGGACCCAGAGGGCGTTTTTGCCCTGCATGCGCGCAAACCGGATGAGGATGTCCTGGATGGTGTTGTTGAGCGCGTGGCCCATGTGGAGGATGCCCGTCACAGGATGCCCGTCACGTTGGGCGGCGGGATCACGATGGTGTACGGCGTGCGCGTGGGGTCCGGGTCGGCGCGGAAGAGCTCCTGGGATTCCCACCACCGATAGCGGGCTTCCTCGACGTCCTTGGGGTCGTAGTGCGGCGGGAGCTCAGGCACGCTTCGCCTGGTCTTTGAGCAGCTTGTACTCGATCGAGTCCACGAGCGCCTGCCAGCTCGCCTCGATGATGTTCTCGGAGACGCCGATCGTGCCCCAGGAGTCGTGCGCGTCCTGGGACTGGATGAGCACGCGCACGCGGGCCGCGGTGGCGGCCTTCTCATCGAGCACGCGGACCTTGAAGTCGGTCAGGTGCATCTCGGAGAGCGCCGGGTAGAACTTGAGCAGCGCCTTGCGGATGGCGTTGTCCAGGGCGTTCACCGGCCCGTCGCCTTCGGCGGCGGTCTGCTCGGTCGCCTTGTTCACGTGGACCTTGATGGTGGCCTCGGACGTGAGCTTGCGGTCCCGCTTCTCGATGATGATGCGGAACCCACCCAGCGTGAAGAATGGCTTGAACTGCTTGAGCTGTCGCTTCAGCAGGAGCTCGAGCGACCCCTCCGCCGCCTCGAAATGGTAGCCCCTGTGCTCGAGCTGCTGGAGCAGCTTGAGCAGCCGCTTGGCCTGCGGGGTCTCTTTCGTGAGGTCCAGCGCCAGCCCCTTGGCCTTGAACACGAGCGACGAGCGGCCGGAGAGCTCGGAGACCAGGATGCGGCGCTGGTTGCCGACCAGGCCCGGCTCGAGGTGCTCGTAGGTGCGGGGGTTCTTCATGACGGCGTTGACGTGCACCCCGCCCTTGTGCGCGAAGGCGGTCTCGCCCACGAACGGCTGGTGGGCGTCGTGCGCCATGTTGCTGACCTCGGCCACGAACCGGGACACCTCGGTCAGCTCTTTGAGCTTGGCGTCCGGGAGGCAGTCGATCCCCAGCTTCAGCTTGAGGATGGCGATGAGCGAGACGAGGTTGGCATTGCCGCACCGCTCGCCGTAGCCGTTCACGGTCCCCTGCACCTGCCGGCAGCCGGCCTGGACCGCGGCGACGGAGTTCGCCGCCGCGAGGTCGCTGTCGTTGTGCGCGTGGATGCCGAGCGGCGTCGAGAACCGCTGCTGGACCGCGCGGGTGGTCTCAGTGACCTGGCTGGGCAGGCTGCCCCCGTTCGTATCGCACAGGGCGAGCGTGTCCGCGCCGCCGTCCACGGCGGCCTGCAGCGTCCGCAGGGCGTAGTCGGGGTCGTCCCGGTAGCCGTCGAAGAAGTGCTCGGCGTCGTACACGACGCGCCGCCCCCGCCGCTTCAGCCAGGCGACGGACTCCTCGATGAGCCGGAGGTTCTCCTCGAGGCTGGTCTTGAGCACGTCGCGCACGTGGAGGTCCCAGCTCTTGCCGAAGAGGGTCACGACCGGCGTCTCGGCGGCGAGCAGCGCCCGCAGGTTGGGGTCCTTCGCGGCGCTGACGCTGGCGCGCCGGGTGCTGCCGAACGCGGCCAGCGCCGACGAGCGTAAGGTTAGCCGCCGGGCCTTCCGGAAGAACTCGGCGTCCTTGGGGTTGGAGCCCGGCCAGCCGCCCTCGATGGTGTGCACGCCGAGGGCGTCCAGCTGCTCCGTGATGCGCAGCTTGTCCTGCACCGAGTAGGAGATCCCCTCGGTCTGCGCCCCGTCGCGGAGCGTCGTGTCGTAGAGTTCAATCTGGGGCATGGGAATTGTCCGTGATGCGCCGTGGCTGGCGCGGT
>WRPG01000088.1 GCA_009773355.1 Limisphaerales bacterium
GCCGGCGAACGCCCCGCGCTCCTCCTCCAAATCCGCGCCCAGTAAATCTGTCCGCCTTTGCTCGCACACTTTTGTCCGCCTTTGAAATCCTCACGACAGATGCGGACTTAGCCATTGCCCCGGCCCGGCGCGGTTCCTACCATCGCCGCCCTTATGGCCGAATCCGCCTCCATTACTTTCCTCCGCAGCGAGGGCCGCCGGGCTGACCAGCTCCGGCCCGTGCGTTTCCAAAACCACATCGCGCCGCACGCCGCCGGCTCCACGCTCGTCGAGTGGGGCAGCACGCGCGTCATCTGCGGCGTGACCATCGAGGAGTCCGTGCCGCGCTGGATGAAGGAGCAGGGCGTCACCGGCGGCTGGATCACGGCGGAGTATTCCATGCTGCCCTACTCGACGCTCACGCGGAAGCCGCGCGACAGCAGCAAGGGCAAGGTGGACGGCCGCTCGGTCGAGATCCAGCGGCTCATCGGCCGCGCGATGCGCTCCGCGCTCGACCTCGAAAAACTCGGCGCGCGCACCATCTGCGTGGATTGCGACGTGTTGCAGGCCGACGGCGGCACGCGCACGGCAGCCATCACCGGCGCGTTCGTCGCGCTGCGGCTCGCGCTCAAGAAACTGATCGCCGAAGGCAAGCTCGCCGCTGACCCCATCGCCAACTCCGTCGCCGCTGTCAGCGTGGGCATCGTCAATGGCATCCCCTTGCTCGACCTTTGCTACACCGAAGACGCCGCCGCGCAGGTGGACATGAACCTGGTGATGACCGGCTCCGGCGAGTTCATCGAGCTGCAAGGCACCGGCGAGGAAAGCACGTTCAGCGACGACCAGCTCGCGGCGATGCTGACGCTCGGGCGGGTGGGCATTCGGGAACTGCTGGCGTTGCAGGAAGCGGCGGTTGGAAAATGACCAATTCCCAATGGCCGATGCCCAATGAATGACCAATGACGAATGCCCAAAGAACCAAGCGCGCGGAGAGCCGAGCATTGGTCGTTGAGCATTGGAGATTCATTGGGCATTGGGAATTGGGCATTGGACAACCCCCATGAGCACCCCTTCCGCCCCTACGCGCCTCTTCCTCCTCCGCCACGGCGAGGTCGAGACGCGCTACCACCGCATCTTCGGCGGGCGCATTGACATGGAGCTGTCGCCGCGCGGACACGAGCAGGCGAAGGCGCTGGCGGACTACCTCGCCGGCACGCACTTCAACGCGATTTACGCCAGCCCGATGAAGCGCGCGCAGCAGACGCTCGTGCCGCTGGCCGCGCGGAAAGGCATGACCGCCACCACGCTCGCCGGCCTGCGCGAGGTGGACTTCGGCGACTGGACGGGCCTGAGCTGGCAGCAGGTGCATGAGCGGTTCGGGGTCAGCGCATTTGACTGGCTGGAGAAACTGGAGTCCGGCCAGGTGCCTGGCGCCGAGTCTGGCGCGCAGTATCGGGGCCGCATCGAGCCGTGTCTGAAGCAAATCCTGCGGGATTGTCCCGGCCAGACGGTCGCCGTCGTGTGCCACGGCGGCGTCATCCGCATGTTGCTCTCGGTGCTGCTCGAACTGCCGCTGCCCAAGCTGGCGCACTTCGACATCGAGTATGCCAGCGTGACCATCGTCGAGCAGCGGCCGCATCGCAGCGAGGTCGAGCTGCTGAACTTCACGCCTTGGCGGGATGTGCGATAAAGTTTTTTGCCACAAAAGGGCGCAAAGAACACAAAGATGAACTGGCAAATGGCTTCTCTGTGTTCTGTGCGTCCTTTCGGGGCTAATCCGAAATGAAAACTGTGCCGCTCACCAAAGTTTCCATCGCCACCACGCCCGAGGCGGAGGAGGCCGTCTCGGAGTTGCTCCTGCGCGTGTTCGGCCAGACGCCTTCGACTTACTTCGATGCCGAGACGGGCGAGACGACGGTCTCGACTTACTTGGAGAAATGCGCGCTCTGGAATGCCGCCGCGTGGACCGAGTTGCAAGCGGGCTTGCGTGCGCTGACCGAGTGCGGCCTCGACATCGGCCCCGGCGAAATCTCGGCGAGCAAAGTCCGCCGCGAGGACTGGGCGGAGTCGTGGAAGCGGCACTTCAAGCCGCTGATCATCGGCGACGCGCTGCTCATCAAGCCGAGCTGGGAAAAGCGCAAGCCGCGCAAGGGGCAGGCGGTCGTCATCCTCGATCCCGGCCTGAGCTTCGGCACCGGCCACCATGCGACGACGGGGTTTTGCTTGCGGCAGTTGGTGGAGGTGCGGCGCAACCGCCCGGTAGGGCGAGACTCCGTCGAGCCCCATATCGAGCGCAGTGAGGCGAGCGCAGCGAGCATCTCGGGTGGCGCTCCGGCCAAGAAACTCGCTGCGCTCGCGCCTCCTGCGTCGGCAGGTGGGGTTCGACGGAGTCTCACCCTACCGGGTGGTGCGCTCTCGTTCCTCGACATCGGCACCGGCTCGGGAATCCTCGCCATCGCCGCCGCCAAGCTGGGCTACGCGCCCGTGCGCTGCTTCGACTTCGACCCCGAGTCCGTCCGCGTGGCGAAGGCGAACGCGGCGCAAAACGGCGTCGCGCACCTCGTGAAGCCCATGCGCCGCGACCTCACCAAGCTGCCGATGGTCAGCGCGACGCGTTACCACGTCGTCTGCGCGAACCTGATTTACGACCTTCTCATCGCGGAGCGTGACCGCATCCTCGCCCGCCTGCGGCCCGATGGGGTGCTGGTGCTGGCGGGGATTTTGCAGACGCAGTTTGCCAAGGTGGATCGCGCCTATCGGCAGGCGGGGCTGAAACTCATCGCGACCGAGGTGGAGAAGGAGTGGCAGTCGGGCGCGTTTGTCTGGCGGACGAAGTAGCCTGTGTTCAGGACCGCTGGCGTCCCGGTGGTTGCCGCGACCTCACTTTCCCGCTACACCACCAGCCATGTCTTCGCTGAACATCCTCGTCGTCATGGGCACCACCAGCCACAAGGGGTCAACCCGCGTGGTGGCGCTCCATGTGGCGGAGCGGCTTCGGGCCGCCGGTTGCGCGGTGGACGTGTTCGATTACGAGCAGACGCCGCTGCCGCTGTTCAATCCCGACAGCTCGTGGAGCGCGCCGGACTTCGCCGCGCTCCTGGCGCGCGTGGCGCGGGCGGACGCGCTGGTGCTGCTCACGCCGGATTACCACGGCGGCATGAGCAGCGCGTTGAAGAACTTCCTCGATCACTTCTGGAAGGAATACGCCGGCAAGCTCTTCGCCAGCGTGGTCGGCTCGTTCGACAAGGGGCTGACGGTCCACGACCAGATCCGCACGGTGGCGCGGCAATGCTACGCGTGGACGCTGCCGTATGGGGCGACGTTCTCGGACAAGGAGGATTTGAAGGACGGCGCGGTGGCGAGCGACGCCTTCCGGCAGCGCGTGGAAATGCTCGCGCGCGACGTGCGGGTCTATGGCGCGCTGCTGGCGGAGCAGCGTCGGGCGGACCTGGCGGGGACGGAGCCGGGCTTTCTGGCGAAGCTGCGGAAATGAGCTTCAGCGCGGCGCTCCCTGAAGGCGGGCTGGATTGCCCAAGCGCGGGTTGCTAGCCTCGCCGCGCAATGGCCACCGCTTCTCCCAAACCCGCCGCTGCGCCTGTCCCGCAGGCAGGCTGGTGGCCGGTGGTCGCCGGAGTTTTCCTCGCCTTCGTCCTGCTCAAGCTGGGCAATCCCGTAATCCTCGATCATGTCGCCGGGGTGCCGGAGGGCTGGCGGGAAATTCTCTTCGAGACATGGCCGGCGGTTTGGGGCTACGGGGTGCTGGCGGTGGTCGCGGTGCTGGGAGCCTGGCAATGGCGGCGTTCGGCTGGCGTGCCGGGTTGGGCGCTGGCCTTGCCGGCCGTCTGGCTGGCGTGGCAGTTCGTGGCGGCGACGACCACGGTGGATGCCGCGTTGACCAGGATGGTGCTGCCGCAGTTCGTCGCGACGGTGGTTTGCTTCGGGTTGGGCCTGGGCGCGGGCGGTTCCGTCGGGGCGCGACGAGTTTGGCTCGGCTTGCTGGTGGGACTGCTGGTGGTGCTGGGTTCTGGATTTCGGCAGCAGTATGGCGGCCTGGCGGCGAGCCGGGAGTTTTTCTACGAGAACGAGAAGTCCGGCTGGAAGGACGTGCCGGCGGAGGAACTGGCACGGTTGGAAGCAAGCCGGCTCCTCGTCCGCAAGCCCGACGGCGGCTTCACCATCAATCCCGACCTGCTCCCCAAGCTGGCGAAGGACCGGATCATGGGGACACTGGTCCAGCCCAACGCGCTCGCGGGAGTCGTGCTGCTGCTGCTGCCGGGCGCGCTCCTCACGGTCTGGGGTGCGAGCGGGCGACTGCAAAACGTGACGCGCGGCGTGCTCGTCGGACTGGTGGCTTACATGGGGCTGGCGTGCCTGTATTGGTCGGGGTCCAAGGCGGGCTGGCTCATCGCGCTGGCGGTCGGCGGAGTGGCGCTGCTGAACCTGCCACTGCCCAAGACTCTCAAGGTCGGCCTGGTGGTCGCGGTGGCGGTGGGCGGGTTGGCGGGGTTCGCTTGGAAATACCAGAGCTACTTTGCCGGCGGGGCGCGGAGCGCGAACGCGCGCTTCGATTACTGGTCGGTCGCCTTGCAGACAGCGATCAATCGTCCGCTCCTCGGCAGCGGGCCGGGAACTTTCTACACCGTCTATCGTCAAGCGAAACGCCCGGACGCGGAAATGACCCGGCTCGTCCACAATGACTACTTGCAGCAGGCGTCCGACTCCGGCGTGGTCGGGTTGCTGACGTTCGGCGGGTTCATTTGGGCCTCCCTCGCGACGCTTTACCGGATAACGCGCGACGATTGGATGCTCTTTGCGGCTTGGCTTGGACTGTTCGGCTGGGCGTTGCAGAGCTTTGTCGAGTTCGGACTCTACATTCCGGCGCTGGCGTGGACGGCGTTCTTTCTATTCGGCTGGCTTTGGACGGCGTCGCGAAATGAATTCGACACCACCCCTCGCCAAACTTAACCTCCCGCTCCCATGAACATCCTGTTCTTGAACGGCCCGAACCTCAACCTGCTCGGCCAGCGCCAGCCGGAAATCTACGGGCGCACCACGCTCGCGGACATCGAGGCGAAGCTGCGCGAACTCGCCGCCCAGGCGGGCGCGGCGATGGACTTCCGCCAGTCGAATCACGAGGGCGAGTTGGTCACTTGGGTTCAGCAGGCGCAGGGGAAGTTCGCCGTTATCGTGATTAACGCCGCTGCCTACACCCACACCAGCACCGCGCTGCGAGACGCGATCTTGGCAGCGGGGGTGCCGACAATTGAAATTCATCTGTCCAACATTCATGCGCGGGAGGAGTTCCGGCACCGGTCGTTGATCGCCGCCGTGTGCAAGGGGCAGATCGCCGGCTTCGGCGAGCAGTCTTATTACCTGGCCTTCCAGGCGGCGTTACAGTTAAAGGGTTCTTGAGAGTGCGTTCTAAGGCTGGGAATTGCAGCTCATTCCGGCAGTCGCGACGCGCTTGTTTCCGTGCCGAATGACCGCTTGACGCTCCCCAACCCGCTCTCTACGCTCCGCCTCCATTGAAATGCTGAAAGCGCAGTTCGGCCCGTTCGCACTGACTTTCCCACTCATGAGCAACCGCTCTCATACCTACTCAAATCCCTCAACCGGGAGGACTCTGTGGACCTGAAAGACATCAAAGCCATCATTGACTTGATGAAGAAGAACTCCATTTCGGAGTTTGAACTTGAAAAGCAGGAATTCAAAATCCGCCTCAAGCGCGGGAACCTGAACGGCCCCGCCGCCTACGACGACGCGCCCGGCGTTCCGCAATACGCCACGGCGGCTCCGGTCGCGGCCCTGCCCGCCCCGGCGGCGGCTCCCGTCAGCCCCACCGCTGGCGACGCCGAGATCAAGTCGCCGATGATCGGCACGCTGTATCGTTCGCCTTCGCCCGAGGCCGCCCCCTACGTGGACATCGGCTCCGAAGTCGGCCCCGACACCGTCGTCTGCATCATCGAGGCGATGAAGGTCATGAACGAGATCAAGGCCGAGACCCGCGGCATCATCACCGCCGTCGTCGCTGAGAACTCCAAGCCCGTCGAGTTCGGGCAGGCGCTCTTCAAGATTCGTCCGCTCTAATCCCGGTCCACCGCCGGGCATTCCCTTCCTCCGATGTTCGAGAAAGTCCTCATCGCCAACCGTGGCGAAATCGCCGTCCGCATCATCCGCGCGTGCAAGGAGCTGAACATCCGCACCGTCGCGGTCTATTCCGAGGCGGATGCCAACTCCATGCACGTCCAGATGGCCGACGAGGCCATCTGCATCGGCAAAGGCCCGAGCAAGGAGAGCTACCTGCGCATTGACCGCCTCATCAGCGCGGCGGAAATCGCCGATGTGGACGCCATCCATCCCGGCTACGGCTTCCTCTCCGAGAACGCCCACTTCGCCGACGTGTGCGAGAGCTGCAACATCCGCTTCATTGGCCCCAGCTCCCGCGCGATGAACGCGATGGAGGACAAGCAAGTCTCCCGCGCCCTCGCCAAGAAGGCCGGCGTCGCCACCCCGCCCGGCTCCGAAGGCATGGTCGAGAGCGAGCAGGAAGCCCTCACCACCGCCAAGAAGATCGGCTACCCGGTCATGATCAAGGCCATTGCCGGCGGCGGTGGACGCGGGATGCGCGTCGCACACAACGACATCTCGATGATCAAGGGCTTCCACACCTGCCGCTCCGAGGCAGAGAAAGCCTTCGGCAACGCCGGCGTTTACATCGAGAAATTCATCGAGAACCCGCACCACATCGAGTTCCAGATCCTCGGCGACACCCGCGGCAACCTCATCCACCTCGGCGAGCGCGACTGCTCCATCCAGCGCCGCAACCAGAAGCTCATCGAGGAATCCCCCTCGCCGCTTTTCGATCGGAAAGACTTCCGCGACCTCCGCAAGAAGATGGGCAAGGCCGCCCTCAAGATCGCCGAGGCCGCCAACTACACCAGCGCCGGCACCGTCGAGTTCATCGTGGACGACAAGGCCAATTACTACTTCCTGGAGATGAACAAGCGCATCCAGGTCGAGCACCCCGTCACCGAGGAAGTCACCGGCGTGGACCTCGTGAAGCAGATGATCCTGATCGCCGCCGGCGAGCAGCTCCGCATCAGCCAAGGCGACATCGTCGCGCGCGGCCATTCCATCGAATGCCGCATCAACGCCGAAGACCCTTTCGACGACTTCCGCCCCTCGCCCGGCCGCATTGACATGTATTACGCCCCCGGCGGCCCCGGCGTCCGCATAGACAGCCATGCCTACGCCGGCTACACCATCCCGCCCTACTACGACTCGATGATCTCCAAGCTCATCGTCTGGGGCAAGGACCGCCGCGACGCCATGGAGCGCATGAGCCGCGCCCTGAGCGAATACATGATCACCGGCATCAAGACCACCATCCCCTTCGAGCAGGCCATCCTGCAGGATCCCAACTTCCGGCGCGGCGTCTATTCCACCAACTTCATCGAGCAGCTCCTCGGCGGCGGCCGGCGCGAGCTGATCGAGGAGAAGGCCTGACCTGCCGGCGGGCAGCCCCCTGCCGCCCCCGTTCCCCGCGCGCAGAATTGGAAACCGCCCCGTCCCCAAGCATTCCTGCGCCGTCCCTTTTCCTTCCCGCGCTGTCCCCTTGGGATTCAGCCCTGTCCCTTTTGAATTCCGCCGTGTCCCCCGCCGATTCAGCGCTGTCCCTTTGGAAACCAGCGGCGTCCCCTTTCCTTTCCGCACCGTCCCTTGGGAAATCTGCGCCGTCCCTTTTGGGTTTGGCGGTGTCCCTTTTCAAAAAAGCGCTGTCCCTTTTGAAAACTGCGCTGTCCCTTTTCAAAAGGGACAAGGCGGAAATGACTTGTGCGCGCTGCGGAAGTGCCTGAAAACGCATAGGTTCCGCTCAAAACTGGCAAAAAGGCCGTCTGGCCCGTCGTTTTCGACAAAACTCAGCCCCAGGCCAAATCTCAACCGACCTGCCTGCCTGCCACCCGCCTGCCCCGACCCGCCCGACAACCGGCTGGACACGGCCAGTCCCAACCATAAACTCCTGCCCATGCCAACCGGGATCTTCCTCCTCACGGCCTCCGAGCCAGACCGCAAAGTGCGGTCGAATGCCTGTTAGGCGTCTTCGGCCACCTACCTCAAATGGAACGACCAAAAGAACTCACTCACGAAAAAGAAGTCATGTTCCGCGGTTACGCGTGGTCATATTTTGCTTATCACGCCGACCAGCGCATGAAGACCTTCAACTTCTTCTTGGTTGCAGCAGGTTTGTTCGCAGGTGGCGTTACCACCATGCTCCGCGATGGAGGCGACCCGAGGTGGGTCTGTCCACTCGGCATTGTCCTAACACTGCTCTCCCTGACATTCTGGAAGCTCGACCAACGCAACAGACACCTAGTCCGTAACGCAGAGGCAGCCCTCAAGTATTTGGACACGCTTCATGAGTTTCCACACCAAGACGGAGTTCCGCATGTGCTTCGCATTTTTGACCGCGATGACTACTTTTCAGAGCGCGCTCAGATGTTTCCACTCACACAGGGGCGGTTCAGCTATACCAAGTGCCTTGGCGTCGTCTTTGCGTTGTTCGCACTGCTTGGGCTTTTCTTTGCCGTTGGTTCGCTTGTCATTCACAAGCCGCCACCCATGAAGACGCAACCATGCGCTACAGCGCCGTTCGCAGCCGGGCCGCTGTAGCTCTGGGTTGGTTAGGTCGCACTTCATGAACCCTCTCTCCTCCGCCCGCCTCTACACCTTCGTTGACACCGCCTACCTGCATGGCCGTGACGCGGGGGAAGTCGCCCGCCAGCTTTGCGCCGGCGGCTCCGACCTCATTCAACTCCGCGCGAAGTCCGCCCCGCTCGACGAAGTTCGCCGCCTCGCCGAGGCCGTCCTCCCCATCTGCGAGCGCGCCGGTGTCGGCTTCGTCCTCAACGACCACCCAAAGCTCGCCCTCCAGCTCGGCGCGCCCGTCTGCCACCTCGGCCAGGAGGATTTCTTCGACGCCGGCTATCGCACCGCCGCGCAAGTCACCGGCTGCCCGCCGCAGATGCAGCTCGGCCTCAGCACCCACGCGCCCGATCAGGCCCAGCGCGCCCTCCGCGCCGCGCCGGATTACCTCGCCATCGGCCCCGTCTTCCCCACCGGCACCAAGCCCGGCCGCCCCGCCGTCACGCTCGACTACGTCCGCTGGGCCGCCGCGAACGTGACCCTCCCGTGGTTCGCCATCGGCGGCATCAACTTGGACACGCTCGACTCCGTCCTCGCCGCCGGCGCGCGCCGCATCTGCGTCGTCTCCGCCATCCTCAACGCGCCGGACATCGCCGCCGCCTGCCGGGGGTTCCGCACGCGCCTTGAGCAGCACGCCCTCCGGTAGGGCGCGTCTGTCCCCAGCGCGCCGCTGAAGTATTCGGACGCCCAACTGGCGCGCTGAGGACAGCTCGCCCTACCAACACTGTGACAGAGCCCGTCCTTCCCAATCATTGTCTTCCCCGAATCTTCGGGCACTCCTCAGAATAAGTTTGCCCCCGCCCCGCGCCGCTGGCGTCATCGGCGCGGCGTTTTCAGAGCAGAAAGTTTTTCCACATGGACAGTCTCCTCATCAAGGGCGGCGTTCCCCTCCACGGGGACGTGCAGATCAGCGGCGCGAAGAACGCCGTGCTCCCCATCATGGCCGCCACGCTCCTCACCGCCGAGCCGTGCGTCATCCGCAACGTGCCCGACCTGAGCGACGTGAAGTTCATGGGGCGAATCCTTGAATCGCTTGGCTGCACGGTGAAGTTCGAGGGCGACACGCTCACCGTGCAGGCGCACCGCATCAAGGGCCACGGCGACTACGACCTCATCCGCAAGATGCGCGGCTCCATCTGCATCCTCGGCCCGCTGCTCGGGCGGCTGCGCAAGGCCGATGTCTCGCAGCCCGGCGGCTGCGTCATCGGCACGCGGCCCATTGACCTGCACTTGAAGGGACTCCGCGCGCTTGGGGCGAAGATTGAGATCGAGGCCGGCTACGTCCGCGCCAAGGCCCCGCGTCTCACCGGCACGGAAATCTTCCTCGGCGGACGCGCCGGCCCGACGGTGCTGGGCACCGCGAACATCATGAGCGCCGCCGTGCTCGCTGAGGGCGTGACCATCATCGAGAGCGCGGCGTGCGAGCCGGAAGTCACCGACCTCGCGACGTTCCTCAACGCGATGGGCGCGAAGATTCAGGGCGCGGGCAGCCCCACGCTCACCATCACCGGCGTGAAGGAGCTGCACGGCGCGGAGCACGAGGTCATTCCCGACCGCATCGAGGCCGCGACCTTCGCCATCGCTGCCGCGATGACCCACGGCGAGATCACCATCCACGGCGCGAAGCCCGAGCACTTGAACGCCGTGATAGACAAGCTGCGCGAGGCCGGCGTGAAGCTCGAGCGGCGCGGCGCGGCGCTGCTGGTGAAGCGTGGCAGCAGGCTCTCGCCCGTGGACGTGACCACGCTGCCTTACGCCGGTTTCCCGACCGACGTGCAGGCGCAGATGATGGCGCTCATGTGCCTCACGCCCGGCATCAGCATCATCACCGAGCGTATTTTCGAGAGCCGCTTCGGTCACGTCGCGGAACTGGGTCGCCTCGGCGCGGACATCTCCATCGAGGGTCCGAGCGCGATTGTGAAGGGCGGCAAGCGCCTCAGCGGCGCGCCCGTCATGGCCAGCGACCTCCGCGCCAGCGCCGCGCTGGTGCTGGCCGGCCTCGCCGCGAAGGGCACCACGCAGGTCAACCGCATCTACCACCTCGACCGCGGCTACGAGAAGATTGACGCCAAGCTCAAGCAGCTCGGCGGCCGCATCTCGCGCATTCAAGAGTGATGGAGCGCAGGTGTCCAACCTGCGCGTTCAGCGTCAGTTGACTTCACGCAGGTTGGACACCTGCGCTCCGGAGATCACCGTTGGATCACCCGCAGCGGGCTGGAGAAGTCATCCGTCCACACGCCCACGCGCGGATTGCCTTCGAGCGGCGACCAGCGGGTGCGGCGTTGGAAGCCGGCGAGATCAGCCGGGTCGCGCGCCATCACCACCCAGTGCGCTTGCTCGCGTCCGGTCGCGAACTCCGCATCGGTCAGCGACATGTCATCGCAGCCCAGTGTGACGAGCCGCAGGTCGGCGGCGAGATTTGCCAGCACCGGTTCGAGGTCGAGGTAGCGGTTCGAGATGTGGAACGCGAGCATTCCGCCGGGCGCGAGCTTGCGCAGATACAGCTCCACCGCCTCGCGCGTGATGAGATGCACCGGGATCGCGTCCGAGCTGAACGCGTCGAGCACCAGCAGGTCGTAGCCGCCGTCCACCGCCTCGCGCAGCCGCAGGCGCGCGTCGCCCTCCACCAGCCGCGTCTCCGCCGCCGAGCGCGCGAGGAAGGTGAAGTAGTTCGTGTCCTGTGCGATGCGCAGCACCGACGGGTCAATGTCGTAAAAAGTCCATCGCTCGCCCGCCTGCGCGTAAGCCGCCATCGAACCCGCGCCGAGCCCGATGACACCGATGCTCCGTGCCGGCGACTTGTAGTCGCCGCCTTTCGGCTTGAGCGGCGCGTCAGGCGGCGATTGCAAGTCGCCGGCACGAGCTCCAAACACGCGGAACACATCTCCCAGCGGCCCTTCGCGATGATAAAAGGTCAGCGGCTCCGCCGCGCGCGCCGCGTCGAGAAACTGCCGCCCGTGAATCGTCCGCCCGTGGACAATCTGCCGCGCGTCGCCATTGGGCGACAAAGTCACGCGCGTGACACCGAAGAAGTTCCGTTCCACATGGAGCGTCTTGCCAAAGCCGCCGGTGAAGAATGCGCTGCCGAGGAACACCGCGCCCAGCCCCAGCGCGAACCGGCGCGGCGAATCCACCAGCAGAAAGCACAGCAACAGCGGCAGGCCGAAGATGACAAGCGACTCGATTTGGGCCGGGAGGAGTTTCGTCGTCGGCAGCAAGGCCGCGAGCGCGGCGGTGAGCACGGCGAGACCGAGCGGCCAGAGGAGGTCGGCGGCGGGAGCGCGGACGCCCACGTCCGCATCCCGTGCCGGCGACTTGCAGTCGCCGTCCCGCGCGTTGGATTGTCCACCGGCGGCGACTGCAAGTCGCCGGCACGGCTCGCGCAGCCAGCACGCGGCCACCAGCGCCAGCGGATATTCCACCACCGAGTTGAACAGCAGCGGCGCGAGCAGCGTGTTGAACAGCCCGCCCAGCACGCCGCCCAGCGACATCCACAGATAGAACTCCGTGAGTTGCTCCGGCGCGGGCCGGTCCGCCGCGAGCCGGGCGTGGCCGACCATCGCGGCGATGAAGAACACGACCAGGTGCAACCCCATCACCAGCCACGCCGGCTCGCTCAGGCCGGCACCCATCTGGTAGGCCAGCGCGAGCGCGCCGATGGGCAGCGCCCGGGACAGCAGCCGCGCGGAGAAGCACTGCCGTCGTGCGAAGACAAAGACGAATGTCAGCAGATACAGCGCGAGCGGAATCACCCACAACAGCGGCATCGAGGCGATGTCCGTGGTGATGTAGTTCGTCACGCCCAGCAGCAGGCTGGACGGCACCGCCGCGCAGACGGCCCAGTGGAGGCGGCGGAGCGCAGGTGTCCAACCTGCCGGAGGGGGCGCGGCACTAACGCGCAGGTTGGACACCTGCGCTCCACACCCCAGCACCAGCAGCGGCATCGCGAAGAAGGCCGCCATCCACAGCCACGCCTGCTCGCGCAGCGGCCAGTTCAGCTCGATGAACAGTGGATAGCCCAGCAGCGCGACGAAGCTGCCGAGGTTGCTGGCGGCGTAGAGGAAATAGGGGTCACGCGCGTCGGCGTGGGCCGAGGCGGCAAACCACCGCTGCAGCAGCGGCGTGGTGAGCGCCAGCACGAAGAACGCGGGGCCGACGTTCACGAGCAGTTGCCCGAGCAGCCAGGCGGTCGGCCAGTGCAGCCAGGGCGCGGCGGCCGTTTCGTTCAGCCGGATGGGCAAGGTCGCCAGCGCGACAAGCAGCAGGGCCAGGTGGACGCGGAGTTGCGCGCGCGGCTGGAAGCGGCCGGTCAGCCAGTGCGCCGCCGCGTAGCCGGCGAGCAGCATGGCCTGGAAGAACACCATGCAGGTGTTCCACACGGCGGGCGCGCCGCCGAGTTGTGGGAGGACCAGCTTGCCGACCATCGGCTCGACCCAGAACAGCAGCGCGGCGCTCCAGAAGAGGGTGATGGCGAAGAGTGTGGTCACGCGGCGGACGCGCGGACTGTAGGTTTGTGGTGCGCGGCAGGCAAGGCGCGGAGCGTGGCGAGGAGCGCGGCCCTCCGGGCCGCAGCGGCAACTTGAGCAGCGTGCCGTGCGGCTTTTCGCAGCGCGCCGGCTTGGAGGTGACCGCTGCGGGCCGAGTCCCGCGCTCCGGCTCTTCGGTGGCCGCAACCGCATGGCACACGGAAGCCCGCGTCCGCGCCACGCGCTGCGGGGTTGCCTCCGCGCGCCTTGTCCGGCGAAGCTGCGGAGGTTGAACGAGTTTTTTCAGCGCCACGAAACCGCCTTGCGCCACGCGCTCGCGGTCGTCGCGGGGCTGCTGCTGGCGGCGGCGTTTCCGAAGCCCGGCGTCGCGGGCTTCGCGTGGGTCGCGCCGGGGCTGCTGCTCTTCAGCGCGGCCGGGCAGCCGGCGAAGGTCGCATTCCGGCTCGGCTGGCTGGGCGGGCTGGCCTTCAACCTCGCGGCGCTGCACTGGCTGCTGTTCATCCCGGTGAAGGGTTTTCCGATTCTGGGCTGGCTGGCGTTGAGCGCGTATGCGGCGGTGTATCCGGCGCTGTGGGTGTGGCTGTGCTGGCGGCTGGCGCCCGTGCCGGCGACTTCCAGTCGCCGGCACGAGCCGCTGGTGGCCGCGAGCTTTGGGCAGCGCGCGGCGTGGGCGCTGAAGTGCGCGGTGCTGTGGGTAGCGCTGGAAACCATCGTCGGCTGTCTCCTGACGGGCTTTCCGTGGCTGGCGCTGGGGGTGTCGCAGCACAAGATGGTGCCGCTGATTCAAATCGCCTCGGTCACAGGCGTCGGGGGGGTGTCTGTTTTGGCGGTGTGGTTCGCGGTGGCGCTCGTTGAAGATACGGTGGGGCTGGCGCGCCAGCGGAGCGGCCTGTGCAAACGCAGGCTGGCCTGTTTGCTGCCATTGTTCATCACAGCAGCAGTGGCCGTCGGAGGACTTGCCAACTTCTTCCCGCACCGTTCTGTTTCCAGTCGTCAGAATCGACCGCCTGAGATTCACGAACTTCGCCTCGCCCTCGTCCAGCCCAGCATCCCGCAGACGATGATTTGGAACCCCGCGGAGAAAACCAACCGCTTCGCCAAGCTCATGCAGCTCTCCGAACTCGCGCTCGCCACCAAGCCCGACGTGCTGGTCTGGCCCGAGGCCGCGCTGCCGGACATGAGCGAGGAGAATTTCCGGGCCGTCACGAACCTCGTCGCCACGCACAAGGTCTTCATGGTCTTCGGTGCGGATGACTACGAGTTGAAGCCCGGCGCGGCGCGCGACTCGAACCAGCCCACGGACTATGCGTTCTACAACTCCGCGTTCCTCCTCTCGCCGGAGGGCAAGGTCGTCTCCACCTACCGCAAGCGCCGCCTCGTCATCTTCGGCGAATACATCCCGCTCGCGGACTGGCTGCCGTTCCTCAAGTGGTTCACGCCCATACAGAGCGGCTTCACGGCGGGCAAAGAGCCAGTGGCGTTTCAACTTGGTTCACTGGAGGCCCGACGACCTGATATTTCCGGGGAAAGACGGATGCCTCAACCTGCTCTGCTGCTCCGCGCCGGGATGCTCATCTGCTTCGAGGATGCCATCGCTGCCGCCGCCCGTGAGAGCGCGGCGGACGCGGACTTCCTGCTGAACCTCACGAACGACGGCTGGTTCGGCGAGAGCGCGCAGCAGTTTCAGCACGCGGCGCACAGCGTCTTCCGCGCGGTGGAGAACCGCCGGCCCGTGGTGCGCTGCACGAACAACGGCCTGACTTGCTGGGTGGACGAGACCGGCTTCGTCCACGACCTCGGCGTGGGTGACGCGGCGGACGTGCATGGCACCGGCTTCCGGGTGGTGAAGCTGTCCGTGCCCGCCGGTCCGCGCGCGCCGACATTCTATCAGCGGCACGGGGACTGGTTTGGCTGGGGCTGCGTCTTCGCCACGCTGGGATTGCTGGCCCGCTCGCACCTGCGGCGTCGGGGATAAGCGTGTCAAAACTCTTTAGAAATGTCCCCTGTTTAACTCACGAGAGAATGTCCCCTGTGTTGTTGGTTGTCCGTTTCCCCGGCTGGGGGTGCGGGACGCA
>WRPG01000139.1 GCA_009773355.1 Limisphaerales bacterium
CAGGAAGCCGGCGTCCCGCCGGCTCGCAGGAAGCCGGCGTCCCGCCGGCTCTACGGGGTTTGAAACCACTTCTTAGTTCGACTTTTGCCCTTTTTAGCCCACTTACGCCGCCGGGGCGACCGCTCGCAGCAGGGCCGCCCGCAGACGCGGCGGAATTTTTGCAAAGGCACCTTTATGTTCGGGGGTTGCAAAAACCCATTCGTCCCACAGCCAGCGGCGCACCGCAGTGATGGCGTCCGAGAACGTCACGTCGCGCTTGCCGGCGTACGTCAGCACCTGCTGGCGCCGCCAGCGTGCTGGCAGTTCCGCGTACCACAACGCGATCACGGCATACAACCCAAACAAGCACGGCCCCGTGCGCAGCACCGTCTTCTCTGTCCAGCCGCGCGTCTTTTCCAATTTCAGATACGAACGCATCTCTTGAAAGGTGGTTTCGATATTCCAGCGGCCCGTGTAACTCTCCACGAGCGCGCGCACCGTGAGTTCCAGATCCGTCGTGAAGAAATACTCGTCGCGGTGTGTGCCCGTGCGATCGCGCACGTACACCCAGCGCACCGGCACCAGGCCGCGCCCCGCTTTGTACCAGTGCCCCGTGGCGGTCACGACCGCGATGTCGCGGCGTCCGCCGCCATACCAGGCCACGTTGAGTTTCTGCAGGCGCTGCGTGCGGGCCACGGTCTCCTCCGGCTTGGGCAGCTTGGCGCCTTTGCCGCGCGGCCGGCCCGCGGACCTCTTGCCACGCAGCGCTGGTGGCGGCGCATACAGGTTGGCGTCCGGGTAGAATTTGCTGACCAGGGCCAGACGCTGGTGCTGTCGCTGCGCGAAGGCGGCCAGTTCGTGCGCGGCGAAGTTGCCGTCCCCCGTGAAACGAAAACGCCGCTCGGGGAACCAACGCAGCAGCACGGCCAACAGTTGCCGCACCAATTGGCACGGCGTTTTGTGCCGTCGGCCGTGTTTCTTGTTCCACTCGTCGCTGTGATACAAGGCCACCAGGATCGGCAAGGCCCACGGCCGCGTCGCGAACGGGAACTTCACCAGGATCGCCAACACCACCCACTTGTGTCCCCAACGATAGGCCGTGTACGACTGCGTCGAGCGGACGGCGTCGCGATGGCAGGCCTTGCCGTAGACCTTCTTGCCGCGATGTTCCGCCACCGTGTCGTCGCCCGCCAAGCTCACGATCCCGGTCGGCAGCCAGCGTGTCAGGAGGTAACCGGCCAAGGCGCGGCCCAGACGCCACAGCGACCAGCGCCGTTTGGAAAAGACACGGTGATAGCTCGACGCATGTCCGGGTGCCAGATGGTTCACGGTGCGGAGCATGTTAAGGATAGTGCGGCAGCCGGTAGTCAAGATGGCCGCGAACAACAAGACCACGAAGCGTTCGGCGGTTGGCCGCGTGAACGCCGCGGCCAACGCGTTCACGAGCGCGCCGGCAATGCGCAGGATGCCGCGCGGCAGCGGTGCAGGCCTGCGCGGCCGACGGCGCTTGGTGTGCCGTTGGCGGCGACGCTGCGTTTGCTGCTGTCGTCGTGCTTGTGCTTTCCTTTGCCGAGCCATCCTGGCTATAGTGGCCACTGGAGCCTCCGTGCCGTGGAACCCTGGGATTAGTATGGCCCCCAGATTCCACCACGGCGGCTCTTTTTTGTGGAGAGCAACTGCTCACGGACGGGCTCCAAAAAGGGCAAAAGTCGAACTGAGAGGGTGTGAAGAAATCGGCGGGTGACTTTCTTCGGGAGCGTTGAGGTTCGCAGATGTTTTTGACCGAAGTGCGGGTGGTCCTGGCTCCTCCTGGTGCGGACGGCGGTTCGAAGCCTGCTG
>WRPG01000140.1 GCA_009773355.1 Limisphaerales bacterium
AGTGGGCCTGGTGGTCCGCGTCGTGACGGCCCCGGCGGTCCGCGCCGGGATGGACCGGGCGGCCCGCGCTCCGGCCCCTTCCGGGGCAGCCGCGACCGCGACGAGCCACGTCGCGAACCTCCCGCGCCCTTGCCCGACTTCGACGTGAACCTCATGCCCGAGGAAAAGGGCGTGGAAGGTCTCGCCCGCCAGATCAAGCTCACGGGCCGCGCGTATCCCATCTTCGACATCGCGCACCTGATCCTCAAGAAGCCCGACCGTTTCACGATCACCTTCAGTGTCATCAAGACTGGCGACACCGTCGCGGCACCGCTCTTCCTGTGCTCGCTCGACGACACGCTCTGGCTCTCCGAGGCCGAAGTGACCGCGCACCTGCTCAACCGCCACTTCAACACTTTCTACTCCACCGAGAAGATTGCCGGCGACGCGCCCAAGGGCACCTACACCTTCGTGGCCCAGTGCGGCATGAGCGGTCTCGTCCTCGGCCCGCCCAACTACCACGACTACCAGACCAAGCTCCACAAGCTGCACACCGAGCGTTTCGCCCGGATGCCCTTCGAGGCCTTCAAGGCGCGGGTCAAGATCGTCCGCGACGAGGCCGTGGTGAAGCAGTGGGTCGAGGAGTCCAGCTTCAAGACCGAGTTCACCGCGCTCAACGTCCCCGAGCCGCTCAAGTTCAACACGCGCGCCGAGGTCGAGGCCCACTTCAAGGCCACGCATCTGCCGAACCTCTTCAAGTCCGTCGCGTCGCACACCCTGCTCGGCGCGAACGTCGGCCAGTCCTCCCCGGTCATCCGCCGCATCTTCAACCTCGTCGTCGAGGACCAGGTGCGCTTCCCGTTGAAGCTGGTCAACACCCTCTGCACGCAGTTCAGCCGGCACGGCCTCCAGTTCTTCAAGGTCAACAAGACCATCACCCACGTCAGCGTCGCGCGGCCCACCTACCTCGACATGGAGGCCACGCCCGTCTCGCCGAACCTGCGCCGGCTCATCGAGTGCATTGACGCCACGCCGAAATGCACGCGGCGCAAAATCCTCGAGGTTCTCGCCCCCGCACCGACCGTCATCGCCATCCCGGCCCCGGTGGAAGGCCAGCCCGCGACGCCCCCCGCCGCGCCGGAGCCGACCGCCGAGCAGTCCGCCATCAACAGCGACCTGCACTGGCTCATTCACCAAGGCCACGTCATCGAGTTCGCCAACGGCCTCATCGAGACCGCCAAGCGGCCGCTGCCCAAGCCCGCCCCGCAGCCCAAGCCCGCCGGCGCGCCCAAACCCGACCGCGCCCCGCGCGTCGAACGCCGCTACGTCCCCGCCTTCCTCGGCGTGCCGCTGCTGGTGGGCGAGTAAGCGGCAATCCTCAATCCGAAAAACAAAACCCGGAGGCTGCGAACAGCTTCCGGGTTTTGTGTTGTGAGCTTTGCCAGAACCGCCGGCCGTCAGCCGGCAGCGGCGACGATTACCCTCAGAGGGTGTGGCCGCTGCCCGACAAGCTGCAGCTCGGGGAAGCCGAGACGGTCGCGCCCGCGCTGTAGGTGCCGCCGCCGGGGCAGGCGGGCAGGAGCGAGCCTTTCATGAACGCGAGCACGGTCGTGTCCGTGAGCGCGTAGGTGTCGGTCGCGGCCTTCTTGTTTTCCAAGGCCCACTGCTGCACGGCGCCGTCCAACTGCTTGAGGTTGGCGATGCAGGCGTTCTTCTGGGCCGTGGCGCGCGCCTTCACGAAGTTCGGGATGGCGATGGCGGCCAGCAGGCCGATGATGGCGACTCTGGCGCTGATGATGTCGCAAATCCGCGACGGTTGTTTGTATTATTACGATTGCATGGCGACTCCTGACTGAAGTCGTCGTCGCACCATCCGCTTATCCCTGCCCAACCGCCAGCAAAGATTTGAACTTTTTTCGGCCTGCCAACGCGAAACGGGGCGGCCAGATGGCCGCCCCCGTGGCGTGGATCACCCTGTCAGCAGCGGGTCAGCGGCCCTTGGGCAGCGCGCTGCGGCCGGCATAGACGGCGTGCTTGCCGAGGAGCTGCTCGATGCGCAAAAGTTGGTTGTATTTCGCCGTGCGGTCGGTGCGGCTCAGGGAGCCGGTCTTGATCTGGCCGCAGTTGGTGGCCACGGCGAGGTCGGCGATGGTCGCGTCCTCGGTCTCGCCGGAGCGGTGCGAGAGGATGGAACGGTAGGCGCTCTTGTGCGCCAGCTCGACGGTGTCGAGCGTCTCGGTGAGGGAGCCGATTTGGTTCACCTTCACGAGGATGGCGTTCGCGGTGCCGGTCTCGATGCCCTTGCGGAGGAAGTGGACGTTCGTGACGAACAGGTCGTCGCCCACGAGCTGCACCTTGTCGCCGAGCTTGTCGGTGAGCTTCTTCCAAGTCACCCAATCGCTCTCCGCGCAGCCGTCCTCGATGCTCACGATGGGATACTTCGCGCAGAGGCGCGCGTAGAACTCGACCATCTCGTCGCCAGTGAGCTTCTGGCCGCTGCTCTTCTTGAACACGTAGGTTTCATTGCCCGTGTAGAACTCGCTCGCGGCCACGTCGAGCGCGAGGAAGATGTCCTTGCCCGCCTTGTAGCCGGCGTCCTTCACGGCGGCAAGGATGGCATCCAGCGCGGCGTCGGCGCTGTCGAGCTTCGGGGCGAAGCCGCCCTCGTCGCCGACGGTGGTGGTGAGGCCCTTCTTCTTCAGCACTCCCTTGAGCGCGTGGAAGATCTCGGTGATGGCCTGCAAGCCCTCGCTGAAGGTGGCGAAGCCGTGGGGCATGACCATGAACTCCTGGAAATCAATCGGCGCGTCCGAGTGCGCACCGCCGTTGATGACGTTCGCCATCGGCACGGGCAGCACCTTCGCGTTTGGCCCGCCGACGTATTTGAACAAAGGCTGGCCGAGGGCGGCGGCGGCGGCCTTCGCGTTGGCGAGGGAGACGGCGAGGATCGCGTTCGCGCCGAGCTTGGACTTTTTGAAGCCAGTGCCGTCCAGCTCAAGCATTGCGGCATCCACGGAGAGCTGGTCGGCGGAGTCGAGGCCGAGAAGCACAGGGGCGATCTTCTCGGTGATGTTGCGCACAGCCTTGCTGGTGCCCTTGCCGCAGTAGCGCCTTTTGTCGCCATCGCGGAGTTCGAGCGCCTCGTGCTCGCCGGTGCTCGCGCCCGAGGGGACGGCGGCGCGGCCAAGGATGCCGGAGGTGAGCGTGACGTCCACCTCGACGGTGGGGTTGCCGCGGGAGTCGAGGATTTCGCGGGCCTGGATTTCAGCGATCTGGGTCATGGGTTGTGTCAGTTGTGCGTTGTCTGTGTCAGTTGGGAACGGGCCGTCCGGTCGCCCGGAAAGACGCGGCAGTTTAGGGGGGCGCAAAAAGCCGTCAAGCGGCGAGGTGTCGGCGGCCAGGGCTGACGCATCAAAATCCGGCTGGGATGGTGGACGAACCTGGCGTTGAGTAGGGGTGGGGTGGTAGGAGTGGCCGTCAATGTCTGACACGCAC
>WRPG01000089.1 GCA_009773355.1 Limisphaerales bacterium
CCTCGGCGGCGGCGGCTTGGGCGGCGGCTTTGAGCACGCCGATTTGCGCGGTCGCAGTGTCGAGGCGGGCCTTCGCCGCGTCCACCTGCGCGGGCACCACGAGATCGGGCGCCTTGCGCCGACCTTCGGTCATGCGGTCGAAGTCCAGCTTGGCGACGTTTAACTCGGCCTGTGCCTTGGGCAGTTCAGCCTGCGCGCGCGCGGCCACAGCCTTCGCCGCGTGCAACTCGGCCTCGGCCTTGTGCGCTTGGGCCTTGGCGAGGGCGATTTCTGCCTGCGTGCGGGCGATGTCGGCTTGGGATTTCGCGAGTTCTGCTCCAGCGCGTGCGACATCGGCCTTGGACTTGGCGAGTTCTCCACGCGCACGGGCGAGGTCGAGCATCAGTTCGGGCGCGTCCAGTTCCGCCAGCAGAGCGCCGGCCTTGACCGCGTCGCCCTTGTCCACCGCGATGCTCTTCACGTAGCCGGGCAAGCGCGCGTAAAGCGTCGCCTGCTGAAGCGGGCGGATGGTGCCGGGCTGCGTGACGAAGCGGTGAACGTCGCCGCGAGATGGGGAGGCCCACCACAGCATGTTGGACCCGACCATGACGAGATTGGTGAGCTGAGGGAGCGGTCCGGCGTGAGCACGAACTGAGTAAACTGTTTGAGCAAAGAGTTTGAAGGGCCAGACGAGCGCGATGGCGAGAATCACTGCGACAGCGAACGCTTTCTCCCTCACCCCGGCCCTCTCCCGCTGGGAGAGGGGGAAACGCAGCCAGCGGTGGAGCGGAGCTGTGCGCGTGGGAAAGTCGAGCGTGCGCGGGGCGGTTCCCTCTCCCAGCGGCAGAGGGTTAGGGTGAGGGAGAACGGGTTGAGCTTTCATGGGTGCGTTCATTTGGCGGCGGTGAACTGCGGGCTTTGCTCGTCGTCCGGGTCAAGGCTGGCGGAGCGGGTGTGCTTGCCGGTCATCACCACGGCGAAGATGGACGGAAGGACGAAGAGCGTGGTGAGCGTGGCGGCGGCGAGGCCACCGATGACCGCACGGCCGAGCGGTGCGGTCTGGTCGCCGCCTTCGCCGGTGCCGAGGGCGAGGGGCAACATGCCGGCCATCATGGCGAAGCTGGTCATCAGGATGGGGCGGAGACGCGAGGTTGCGCCTTCCAACGAGGCGGTGGTCGCATCGGCGCTGCCAGTCACACGCGCTCGCTCGGCGAAGGTCACGAGCAGGATGGCGTTCGCGACGGCCACGCCGACGGCCATGATGGCACCCATGAAGCTCTGAATGTTCAGCGTCGTGTGCGTGAGCCACAGCGTCAGGGCGACACCCGCGATGACGGCGGGCACGGTGGAGATGACCACGAGCGAGAGGCGGATAGACTGAAAGTTCGCCGCCAGTAGCAGGAAGATGACGACGATGGCGAGCAGTAGTCCGTTGCGCAGGCCGGCGAACATTTCCTCCATCGGCGGGATTTGTCCGCGCACGGCCACGCTGGTGCGCGGCGGCGGCGCGCCGGCTTCCTTGATGGCGGCGTGGATGGCTTTCGCCACGCTACCGAGGTCGGAGCCGTGGATGTTCGCGGTGAGCGAGACGACGCGGACAAGGTTGTAGCGCTCATAGGTCTGCGGCGCGGTGCCCTCGCTGACGGTGGCGATGTTGCGGAGGAGCGTGGCCTTGCCGCCGGTGGTTGTGACTGGAGTGTTCTTGAACTCCTCGACCGAGTTCACGCGGCCTTGCGGCACCTGCACCTGCACGCTGAACGCGATGCCGCTGCCGGGGTCCGCCCAGTAGTTCGGCACGGTGAAGCGGCTGCTCGCGGTGCTGGCAACGAGCGACTTGGTGGCATCGCTCATCCTGACGCCGAGCAGACCGGCGCGCTCGCGGTTGATGTTCACGTCGAGCGTCGGGTAGTCGAGGACTTGGGCGAACTGGAGGTCGCGGAGCGAAGGAATCTTCGCCAGCCGCTCGCGGAGCTTGTCGGCGAACTCCTTGCTGGCGGGGAGGCTCTGTCCTTGCACGGCAATCTCGATGGGCGTCGGCGCGCCGAAGCTCATCACGCGCTCAACGATGTCGCTCGGCTCGAACGAGACAAGCACGTCGGGCAGTTCGGCCTTGAAGACGGCGCGAAGCTTTTCCTTGAGCGGCTCGGTGCGGACGGAGCCGGGCTTGAACTGGATTTGCAGCACGCCTTCCTCGGGGCCGGCGTTCCACTGGTGGATGAGGTTGACCGGATAGTTCGCCGCGTGGACGCCGACGAGGCCAATGCTCATTTGGACGTTGTCCGGCCCGGCCTCGCGTTTGATGAGGTCGAGCACACGCAGGGCGATGGCCTCGGTCTTCTCAAGCTGCGTGCCGGGTGTGGCGCGGAGGCGGAGCTGGATTTGGCCGGCGTCCACCTTTGGAAAAATCTCGGTGCCGAGGCGCGGGGCGAGCAGCCACAGGCCGCCGAGGGCGACGGCGAGATAAATGGGAACGACCAGCCAGCGCGCGGCGAGCAGCGGCTTCACGAACGCGCCATACGCGCGCGTCATGCTGGCGAAGAAGCCGGACTCGTGGACTTCGCTCTCGTGCCCGCGCAGCAGCCACACGCTCAACACCGGCACCAGCGTGCTCGACAGCACGAAGCTCGCGACCATCGAGAAGCCCACGGCCAGCGCGAGCGGCGTGAAGAGCGCCTTGGCCGCGCCTTGCATGAAGAACGCGGGGATGAAAACGGCCAGCACGCAGAGCATGGCGAGGAAGCGCGGGCCGGTGGTCTCGACGGTCGCATCCAGAACGGCGCGGCCCAAACTCGGCGTAGCAGCCGAGGTGACGAGGCTCTGACTTCCTGTTCCGCCTTCAGATGGAGCCTCCTTACGTCGGCTGCTACCGCGACGGGCGAGGTGGACATGGATGTTCTCAATCGCCACCGTCGCCTCGTCCACGAGGATGCCGACGGCCAAGGCCAGGCCGCCAAGCGTCATCAGGTTGATGTTCTGCCCGCTCACCCAGAGCGCAAACGTCCCGGCCAGCAGTGACACCGGGATGTTGATGACCACGATGAACGCGCTGCGCCAGTCGCGCAGGAAGAGCAGCACCATCAGGCCCGTCAGCACCGCGCCGAGCGCTCCTTCCTTCACGAGGTCGCGGATGGCGCGGACGACGTAGGGCGACTGGTCGAACTCGTAGGTCACCTCGATGTCGTCCGGCAGCACCTTCTTGAACTCGGGGATGTTCTTCTTCACCAACTCGACCACCGAGAGCGTCGAGGCGTCCGAGCGTTTGGTGACGGGCATATAGACCGTGCGTTTGCCGTTCGCGAGCGCGTAGCTGGTGATGAGGTCCGCGCCGTCCGCCACGTCGCCGAGGTCGCGCACGAAGACCGCGCCGCCGCCCGCGCCCGTGCCGGTGCGGATGGGCACGGCGGCAAGGTCCTGAATGTTCTTCACCACCGCGTTGATGGGGACGAACGGATACTTGTCGCCGAGCGGGAGGTTGCCGGAAGGGCTGAGAGTGTTCGCCGCCGCCATCGCGGTGACAACTTCATCGGCGGAGATGCCGTAGCTGCGCAGGCGGTCGGGCTTGAGGTTGACGAGAATGGTTCGCGCGCTGCCGCCGAAGGGCGGGGGAGCGGACACGCCCGGCAACGGCGCGAAGAGCGGGCGCACCTGGTTGAGCGCGGCGTTCTGCATCTCGCCGACGGTGCGGTTGGCGTTGGTCGTGGAGAAGACGAGGTAGCCGACCGGCACGCTGCCGGCGTCGAAGCGCGTGATGAACGGCCCCGGCGTGCCCGGCGGCATGAAGGCGCGCGAGCGGTTCACGTAGGCCACCACCTCGGACAGCGCGGACGACATGTCCACGTTCGGGTGGAACTGGAGCTTCATGATTGAAGCGCCTTGGATGCTCTTCGACTCCACGTGCTCGATGCCGGTGATGTAGAGGAAGTGGTATTCGTAGAAGTAGGTGAGGTAGCCCTCCATCTGCGCGGGGTCCATGCCGCCGAAGGGCTGCGCGACGTAGATGGTCGGGATGCCCAGCGGCGGGAACACGTCCCGCGTCATGCGCTGGAGCGCAATCCACGCGCCCAGCGCGACCGCGATGAGGCCGACCACAATCGTGAGCGGGCGGCGCAGAGCCAGCCGGACCAGGTTCATGCCTTTGTTCCTTTCACCTTCATCTCGCCGCGCAGCTCACCGAGCTGCCGTTGCACCAGCGCCAGCACCTTGCGGCCCTCGGCGGTGATGACGTAGCTGCGGCGTTCGCGCGTGTTGTGTTTGCCCGCCGGTCGGTCGCTCCGCAGCCAGCCAAACCGTTCCATTCGAGCCAGCATGGGATACAGCGTGCCGGGGCTGACCTCGTAGCCGTGGTGCCGAAGCTCCTCCAGCATCCAGTTGCCCACGACGCCGTCGTCGTCCTCGGCGGCATGGTGGAGGATGTGAATCTTCCAGAGGGCGAGGAGAATCTCGCGGTTGACGCTCTTGCGATTCATCGGTTGGTTGCTGCGCTAGACGATAATCGTAAAAGATGGTTACGCGGGCAAAACAATTCTTCCGCGACCCAATGGTGATTGTAACAAATGCGTGGCTGCGGCGCTTTCGGCTTTCCGAAGCACGGGCCGCCGGTCAATTCACTCCGTCGTCATGGACTACGTCGTAGTCAGCCTCGCCGCGCTGGTGGCCACCGCGCTCACGCTCTTCTCAGGCTTCGGGCTGGGGACGCTCCTGATGCCGGTGTTTGCCGTCTTCTTCCCGCTGCCGGTGGCGGTGGCGGTGGGACTGGTGTGAGTTGCACGGACGGGTCACGGCTTCTGCGCCAAAATGCAGACGAATCCCGCGTCAGGGACAAGGCCGGGCCGGGCTGGCTCCATTTCCGGGGCACCAGGTCGGGAGCGCACGAGGGTGGACGCAAAGCCGACCGGCGCAAAGCCCGCCTCCCGCAGGTATTTCATCAAGTTGTCCACGGTGTAGAAGCGGGCCGAACGGTAGTATGGGTGCCCCTCCGCTTTCTTGCGCAAGTATTCCCGGCCCCAAGGTGAATCGGCCGGGATGTCGCCCACGAGCAGGTGTCCGCCGGGACGCAACACGCGGGCGGCTTCCCGCAGGAGGGTCCGGGCATCCGCCGCAAAGCAGAGGGTGGTGAGCAGCAGCGCTCCGGCAAGGCTTCCGCTGGCAAAGGGAAGGGCCTCGCCGCACGCCACCTCCACCCGCAGGCCGCGCTGCCGGGCCAGCCGCAGCGCGCCCGGGGCCGGATCAATGCCGGACTCGACGCCGAGCGCCTGCGCGAAGCGCCCGGTGCCGACGCCGATTTCCAGCGCGGGGCGGAACTCGTCGCGCCAGAGCAGCCGGATGGCTTGCAGCTCGTTGGCGAACAGGACGCGCCCTTCCGGCGTTTCAAACCAGCGGTCGTAATGCTCCGCCTCGGAATCGAAGATGTCCGCCGGCTCGCTCATCGCGTGACGCGGCCAAAGCGGAAGAAGCTGAAGCGCTGCTCGGTGTTCCACGGAGTGACGTGGGTTTCATCCCGTTGCTCGCGCAGTTGAAATCCCGCGCCCAACTCGGCGGCGATGGCTGTCGCGTCATAGCGCGCCACGTCCAGCCCGCTGCATTTGGCCGGACCATCCAGGGCAAAGGTGCCGATGATGACGTGGCCGTCCGGCAGCAGCGCGCGCTGCATGGCCGCGACATATTTCCGGCGGTCGGCGGAGTCCGTGAGGAAGTGAAAGACTGCCCGGTCATGCCACAACGCGAACTGCCGGCTGGGGATGAACTCGGTGACATCGGCCACCACCCATTCCACCTCGCCGGCCCGCGCGCCAAGGCGCTGGCGGGCGTGCGCCAGCGCCGCCGCTGAGATGTCCAGCACCGCCGGGCGCTGAAAGCCCGCGTCGAGCAGGCAATCCACGAGCACCGAGGCACCGCCGCCCACGTCAATCACGACCTGGTCCTTGGCGATGCCCGCCGCTTCGATCAGTCCGAGTGAGCAGGCAGGACTGGTCTGATGCCAGCTCACTTCATCTGGTGCCTTTGTCTGATACACTTGGTTCCAATGTGCTTGGCGGTTCATGGCTTGAAGGCTAGTCCGACGTGCTGGCGAAAAGAGACATTGTTCTCAGCCGCGACCCGGACACCAGGCAAAGCGGGCCGCCTCGCCCTTCACCGCGCCTCCGGTCCGTGCGGCTCCGGTTTGAGCGGCGGGTCGTCGCGGAACGGCTGCGTCAGCATCCGGTCCAGCCGCAGCTCCTTTGGGTCGCGGAACTCCGCGAGGCCGAGCGTCATGGCCGCATGGCCGGCCTCCGGCTGGGCGCGATACGTCCCGAACAGCCAGTCCCACCACGGCAGATTGAAACCGAAGTTGCTGTCGGTCTCGTGGCGCAGGACGGAGTGGTGGACCCGGTGCAGGTCCGGCGTGATGACGAAGCAGCGAAGCACGCGCTCCAGCGCCGTGGGGACGCGCACGTTGCTGTGGTTGAACATCGAGGTGGCGTTGAGCAACACCTCGAAGACCAGCACGCTCACCGCCGGGGCGCCCAGCGCGGCGATGACGAGGCACTTGACGCCCAGCGAAAGCAGAATCTCGACGGGATGAAACCTCGCCCCGGTGGTGACATCCACATCGAGGTCGGCGTGATGCATCCGATGGAGCCGCCACAGCGCCGGCACGAGGTGAAAGAGCCGGTGTTGCCAGTAGATCGCGCAGTCCAGCACCACGATGGCCGCCACCACCTCCAGCGGCACCGGCCAGTCAACGGAGTGGAACAGGCCGAGGCCGCGGGCCTCCACCAGCAGGGCGAAACCCACCGCGCCCGCCGGGGCCACGAGCCGCGCAAGGAACGCGTCGAGAAACGACACGCCCAGGTTGCCCGGCCAGCGGGGCAGCCGGGCGACTGGCCGTTCGCGACGCGCGGCAAGCAACTCCCACACGCTCATCAGCACAAACAGTCCGAGGAAGACGCCCAACCGGAGCATCGGCTCGTGGCTCAAGAGTTCATCGGTCATGGCAAGGCTGGCACGCAGGAATGCTTCCATCCGCCGGGGCGGCGAAGCAAGCCGCGTGACCTGCCAGCGAATTGTCCGCCCGCTACTCCTTGCCTCTCCCTGCCCGCCCCGGTTAGAACGGGCGCGTGAAAACCTCCTCGCGCCATCAGGGCTTCACGCTCCTCGAACTGCTGGTGGTCATCGCCATCATCGCCGTGCTGGCAGGCCTCCTCCTCCCGGCGCTCGCGCGCGGCAAGAACCTCGCCCGCGCCGCCCAGTGCGGCTCCAACGAGCGCCAGATTGCGCTCGCCTGCCAGCTCTACGCCGACAGCAACGACGCCGTCTCCGTCCCCGGCCGCATGGCGCGCTTCGGGGCGAACAGTGACCCGCGCAATCTCTACGAGGTCGGCAACGGCCAGCACTTCCGCCCGCGCTGGTTCGTCACGCTCGGCTCCGCCAGCAGGCTCTGCGCGTTCAACGCGCCCTCCACCAACCCCGCCGAGGACAACACCAAGCTCGTGGACAACAAGCTCTTCATCTGTCCCAGCGCCCCGGAGCGCGTGAACAACCGCGACCTTGGCTACGGCTACAACTTCGAGTTCCTCGGCAACAGCCGCCTCAACGCCGCCGGCAACTTCATCGCCTTCCCCGTCCGTGTGGACGGCCTCGCCGCCAGCCGCACCGTCCTCGTCGCGGATTCCCTCGGCACCTCCGCCGGCAAGCCCGCAGCTTCCCGCACGCCGTATGACTCGGACGGCAGCGTGGACCGCACGCGCCTCGGCTATCACGCCTGGGCGCTCGACCCGCCGCGCCTCGTGCCCGGCGTCTCGGATTTTTGCGACGACGCCAACCGCGCCCCGCAGCATCGCGGCGGCGTGGACGCGCGCCACGATGGCTATGCCAACACCGTCTTCCTCGACGGCCACGTCGAGAAGCTCAAGCCCGCCCGGCTTGGCTACGTGGTGAACCCCGACGGCAGCTTCGGCGTGTCCGCGCCCGCCTCGAACGCGCTCTTCTCCGGCAGCGGGCAGGACGTTGACCCGCCGCCCATCCTCTAAACCGGAGCGATTCAGTCGGGCCGTCCCGTCCTCCAACGCAGGTCAGTGCGGCGCTCACAGACCGCCGCTACAGGGGCGCGCGCGTTTTTCCAGCTTCCCGCGTGCGGGCCTGCGCCTATCCTCCCGGCATGGCGACGAAGAAGGTCAAGGCCGACCGCTGCGTGACGATGCTCAAGGCGCTGGCGGACGAGCATCGCTGGGACATCGTCCGCACGCTGCTCGCGGAGTCGTTAAGCGTCTCACAGCTCGGCGAGCGGCTGGGGATGCCACAGCCCAACGTCTCCAAGCACCTCGCCATCCTGCGCGCGGCCGGCATCGTGGTGACTGAGCGCGTGGGCAAGGAAGTGCGGGGCGGCATCGCGGCGGCGTTCCGCGCGGAGCTGAGCCGGAACAAGAACCGGCTGGACCTCGGGTGCTGCTCGTTTGATTTCAACGCGGCGCGAAAGTAGCGGTGGCCGGAAATCCCTTGCCCGCCGGCACTCGTATGCCACACTCGGCATACGTAAATGACCCCGCTGCTCCTCTTTCTCCTCCTCGCGGTCTGCTTCCTCGCCTACGCGAACGGCGCGAACGACAACTTCAAAGGCGTGGCGAGCCTCTACGGCTCGCGCACGGCGTCGTATCGCACCGCGCTGGCGTGGGCGACGGTCACGACGGCGGCGGGGAGCCTCGCGGCGTTTTTCCTGGCGACCGAGCTGTTGAAGAAGTTCTCCGGCAAGGGGCTGGTGCCGGACGCGCTGACGGCGCAGCCGGAGTTTCTGCTGGCGGTGGCGCTGGGCGCGGGCGGGACGGTCATCCTCGCGACGCTGCTGGGCTTTCCCATCTCGACGACGCACGGGCTGACGGGGGCGTTGTGCGGCGCGGGCTTCGTGGCGGTGGGCAATGAGGTGAACATGGCGGCGCTGGGGAAGGGGTTTGTGCTGCCGCTGCTGCTGAGTCCGCTGCTGGCCGTGGCGGTGGGCGCGGGGATTTACCTCGGGTTCCGCTTCACGCGGCTGCAACTGGCGGTGGAGAAGGAGTTGTGCGTGTGCGTCGGCGCGGAGCGGAGCGTGTTGCCCGTGGCCCAGCCCGGCGGCGTGTTCGCGGCGGAGTCGCTGCCGGTGGTGACGGTCGCGACGGGGCTGGTGGCGGAGTGCTCGCAGCGCTACGCGGGCCGGCTGCTGGGCGTGAGCGCGGGGCGCGTGGTGGACGCAGTGCATTTCCTCTCGGCGGGCGCGGTGAGTTTCGCGCGCGGGCTGAACGATACGCCGAAGATTGCCGCGCTGCTGCTGGTGGCGGGCGCACTGGACATCCGCTGGGGCATCGCGGCGGTCGCGCTCGCGATGGCCGTGGGCGGCTGGCTGAACGCCCGCAAAGTGGCCGAGACGATGGCGCACAAAATCACCGGTATGAATCCAGGGCAGGGCCTCGCCGCAAACTTGGCCACCGCCGCACTCGTCACCTCGGCGAGCTGGCACGGGCTGCCCGTGAGCACGACGCACGTGAGCGTCGGCGCGCTGCTGGGCATCGGCGTCACGACGCGGCAGGTGCATTGGACGCCGGTGCTGGGCGTGCTGGCGTCGTGGGTGGTGACGCTGCCGTGCGCGGCGCTGCTGGCGGCGGGGGCGTATTGGCTGGCGGGGCCGCGTTAGGGCGGTTCAGCCGTTCACCGCTTGCAGCATCGCCACGGCGGGCAATGCGCGCGCGGGTTTGTCCACGAGTTCCGCCGGGCGGCCGATGCGCGTGGTCACGGGCAGCAGGCCGCCCTCGCGATAGAGCGTGATGGAGACGTGCTCGTTGCGGCGAATGCAGTCCTTGATGGCGTCGGGTTGCTTCTCGCACTGGAGGAGCGTCTTCCACGAGTAGATGTGCTTGGGCTTGTGGAAGTCGCTGTTGGCGATGAAGGGCAGGCGCTTGAGGCCGACGGGCGCGAAGATGTCGTTGCGGTTCGCGATTTCCCACGCGTCCAGCAGCGGCGCGAACTCGTCCTGGTTCTCCCACAGATAAAGCGTGTTCTTGCCCCACTCGCTCTTGAAGACATGCGGGTGCGACGCGACCGCCAGCGCGCCCTGCGCGTGGAGCTGTGCGATGGTTTCGGGCAAGTCCAGCGCGGAGGCGATGGGCATCTGCATGTCAATGCCCAGCAGGTGCGCGGAACTTTTCTTCGTCAGGCCGTCCTTGTTGAACTCGATGCCGGCGAGCACGAGCATCCCATACTTGCGCCACGCGCGGCGGCGCTCGCGGTCCAGCACCTCGAAGTATTCCTCAAGCTGGCTTTCCGAGAGGACGAGGTTGCTCAGGTTGCTCAACTTCCCGATGACGCGGCGCGGGTCCGCGAGGTGGTCGGTGACACAGATGCAGTCGAAGCCGCGCGGGCCGTAGAAGTCCACCAGCTCGGGCACGGTGAGCTTGCCGTCCGAGTAATTGCTGTGGATGTGGAAGTCGCAGAGCAAGGAACGGCGCGCGGCGTTGCCGTCCACGATGGCGGGCACGCCGGGCGTGTTTGCGTCCGGCAAAGCCTGCAAAGGCGCGGGCGCGAACTTCGACCAGTCGCCCGCGTCGTCGCACTGGGCGAGCACCAGCTCCGCGATGCGCAAGGCGGCGGCGGGGCGGGAGTGCTTGAGCAGGTTCGCGCGCCACTCGTGCCAGAGGCGGGCTTTCTTGGCGAAGGCGTCCTCGATGATGCCCGGCACCTCGCGATTGCGCTCGGCGACCATGCCGAGGCCGAGCTGCTGGATGAGCTGCGCGTTGCCGGTCTCCTGGCCGGGGATGATTTGGTTGATGACCATCGGGCAGCGCGCGGCGATGGCCTCCTGCACGACCGCGCCGCCCGCCTTCCCGATGAGGACGTGGTGCGAAAGCATCAACGCGGGCATCTGGTTGGTCCAGCCGAGCACCTGCACGCGGTCGCCGCGCTCCCGGAAGCGGTCCTGCAACTCGGCCTTCAATTCCGCGTCGCGGCCAGTCGTGATGGTGAGATGAACGCGCTCGTTCTCCAGCAGGCGGTCGAGGACTTTGCCGCACTTCTTCTTCCCGTGGTTGACGACGTAAAGCAGCTTGATGGGGCCGTCGTCCTCCAGCGGGAACGGCACGAGGCCGGGCGTGGCGAACTGCGGACTGACCGGGAAACCCAGCGCGTGGATGCGCTCACCCGGCACGCCCGCCGCGTGCAGCACGGTGGCGGTGGGCTGGTTCGGGACGACGAACACATCACTCGGTGCGCGGTGCCACGCGGCGTTCACCGAGATGGAGTCCGTCACGATGGTCACGAGGCGGAAGGGTTTCTCCGAATGATCGCGGAAGAGTTCCCGGATGATCGGCGCGTAGGCGGGGTAGGTGGACACGACGCAATCCGGCTGGGCCACGCGGAGCACGTCGCCCAGCGCGGTGCGCAGGCGTGTCAGCCCGGTCACGCCGCTGTCGGCCACGGAGACGTGGTCGAGCAGCGAGTAGATGCCGCGCCAGAGCGTCGGGGCGTAGCGCACGACGCCGAGATGCGCCTGCTTAACGAGGGAGTTGAGCCGGCCGTAGGTGCTCTCGAACAAATCGAGCACCTCGACCTGCGTGTCGGGGGAAATGAGTTCAAGGGCGTCGCGGAGATTGCGGGCCGCCGCGTTGTGGCCCTCGCCGAAACCCGCTGTCAGAATGAGCACCTTCTTCATGGCACGTTTCTTTTGACCGTGCGGAGGACGTGTGACGTTCCAACGGCGGCGAAGCAACGGTTGGGTGAAATGAAGTCACCAGCCTCGGCCGCGAGCACAGCAGCCGCCGGCTACTTTCGGCCTGTCCCGGCGGGTGCCGGAGCGGGAGCCGCGACGGCGATGGTGCCATCGTGCCGCAGCTCGACTTTCAGCGAGCCGGATTGCAAGGGGGGCGCTGACTTCGCCGTGCTTGTCGGCGTTGAGGTGATGGCAGGTTCCATCAATCGCTGCGCGCCCTTGCGCTCGTCGTGCAGCGTGCCGGCGCGCGCCCAGGCGAAGCGGCGGGCGGTGCGCTCTTCAGATTTGAGCTGGGCAATCTGCTCACGCAGGAAGCCGAGGTCGTGAAGCTGGCGCTCCAGCTCGGTGCGCCGAGCCATCAAGTCCTTCAGCTCACGCGTGAGCAGGTCGCGCTCGCCTTGAGCGTTCTGTAGCTGCTTCTCCTTCTCGGCAATTTTGCCGTTCAAGTCCTTCATTGCCCCCTGCTGCTTGGTGATTTCCGCGTTCAACTGCTCGGCCTGCTTGGCCATCTGCTCGTTGGCCTGGGTGAGGTTGGCGAGCACGCCGTCGCGGTCCTTCACGGCTTTCTGGTAGTCGGCGATGGCTTTCTCGAACTGCGCGCGCTCGGCGGCGGCGCGGTTCTCGATGGCGCGCGTCTCGTTCTGCGCGGCGACGACGGTCGCCTTCACCGTCTCAATGGCGGCGGTGGCTTGAATGAGGCCCTGCTTGGTCTGCGCCAGCTCGCCGGTGAGCGTCTCGACCTTGTTGGAGTGCGCGGTGGCCTCGCCGGTCTTGGTCTTGAGGCGCTCGGTGAGCAGGTCGGCCTCGCCGCGAATCGAGGTGCTCTGGGCTTCGAGCACCTTGAGCGCGCCGACGAGCTTCTCCTCACGGTCGGCGGCGACCTTGGCGGCGTCGGTGGCGGAGCTGTGGCGGATGATGAGCGCGAAGGCGAGCAGCACGCTCACGCCGACGAGACCCCAACTGGCGATTTTGTTGTCCATGATGTGAGGAAAGAAGTTCGTCGAGTTCAGTCCCGCTTCGCCGCCTTGGTCACGGGCGCGGACGGCGGCTCGGGCGGCTTTTGGTAATACCTCAGCAGGTAGGCCTTGAACTCCTTGACGCTCGCGCGGGCGAGGCGTTTTTCCAGCACGCTGGAAGTGCCCTTGAGCCGCAGCTCGACGTTGCGCGCGTTGGCGATGTCCACGAAGACCTGCGGCGCGGCGCGGAAGGTGAGCGTGGCGAAGCCGGGCCGGCTCACGACGGCGCTCGGTGAGTTCGTCGGCGCGAACGTGTGGCGCGCGCCGTCCACCAGCAGCGTGAAGGACTCGCCCGGCGCGAGCGTGAAGTCGGCGATGGGCGTGTGCTCCAGCAGGAGGAAGTGATCGGCGGTGCCGTCGGCGCGGACCTCGCGGCGGGCGTTGAGGCAGATGACGACCTTCTCGAACCAGTCGCGCGTGACGTTGTTCGCCTCCATCTGCTGGATGCGGACGTTGTCGAAGCGGTCCACGCGGTGCGTGGTGTTCTGGCAGGCGGCCAGCAAGGCCGTGGCGGCCGCGGCGGTGAGCAGCAACTCTTTCTTCATCCCTGTCCTTGTCACCAGCCAGCGGCGGGATGTCAAAGGGGAGTTGCGCGGATGCGCGAAATGTCACCCGGCCGTAACGGGATGGTGACAAAGCGGGCAGTGAACGGCGCAGCCGCGGGCAGGTAGCTCGACATTCCAATGTCGAGAAACGACGGGTTGCCACGCTTGGCGACTCGACATTGGAATGTCGAGCCACGTTTGTCTTCGGCGCTCCGCCGCCCATGTTGCGGAATCGTAACCGTTCCGCCGTTTGTCCGTAGCACGGCGCGACAATGCTGCCGCCATGTTGTCACAACGGCACCTTGACCGCCGCGCGTTGCGCGCCCGCTAACATGGAAGAGTTCCTCACGCCCATCCTCGCCAACGCCCTGTCCTTCGCCTTCGAGAAGGCCACCACCGAGGGCAAAATCACCATCGGCCTGCTGGCCATCTGCTCGCTCGTGAGCTGGACGGTCATCATCAACAAGTCGCGCCAGCTCTCCAAGGCCGGCAAGCAGAGCAAGGCGTTCTACGCCGCGTTCCGCGAGACGCGCGACCCGCTGGAGCTGTTCCGCGCGAAGAAGGAATTTGAGGGCGCGCCCGCCTACGAGGTGTATCTGGCCGGCGCAGAGGAGATCGCGTTCCAACTGGACAACAACCCGGTGCAAGTGAAGGGCGAGACCCGCGTCAGCAGCGCGTCGTTCGAGTCCGTGCTCGTGGCAATGGACCGCACGGGCGGCGCGGAGTCGCTGGCGTTGGAGAAGGGGATGATTGTGCTGTCCACGGCCGTGGCGGGCGGGCCGTTCATCGGTTTGCTCGGCACGGTGTGGGGCGTGATGGAGACCTTCTCGGGCATCGCCATCGCGAAGGCTGCGAGCCTGACGGCGATGGCCCCCGGCGTGGCGGGCGCGCTCATCGCCACGGTCATCGGCCTGTTCGTCGCCATCCCGGCGATGTTCGCCTTCAACTTCATGGTCACGACCATCCGGCACATGACCCAGGAGCTCGACAATTTCAACGCCGAGCTGTCCACCGCCATCGAGCACAAATACGTGGACAACCGCGCGCTCGCCGACGAGGTCGCCGACGCCATCCGCTCGCTAGGCATCGGCCGGCAGGAACCCGTCGCCAAGTAGCCTGCCATGCGCACGCGCCGCCGGAAGAAGCTCTCGCAGTCCGCCCATCACACGATGAGCGAGCTGAACATCACGCCGCTGCTGGACCTCGCGTTTGTGCTGCTGGTCATCTTCATCATCACCACCGCGCCGGCGGTCAACGATATCGCCATCAACCTCCCGTCGGCGGCGAACAACCCGAAGGATCCGCCGCCCAAAATCAACAACCTCACGGTGGACGAGCAGGGCAACATCTTCCTCAACTCGCGCCCGATGCAGGTGAAAGAGCTGCGCGACGTGCTCATCGAGCTGCGCAAGTCCGACCCCGACCTGAGCATCGTCGTGCGCGGCGACCTCACGGTGCAATACCAGAAGGTCATCACCGTGCTCGACATCCTCACGCAGGCGAACGTGAACAAGGTGGGCCTGGCCACGGAGGCGGCGGGACCGTGAAGAGAAATGCGGAATGGGGAATGGGGAATGCGGAATGGAAAACCGCGTTTCGGATGCTTCTGCCCAGATTCCTCACTTCACGTTCCATGTTCCGCGTTTGAATCATGCGCCCCAAACGGAAGAAAAAGGCGGACAAGACGAGCGCGGCGATTTCCTTCGCGGTGCATGCGGCGGTCGTGGGAGGCATCACGTATTGGGCGGCCAAGTCCGGCAAGCTCGACCCGGTGCTCAAGTGGATGGACCTCGTCGCCACGAAGAAGGAAGAAAAGCAGAAGGAGGAGCCGAAGCCGCCGGAGCCAACGCAGCCGACGCAGCCGCAGCCGAATCTTCCCCCACCGCCCGGCGGTCCGGCGCGCTCCGCGACGGTCTCCGCCGCGCCCCCGGGCGCTCCGCCCGCGATG
>WRPG01000090.1 GCA_009773355.1 Limisphaerales bacterium
GCGGGGCCAAGGGCAAACAACTCAACGCTGCCCTCAAGCCCGACTACCTCCTCCGCCTGCTCAAAGCGACCTGAACTATTTTGATGCGTCAGCCCTGCAGCTACAGCCCAAGCCACTTCATCCCCGCGCGAATCCACAGCGGAATCGTCACGAAGCTCAACGCCGACGTGGCGATGACCACGCGCAGCGCCGTCGGGCCGTCGCCGCCGAAGTGGCGCGCGGCGAGGATGGCGAAGACGGCGGAGGGCATCGCGGCTTGCAGGACGATGACGCGCTTCAACTCGACGGAGCACGGCAGGAACTTCGCCAGCAGCAGGAACAACACGGGAATCACGCCCAGCCGCAGCGCACACGATGCCGCCATCACACGCCAGCCTTGCTCGGAGTGAAACTCCGCGAGGTGGTCGGCAATCATCGCGCCAACGAGCACCAGACCCATAGGAATCGCACACGCGCCGAGCATGTGCGCCGTGGTCTTCAGGAACTCCGGCACGTGCGCCGCGCCGCCGGTGAAGTTCAGCGTGAGCGTCAGCACGATGGCGGCGAGGGGCGGGTTGAGAATTTTCTTCCAGAGCGGCTCGTTGGCCGCGTGCGCGAAAACCACCGTGCCCAGCAGCCAGAAGGCGGTTTCCGTCCCAAGGTTGTGGACGATGAGCACGCCCACAGTCTCGCGGTCGAAGAGCGACATCGCTAGCGGCAGCGGCACGTAGCCGTAGTTGTAGAGGCCGGTGCTGAAGGCAAACGTGCGGCCTGTCGCGTCTGGTTTCAGCCCCGCCAGCCGCATCGCCAGCCAGCCCACGCCGATGCCCAGCGCCACTGTGCCGGCTCCGACGAGCGGCGGGAGGAACAGGTTTTCCGTGCGATGCAGCGCGGGGTTGTTCAGCACCTTGTCGAAGATGAACGCGGGCACCAGCAGGTTGATGGTGACGCGCAGCAGCGAGTGGTCGGCCTCCTCGGAGAGCCAGTTGAGCTTGCGCATCGCCACGCCGGACACCGCGATGAGCAGCACCGGCAGGACGGCAGAGAGGACGACGGGGAGTTCGTTCACGACAAGAGTGGAGCGCGGGCTTCAGCCCGCTTCAACGTGCGGAGCCGGCACGCGTTTGAGAAAATTAGCCCGCAGGTAAGTTCGAGCGTTGAAGCGGCCTGAAGGCCGCGCGCCAAGGAATTCATGGCTTGAGGAAGTAATCCAACGCCGCCTCAGTCTCGGCTTGCTGCACCGCGCGGAGCTGTTGATGGCGGGGGTCGGTCGCGGGTTTGCTGGCGGTGGCGGCCACCGCATCCACGAAGGTGAAGGCGTCCCAGACCTCACGCGGCATGAGTTGAATTGCAAGCTCGGCATCCACAGCCGGGGATGCATTCACGCGCCTCGCCAAATCCGCAAAGCACGGGTGGTGGCCCACGCGGCGGAACCAGTATTGCGAGTTCCAGTAGTCCGGCTCGCGCCGGTGCATGATGCCGTGGACGAGGCTGCCGTCCGGGTTCTCGAGGCCCTGCGAAATGACGTGCGAGGCGTCAAGGTGGTCGTGCCAGAGCAGCAGGAGCGCGCGGATGAGTTCGGCCTGCTTGGGCTTCTTGTGACGGCGGAACAGGTCATCGAGCACGCGGTTCAAGTCAGCTTGCTGGAGCGTGCCGGGGCGCGGCTCGGGACCGAGCGCGGCGGGGCCGGGCTGGGTGATGAGCGTGTGAAGTTCTTGTGAGAGGGAAGACATTTTTTGCCCGCGAATCACGCGAATGAACGCGAATCAAAGTCTGCGCCCGCCTTCATTCGCGTCAATTCGCGTGTTTCGCGGGCAGGAATCAGAGACTCCTCACGTCGTCTCCTACTTGCTCTCGATGAGCCGGCGGAACTCGGCGAAGAGCGGGTTCGAGTCGTGCGGGCCGGGCGAGGCTTCCGGGTGATACTGCACGGAGAAAATCGGCTTCGTCTTGTGCCGCATGCCCTCGACCGTCTGGTCGTTCAGGTTGATGCGGTTCACGGCCACGTCGGACGGCAGCGAGGCCGGGTCCACCGCGAAGCCGTGGTTCTGCGAGGTGATTTCCACCCGGCCGGACTCGAGGTCTTTCACCGGCTGGTTGCCGCCGCGATGGCCGAACTTGAGCTTGAAAGTCTTCCCGCCGAAGGCCTGGCCGAGAAGCTGGTTCCCGAGGCAGATGCCGAAGATGGGGATGCCCGTGTCCACGAGCGTCTTCACCTCGCGCACGATGTAGTCGAGCGCCGCCGGGTCGCCGGGCCCGTTGCTGAGGAAGATGCCGGCGGGCTTGTGCTTGAGCGCGTCCGCGGCGCTGGTGGTCGCGGGCACGACCTGCACCTGGAAGCCCGTCTGCCGCAGGTTGCGCGCGATGTTGTATTTCATCCCGAAGTCGAACGCGACGATGGGAATGTCCGCCGGCGGGAGCGGCTTGCGGTGGTTGCGCGCGTCGAGCTTCGCCGCGCCGCGCACCACGTCGAACTCGGCGCTCTGCTTGTCCTGCGGGTCCCACGCGAAGGCTGCCTTGTGCGTGACTTCCTTCACGTAATCCACGCCGACGAAGACGAATTCCTTCGCGCGCTTCACCGCCTCGGCTTCGGTCATGCCGGGTTCAGTCGAGAGAAAGCCGTTCAACGCGCCGCGCACGCGGAGTTTCTTGGTGAGCTGCCGCGTGTCCACGCCTTGAATGCCCGGAATGCCGTTCTGCTGGAGATAATCGCCGAGCGACCAGTCCGCGCGCCAGTTGCTCACCACCGGCGACAGCTCACGGATGACAAAGCCCGCCGCGTGCGGCCGCCACGACTCGATGTCTTGCGCGTTCACGCCGTAGTTGCCGATGAGCGGGTAGGTCATCGTCACGATCTGGCCCTTGTAGGACGGGTCGGTGAGAATCTCCTGGTAGCCGGTCATCGAGGTGTTGAAGCACACCTCGCCACAGGCCGACGCCTGCGCGCCAAAACCCGTGCCGTGGAACACCGAACCGTCTTCGAGGGCGAGAATTGCTTTCATCCAGTAGCAAACAAATTGCGCGGACTGTAGGGGTGGGCAAAAACCGGTCAAGCCCTTTGCCGTCGCGAGGCAGTCATCCGGCGAATTGTCCCGTCCACCGCAGCGTCCATCAACCGCAACAAATGCTCATCCGCTCCACACGCAAGACCCACTCGTCGCCGCCGGTCTGTGCCGGCCCGCTCAAGCGCCGTGAGTTTCTGCGCGTGGGCCTGTCGGGCTTCGCGAGCCTCTCGTTGCCCGGTCTGCTGCGGCTGCGGGCGCAGGCGGCTCCCTCGAAGCGCGAGCGCCGGGCCATCATTCTCGTGTGGCTGCGCGGCGGCTTGTCGCATCTCGACACTTACGATCCCAAGCCGGACGCGCCCGAGGAGTATCGCGGCGTCTTCCGTCCCATCGCGACGCGCGTGCCGGGGATGAACCTCACCGAGTTGTTGCCCCTGCACGCGAAGCTCGCGGACAAGTTCACGCTCGTCCGCTCGTTCTCGCACAACGGCGGCGGCCATCCCGCCGGCTCGCTCCAGATGCTCACGGGCGATCCCGACCCGCAGGACAAGCCCAAGCCGATCTACCCGGACTGGATGACGGCGGCGAACTACGTGCTGGCCGACCGCACGCGGCGCATTCCCAACTGCATCGGGGTCAACGGCATCACGCGTTACGACAGCTTCACCATCACGGGCAACGCCTACGTGGACCCGGCCTACTCGCCGTTCATGGTCACGGGCGACCCGAGCGATCCCAAGTTCGAGGTGCCCAACATCGGCCTCAAGGACGCCGCGCAGACCGCCCGCATCAACGACCGGCTGACGCTCAAGCAACGCCTCGACACGCTCGCCCGCGAGGCCGACCGCTCCGGGGTGATGCGCGCGGTAGATGACTTCGAGGCGCAGGCGTTGAGCCTCCTCACCAGCCCCGAGGCGCGCGACGCGTTTGACCTGAAGAAGGAGGACGCCCGCACCCGCGACCGCTACGGCCGGCACCAGTGGGGCCAGCAATGCCTGCTCGCGCGGCGGCTCGTCGAGGCCGGCGTGGAGATCATCACCACGACGTTCGACGGCCCGCTCTGCGGCCGCGTCGGCAACTGGGACGACCACGCGGTGAACCACCATGTCTTCGACGCGCTCCAGTTCCGCGCGCCCTATTTCGATCAGGCCGTGTCCGCGCTGATCGAAGACCTTTACGCGCGCGGCCTTGACCGGCGCTGCCTCGTGGTTGTCTCCGGTGAATTCGGCCGCACCCCGCGCATCACGAACGTGGCCAGCAGCGGCGGCGGCGTGGCGAGCCGGCCGATGGGCGTCGTCCAGCCGGGCCGCGACCACTGGCCGCGCGCCTTCTCGAACCTCTGGTCCGGCGGCGGCATCCAGACCGGCGGCATCATCGGCGCAAGCGACAAGCGCGGCGAGGACGTGAAGGAACGCCGCCTCGGCCCCGGGGATTTTCTCGCGACGCTCTACCACCATCTCGGCATCAGCGCGGACGAGATCAGCATCCCCGACTTCACCGGTCGCCCGGTTCCCATGCTCTTCCGCAGCGGCCAGCCCATCGCTGAGTTGCAAGGCCGCGCCTGATTCGCACGCGGCGGCGGCCACGCTTTGACTTGCCGGCAGCCTGCGGGCAACCTTCCGGCGCGATGTCGTTCAAGCTCGTTTTCCTCGGCACCGGCACCTCCAACGGCGTGCCGTGCATCGGCAAGGATTACCCACCCGCCTTCCTCGCCAACCCGAAGAACCATCGCACCCGGCCCTCCATCTACGTTGAGACGCCCCACGCGCGCCTCGTCGTGGACACCACGCCGGAGTTCCGCCTGCAATGCCTGCGCGAGCGCGTCACGCGCCTCGACGCCGTGCTCGTCACGCACGCGCACGCGGACCACATCATGGGCATGGACGACTGCCGCCGCTTCTGCCAGATGGCCGGCGAGAAGCCCCTGCCCATCCACGCCAGCGCGGCGACGCTGGAGCATCTCCGGCGCATTTTCCTCTACGCCTTCCACAGCGGCCCGCACTCGGAAGGCTATTTCATCCCGGCCCCGCGCGAGTTCAACGGCCCGTTTGAAATCGGCGACCTGCGCATCACGCCGCTGCCGCTACCACATGGAAAAACGCCGTGCCACGGCTTCCTCTTCGAGCAAGGCGGGTGCAAGCGGCTCGCCTATTGCAGCGATTGCAAGGAAGTGCCGGACGACGTCATCGCGCAGATTCGCGGCGTGGAAATCGTCGCGCTCGACGCGCTGCGCAAGACGCCGCACTGGACGCACATGAGCCTCGACGAGGCGCTCACCGCCGCCCGCCGCATCAACGCCGGCCAGACCTGGCTCACGCACCTGACCGACTGGTATGACCATGACCTCGACCAGGCGGAGATGCCGCCGAGCGTGGCGCTGGCGTGGGATGGATTGAGGGTGGAGCTTCCAGCATGAGCGCGAACGAAGTCACTTCACGGCGTAGCCGCCGAGGTCAGGAGGCGGAGGCAACTGCGCACCAACCAATCCGCCTCCTTACCTCGGCGGCTACTGCGCTCCTCCTCTCCCTCGCATCCCCTTGCTCCGCCGCCCCCGGCGACTCCGCCATCGTCCTCTACAACAGCTCGGTGGAGGAATCCAAGGCCACCGCCGCCCACTACTTCACGGCGCGCGGCGTGCCGGCGAACAATGTCATCGGCCTGCCGCTGCCGACGAGCGAGACAATGACCCGGAAGGAATTCCGTGAGCAGTTGCAGGAGCCGTTGCTCAAAGCGCTGGCCGAGCGCGGGCTGTGGAAACTCCGCGCAGATGCGCTTACTCGCGAATTCAATCTGACGAACTCTCCCGCCGTCACCGAGTCCTCCATCCGCTACGCCGTCCTCTGCTTCGGCGTGCCGCTGAAAATCACACGCGACAACTCGCTCGCTGAGGCCAGCGCCGAGAAGCTGCCGCCCGAACTCCACCGCAACGAGGCCGCCGTGGACAGTGAACTCGCCGCGCTCCCACTCGCCGCCGGGCGGCACCAAATCACCAGCGCGCTGCCAAACCGCAACTACGCCGCCACCAACCCCGCCGCGCTGCATCCGACCAACGGCATCCTGCTCGTCGCGCGGCTCGACGGCCCGACCGCCGCCATCGCGCGCGGACTGGTGGACAAGGCGCTCGTCGCCGAGCGCGACGGGCTTTGGGGCCGCGCCTACTTCGACGCGCGCGGCATCCGCGACGGCGGCTACCTGACCGGCGACGAGTGGCTGCGCAAGGCGGCGGAAACCGTCCGCCGCTTCGCCTTTGAGACAGCTTTAGACGACACCGCGCCGACCTTCTCAGCGGGCTTTCCCCTCAGCCAAATCGGCCTCTACGCGGGCTGGTATGACGGCAACGTCTCCGGGCCGTTCACGCGGGACAAAGTTGAGTTTCTGCCCGGAGCCGTCGCCTACCATCTTCACTCCTTCAGCGCGCACACGCTGCGCTCGGCGGACAAGAACTGGTGCGGCCCGCTGCTCGCGAAGGGCGCGACCGCCACGCTGGGCTGCGTGGAGGAGCCGTTCCTCGCCGGCACGCCGGACCTCGGCGTGTTCTTCCACCGGCTCACGGCGGCGGGCTGGACGTTGGGCGAAGCAGCTTACGCGGCGCAAGGTTCGCTCTCGTGGCAGACCACCATCGTCGGCGATCCGCTTTACCGCCCGTTCGGCCGGCACCCCGGCGAACTGCACACGGACCTGCTCAAGCGCCGCAGCCCGCTCGTCGCCTGGTCGCACCTGCGCGTCGTGAACCTGAACCTCGCGCAAGGCACCTCTGCCGCCGAGATGGTCGGCTACTTGAACGAGCAGGCCGAAACCAAGACCAGCGCAGTGCTGCTGGAGAAGCTCGGCGACCTCCAACTCAAGCTGGAGAAACCGGAGCTGGCCGTCGAGTCATGGGACAAGGCGCTCGCGAACCAGCCCACGCCGCAGCAGCGCGTCCGTCTGCTCCTCGCCCGCGCGGAGCAGTTGACCAAGCTGGGCCGTGAAATCCCCGCGCTCGTCGCGTGGCAGGAGTTGGAGAAGCTCCTGCCGCCCTCGCCAGAGCTGAACCGCGTGAAAGAACGGCTGGAGGAGGCGAAGGTGCGACTAAAGCCAAAGAAGTGAGCTGGAGCGCCGAGCATTGCTCGGCTTTGACGCATTGGTTGCTACTGCCGAGCAATGCTCGGCGCTCCGTAAATCAGCCCCAGCCCAGCAGCTTGCCGCCTTGGTAGGTGAGGAAGGCCATTACCCACGCCAGCGCGGTCATGTAGAGGAGCTGGAAGAGCGGCCACTTCCAGGAGTTCGTCTCGCGGCGGACGACGGCGATGGTGCTGACGCATTGCAGCGCGAAGACGTAGAAGACCATCAAGGTCACGCCCACGAGCGGGGTGTAGGCGGGCTGGCCGTCGTCGCGCTTCTCGCCTTGCAGGACTTGCGCGAGGCTGGCGACGCCGGCGTCGGAGTCGTCCGCCTCGCCGACGTTATAGACCACGGACATGGTGCTCACGAAGACCTCGCGCGCAGCGAAGCTGGCGACGATGCCGATGCCCATCTTCCAGTCGAAGCCCAGCGGCGCGATGGCGGGTTCAATCAAGTGGCCGAGGCGGCCGGCGAAGGAGTGGCGGAGTTTTGCGCCCTGCTCTTCCTTCTCTAAAGCTTCCAGTTTCTCAACCAAGACCGGAGCGTTGGTGTCACCTAGTTTCGTTGCACGGAACCGGAAGTAATCCGTGAATGTCATTCTGCCCGCCATGACATCTTCGATATGGAAAGAAGTGTTTGGGTATGTGGCTTTGATAGCCAAGTTCCGTCTGGTGAGAAAATCCTGCGTTATCTGTTCACTGCGCGGATACGTCGCCAGGAACCACAGCACGATGTTGATGCCCAGAATCACCGTGCCGGCGCGGCGGAGGAAGAGCTTCGAGCGGTCCCACATGTGGCGCAGGATGGTCGTGGCCACGGGGCGTTTGTAGGGCGGCAGCTCCATGATGAGCATCGGCGTCTCGCCCTTGAGCAGCGTCTTCTTGAACAGCCACGCCATCGCCAGTGCCATCACCGTGCCGAGCAGATACATGGCGAGCATGGTCAACCCTTGCACGCCGAAGACGCCGGCGAGCTTCGTGTCCGGCACGCACGCGGCGATGAGCACGGCATAGACCGGCAGGCGCGCGGAGCAGCTCATCAGCGGCGCGACGAGGATGGTCACGAGCCGGTCCTTCGGCGTCTCGATGGTGCGCGTGGCCATGATGCCGGGGATGGCGCAGGCGTAGGAACTGAGCATCGGGATGAAGCTCTTGCCGTGCAGGCCGACCTTGCTCATGAGGCGGTCCATGAGGAAGGCGGCGCGCGCCATGTAACCGGTGTCTTCCAGCAGGCTGATGAAGAGGAACAGCAGCAAAATCTGCGGCAGGAAGACAATCACCGCGCCGACGCCACCGATAACACCTTTGACCAACAAATCATTTAACTCGCCGGGGGGCATCGTTCCGGCAACCCATGCGCCAAGGTCGTTCAGATTCTCCTTAATCCAATCCATCGGAATCTGAGCGAAGCTGAAGATGCCCTGAAACATCAGCGCCATCAGCCCGACGAAGATGGCGAGGCCCCAGAACTTGTGCGTGAAGACGCGGTCGAGCTTGTCGCTGAGGGTCTCGTGCGGGACGGCTTCCTCCGTGACGGCCGCGGCCACGATGTCCGCGATGCGCGCGTAGCGGGCCTCGATGGTGGCGGTGCGCCAGTCCACGCCGGCGGCTTCGAGGCGCTGGCGCGCGGCGGTGACGGCGGCGCAAAGCTCGGCAGGGTAGTGCGCGGTGTTGCTGGCGAGCGCCTTGTCGTCGGAAAGGAGCAGGAGCGCCTCGGCTTGCGGCGAAGTCCAGCGCTTGGGAAAGGCTTTCTCCAATGCGGCGGCGAGGGCGGTGAGCTCGGTGGTGAACGCGGCGGGCAGCGAGACGAAGAGCCTTCCCGTAGCAGCCGACGTAAGGAGGCTCTGACTGAGTTCGGAGTTGAAAGATGGAGCCTCCTCACGTCGGCTGCTACTCAGGGAGGTGGCGATTTGCTTCGTCAGCGGTCCAACCCCTTCGCCCTGGCTGGCGATGAGGGGGAGGACGGGCACGCCGAGTTCCTTCGCCAGTGCGGCGACGTCCACGCGATGGCCGTTCTGCTCCGCCACGTCGGTCATGTTCAGGCCGAGAATCGTCGGGTAGCCCAGCTCGATGACCTGCGTGGCGTAGTAGAGGTTGCGCTCCAAGTTCGAGGCGTCCACGACCACGACGACCAGCGACGGCGCGGGCACGTCGTCGAGCCGGTGGAAGAGGATGTCGCGCGAGACTTCCTCGTCGAGCGACTTGGGGCTGAGGCTGTAGGTGCCCGGCAGATCGAGGATGGTGATGCCGTCCGCGCCCTTGAGCGCGCCCTCCTTGCGCTCGACCGTGACGCCGGCGTAGTTGCCGACCTTGGCGCGCAGGCCGGTCAGCGCGTTGAACAGCGTGGTCTTGCCGCAGTTCGGGTTGCCCGTCAGCGCGACGTAGCTTTGAGGGGAATCGGACATCGGGATTAACGCAAGGGCGCAAAGACGCAAAGGCGCGGAGAGAAGAAGAAGTTTGGCAAACGAATGGGGACAAGCGAATGGAAGAACGAATTCGTTTGTCCCCATTCGCTTGTCATCAATACGGGGCGGTTGAAGGTCCGGGAAGCAACGGAGGAGGAGGATTTCCAGTCCTTCCCCGCGCCTTTGCGTCTTTGCGTCTTTGCGTTGAAAAGCATCACGCTCACTTGGGCTGCACCAAAATCAGCTCCGCCTCGTGCTTGCGCAGGGTGAGGTTGTAGCCGCGCACCTTGATTTCGAGCGGGTCGCCGAGCGGGGCGAAGCGCACCAGTTCGACCTGTGTGCCGACAAGCAGGCCCATTTCCATCAACCGCGCTTTGTCGGCGGGCGGGACGTTGATGACGGCGACCTTGCCGGTGGCGCCGAGAGCGAGAGACGTGAGCGGTTGTGGTTGGGCGTCCGGCATGGCGCGGGCAATGGTTGAGGTTATGGGACAGTGACGGCGCGGGCTTGCGGTGGCTTGCGAAAAGTTTCCGGTGGCTTGCGCCCGGGTCAGGTCGGCTTGGGCTTGGAGCCGGGCGCGGGGATTTGCTCGACCATGATGGTCTTGGCGAGCTGGGAGCTGATGCCGAGGCGGGCGTTGCAGACCTGGCAGATGATGTTGGTGTGCTTCATCAGCAGGCGGATGCGCTGCTCCTCGCAGAAGCCCATCTCGCGGAGTCGGGCGGTGACCTCGGTCGAGCCGTTGAGCTGCTTGATGCGGACGGAGACGCCGGGCAGCACGGAGTCGAGCGCGCACAACTCAGGCTTCGGGCAGGCACCCTCGGGCGCAGCGGATGGTTCGTTGCCGTCGGTCACGGGGGAGGCAGTTAAGGCGAGTTTCAGCGGCCTTTCAAGCGCGCGGATTGGCCGACGCCTCAACGCGGCGCGTCTTCACTGCGCGCCAGCAGCATCGCGCAGTTCCAGGTCAGAAACTCCCGGACGACCGGCAGGTGCACGAGGCAGGCGAACTCCGGGTAGTAGCGCGGGGCCATCGTCGCGATGCGCAGGGCCGGGTTGGCCCGCAGTGTCCTCAGCGTGCGGCCGATGGTGGTGTAGTAGAGGTTCTCGCCGGGGTTGTGCTGCCGCTGGCGCTTGGTGACGCGCTCCCAGATGCGGACGCCCCGGTGGAAGCCGAGGTAGTGGAACGGCGAGAACTCGTGCCCGCCCCACGGCGAGTGCCAGTTCGTCCAGCTCAGGTAGCAGCGCCCGCCCGGCTTGAGCAGCAGGGGGATGGCGGCCAGCAGGCGGTCGGGGCGGGGGAGGTGTTCGAGCACGTTCGAGCAGATGACCACGTCGTATTGGCCGAGCGTGGCGAAGTCGTCGCGGTCGAGGTTGAACTTGCGGAAGGGCAGGTGCTGGTAATCCGGCGACACGAAGCTGTCGTCGTCGGAGAGCGTCACCTGCGCGCCGGTCCTGGCGACTTCCCCGCCCACGTCGCCGAAGCCGCACCCGATGTCCAGCACGGTGGTGGCCGACGCGAACTTCACCCCCTGCCGCCGCATCCAGCCGATGGCGTCGCGCGCCTGCAGGTTGAAGAACTCCGGGCTGCCGCCCTTGGCCTTCAGGAAACTGTAAATCAACTGGTGGATGATCATGCGCCGGGGCGGGACATTGGCGAAGGCGCGCCGGACCGGCGAGGAAAAATCTGGCCGGTCGTGCCACGGACGCGCCACTTTACGCTTCATCGCCTGCCGGTCCTGGCCCACACTCCGCCCCTCATGTTGATGCTCGAGAAATTCACCATCGGGGTCGGCGACCGCTTCGCCCACCAGGCCAAGGCCCAGCTCCACGCCTTCCAACTCGCCGCCGCACAGGGCGTCACCGCCGTTCCGGTCTGGAACAAATCCAACCGCGAGCACTCCTTCATTGGCTCGCACCCGCAAAGCGTCTTCGACGCCGCGCAGACGGCCGTGAAGGCGCTCAACTGGACCGGCGGCTGGCATGTGGACGCGGACCACATCCGCATGGAAACCGTGGACAAATTTCTGCCCTGCTCGGACTTCTTCACCATTGATGTCGCCGACAGCATCGGCAAGCCGCCGGAGGAGCGCTACGTCGAGCGGTTTCTGGCCAAGCACCCCGAACTCGTCGGCACCGTGACCATCGCAGGGATTGCCGAGCCGTTTCAGACGGACGCGGCGGGCGTGGCCGCCATCGCGCGGAAATACCTCAGCGCCACCTGGGAGGCCGGGCAGATTTCCAACCACATCAAGCGCGCGAAGGGCGCGAAGCAATTCATCGCCGAAGTCTCCATGGACGAAACTGATTCGCCGCAGACGCCGCCGGAGCTGCTCATCATCCTCGCGCTGCTCTCTGACGCAGGGGTTCATCCGCAGACCATCGCGCCAAAGTTCACCGGGCGCTTCAACAAGGGCGTGGACTATGTGGGCGACCTCGCGCAGTTCGAGCGCGAGTTCAACGACGACCTCGCCGTCATCGCCCACGCCATCAAAGCCTACGGCCTGCCCAAGAACCTGAAACTCAGCGTCCACAGCGGCAGCGACAAGTTCAGCCTCTACCCCATCATCCGCCGCGCGCTCCAGCGCACGGGCGCGGGCGTTCACCTCAAGACCGCCGGCACGACGTGGCTGGAGGAACTTATCGGCCTCTCCGAAGCCGGCGGCGACGGCCTCGCGCTGGCAAAGGAAATCTACGCCTACGCCCTTGCGCATGTGGACGAACTTTGCGCGCCCTACGCCAGCGTCATTGACATTGACCGCACGAAGTTGCCGAGCGCCGACACCGTGAACACCTGGACCGGCCCGCAACTCGCAAGCGCCATCCGGCACATCCCCGGCCATCCCGGCTTCAACGCCAACATCCGCCAGCTCCTGCACGTTTCCTTCAAGCTCGCGGCCAAGGCCGGCACGCGCTACACGGACCTGCTCAAGGCCAACGAGGCCATCGTCGCCAAGAACGTGACGGAGAACCTCTACGACCGGCACCTCAAGCCGTTGTTCATCGGCTGAACGGAGCGCGGGCGTCCCGCCCGCAGCGGCCTCGATGCACGATTAAGTCGCAGGAGCTCAACCGTGGCTTGCGCAATTTGCCACTGCGGCCGGGACGGCCGCGCCCCATCAGGCGCGCGGCCAGAGGAGCAGCCGCAGGCTGTTGAGCACGACGATGACCGTGCTGCCTTCGTGGCCGATGACGCCCAGGGTGAGCGGGACTTTGCCGAAGAGCGCGAAGCCGACGAGCACGACGACCGTGCCGAGGGAGAGGAACACATTCTGCCGGATGACCGCGCGGGCGCGCTGGCTGAGTCGGTAGGCGGCGAGGAAGTTTTCCAGCCGGTCGTGCATGAGGACAACCTGTGCCTGCTCCAGCGCCGCGTCGGAACCGCGCGCGCCCATCGCGACGCCCACATGCGCGGCGGCGAGGCTGGGCGCGTCGTTCACGCCGTCGCCGACCATCGCGACGCGCTGGCCGGCGGCGGTGAACTCGCGGATGGCCGCGACCTTCTGCTCGGGCTTGAGGCCGGCGCGGAGATCGTCGAAGTGCAGCTCGCGCTTGAGCAGCTCGGCGGCCTCGGGGCGGTCGCCGGTGAGGACGACGGTGCGGAGGCCCGAGCGGCGGAGTTCCGTGAGCACGCCGGCGGCCTGCGGACGGATGTCGTCGCGCAGCAGGATGCGGCCGAGCAGTTCGCCATCACTGACCCAGACTTCGGAAATGCCGGCAGCGGTCGGCGGGGCATCGGGATGTGAACCGCGCGGGAGCTTGCTCAGGACCAGTTCGCGTCGGCCCAGCAGGCAAACCTTGTCCCCGAGATGCGCGCGCAGGCCGAGACCGGTGATGGACTCGAAGTGGTCGAGCGGAAGCGGCGGCAGCGCGTGTTGCTTGCCATAGCGCGTGATGGCGCGGGCGAGCGGGTGCGTGGAGAGGCGTTCCATCGCGCAGGCCAGTGCGGCGATGTCGGTCTCGCGGCCTGGCGGGAAGCTCTCGACGCGCTCCACCTGAAGCTCGCCCGTCGTCAGCGTGCCGGTCTTGTCGAGCGCGACGACGTTCACGTCCGCGAGTTGCTCAATGGCCGCGCCGCCGCGAAACAGGATGCCGCGCCGCGCGCCCCACGCGATGGCCGCGAGCACGGCGGAGGGAATCGAGAGCACCAACGCGCATGGCGACGCGACGACCAGCAGCGCCATGGTGCGGTAAAACGCGCTCTGCATCTCGGACGTGCTCGTGAACGCCGGCAGGCCGCCCGCCAGCCACCACACGAAGAACATCCCGAACGCCAGCCCGGTGATGGCGTAGGTGTAGCCGCTGCCGAACTTGTCCGTGAAGCGCTGCGAGGGGGCCTTGAGCCGCTGCGCCTCGCGGATAAGGCGGATGATTTTTTGCAACGCACTTTGTCCGGCGGCCCGCAGCACCAGCACCTCCACCGCGCCCCAGAGGTTCAACGTGCCGGCGAGCACGGAGTCGCCGATGTTCTTCTCCACTGGCGCGGCCTCGCCGGTGAGGGTGGACTCGTCGGCGGCGGTCTTGCCCTTGATGACCTCGGCGTCGAGCGGGAACTGCGCGCCGGGCTTGATGAGCAGGCGCGCGCCGGGTTGGAGGTCGGCGACGGGCGTCTCGTGCTCGTGGCCGTGCTCGTCAAGCACCGTGGCGGTCTTGGGCGCGGCCTTGAAGAGCGCGCCAATCTCGCGTTGCGTGCGGCCCATCGCGTAGTGCTCCAGCGCGCCGGAGATGCTGAAGAGGAGCAGCAGCATCGCGCCCTCGTCCCAGTGGCCGATGAGCGCGCTGCCCAGCGCGACCGCGAGCATGAGGAAATGCACGTCGAGGACGCGGTGCTGGAGGCGTTCCCAAACTTCGTGCGCGGCGAACCAACCGCCCGCGAAGTAGGCCGCGAGATGAAAACTCAGTGCAACGGAACCTTCGCCGACCAGCGCGGCGGTCAAGGTGGCGGCACCGCAAATCCCGGCGGCGACCATCTGCGGTTTCCACTCGTCGAGGTCCGCCTCGGCCTCCGGGATTTCCACCTCGCGCGGGATGATGCGCGGCAACGGCAGGTTGCGCCAGTGCCAGAAGCGCGGGGCTGTGGGACAGGTGAGGCGCGCGATGGTGCTGTGGTCGCCGTCGCGCTGGACGGTGATGGCCTGCGCCTCGGCGGCGGCCAGCGGGATGTCGCAGGCGTGGCAATCGCCCGCCGCGGCCAGCAGGCCGCAGTGATGCCGGGCGCTGGTCTGCCGCCCG
>WRPG01000091.1 GCA_009773355.1 Limisphaerales bacterium
GGTCAAGCGCGCGCAGCCCCAAAATCGGCGGAAGCCCTCGTCGGCACGGCCCGCAGAAGTCGGAGTTTGAAAATCAGCCTTTGTTCAGCGTTTCCCTAACTGAACAGCTCCGTGATGGGCCGGCCCTCGTTCACGATGGAGTTGGGACGACCGGTGAGATCGGTGATCGTCGTGTTCTCCCAGTCAATGCCGAGGTGCTGGTAGAGCGTCGCCAGGAAATCGCCGGGGCTGGTCGGGCGCTCGGCGGGGTCTTCCCCACGCTTGTCGCTCGCGCCGATGACGCCGCCGCCGGGGATGCCGCCGCCGGACCAGAGGTTTGTGAAGCAGCGCGGCCAGTGGTCGCGGCCGGGCTGCAAGGTGCCCGCCACGCCGCTCGCGGGGTGCGCGCCGGTGCTGCGGTCGAAGCTGATCTTCGGCGTGCGACCGAACTCGCCGGTCACCACCACCATCACGCGCTTGGCGAGGCCGCGCGTGTGGATGTCCTCGATCAACGCGGTCACGGCCTGGTCGTAGGCCCAGCAGCGGTAGCGCAGGCCGTTGAAGACGTGGGCGTTCACGGCGTGGTCATCCCAGTTGTTGCCTGCCGTGCCGCAGATGGGGCCGTCCAGGTTGCTGTGGATGATCTCGACGCCCGACTCGACGAGCCGGCGCGCGAGGAGGAGCTGTTGTCCCCACCGATTGCGCCCGTAGCGGTCGCGCGTGCGGTCATCTTCCTTGCCAAGATCGAAGGCGTCGCGGGTCTTGGGGTTCGTCAGCAAGGTCACGGCCTGCGACTCGAACTGGTCCAGCGCGCCCAGCTCGCCTTCCTTGTCGAAGGAGCGTTCGAGCGTGTCGAGGTTCTGGCGCAGCGCGGTGCGGTCGCTGAGGCGGCGGGACTCGCCGGCGTTCGCGAGGCCGATGTTGGGCACCTGAAAGTTCGGCCGGCTCGGGTCATCCGAGATGGTGAACGGCGAGTAGGCGTTGCCCAGGTAGGCCGGGCCGGCGTAGCCGCCCTCGATGGAATTGATGGCGACGTAGTTGGGCAGCGGGCTGTTGCGGCCCGGCGTCTTCGACCGGAGGTAGTTGGTCACGCACATCCAGTCGGGATAACGCGGCGCGGTCTTGTCGCGCTCGTCGGGGTCGCCGGAAAGCATGCGCAAGTGGCCCGCCGGATGGCCGCCAGAGCGATGGGTCATCGAGCGAATGAGCGTGAACTTGTCCGCCATCTTCGCGTGGAGCGGCAGCAGCTCCGTGAGGTTCATGCCGGGGACGTTAGTGGGGATGACCTTGAACGGGCCGCGATACTCGCTGCCGATGTCCGGCTTCGGATCGTAGGTGTCCACATGCGAGAGGCCGCCGATGAGCCAGACCATGATGACGGCGGTCTTCTCCTTCTGCGGCTTCACCGCGTTCTCGGCGCGCAGGCGCATCAAGCCCGGCAGGCTCAACGTGGCGAAGCCGGTGAGGCCGATGTTCATGAACCCGCGCCGGTTCATCGGTCCGGCGCAACGCACGAGGGGAGATTGGTTGGATGAGGTCATGATTTTGTTCGGCTGACGCTTGATAAAGAGACGGTGAACTAGCCGGTTAATTCGGTGATGGGGCTGCCGCCGCTCACAATGTGCGTGGGCCGCCCGCTGAAGTCCTTGATCGTGGCGTTCTGCCAGTCGAGACCGAGGTGGTGGTAGATGGTCGCCAGGAAATCCGCCGGCAGACACGGGCGCTCCACGACCTGCTCGCCGAGCTTGTCGGTGGCCCCGATGACGCCGCCCATGCGGAACCCGCCGCCCGCCCAGAGGTTCGTGAAGGCCTGCGGCCAGTGATCGCGCCCGGGCTGCAACGTGCCGGCCGGCCCGCTGCCATCGCCGCCGCCGGTGCTGCGGTCGAAGCTGATCTTCGGCGTCCGGCCAAACTCGCCGGTGACCACCACCAGCACGCGCTGGTCGAGGCCGCGCGCGTAAATGTCCTCGATCAGCGCGGCGACCGCCTGGTCGTAGTTGCCCATGCGGAAGCGCAGCACGTCGAAGATGTGATGATCCACGGCGTGGTCATCCCAGACGCCCGTGCGTCCGCAGAGCGGGCCGCTCAACTGGCTCGTGACGATCTCCACCCCGGCCTCCACGAGCCGGCGCGCGAGGAGCAACTGCTGGCCCCAGCGGTTCCGCCCGTAACGGTCGCGCGTGCGGGGATCTTCCTTGCTCAAGTCAAACGCGTCGCGGGTCTTTGGGTTGGTGAGCAGCGTCAGGGCCTGCGCCTCGAACTGATCCAACGCACCCAGCTCGCCCTCCTTGTCGAAGGCGCGCTCCAGCGTGTCCAAACTCTGGCGCAACGTCGTTCGGTCGCCCAGCCGCCGCGACTCGGCCGGGCCGCCCAGCCCGATGTTCGGCACCTCGAAGCGCGGCTGGTTCGGGTCGTCCTGCACGGCGAAGGTCGAGTAGGCATCGCCGAGATAGGCCGGGCCGTTGTATTCGAGCGGCGCGTTCACACCGACGTAGTTGGGCAGCGGGTTCGTCCGCCCGCCTTCCTTCGCGCGCAGGTAGTGGGCGACCGACATCCAGTCCGGCAGGCGCGGCTTGGGCTTGTCGCGCGTGTCGAGATCGCCGGAGAGCAACTGCATCGAGCCGGCGGGATGGCCACCTGCCGTCTGCTTCATGCTGCGGATGAGCGTGAACTTGTCGGCGAGTTTCGCCTGCATCGGCAGCAGCTCGGTGAGGCGTGTGCCCGGCACGTTCGTCGCGATGGTGCTGAACGGGCCGCGATACTCGCTGCCGGTGTCGGGCTTGGGATCGTAAGTGTCGAGGTGCGAGCAGCCGCCCGGTTTCCAGACCATGATGACGGCGGTCTTGGGCCGGTTGGGTTGGGCTGCGCCCGCCGCTCGCAGCCGGAACAGCCCCGGCAGGCTCAACGTGGCGAAACCGGCCAGCCCGACGCGCATGAACTCCCGCCGCGCCAACGGCCCCGGGCAGCGCGCAGGAGCGGGCGAGGCGTTGGGAGTGGCCATGGGATTGGGAAAATGATGGCTAGAGACAGTCGCAAACTACTACCCGGCGCGCTGCCTGGCGGACGCGCGTTTTGGAGTGCGGTGACTGGTCACCGCTTTCCGCAGGCGACTTGTCGCCGTCAAAGTCCCGTGAGGCTGCGAACATCGTCTGGGGCAGGGCTTGCGCCAGCATGGAGACACTCGGCGAAAAGCAGCGCTCTGCCACCTCGACGGCGACAAGTCGCCTGCGGAAAGCGGCGAGAACTCGCCGCAGTCCATAGCGCGCGGGGCAAAGCGACTGGTGCGAGTGGAATTCACGCGCGGCTTCATTTCTTCTCGGCCGGCAGGACGCGGATGCGGATGGGTTCGGACACGACGATGTCGGCGATGTCCTTCGGCGCGGCGGCGTCCGTCGCGGCCTTCATGCGCTTGGTGGCCTCGGCCTTCGCAGCTTCGGCGGACTTCAATTTCTCGCTCGCGGCCTTGGCGGCGGTCTCGACGGCGGCGCGCTTCTCGGCGGGTGCCGCAGTGACTTGGGCGGCGAGCTTCTTGGCTTCCTCCGCAAGGGCGGCGGCCTCGCGCTCGGCCTTCTTCTGCGCCGTCTCGGCGAGAACCACGGCGTCCGGGTTGTGCCGGTATTTGACCACGTAGCCGCTGGCGAGGGCGATGGTGTGCTCGCCGGGCGCGGGCTTAAGCGCCGCGAGGTCGAGCACGAGGTCCGTCGCCCCGGTTTTGGCGGCGACTTCCAGGGGCTTGAGTCCGCTGGCGGCTGTGCCGTAGGACCGCAGTTGAAGCTGACCGGAGATTTCGCTGCGCCAGGTGAGCTTGAGCGGGATGGTCAGCTTCTCACCGGCCTTCACTTCCCAGACCTTGTCCTCGCGCGCGGCGATGGAGATCGGTGCGCCCTCGGAATCGGTGATGGAAACGGGCACGTCCGCCATCAGGCGCGGCTTGGGAATCTCGCCGCTCGCGTCGCGCACGGGCCAGGCCATCGAGGCCAGGTGGCACGGACGCGTGACGGTCGAGCCGTTGACTTGCGCCCGGCCAACGAGCTTTGCGAAGCCCTCCGTGCGCAGGGCCTTCTCCCCGGCCGTGACGAGCACCATTCCTTGTGACTTGCCCGCCGGAATCTTCAGCCCCGCCGCCGTCACGCCCGACGGCAGGTTTTCCATGGCCAGCTCGATCTCTCCATCGAAGCCGTCGCGCCGAATGACGACCACTTCAAGCGCCATGGTGCCGCCCGCCCGCAACGCGATGGGTTTGGAGACCGCGTTCCGGTCGCCGTTCCGCAGATTCATGTGCAGCGCCCACGCCGCGAGCGCGAAGTCAGGCGTGGCCTTCCGGATGACGAGCCGGTAAATGTTCGCCGCCTCGCTGCGCGTGCCGCCGAAGAGGTCGCGCAGTTGCAGGCGGTAAAGGCCGTCCTCCTTGATTTCCAGCTTGCCGAGCACATCGGCGGAACCGCCGTCGTAAGGCGGGCCGTCGTAGGAGTAGCCGTTGCTGGACGGCTTCATCGGCGGCGGGATGTCATTCAGCTCGGCCACGTCGGTGAGCTTTTCCTTGTCGCCATCCTTCGTGACGCGCTGCACCAGCACGAACGGATCGGTCAGCAGGCCGAGCCGCTCGGACGCGACCTCGATCCACCAGACCTCGCCCTTCTTTGCGCTGAACTCGAACGTGTCCACGTCCGCCGCCGGGAAGAAGCTGCCGCTGATGTCGCAGGGCAGCGTAATCTTCTGCGCCTTGGCGTGCTCGTTATTCGGCTCGGCCTCCGCAGTCTTGGCGATGCCGAAGGCCGCCACCGGATTCCACGAGAACGCACTGACGCCGCGCGTCGCGGCCTGGCGCGGGACGGGAGCGTTTGCCGCCACGTTCTGCAAGGCCAGCCGGTAGAAATGCTCCGGCCCGCCCTTGAAGGTCAGGCCGTGAACCTTGACGAAATACTTGCCGTCCGCCGGCGGCGTGAAGTCCAGCAGGCCGCTGGTGCGATTGACCACGAGGTCGCGGCCCTCGCCGTCGGCGACGATGAGCACCGGCGTGAGCTTGGAATCAATCCCCGCCGTCGCGCACTCGATGGCAACGCGTTGGCCCTTCGTGCCCGCGAACGAATAGAAGTCCACGGCCCGCGCGGTCATGGTGGCGTTGCAGACAGAGTTCGCCTTCAGCTCCAGCGCGGATTCGAGCGAGGCGTTCGGCTTGGCGCGCGTCACTTCCGCCAGCGTGCTGACCGTGAACGCCCGCGCCGACGAGACGCCCAGCCGCGACACGAAGCGCGCGTCGTGGACGCCGACCGGCGCGTCCGCCGCGGCGGTGACGAGGAACTTGTTCACCTCGGGCTTGCCATCGCTGCCGAGCTTGGGCTTGGCGGTGACCTTCGGTGTGGAGAACTGGAGCTCGGTGACGTCTTCGAGGTTCTCGCCCGTGAGGCTGACCTCAACGGTGGTGCCCACCTGCGCGCCCATCGGCATGGTGGTGAGCAGTCGCGGCGTGGGGAGGATGACGGATTGGGCGAAGGCGGAGCCGGCGAGCGCGAGGCACGCAACTCCGGCAAAGACACGGACGGCTGACTTGGGCGACATGATTAGTGGTTGTAGAGAAATTCCTTCGTGTTGATGAGCGCCCAGAGCAAATCCTCGTAGGCGATGCGCCGGGACTGCTCAGGCGGCAGTGGCTTGCCTGCGGCGTCCTCGCGCGGACGGGCGAGATATTCCTCGGCCACCGACTGCTCGTGCGACTGCGGTTCGCGCGCGAACGCGGCGAGATACAACTCGCGAATCTTCTGCGCGGCCGGCTTGTCATCCTTCGCCAGCCGCTCGGCGCGACCGCCGCTGGCGGCGAGCTTGCCCTTCACGTCGCTGGCGTTCATCAGGTGCAGGCTCTGCGCGAGGCTCGCGGAGGAGGCGCGCTCGCACTCGCACACGCTCGCGCCCTCGGGCCGGCCGAAGACTTTCAGGAAGGCCGAGCCGCGGTTGTAGCTGTTGTCCGGCAGCGCAATCGCGCGCGTGCCCGCTGGCAGATCCGCAAAGTCCGTCTTGGCTCCGGTGAACTGGTCAATGGAGTCGAGCAGCACCTCGGCCTGCATCCGGCGCGGGTAGAAGTGCGAGAAGTTCTGCCGGTCCACACCGTTGTGCTGGTTCGGCGTGGCGCTGAGTTGATACGTGGAGGACTGCGCGATGAGGCGCACCACGGCCTTGAGGTCGAAGCCGCTCTCGACGAAATGCTTCGCCAGTGCGTCGAGCAGCTCGGGGTTCGACGGCGGGTTCGTGTCGCGGATGTCGTCCTCCGGCTCGATGAGGCCGCGCTTGAAGAAGTGCTTCCAGTAGCGGTTCACCAGCGACTTCGCGAAGAACGGATTCGCCTTGCCGCCCATCCAGTCGGCGAGGCGCAGGCGCGGGTCTTCGTCGGGCGCGATGTCGAGCGTGGGGTCGCCGAGGCCGGCGGGCTTCACCGGCAGTTTCGTCTTCTTGTTCTCCGTCTGCGCCATGCCGCGCTTGTGGAAGATCACGTCCTCGCCCGCCGTCGCCGTGGGCTTGCGGCCCACCTGGCTGAAGAACGCCGACATGCTGTAGTAATCGTGCTGGCTCCAGCGCTCGAAGGGATGGTGATGGCATTGCGCGCACTGCATCCGCACGCCAAGGAAGAGCTGCGCCACGTCCTCGAGCTGCTGGGTCGGCTCCTTCACGCGCTTATACCAGGCCACGGGCGGGTTGTCTGCGATGGTGCCGGTGGCGGCGAGAAGCTGGCGGACGAGCTGGTCGTAAGGCTTGTTCGCCAGCAGGCTGTCGCGCACCCACGAGTGGAAGGCGAAGTTCGCCGTGATGTCGTTCACGCCATCGCGCTTGTTCTTGAGCAGCGCCGTCCACTTGTTCGCGAAGAAGTCCGCGTAGTCCGGGCTGGTGAGCAGCGCGTCCACGAGCTTGTCGCGCTTCGCCGGGTCCGGGCTGGCGAGGAACATCTCGGCTTCTTTCACCGAGGGCAGGCGGCCCGCGATGTCCAGCGAGACGCGGCGGATGAATGTGGCGTCGTCACACACGGGCGAGGGCGGCACGCCGATCTGCTTCAAGTTCGCGAAGACGAGCTGGTCAATGAAGTTCTTGTTCGGCGGCAGGTGCTTCACCGGCGCGCCGAGCGGGACGGAGACGTTGCATACCGCCGCCAAGCCCTGATAGCGAACCATCACCGCGACGTTGCCGGGGATGTCGAGAATCTTGATGCGGCCGGCCTCGGTGGCGTCGGCCATCGCGCGGTCGTTGGCCTCGTAAAGCGCGAGCGCGGTCACATCGCGCGTGCGACCGTCGGCGTAGCGGGCGGTGACTTTGAGCTGCTGTTCGGACTTGGTCTTGAGCGTCTTGCGCGGCGGCTGCACGTCGAGCGACACGAGCTTGGGCGCGGTGGCCAAGTCATTCGGCGTGCCTTGCTGGAGCCATGCGCGGAGCAGACGATAGCTTTCCGACGTTGGATCCAGCCGCATCCCGCCGCCGTGCGGCACGCGGGCCGCCGCCTTCATCAGCAACAAGCTCTGGTCCGGCGACGCGGCAAACACCCGCCGACCACGGGCCTCCTTCACCAAGTGCTCGTAATCCTCCTGCGGCTCGAACCCGAGCAGCGAGAGCTGGAAGCCATTCTGCCCCATGCCCGCCTTGGCGTGGCACGCACCGGAGTTGCAGCCGGCCTTGGTCAGCACGGGCACGACGTCGTTGATGAAACTGACGGGCCGGGAAATCTCGGCGGCGAACCCCGGCAGCGCGACGAGCAGGCCGGGAATCAGCGCGCGCCACCCTGTCCCGGGTCGCCGGGAGCCAACGAAATGCTGCGTGTCGGAAAGCACGTAAGTCTGATTGCCGTGACGCCGCGCTTCTTCAATCTCGTGCCAATTTTCTTCGCTAAATTGCCAGCCCCAGCTTCTTCCGCCCGTCGTCCGTCAGCCGGTTCGAGTTCCAGCCCGGTTCCCAGGTCTGCTCGACGATCACCTTGCCCACGCCGGGAACCTTCAGCAGGCGCTGCTGCACGGGCACGGAGTTGCCGCCGGAGCCGAAGGTGAAGTAGCCGAGCCGCGGCCGGCCGCGATGCGGCATGGTCATCAGCACATGGACCGTGTCGCCGCGCACGCGGAGGTCGAGCACGAGGCCGAGGTCCACGACACTGATGTCGGCGGTGTAGAGCTGCTCGTCCTTGCAGTCGCGCAGGGCGGCCCAGAGCGCGGCTTTGGACACCGGGCTGTCGCCGGCCTCGCCGGGGCGCGCGAGGTGGCCGGGCTGCTCCTTGGCCGCAACTCCGCGCGGCACTTCACCGGCGGTGACGAGGAGCGGGTTGGTGAGGCGGTGGCGGAGTTCCTCGAGTTGACGCGCGCCGTCGGCGGCGGTGAAGGGCAGCGCGGCGTAGGCGTTCTTCTGGTGCATGGCCGCGCCCGCCGGGACCTGTTTCACCGGCAGCGGGTAGCGGCTCCAGACGTGGCCGTGCCAGCGGTAGAAGAGGTTCGGCGAGGCGGTGTGCTTCAGCTCGGGCAGGCCGTCGGCCCGGTGCTCCAGAAACAGCGCGACGAACGAGTCCTTGCTGTCCTTGTTGTAAAAGCCCACGGCCCACAGGTTCTCGCGCAGCGCCGCGTCCACCGCGCCGGTGCGGAGCTTGCCGTCGGGGCCCATCCAGACGATGTCCGTGAACGGCTGGCCGCTGAAGACCCATTCGTCGTCGCGGAGCGCGGGGGCCTCGAACTCCTTCACCGCGCGCATGGTGCCGAGCTTGTGGAACCACGGCAGGCCCGCGTAGAAGCGGTATTCCACGTCCACATGCAGCCGCGCGGGCGTGAAGACCGGATGCACCGGCGACTGCGGGAAGCCCCAGCGCCGCACGAGGGTCGCGAGCGGGCCGCGCACGACCTCGTAGTCTGGGCACGTCTCCCAGAGCGTGATGCGAAACTTCTGGAAGTGGCCGGAGGCCGCGTAGTCGTGCGCCCAGTCAATGCCCGGCGGCTCGCCGTGCCCCTCGCCGCCCGCGAACAGCTCCAGCCCGTGCTCGCGCTTGATGGTCATGCGTTCAAGCTGGCCCATCTGCCGCGAGAGCGACGCCTTGTAAAAGTCATTCTCGATGTCCAGCGCGAAGCCCTCGCCGCGCGTCTCCAGGTCCGTCGGATACGCCGGCAGCTCGGCGTCCGGGTTGCCGTGGAAGACGAGGAAGGTCTGCCGCTGGTGCATCACGCCGCGCGCGAGAAAAAGCACCTTCGCCAGCCGCTCCGTCCCGCGCCGCACCTCGCCGTGGACCTGACATGGAATTTCCTTCAACGCGCCATCCACCACGCGAGCGATGCGCACCTCCCGCGCGAGCGACGTGACTTGGTCCGCCGGGAAACTCAGCAGCACCTCGACCGGCTCCGGAGGCCGGTCCAGACCGAGCGTCTCGTCGAGGTGCAAAGCGCGGCAATACTTCCAGCCCTGCGCCCAGGCACGCCACGCGGCGGGCAGGGACTCCACCAGCTCCAGTTTCGACGGGCCGAGCGGCTGGCCGGGGCTTTCCTCCTCCGCCTGCGCCTGCATGGCCGAGTGCCGGAGCGAATGCGCCAGCGACCGCGCCAGCCGAAAGTCCTTCTTCCGCCACGCCGCCTCGATCAGCCGCAGCTTCTCCTCAAACGAATCGGTCCGGTCGGTGTATTTGGTTTCGGTCATGGGCATGGTTGGACAAGCGGTCGTAGCCACGCGCGATAGCCAAATTCAGCGACCGGCAGCGCCACTATCACGCAAATCGTCGAGAGCTGGAAGATCGGTAGGGCATCGGCAATGTGAACGACTGACTCAATGAACAACAACCCAGGACCTGTGAGAATGACCGCCAGATACCAAGCGGCCCGCAGGCTGGGCTCAGGCAAAGTCTTTCCGAGCCTCAGGGCCGAATAGAACCAAACGACGGCCAACAGCGCGAAGAAGCCAAACACAAGCAGGCTTCCGAGCCACGTTGCCAGCCCACCGGCAACCATTCGCCAAACGCAGACACCGCCAATAATCACAGAGAGAACGCCTATGCAGCAGAAGAACGCGCGTGCGAAGGCTAGTGAAGTTTTGGAACGCGCACTGTTCGAAGGCCCGGCAGGAACTAAATCGCTCGACGAAGCCTCGTCTTTCACACCAGCTCCCGGATCGGCTGCGCGCCGTTGTCCACGAGGTAATACGGGCGGCCCTTGGCGTCCATGATGGTCGTGGTGTTCACGTCAATGCCGAGGTTGTGGTAGAGCGTCGCGAAGACTTCCTGGAAGGTCACAGGGCGGCTGTTCGCCTCGCCACCGAGGCGGTCGGTCGAGCCGATGACTTGTCCGCAGCGCATCCCGCCGCCGGCCAGCAACGCCATCGCCACGCGCGGCCAGTGGTCGCGGCCCGTCTGCGCGCTGATGCGCGGCGTGCGGCCGAACTCGCCCCAGACCAGCACCGTGGTGTCCTTGTCCATGCCGCGCTGATGGAGGTCCTCGACGAGCGCGGTGATGGCCTGGTCGAAGATGGGGAAGTCCTCGCGCTCGCGGGTGAAGATGTCGTTGCCCGGGCCACCGTGCCAGTCCCACTTGCTGTAGTTGACCGTCACCACGCGCGCACCTGCTTCGACGAGGCGGCGGGCGGCGAGGAAACTCTGCGGCACACGCGGCGCGCCGTTGTCGTCAATGCGCTTCACCTCATCGCCCCGACCGTAGCGCGCCACGATGCGCGGGTCTTCCTTCGACAAGTCCAGCGCCTCGGCGAGCTTCGAGGACGTGAGCATGCCCATCGCCTGTTGCGTGAAGGAATCGAGGCCCTGCATCTGGCCGCTCGCATCCACATCGCGGCGGAACTGGTCCACGCTCGCCTGCAACCGCGTGCGGTCGGCGAGCCGGTCGTAGGTGATGCCCTGCAGCTTCATGTCCGCGCGGGTCGGGCCGACGGGGCGGAAACCAGAGTGCGCGACGTTCACCATGCCGGAACCCGGCTCGTTGTAAGGGCCGTGCGTGCATTCGTAGCACATGCTCATGAACGCCGGGGTCATGGCATTCACCGGGCCTTGGACCTGGCTGACGATGCTGCCAAACGGCGCCCAACCGCCCGCCGGAGCCATCTCCCGGCGGCTGTGGCCGGTGTAGCATTGAAAGGCGTCGTGGTCGTTCTGCGCGCCGACGAGCGAGCGGATAAGCGCGAACTTGTCCATCATCTTCGCCATGCGCGGGAACAGCTCGCAGATCTGGATGCCGTCCACGTTCGTGCCAATGGGCCGGTGCGGCCCGGCGATCTCGCGCGGCGCGTCCGGCTTCAGGTCGAACATATCCTGATGCGGCGGCCCGCCGACGAGGTAGATGAGGATGACCGACTTGTGCGACTTGCGGATGCCCGCCTGCGCCTCCAGCGCGAGCAAGTGCGGCAGTGAAAGCCCCGCCGCGCCCAGGCCGCCGATCTTGATGAAATTGCGCCGCGACACACCGTCGCAGAACTGGCGACGCCGGTCAGGTGGGCCGAAAATCTTGAGCATGGCGTGGAATTGCTGTCCTAACCCGACGCGGCGGGCGGGCGGGGAATTCGTGGGTATTCCGGGCGCCAGGTTCGGGGTCCCGGCTTCAGCCGGTGGAACGCCGCTCACACCAAAGACGCTTCGCGCGCAGCGCCAAGGGCAATCGGACGCCTCGCCGCCTGAAGGCGGGACTCCATGCCAGGACGCTGACTTTCGCCTTGCCGGTCGCGCCGAGGTGTCGAGAGTGTCCGGCCATGAAAGCCTTCTCCCCGAACCCGTGCCGGCGGTTTGCAACCGCCGTCGGTGGTGTCCTTCGGTCGGATGCAATGCGAGCTGCCGCACACGCTCGGCGGCGATTGCAAATCGCCGGCACCGGCCTGCTGCTGGCGCTGCTCGTTGTTCCCGCCCGTTCCGCCGACGTTGAGACCAACGCCGCCTGGCTCGCCGAGCATTACACCAAGTTCGAGCGCCGCATCCCGATGCGCGACGGCGTCCGCCTCTTCACGCGCGTCTATGTTCCCAAGGACGACTCGCGCGCATGGCCCATCATGCTCACGCGCACGCCCTACGCGCTGAAGCCTTACGGCTCGGACAATTACAACGATCCGTCCGGCTCCTTCCAGACGCTGGCGAAGGACCGCTTCATCCTCGTCACGCAGGACGTGCGCGGACGCTACGGCTCCGAGGGCGTTTACATGCATGTGCGCCCCTTCAATCCCGCCAAAGGCCCCAAGGACATTGATGAAAACTCCGACACTTGGGACACCATCGAATGGCTGGTGAAGCACATCCCGAACAGCAACGGCAGGGTCGGCATGTTCGGCATCTCGTATCCGGGCTTCTACACCTCGATGGGCATGATTGACAGCCACCCGGCGCTCAAGGCCGCGTCCCCGCAGGCACCCATCGCGGACTGGTTCATGGGCGACGACCTGCATCACAACGGCGCGTTCTTCCTGTCGCAGAACTTCGACTTCTTCTACCGGTTCGCGCAGAAGGTCGAGGACCGGCTGCACGACGAGATCAAGAGCTACAACTTCGGCACGCCGGACGGCTACGACTTCTTCCTGCGCATGGGGCCGCTGGGCAATTCCGACAAGCTCCTGCTCAAGGGCCGCTCGCCCGAGTGGAACGAGTTCCTCGCGCACCCGACCTACGATGCGTATTGGAAGGCGCGCAACATTCGGCCGCACTTGAAGAACGTCCGCTGCGCCGTGATGACCGTGGGCGGCTGGTTTGATGCGGAAGACCTCTTTGGCCCGCTGGAAACCTACCGTTCGACCGAGCGACAGAATCCCGGCATCACGAACACGCTCGTTATGGGTCCGTGGGCGCACGGCGGCTGGGGTCGCGGCACCGGCGATGTGCTCGGGCACTTCAGCTTCAAGGCCAAGACCTCGGAATACTACCGCGAGAAGATCGAATTGCCGTTCTTCCGCCATTTCCTCAAAGGCGACACGAACTACACGCCCGTCGAGGCGCACATCTTCGAGACGGGCACGCATCGCTGGCGGAAGTTCGACGCCTGGCCGCCGAAGCAGGCCGTCGCGCGCACGCTCTTCTTCCGGGCCGGCGGCGCGCTGTCCTTCTCGCCGCCCACCGAGGGCGCGGCCTTCGACGAGTATGTGAGCGATCCCGCGAAGCCCGTGCCCTACACCGCCGACCCGTCCACGAGCTACCCGCGCGCGTATCCCATCGAGGACCAGCGCTTCGCGGCGTCGCGGACAGACGTGCTGGTGTATCAGACCGAGCCGCTGGAGGAGGACCTGACCTTCGCCGGCCCGCTGCGCGCCTCCTTCCATGTCTCGACCACCGGCACGGATTCGGACTGGGTGATCAAGCTCATTGACGTGTATCCCGGCGACCACCCGAACCCGGTGCCGAACCCCGCGAACGTGAAGCTCGGTGGCGCGCAGCAACTCGTGCGGGGTGATGTCTTTCGCGGCAAATTCCGCAACAGCTTTGAGCGGCCCGAGCCGTTCGTGCCCGGCCAGCCCGCGAAGCTCGCCTTCGACATCCCGGACGTGTGCCACACCTTCCGGCGCGGCCACCGCGTGATGATCCACTTCCAAAGCTCTTGGTTCCCGCTGGTGGACCGCAACCCGCAGACCTTCGTGAACATCCCCACCGCGAAGCCCGAGGACTACCGCAAGGCCACGCAGAAGGTGTATCGCTCGGCGGGCGCGGCGACGGCGCTGACGGTGCAGGTGTTGCCGGCGGGGAAGTGAGCGGGCGTTGTTAATCTGCCCCAAGGCGTGCTGCGGCCTTCCCCCCAGGTTGCCGAAGTGGCCGAGACTACCTTGGATGCGAGTCAACCTTGCGCTGAGAAACGCAATCCCGCTGGCATTGGGGGCCTTTGTCGGGATGCCTCATTTCTAAGGCTCTCGGTAGAGCTTCCTGTCGGCAGGGTTCATGCTTTCCAGATCTTTGAGGCGGACACAGATAAGTTCATTCTCTCCAATTCCGCGAATTGCTACCTTCTGAACTTTGATTCGTGTCTTAAAGAATTCACTTGCGTCTTCCTCGTCGAGATCCACACCGCGACGATTGAACGCAAAGACAAGACCAGGGAGCTTCTGAATGCGTGCAGCCATATTGATACAGGAGCCCACGTAATCGGAATCGTCTCCGACCGAATACACGACTCCTCTTGCAACACCGCACCGTAGCGTTGGTGGGGCATCTGCGACCAACCCATTGAGCGTTTTCAGCAGCTCGGTTTGATAGAGACTACATATCCGAGCAAGATGAAGAATCACATTCCGGACATGAACAGGCTTCATCTCTTCGCAATCCCAGAGAACCAGCAAACCATCGCCCATGTATTTCAAGAAAAACGGTAATGGATGCCAAAGTCGTGATCCCTCTCGGTGATGCTGGCGGATAGTGTGTTTTTTCAATTGATCGATCAACCAGTCAAGGAATCGGCTGAGATATATTGGCACCGAAAGATGCGGGTCAATTTGCTTGCAAAAGGTGGTAAATCCTTCGAGGTCAAAAACGGCGGCTATCGCGTCCACGCGGCGCGACTGCCTTGTCAGATCTCCTAGGGAAACGCTGATTTAAGCCATCGGGTTTCGATTTGTTGCAGACGGCGCGGCGGGCGTTTTCTAAACTGCCTGACATGACCCACCAGACCAGTTT
>WRPG01000012.1 GCA_009773355.1 Limisphaerales bacterium
GTCGCCCGCCGCCGGCAGCGCCGCGCCGCCGAACCTGCCCGCCCCGCCCAGCGCGGAGGCCGAGGACATCGAGAAGAACCGCGCGTTTGCCATCATCGCCTACCTGTGGATTCTGTTCATCGTCGGTCTCATCGCCGCGCCGAACTCGAAGTTTGCCAAGTATCACGCGAATCAAGGGCTGGTGCTGTTCCTGGCCTCCCTCATCGCCTCGGTGGGCTGCGTGGTCATCGGGTTTATTCCGCTGGTGAACCTGATCCTGATGCTCGCCGTGCCGCTGCCCTGGCTGGGCGGACTGGTGCTGATGATTCTCGGCATCGTCAACGCCGCCGGCGGACGCTGCAAGCCCTTGCCCATGATCGGCCACTACGAACTCATCAAGTAGCCATGCGCACCAAGGTCAAAATCTGCGGCCTCACGCGGCTGCCCGACGCGCTCGCCGCCGTCGAGGCCGGCGCGGACGCGCTGGGCTTCATGTTCTTCGAGGGCAGCAAGCGGTTCCTCCAGCCCGCTGACGCCGCCCAAATCATCCGCGCGCTCCCGCCCTTCGTCGCCAAGGTCGGCGTGTTCGTGAACGCGAGCGCCGACACCGTGCGCGCCACCGTCGCCGAGTGCGGGCTGGACACGCTGCAATTCCACGGCGAGGAGACGCCGGCGTTCTGCCGCCAGTTCGCGCCGCTCAAGGTCGTGAAGGCCTTCCGCGTCCAGAACGCCGAATCGCTCAGGCCGCTGCCCGACTACGCGGTGGACGCCTGGCTGCTCGACAGCCACGTGCCCGGCCAGCGCGGCGGCACGGGCGAGAAGTTCAACTGGGACCTGGCCTGCCAGGCGAAGGAGCTGGGCCGCCCCGTCATCCTGGCCGGCGGCCTGACGTCCGAGAACGTCGCCGACGCCGTGCAGCAGGTCTGGCCCTTCGGCGTGGACGTGTCCAGCGGGGTCGAGTCCGCCCCCGGCCAGAAGGACGCGGGGCTGGTGCGGCGGTTCGTGGCGATCGTCCGCGAGATGGAGCAGGAGCTGGGGTGAGGCGGAGTGCGTAAAGCGCAGGCCCCACGCCCAATGCCACTGCGGGCAGACGGCGTGCGCCCCGGCTCATGCCCCCCGCGCTGGCAATCCGGCAAATCGGGGCAACGGCCTCCGCGCCCGGGAAGAGCCGTCCGTCGCCCGCGTTGCATTTTGACCGGACAAACCATTTGAACTCCCTTAGCCCCGCACCTACAGTCGCCGCTCGTTATGGGCACTGACAATTCCGCCTCGCCGGGTAATCCGTGGCTGCTGTGGGCGCTGCTCACCGTTTTCTCGTGGGGCGTCTACGGCGTCATCCTTCACAAGGGCCGCGGCTACATGCCGATGGGGCCGGAAGCGCCGCACGCCGGCCTCAAGGCATTCCTTTTCGTGTGCCTCGCCTACGCGCTCATCGGCGTGGCGACGATGGCGATGCTCAAGGCGCGCGGCTCGAACTGGACCTTCACCCCGGCGGGCATCCAATGGAGCGCCGTGGCCGGGGTGGCGGGGGCCGTCGGAGCGTTCGCGCTCGTGCTCGCGCTGGGCGCGGCGTCGCAAATCTACAAGGGTGCCGCCGCCGCCGCCGTGATGCCGATCGTCTTCGCCGGCGCGCCGGTGGTGAACACGATCGTCGCGATGGCGCTGCATCCGCCGGAAGGCGGCTTCAAGTCTCTGCCCGTGCCGTTCGTGCTCGGCTGCGTGATGGCCGCGTGCGGCGCGTTCCTCGTTGCCAAGTTCGCCCCGGCCAACACCGGCGGCGGCGCGCCCAAGCCGGCCATCGTGGCTCCCGCGAATCCGGCCTCGCAGCCGTAAGCAGCGAAGCGGGCTGCGGGAGTCGATTCGCCACCAGGAGGAACGGCGCAAAGGACGTTTTTGGCCTGCGCGTTCGTCGAGGCTTGGCCCTTGAACTGAGCGGGCAACGGGAGTAGTCATTGGGCAATCACATGAGCAGGCCCCGTCTTTCCCCGCTGTTGACCTGCCTCGTGGTTGACTTCTCGTTGAGCGCCTGGTCCTTGGCTGTGGCCTACTCGTTGGATGGCTACATCGGAGTCCTCGAAGGTCTGGCGGGGGCTGCCTGCTGGTTGGGTTCTCAGCCAAGAGCGAAGGTGTGGAGCCGCTGGTTCAAGTGGCAGGCGAACCGGCTGCAGCCCGGGGAGCGCCGCGTCCGATACCGGCTCTTCTGCGGCCAGGCCTTCTGCTGGCTGGGCGTGCTGGCCTATATGCTGCCGTTCCCATTCTGGTCCGCCGCGACCTGGTGCATCATGGGCGTCGTGCTGGTGGTGGTGCTGCCGGGGTTGGACGAGGTCAGGGAGCAGTTCAAGGTCGAGGAAGCCCTTCCGCCGGGCGGGATTGCTTGCGCGGGGGGCCGCAATTGACTGCCCAAGCCCGTGACGCCGGCGCAAAGAGTTTCCCTTTTTGCGCCGTTTGCGTTTTCTTGTGGCTCAACAATCCAGTGTGAACGACCAGCTTGCCCAACTTCGCGGTCTGCTTTCCGCCCTGCGGGCGAACCCCTTCTACTCCGCCAAGCTCGCGGGCACCGGCCGGCTCGACGGCGTGGCGGGGCTTGCGGAGTTCAGCGCGCGCTGTCCGTTCACGACGAAGGCGGAGCTGGTGGCCGACCAGCAGGCGCACCCGCCCTACGGCACGAACCTCACCTTCCCGCTGGAGCGTTACACGCGCTGCCATCAGACCAGCGGCAGCACGGGCAGCCCGCTGCGCTGGCTCGACACGCCGGAGAGCTGGACGTGGATGCTCGACAATTGGGAGACCGTCCACCGGCAGGCCGGCACCACGGCGGCAGACCGGGTCTTCTTCGCGTTCAGCTTCGGGCCGTTCCTCGGCTTCTGGACGGCCTTCGAGTCCGCGCAACGGCTCGGCTGCCTGGTCTTCGCCGGCGGCGGCATGACCAGCGTGGCGCGGCTGCGGGCCATCCTCGACTTGCGGGCAACCATCCTTTGCTGCACGCCGACGTATGCCATCCATCTCGCCGAGGTTGCGGCGAAGGAGGGCATTGACCTCCGGCAGTCGTGCGTGAAGACCCTGAGCGTGGCGGGCGAACCCGGCGGGAGCATTCCGGCGACGCGGGCGCGGCTGGCGGAGTTGTGGCCCGGCGCGCGGGTGTATGACCACCACGGCATGACGGAGGTCGGCCCCGTGAGCTACGAATGTCCTGCGCGGCCCGGCGTGCTGCATGTCATCGAGCGGGCGTTCATCGCGGAGGTGGCGGACCCAGCGACCGGCCAGCCCGTCGGCGAGGGTGGGCAAGGCGAGTTGATTCTCACCAACCTCGGCCGCACCGGCTCGCCGCTGTTGCGCTACCGCACGGGCGACCTGGTGAAATGCGGAGCGCGGAATGCGGAACGCGGAGTCTGTGCGTGCGGCTCCAGCGACCTCGCGCTGGAGGGCGGCATCCTCGGCCGCGTGGATGACATGGTCGTGGTGCGCGGGGTGAACGTGTATCCCAGCGCCATCGAGGAAATCATCCGGCGGGTGGGCGGCGTGGCGGAGTATCAGGTGCGGGTGAGCCGGGCGCAGGCGTTGACGGAACTGACCGTGACCGTCGAGCCGGCGTTGGAGGCCGGCGGCCCCGACCTTGTGAGCCGGCTGGCCGCTGTGTTCGAGAGCAGCCTCGCCCTGCGCGTGCCGGTGGTGCTGGCCGCGACTGGCAGCCTGCCGCGCTTTGAATCCAAGGCCCGGCGCTGGACGCGGGAGTAGCGCGGTGGGGCGAGCGTCCTCGCGAGCCTTCGCTCCATCGCCTCGGCGGCCGGCTCGCGGGGACGCTCGCCCCACCCGGCCTTCCTGGTTCCGGCCCTTCTGATTGGCTGGCAGGGACAGCAGTCCGGGCTCTTTCCGGGCTTGAATGTTTTTCCTACGTCTGCGTCCTATTCCTCGCGCCGCTAATCAAGCGCATAAACAACAAACACAACCTGTAGCACCATGAAGAAACTGTTCGCCCTGTTCGCCGCCACCCTCATCGCGGGTTCCGCCTTCGCCGGTGAGTTCCCCGACATCAGCATCGCCGACCTCAAGAAGGCCATCGCCGACAAGAAGGTCACCGTCATTGACGTGATGGGTTCCTCCTCCTACAAGGCCAAGCACGTCCCCGGCGCGATTGACTTCGCCTCGGTCAAGGCCGACTTCGCCAAGGCCCTCCCCGCCGACAAGAACGCCCTCGTCGTCGCCTACTGCGGCGGCCCGAGCTGCAAGGCCTACCAGGCCGCCGCGAACGCCGCGGAGAAGCTCGGTTACAAGAACATCAAGCACCTCTCCGCCGGCATCTCCGGCTGGGTGTCCGCCGGTGAGAAGACCGACAAGGCCAACTAAGCTTCGGCCCTGAATTCACAGCGCCCCGCGCCCACGCGCGGGGCGCTTTTGCTTTTGATGGGGGGCTGGAGGGAAGGCGGGCGGCGCGGTCCCGGCGGGAGCACGCGCCCGCGGTTCACGTCAAATTCGCGGCTGGCGACACGTTTGTTTTGACCGCGCTTCCGCCGGGCGTTACACCAGTCGCATCATCGTTTGGGTTTGGGTTGTGATTGCTCCATGAACGCACCGCTTTTCCTCCTTGCCGCAGGGACGAACTCCCAGCTCGGCTACATCTGGGAGAAGGCGACCATCGAGGCGAAGGTCATCATCGGCCTGCTGGTGATCTTCTCGATGTTCGCGTGGTCCATCATGGTTTCCAAGAGCCTGCAGATGCGCCGCGCCCGCCGGCTCAACGATCTTTTCATGGCCGAGTTTCGCGGGCAGAAGACCGTCCTCGACATCCACGACCGCCGCGTGCAGGTCGAGGGCTGCCCGCTCTTCACCGTGTATCAGGAAGGCTGCGTGGAGACCGAGGCACGGCTGAAACAGCCCGATGGCTCGCGCAAGAAGCACGTTTCCCTCAAGTCCATGGAGCACATCAAGCGCACGCTCGAGGGCGCGGTCGCGCGCGAGTCGCTCGCGCTGGAGTCCGGCATCATCCTGCTGGCGCTGGCGGTCAGCGGCGCGCCGTTCCTCGGCCTGCTCGGCACGGTCTGGGGCGTGATGGACACCTTCGCCGGCGTGGCGCAGGCGCAGCGCGCGGACCTCGCGGCGATGGCCCCCGGCGTGGCCGCCGCGCTCGTCACCACGGTCGCCGGCCTGCTCGTGGCCATCCCCTCGATGTTCGGCTACAACTGGCTGGTCCACAACCTCCGCGTCCAGACGGTCGAGCTGGACAACTTCGCGCAGGAGCTGGCGTCGAAGCTCGAGACGGAATTCTTGAAGGACGAGTAGCCATGTCCGCCTCGCACCTCCCCCCCAAGCCCGGCCCGCCGCCGTTGCACTGCGCGAAGTGCGCGGAGCACAACGAGCGCACGGCCGAGCGCTGCCGGCGGTGCCACGCCCGGCTGTGGGTGAAGTGCCGGCGCTGCAGCCTGCGCTCGCCGCGCACCCACTCGCGTTGCACCGGCTGCAAGGGCGAGCTGCCCACCGGCCTGCTGGAAACGGTCAAGCACACCGTCAAGAAACTCGCCCGGAAGGTGGTCCGATGAGACGCTTCTCACAGCGCAACTCCCTCGTGACGTTGAGCGAGATCAACATCACGCCGCTGCTCGACCTCGCGTTCGTGCTGCTCATCATCTTCGTCATCACCACGCCGATGCTGGAGTCGTCGTTGAGCCTGAACCTGCCGGCCGGCAGCACGAAGCCCGACGCCCGCCCGCCCAAGGCCGAGGACATCCGCACCGTGGAGATTGACCGCGCCGGAAACTTCCGGCTCCAGAAGCGCCCGCTGACGCTCGACCAGGTCGAGGCGCAACTGGTCGCCGACTTCCGCGCCAACCCGAACCTCATCATCCGCGTGCGCGGCGACAAGGACGGCAAGCTCGACCACGCGATGCAACTGCTCGACCGCTGCACCCGGCGCGGGATGACGCAGGTGAGCTTCAGCACGGAGCTGCGGCAATGAGGAGGAATGACTGCCCGCGAAACACGCGAATGGAGCCGCCTTCCTTTGCTCTCTGTCATTCGCGTGTTTCGCGGGCAAAACTTTTTTCTCGGCAGCCCGAAAAAGCCGGAGCAATCGCCGTCCGCTTCCCGTCGAACTTGTGTTCGCGGATGAATTTGAACTGGCGAATCCATATCCATTGACCGAGTGAACCGGCGGCTCCAGACCAAATGCTTCCTCGCCTCGGCGGCGATGCACGCGCTGCTGCTCGTCATTGTCTGTGTCGCGCCCGCCTTCCTGCCGGAGAAGCCGCGCCCCAACACTCCGGTCATCAACATGATTGACCCGCGCCTGCTGGACCGGCTGGAGTCGCCTCCCGCCGCGCTGCCATCGCCGGCTCCGGCGGCGGCCCCTGCCCCTGCCACGCCCGTTGCCCCGGCTCCGGTGGAACCAGCCCCGGCCCCCAAAACTGTCGAGCCGCCCCGGCCGGTCGCACCCACTCCCCCGCCGCCCACGCCAAAACCGTTGGTCACACCAAAGAAGGAAGTCGCGAAGGAGCCGCCGCCCAAGGTCACGAAAGTGGAGCCGCGCCCCCTGCCGCCCAGCCCGAAAGGCAAGGAAGCCCCCGTCAAGAAAGTGACGAAGAAGGCCAGGGAGCCGGAGCCGGAACCTCCCGCCAAGCCCACGAAAACCGCGCCCACCAAGTCCGCCATCAAGATCGCCAGCACCACGACCCTCGTCTCCCGCAAGGCCGAGGAGGACACGCGCGCGAAGGAACGCGCCGAGGCGGAGGAGCGCGCGCAGTCCATCGCCGCCGCCAAGGCCGCCCAGCTCGCCCATCAGCAACGTGTGGCGAAAATGAAGTCCATCCTCGGCGGCATCCAGGGCGGGCTGTCCTCGCCGGTGGACATCAACATTGATGCCGGCGGCGGCCCGAACGCCGTGGCCTTCCTCGAATACGGCCAGATGATGGTGCAGGTCTATGAGCGGAGCTGGCTCCTGCCCGGCACGTTGAACGACTCGCTCGCCGTCGTGAGCGTCACCGTCACCGTCGCGCGCAGCGGGCGCGTGCTGGACTGGCAGGTGCGCCGGCCCAGCGGCAACAGCGCGATTGACAAGTCGGTGCGTGAGACGCTTCAAAAGGTCATTCAGTTCGAGCCGTTCCCGGCCAGCTTCCGGGAGGCGCAACGCACCTTCAACATAGACTTCAACCTCAAAGCCAAACGCACCACCGGATGAATTTGAACCGCCGCCAGTTCGCCGCCTCGCTCGCCGCCTTTGCCGCCACCCCGCTCGCCGCGCGCGCGCAGGAGCTGAAGTTCGATGTCAACAAGCACCGCGACAGCGGCCAGACCATCCCCATCTCCCTCAGCGGCTTCACCGGCGAGGTTGCCGCCGCGCTGCGCTTCGATCTCGAAGTCGCCGGCTGCACGGTGGTCGGGCCGGAATCGGCGGTGGTGCTCGTCCATGGCACCAACGGCGCGCGGCTCGAGGGCTTTGTCTCCGACCGGCAGAAGAATTACCTGCTCTCCAAGGCTTACAACGGCGCGGGCCAGCGCCAGCTCGCCCACGCCTTCGCGGACGACGTGATTCTCGCGCTGACCCAGACGCGCGGCATCGCGCAGACCCGCGTGGCGTTCAAGCTGAAGGCTCCCAACAACACCGGCGAAGTGTTCGTGGCGGACTACGACGGCCACGGCGTGCAGCCCGTCACGGCGGACCGCGCCATCATCGCCGCGCCTTCCTGGGGGCCGGGCAGCCAGTGGCTGGCCTATACCTCCTACAAGCTCGGCAACGCCGACATCTTCTCGCACAACCTCACCACCGGCGAGCGGCACATCGTCGCGCGCTACGGTGGCTCGAACCTGTCCCCGGCCGTCGCGCCCGGTGGCCGGCTCGTGGCGATGGTCTTGAGCAAGGGCGGCAAGCCCGACCTCTACGTCGCGGACATCCACGGGCGCGGCTTGCAGCAGCTCACGCGCTCGCGCGAGGGGGCTTCCTCGCCGTGCTGGTCGCCGGACGGCCAGAGCATCTGCTACGTCTCCAGCGACGACGGCTCGCCTCAGCTTTATCGCATCGGGGCCAACGGCGGCGCGCCGCAGCGCATCCGCACCGTCGGCGTCTATAACGCCACCGAGCCGGACTGGTCGCCGGACGGGAAGACGATCGCGTTCACCACGCAGCGCGGCGGGGGCTTTGAGATTTGCACCGTCCCGGCCGGCGGTGGCGACGCGCAGTCGCTCGTTTCCGGGCAGGACGCGACGTGGGCGCCGAACTCGCGCACGCTCATGTTCTGCAAGCGCGGTCGCGGCGGCCCGCTGTCCTTGTCTCTGCTTGACGTGCCCACCAAGCGCGTCAAGGATGTGCCGCTGAATTTGGGAAATTGCTCCCAGCCCACGTGGGCGCGCTGAAGATTTTCACCAGCAGAAAACAAACTATGAAACACGCCATTTTTCTCAAGCTCGCCGCCGTTGCTTTGCTCACGATCATCGCCGCTACCGGCTGCAAAAAGACCCCGAAGAACGTCACGCCGATTCACGGGGCGCGGACCAGTGTTGACGGCGGGGCAAAACCTACCGGCCCGACGACGGCTGCGCCTGAACTGGGTGCGGGTTTGACGGGGCTTCCGCCCGCGCGTCTGATTGAGGCTGCTCCCGTCGCCACGGGACTGCCGCCCGGCGTTATCCCTGGTTTGACGCCGCAAGGCGGCATCCCTGCCGCTGACCAGGGCGAGTTTGATAATCATTGGACCGACCGCTCTGCTTTCGCGGCGAACACCATCCACTTCGACTACGATAAGGCCATCGTGAAGGCCGGCGAGCTGGGCAAGCTGCAGCCCGTCATCGCCGCGTTGAAGGCTTCCCCGCAGAACAAGCTGCTCATCGAAGGCCATTGCGACGAGCGAGGCACGGAGGAATACAACCGCGCCCTTGGCGAGCGCCGCGCGCTGGCCATCCGCGAGCGGCTCGCGAAGTCGGGCATTTCCCCTGACCGCCTCCGCACCATGAGCTACGGCGAAGACAAGCCCGCCGAACTCGGCCACACCGAGTCCGCGTGGGCCAAGAACCGCCGGGGCGAGCTCGTCCTCCTCAAGCCGAAGAATTAGCTTGAACGCTTTCCGGGTGTTCCCGTCGAATGCCCGGACGTCTGCTGGCAACGGCAGGCACCGAAAGACATCCGCCTGATGCCGGCATCCGCCTGATGTGTTTCGCAAACCTAAACAGTTAGTGAAACCATGAACGCACCCATGTTAGCCATGCTCGGTTGGCCGGAAATCATCGGCATCCTCATAGTCGTCCTCATCCTCTTCGGAGCCAAGAAGCTCCCCGAACTCGCCAAAGGCCTCGGCCAGGGCATCAAGGAGTTCAAGAAGGCTTCCAACGACATGCAGAACGAACTGCATCGTTCCGTGGCCGAGGAGCAATACGCCACTCCCCCGAAGCCCGCGCCGGCTCCCCAGCCCGCTGCTCCGGCTCCGGCTCCCGCCCCCCAAGCCAGCCAGTCCTCGACTGCGCCCAAGGCCTGATCCAGCAACTCCAGCGAGTCTAGGTCATGGCGAGTGAGCCAGAGGGCGCGCCCCCGCAGCCTGTCCGACCGGATGACGTGAAGTCATCCGGCGGCCAGTCCGCACCCGCTGCCAAAGACACTCCGGCGCAGCCCGTGCCGGGGACACTCTTGTCCCCGGTCAGCGCTGCTGCGGAGGCGTCGCTTGGAGTCCCGCCTTCAGGCGGTGCGGCGTCCCCCGCACCAGTTGAAGCCGGAATTTCCAACGCTCCCGTTGACGCAATCCCGCAGTCCGGCAGCGCGGCACCAGCACCCGTGCCGCAGAACCCCGAAGGTTTTCCCGCCGGTGAAATCGCCCGCACCTCACCCGGCAGCGACGTGGGCGGTGCCGTCCCGTCGGACCACGCCGGTTCTGATCCGCACGAGCCGGACCCGTATCATCAGGAGCACCAGCACGACTACGGCAGCGAATACCACCACGACGACCCGCACCACGACCCTTACCACGGCGATCATCACAGCGGTCATCACGACGACCCGGCGCACCACCACGGCGGCGAGTATGAGTATCCAGCCTACACCCCGCCGCCGCCCGAGGAGGAGCACGGCTTCGTCAAGGCCGTGCGCTCCGTCACGAGTGTCCTCAAGGCCGATGATGACCCGACGGGCGAAGGCGGCGGGCCGGTAAAACCCTTCCTCGACCATCTCGAAGACCTCCGGTGGATGCTCATCAAGGTCACCGTGAGTTTGGCGGTGGCGGTCATGGTGTGCCTGGTCGGCGCGAACTGGCTGGTGGAAATCATGAAGTGGCCGCTGGTGAAGGCCCACCAGCAGGCCGAGTTGGAGGCCGCGAAGAGCGACAAGCCCGTGGAACGCGTGCCGGTGACCTTCGACTCTGATTCCACCAATCGCATCGGCTCCTTCCCGCTCACGCTCCTCGGCATCAACCCCGCTTTCAACCACACCAACCAGGACGGGCGTGTCCGCGGCATCCAGCTTGTGCCCGTGACCATCGGGACGAATCGCGTCCTCGGCCTCCACCTCAACACCAATGCTCCCGCCGCCACCGACCCGCTCGTCAACCTCATCATCCTCGGCCCGCTGGACGTGGTGTGGATCACGCTCCAGATCGCGTTCTTTGGCGGCATGGTGCTGGCCGCGCCGTTTGTCATCTACTTCATCGGGCAGTTCATCCTCCCGGCGCTGCGCGTGCAGGAGAAGGAATTCCTCAAACCCTTCGCCTTCTGGGGCACGGTGCTGTTCCTGTCCGGCGTGGCGTTCTGCTACTTCGTCATCCTCCCGCTCATGCTGCGGATGACCGTCGAGTTCTCGCAATGGCTCGGCTTCAGCGCGGAGCAGTGGCGCGCGCAGGAATACCTGAGCATGGTGCCGAAATTCCTGCTGGCGATGGGCCTGAGCTTCGAGATGCCCGTGATCATCCTGACCATCGTGAAGGTCGGCCTGCTCGACTCGAAGAAGCTCACGTGGTTCCGCTCCTACTTCATCGTCATCAACCTCTTCGTCTGCGCCGTGGTCAGCCCGTCGGGTGATCCGATCACGATGATCGTGATGGCCGCGCCGCTGTGCGCCCTCTACGAGGCGTGCATCCTCATCGCCCGCTTCTGGGAGTGGCGCGACCGCCAGCGCGAGCAGGCCGAGCAGCAGGCTGGTGACAAGGCGTAAGCGGCGCTGAGGGCAGGGTGCCTCCTCCCTCTTGACCTCGCCAGCATTGCCTTCGGGCCGTCGCGGTGTTTAATCGGGCGCATGACCACCGCATCGCGTCCGTCCCGCCGTGACTTTCTCACTTCCGTCGCCGCCGGCCTCTCCTGTGCCGCGAGCGGCCTGCCCGCCCTCGCCGCAGACTCGCCGCGTCCGAAACGCCTCGCCGTCGTCACCACCGAGTGGCGTTACCACTCGCACGCGTGGCACATGGCCGAGCGGTTTCTCAACGGCTATCCGCTGAAGGGCCGCTGGCACCGCCCGCCGTTGCAGGTCGTCGCCGCCTACGTGGACCAGACGCCGGCGAACGACCTCAGCCGCGACCGCGCCAAGGAGTTCGGCTTCCCGATTTACCCGACCGTCGCCGAGACGCTGCGCTGCGGCGGGAAACAGCTCGCCGTGGACGCTGTGCTGCTCATCGGCGAGCACGGCAATTACCCGAAGAGCGAACTCGGCCAGACCAAGTATCCGCGCTACGAGCTGTTCAAACAGGTCACCGACGTCTATCGCGCCGACGGACGCACCGCGCCCGTCTTCAACGACAAGCACCTCTCGTGGAAATGGGAGTGGGCGCAGGAGATGGTTGCCCTGTCACGCGAGTTGAAGTTCCCCTTCCTCGCCGGCTCGTCGCTGCCCGTCACCTGGCGCATGCCCGCCGTCGAGCTGCCCAGCGGGGCCGACGTGCAGGAAGCCATGTGCGTGGCGATGGGCGGCGTGGACAGCTACGACTTCCACGCCCTCGAAGTCATCCAGTGCATGACCGAGCGCCGGCGCGGCGGGGAAACCGGCGTGCAAGCCGTCACCGCCCTGCGCGGCGACGCCGTCTGGCAGGCGATGGAGAAACCCACTTGGTCAGCCGGCGGCTGGGATGCGTCGCTCTTCGCCGCCTGCCTCGCGCGCACCCAGACCCTGGCGCAGCCGCCCAACGGCAGCCACCGTTACCCCACGCCCGCGCAGATGCGCGCCTTCGTCAAGGACCCGGTCGCCTACCGCATCGAGTATCGCGACGGCCTCCGCGCCACGATGTTCCTCCTCAACGGCCTCGTCGGCGACTTCACCTTTGCCGCGCGGCTGCGCGGGCAGGCGGAGCCGCTCTCCACGCTCTTCTACCTGCCGCCCAACCCGAACGTCGTCTATTCCGCCGCGCTGATGGCGCAGGCCGAGCGGATGTTTGTGACCGGCAAGGCCCCGTATCCCATCGAACGCACGCTGCTGACCAGCGGCATCCTCGCCGCCGCGCTGCAAAGCCGCGGAGCCGAGGGGAAACGCCTCGAAACGCCCCACCTCGCCGTGAAGTATGCCGCCCCGCAGGAATCGCTCTTTTGGAAGGAGTGAGTGAAGCGGCCGTCCACCCATGGGCCGGCGATTGGACCATGCGCGCGGATGAGGAGCCGCGTGCGCCCCCTCCGGCTCACCAGCTCATGATGGGCAGCAGGCTGGCGTAGTCGTCGGTCCAGAGCGGGACAGTCTTGGTGGACGGCTCCGATTTCGCCGATTCGGTCCGGCTGGCAATGAGGGTCATCAAGTCCTGGTTCTTGCTCAGGAGCACCCAGGTCGAGCTGTAAATCCACCAGTCCTTCTCGCCGTCGCCGTCGGAGATGGAGAGGCGTTGGTAGCCGAACTCCTTCGCGACGTTTTCCACGACCGGCTCCAGATCGAGGTAGCGGTTGGAGATGTGGATGGCGAGGACGCCGTCGGGGGCGAGGTGCTTGCCGTAGATGGCCACGGCCTCCTTCGTGAGCAGGTGGACGGGGATGGCGTCGCTGCTGAAGGCGTCGAGGGCCAGCACATCGAATCGCTGCGGCTCCTCGGACTCCATCGAGAGGCGGGCGTCGCCCATGATGACGTCCACGGTGCCGCCGAGGGCGCGGGTGTCCTTGATGAAGGTGAAGTGGTTGGTGGCGATGCGCAGCACCTCCGAGTTGATTTCGTAGATGCGGACGTAGTCGCCCTTCTCACCGAACGCCGCCGTTGTGCCGGTGCCGAGGCCCACGACGCCGATGCGCTTCTGCGGGCGCGGGAAGTTGCGGATGGCCAGCGCGATGCCGCTCTGCTCGCCGTAATAGCTGGTGATGCGGCGGCGTTGGTCGGGGTCGGTAAGCTGGAAGCCGTGCGTGATGCGGCCGTGCTGAAGCAGGAGGTAACGCGAGCCGGGCGTGTCCGCGCCGTATTCCAGCACGGACATCGCGCCGTAGAAGTTGCGCGTGGCCTCGACGACGTTGTCCCGTTCCTTGCTCTGGATGTAGAACGCCAGGCACACGGCCATCGCCACGAGCGAGCCGGCCATCCACGCGTGGAAGCGCCACCATTGGAAGTCCGGCGCGCGGAAGTTGGGCAGGCACACCAGCCACACCAGCACCGCGCAGGCGGCGCAGGACCACGCCAGCTCCGCGTAAGTGTGGAAGACGTGCGGGGCGACCACGGCCACGAGGAAGCCGCCCACCGCGCCGCCGACGGAAATCATCAGGTAAAAGCTCGTGAGCCAGCGCGGGTGCGGCTTCAGCGCGTAAAGCTCGCCGTGGCACGCCATGCACGCGACGAACATCGTCAGGCAGAAGGCCGGCACCTGCCAGCCGATGCCCACGTCGTTGATGTTGGCCAGCACGTAAATCAGCCAGCCGAAGCAGCCGAGCATCGCGGGCAGGAAGATGGGCCGCCAATACCACCGCTGCGCGTCGAAGCAGAGGATGAACGTCAGCAGATACAGGCTCAACGGCAGGATCCACAGGAACGGAATCACCGCCACGTCCTGCGTGAGCTTGTTGGTCGTCGCCAGCAGCAGCGCCGACGCGCACGCGGGCAGCGCGAGCCAGAGGAATTTCTGCCGCAGCGAGGGCGGCTCCGCTGGCTCCTCCTCCGCAGCCACGCCGCTGGCGGGAATTTCCTCCGCCACGCCGCGTTTCCACACGAGCCACACGCACCACGCCGCGAAGGCAACATACGCAATCAGACCCCAGCCCCACGAGAGCGCCTGCAGCTTGCGTGGCAGCCTTGGCTCGATGAGGAACGGATAGGCCAGCAGCGCGAGCAGCGAGCCGATGTTCGAGAGCGCGTAGAGGCGGTAGGGCGACTTGCCGGGGTTCAGGTGCGAGAACCACGACTGCATGAGCGGGCCGGTCGTGGAGACGACGAAGTAGGGCAGGCCGATGGTCGCGCCGAGCAGCAGCAGGATGTGCGTGATGGGCGCGTCGCCGGGCTTGGGCTTCCACATCTCGGCGGGAACGATCGGCAACACCGCGAGCGACACCAGCAGCAGCGCCAGATGCACCACGGCCTGCCCGCGTGGCTTAAGCCAGCGGCTGAGGAAATGCGCGTAGGCGTAGCCGCCGAGCAGCACGAGCTGGAAGAAGAGCATGCACGTCGTCCACACGCCCGGCGTGCCGCCGAACCACGGCAGGATGTATTTGCCGATGAGGGGTTGAACGAGGAAGAGCAGGAAGGCCCCCGTGAAAATCGTCAGCGCAAATGGCAGCATGGCAATGGCCCGCCGGCCCAAGCTGGCTCGGCGGAAAGTTCGGCGGAGAATGAGGTTTCCGCCCCGGTTGGAAAGGAGAATATGGCCGGCATTCCGGCTCAGGCGGGCGGCTCCAAGGCTCAGTTGCCGGGCCGTCTCGGGCTCTGGGTGGCGGGGGAATTTCCTTGGGTGACGGCCAATTTGTCTCCGGTGACGGCCGGGAGGTTTTCGGAAGCGGTGACCAAGACTTCGGAGACGCCCGACTTGTCTTGGCAACCTCGGCCCGCCGGCGCTCCCGGAGCGCGGGTTAATAACCCGCGCCCCCTGCTTCTCCTACAACCTCGGCATCGGCGGCTTGATGGGCGGCTGGAAGGAGAGGACGCCCTTCACCTGCGTCTTGCGCTTGTAAACCTTGTCGGAGCAGCAGACGTAGAGTTCATCGCCGTTCGCGCCGCCGAAGACGACGTTGGCAATCCACTTGTTCTCCGGCTTGGCGATGATGCCGTTGACGCGGCCTGCCTGGTCGCAGAACTGGATGCCCAGCTTCGTCGTGACGTAAAGGCGGCCCTGCGTGTCGAGCGTCATGCCGTCGGCGCTGGTTTCGGTCGTGCCGTCAGCGAGTCGGAGGTGGTGGTAAGGCTGCTTCGCGGCGAGGCTGCCGTCGGCATTGATGTGGAACGACCAGACGAACTGCCCCCTCATGTCGGCGACGAGCAGGAGGCTCTGGTCGGGCGTGAGGCGGACGCCATTCGGGAAGGCGAGGCCCTTGTCCACGACGCGTTTCGCGCCGCCGGGCTTGATGAGCCAGACCTGCTTGTTCGGCGGGTCGGTGACGTAGAGGTTGCCATTGGTGCCGACGCAGAGGTCGTTGGACTCAATGCCCTCGGCGATGACGCTGACCTTGCCGGCCGTGTCGTAGGCGGTGATTTGCTTCTTTCCATTCGCGCAGGCGTAGAGACGTCCGTCGGGACCGAACGCGAGGCCGTTGGCTTTGCCGGTGTCCTCGGCGAAGACGGTGACCTTGCCGTCAAGGCCGACCTTGTGGATGCGGCTGTTGGGGATGTCGGTGAAGAAGACTTCGCCCTTCGCGTTGGCGGCGGGGCCTTCGGTGAAGCCGTGGCCTTCGCTCACGAGCTGCCATTCCTCGCCCGCGACGAGCACGCTCATGACGGGGGCCTTGGAGCCGACGCCCTTGTTGATGGGCTTGGGCCAGTCCTTCCACAGCCAGCGCATGGCGTCGGGGAAGATGGCCGTGCCGTGCTTGCCGTTGTGGCCGCCATCGCCCCAGGCGTGGTTGACCTCGTAGCCGGCGAACTCCAGCGCGCTCAACATTTCCTGATTGGCGAGGAACCAGTTGCCGCCGACGCCGTTGGCGTCGTTGCTGCCGTCCTGGAGGAAAATGCGCAGCGGCTTCGGCTCGGCCTTGCGGATCATCGAGGGGTAATCATTTCCGCCGCGCTGGTCCACGTAGGTGCCCACGGTGCTGAAGACGCGGCTGAAGGCATCGGGCCGCTCCCACGCGGCGGTGAAGGCGGCAATCGCGCCGCTGCTGGAGCCGGAGATGGCGCGGTCATTGCCGCTCTGGCTCAGGCGGATGGGCCGGCCATCCGAGGCGGTGCGCTTCTCCACATCGGGAAGCAGCTCCTCCAGGATGAAGCGCGCGTAGTTGTCGCCGAGGCCGTCGTATTCGTAGCTGCGGTTGAAGCGGTCGAGGGCGTTGGTGCTCGCGGCCTTCACGCGCCCGTGCATGACGAAGACGCCGATGATGACGGGGAGTTCCTTCCGGTGGATGAGGTTGTCGAAGACGACGGGCGCGAGGTATTGGACGCCGTCCTGGTTGACGTGGACGCACGCAGGCTTGGCGGGGTCGTATTGTTTGGGGACGTAGACCCAGTAGTCGCGGTAGGTGCCGGGGAAAATCTTGCTGTTCTCGAAGCTGAACTTGAGCACCTCGCCCTGCGGCACGCCGGGCTGCTTCTTCGAGTCCGGACCGGGGACGTAGTCATCGGCGGCACGGAGTGTGAAGACGAGCGAAAAGCACAGGGCCAAGGCGGCGAGGATGGAACGCATGAGCGGATTGAGTTTCAGCGAGAGGGCGATGTCAAAGGGGTTTTGCGACGGGACGCAAAAGTTGAACGGACAGCGCTGCGTTGAAGGGGAACTCGCCTTTCCCGAACGGGTTTCCGGCACGGTGCAACTTGCCTCCCATTCCGGGGCTGGCTACACCTTGCCCATGCACTCCTGTTCTGCCCTCAAGCATTTGCTCCTGCTGTCCGCGCTGGCCACCGCTCCACTCCTGCGCGCCGACGACTGGCCGCAGTGGCTCGGCCCCCAACGCGACTCGGTTTGGCGCGAGGCGGGCATCGTGGAGAAGTTTCCCGAGGGTGGGCCGAAGGTGCGCTGGCGCGTGCCGGTGAATCCCGGCTTCTCCGGCCCGGCAGTCGCGGGCGGGCGCGTGTTCGTCACGGATCACAAGGTGGCGAAGGGCGCGAAGGTGAACGAGGAAGACCCGTTCGACCTCAGCGTGGTGGCGGGCACGGAACGCGTGCTGTGCCTCGACGAGGCGACCGGCAAGGCGATCTGGCAGCACGAGTATGACGCGGCCTACGGCGTGAGCTACAACACCGGCCCGCGCGCGACACCGGTGGTCAGCGGCGGTCGGGTCTTCACGCTCGGCACGGAGGGGCATCTGCTTTGTCTCGACGCGAAGGACGGGAAGGTTGTCTGGTGGAGGCAGTTCAAAAAGGACTTCGGCGTGAAGACGCCGTTGTGGGGTTTCGCCGCGCATCCATTGCTCGATGGCGACAAGCTCATCTGCCTCGTCGGCGGCAACGGCACGGTGGCGGTCGCCTTCCACAAGGACACGGGCAAGGAGCTGTGGCGCGCGCTGACAGCCAAGCAGCCGGGCTACGCGCCGCCGGCCATCATCGAGGCGGGCGGGCGGCGGCAGCTCATCATCTGGCACGCCGAGGCGCTCAACGGGCTTGACCCCGAGACGGGCCGGGTGTTTTGGAGCATCCCTGCCTCCATCCGCTCGGCCGTCTCCATCACCATGCCGCGCCAGCTCGGGGACCTGCTCTACGTCACGTCCTTCTACAACGGCTCGCTGATGGTGAAGCTCGACGCGCAGCGCCCCGGCGCGGAGGTGCTGTGGGCCACGAAGAAAATCAGCGAGAAGGACACGACGCACCTCAACGCGCTGATGACCACGCCGTTCCTCGAAGCCGGCCACCTCTACGGCGTGTGCAACCACGGGCAGTTCCGCTGCCTCGAAGCCGCCACCGGCAGGCGCGTCTGGGAAGATCGCGCCATGGTGACCAAGGGCGAGGAACTGGAAAGCGCCAACGCCTTCATCGTGAAGAACGGCAGCCGCTTCTTCCTCTGCGCTGAGAACGGCGACCTCATCATCGCGACCCTCAGCCCGACCGGCGTAAAGGAACTCAGCCGGACCAAACTGCTGGCTCCGACGCTTTCTTACCAAGGTCGCGACGTGGTGTGGTCGCATCCCGCGTTTGCGAACGGCCACGTCATCGCGCGCAACGACAAGGAGCTGGTGAGCGTGGATTTGCGGAAGTGAGCGCTCCGGCTCACTTCCCCACCTTGCGGAAATTCTCCAACTGCGGGTCCGCCGTCTTCTCCATGTGGGCGAGCAGGAGCTTCTTCAACCGCGCAACCTCCGCCGCGTGCTTCGGGTCGGCGACGAGGTTCACGCGCTCGTCCGGGTCCGCGCGGAGGTCGAAGAACTGCTCGGGCTTGCCGACGGTGAGCTGCTCCACGCGCGACTTGATGCGCGCATCAGTCTCCCCGGCCTTCGCCAGCGCGCCGAAGGTGAGGCCGTTCATCGCCTCGACGCGGAAGTGCGGCGTGCCGTTGGGCCAGGCGTGAAACTGGTAACTGAACTCCTTGGTCCGCACACAGCGCTGTGCGAAGCTCTTGCCGCTGCTCACGGTGTTGACGTGCGTGATGACGAAGTCGCGGCCCGGCTGCGACTCGCCGCGCAGCAACGGCAGCCATGAGCGACCGTCCACGCCCGAGAGCGGCGGCTGCTTCAGCACTTCGAGCAGCGTCGGCACGATGTCCACGCTGCTGACGAACTCCTCGCGCCGCTGCGGCTGGCCCATGCCCGGCCAGCGCACGAGCACGGGCACCCAGGTGCCGTTGCGATAGACCGTGGCCTTCGAGAACGGGAAGCTCATGCCGTGGTCGGAGAGGAAGATGATGACCGTGTCCGCCTCGCGGCCGGCGGCGCGCAGAGCCTTCATCGCCTCGCCGAAGCTTGCGTCGAAGCGCCGCACGCTGGAGTAGTATTGCGCGACCTCGCGGCGCACGTCGGGCAAGCCTTCAAGAAACGACGGCACGGTGACTTCCTCAGGCGTGAAGGGCTTGATGGTGCCCTCGCCCTCGCGCTGCCCGGCCTTCTGGTTCTTCTTCGCCTTCTGCGCGGCAAGCTGCGCGCTCGCGTAGAAGGGCCGATGCGGGTCAGTGATGTTGGCGTTGAGGAAAAACGGTTTCCCCGCATCCGCCGCCGCCTTGAGGCACTGCGCGACGTGCTCGCCGAAGAGTGGCGGGTTCTTGCCGGAGCCGGAGAGCTTCAAGTCCCATGGAAACTCCGCGTCCGGCTTCATGTGCGGGTGCTTGTCAATGACCGCCGTGAACCAGCCCGCCGCCTTGAGCACGCTCGTCAGCGTGGGCGTGCCGGGCGTGATGGGCTGGAAGCCGAGCGCGCCGTTGCGATGCGGCACGCGCCCGGTCATGAACGCCGAGCGGCCCGGCTGGCAGATGGGCACGGTGACGTGGTGGTTGACGAACCGGTGGGCAGTGGCGGCGAAGGCGTCGAGGTTCGGTGTCGTGCCCAGCTTGCAGCCCATCCAGCCGACAGAGTCCGCGTTCATGTCATCGGCGGTGACGAAGAGGAGATTCCACTTCGGGGCGGCGGCATGGAGCGAATGGCCGATGACCGAGGCTGCCATCGCCAATGAAAGCGCAATGGCATGGCGGAGCGGAAACAGGCGGAAGTTCATGTGTGGCGAAGCAGATGGCACCCGGGACGAGAAAGTTACGCGGGTGGCGGTCCGCCCCGCATGGCGGGATGGCGCGCAAACTTCAGCGTGGTTCCCGGCGGCGGGTTTCCTTTCGCCGTTTCACTTCCCGATTTCCAGCGCGAAGAGCTGCTTCTTGTCGCGCTGGTAAATCTTGCCGTCCGCAATCGCCGGGTGGCTCCAGGTGTTGCCGCAGACCTGGATGCGGCCCAGCTCCGCGAACTTCTCCGGGCTGGCCTGGAGCAGCAGCAGCGTGCCGGTCATGTCCTGCACCAGCAGCTTGTCGCCGGCGGCGATGACCGCCGCGTAGTCCCCGAAGCCGGGCTGGCTCCACTTCTGCTCGCCGGTCTTGAAGTCCACACAGATGAACTCGGTCTTGCTGCCGCCGGTGCCCAGGCCGTAGAGGTGGCCGCCGACCAGCACAGGCGTCGCGAGCGTGACCTTGATTTTGTCGCTCTTCCAAGCCGGCTCGACCTTGAAGCCGCCGCTGTCCTTGAGGACGGAAAACTTGGTCAGGCCGACGGAGGACGACGAGATCGTCACGGAGTTGTCCGCAAGGACGGGCGTGAGCACATGGCGCTTGGCCCCGGTCTTGACGGGCGTCTGCCAGAGGATTTTGCCGCTCGCCACGTCCACGCCCATGAGCGAGTCCGCCGTGAGATGGACGACCTGCCGGGTGCCCGCGAGCGTGCCGACCATCAGCGAGGAATACGCGGTGTTCTCCTTGCCCGCCGTCCACAGCACCTTGCCGGACTTCTTGTCGAAGGCGACGAGCGTGCCCTTGGTCGGGCTGCCCACGGGGACGAAGACGCGGTCGCCGTCAATCACCGGCGAGCCGTTGTTGCCGTGGCGGCGGGAGGCGGTCTCCCGGGCTTCGGGATCCTTGCTCGAATTGCCAAAGAACGGCGCGGCCCAGTCCTTGCCGAAATCGGTCTGCCAAAGCGTCTTCCCGTCCGCGAGGGCGAGGCAGCGGAACTCCCCCCGGCAGGTCTGCGTATAGACGCGGTCGCCGTCCACCAGCGGCGTGCAACGCGGGCCGGTGCCGTAGGCGTTGGAAAACGCCTCGGACTCGCCGACGGGCGTCTGCCAGAGTTCCTTGCCAGTCTTGAGGTCAACGCAGTGCGCGACCTCCTGGTTCTTCTGCTCGTCGAGGTAAATCAGCTTGCCGCCGGCCACGATGGGCGAGGCCTGGCCGTTGCCGACCGGGATGCTCCAGACGGTCTTCGGCTCCTTGGGCAGCGCGGCGATGGTGGCGGCGACATGGCCGTCGCGGTTGGGGCCGCGCCACTGCGCCCAGTCGGCGGCGGACAGGCTGGTGGCGAAGACGAGGGCGGCGGAGCAGAGCGGTGTTTTCATGTGTGGCGGCGCGGATATTGACGGCGGCGGATGCGCTGGCAATCAAGTTCACTCAACCGCCACATGTTCGATGGCGGGGAGAGAGTCCACGCGCCGCCAAGGCTCGCGATGTCAGCCCTTGAACCTGCGGCGAATTGCTCCTGCCGAGCCGGAAGAGTGCGCCCACTTCGACCCCGTTCGATACAGGAACGCGCCTCCGGCTCGGCAGGAGCCTCGCTCCACCGGCCAACGGCCCGTGCCATCCGGGCAGGCTCATGGGGAGAACCCACGAAGCCAACGGTTCGAGCGCGTCCCCGCCTCAGCCCCGAGCAAGCAAAAACGGCGGTCAAATGACCGCCGCTTTGCGACTCAAGTTGGGTTGCTTCCGAAAGCTCAGGCCGCCGCTGGCGTGCTGGCCGGGACTTCCTCGACGCTGGCCTGGAGCTGGAGGAAGTCGAGCACCTTGCCGACGAGGATTTGCTCGTGGATTTCGCCGAAGCCGTTGCGCTCCTCGAGCTGCTTGATGAGCTTCTGGATGGGCATCTGATATTGCTGCGCCATCGCCTGCACGCGTTCGAGGATTTCCTGCTGCTCGACCTTCACGCCTTCCTTCTCGGCGATGCGGTTGAGGAGGAACATCGCCTTCACGCGGTCCTTCGCGCTGGCGTTGGCGTTGGCGAAGATGGCGTCCTTCTGCTGCTCGATGGCTTCCTTGGGAATGCCGCGCTGCTGGTTTTCCTGAACGATGTTATAGACCACGCTGCGGGTCTCCTGGAGGACGATGGACTCGGGCAGGTCGAAGCTCACCTTGCCCAGCAGCGACTGGATGATCTGGTCGCGGACGGCGCGGCTCGCCTTCGTGTTGCGGTCGGCTTCGAGGTCCGCCTTGATGCCCGCGCGGAGCTTCTCGAGGCTCTCGGCCCCGAAACCCTTGGCGAACTCGTCGTTCAACTCGGGAAGAAGGCGCTCCTTCACCTGCACGAGTTCGACTTCATAGATGCCCTTCTTGCCGACGAGCTGCGCGGCGACGAAGTCCTGCGGGAAGTCCACGTTCACGGTGCGCTTCTCGCCGGCGTTCATGCCGTGGAGCTGCTCGGTGAAGCCGGGGATGAACTGGCCGGTCTCGCAGCGAATCCAAAAGGCCTTCTGCTCGGTGAGGCCGCGCGCGGTCGGGGCGGTCTCGGTGATGGGCTTGCCGTCGCAGGTGCCGGTGTAGTTCACCACGGCGATGTCGCCGGCGGCGACCGGACGGGCCACGTCCTTGTAATCGGTGCGTTGCTCGCGCAGGACGTTGAGCGCCTTGTCCACGTCGGCGTCGCCGATGACGACGGCCTCGCGCTTCACGGGCAGGCCCTTGTATTCCGGCAGCTCGAACTCCGGCTGCGTCTCGACGGTGGCGGCGAACTGGAGCGTCTGGCCGCGCCCGAACTGGATTTCCTCGATGTCGGGATAGACGGCGGCGCGAATCTTCTGCTGCTCGAGCGCCTTCTGGTAGGAGTCGGGGATGAGCTTCTTCTTGACCTCGTCGTCAATGCGCGAGCCGAAGCTCTTGAGGACGAGGTCGCGCGGGGCCTTGCCCGGGCGGAAGCCGGGGAGCTGCGCGTGGCGCTGGAATTCCTTGGTGACGGAGTCAAAGGCGGCGTCCACGGCGGCGATGTCCAGTTCGACGCGGAGGAGCTTCTTGCACGGGCCGAGATTTTCGACGGTTACGTTCACGACAATTTTCTGGGTTCAAAACTTTGCCTGACAGCCGACACGAGCGCCCGCTGGCGGGGCAAAGAGCTTGGCAGACTAGGGAGGTGACATCCACCCGTCAAGCACGGGCGAGGCGCTACTGCTTGTTGAGCGGCAGCACGTTGGTTTCCGGCGGGGAATTGGTGCCGGAGGACGCGGCGGAGGGCGCGGCGGAGGACTTCTGCTTGGCCTTCGCAGATGGGGCGTTGGTGGAGCCGGCCTTTTTCTCCTTGCGCTCGGAATCGGTTTTCTTGGGCGCGCGCGAGGCCTTGATCTCCGCGTCGAACTTGGCGAGCTGCTCCGGCTTCAACTCGGCGCGGATTTTCTCGGTCACGACCCGGATTTCATCCTTCATCCTCGCCGCGACGGGATCCCAGTAGGGCTTCGTGCGCTGGTTGCTCTCGCGGAGGATTTGACCGATGCGGTCGTGCTGCTCCGGCGTAAGCTCAAGCTGCTTGTGGAGGCGCCCCAGGAACTCGCCGCGCTGAATCTGGTTGATGGTGAGCTGCTGGGGAGGCTTGGCCGCCTTGGGGGGCCGCTCAACGAGGGTGGTCACCAGCGCGCCGGTCACGACGCCCGTGCCGTAGATCAGGACCGTGGCAAGAATGAACTTCCACGGGTTCACCGGCTATTCGCCCGCGACGTCGTCGCTGGACAGGAGGGTGTTTTCGATGGCCTGCTCGAGGTTCGGGCTTTCCGGCTCGGGGCGCGTCGTGGCGAGCACCCAGACGCCGAGCGCGGCCATCACCGACATGCAGGGCGCGACCGCGCGCCACAGCCAGCGCCCCCACACGGCCCACACATCCACGGTCAGCGGCGCGGTCAGGCGCGCCATGATGCGCTTCTCGAACGCATACGGCACCTGGTCACTCGGCGGCGTCGCCTTCGCGGCGGCCATCAATTTCTGTTGGAGCTTTTCCAAGTCCATAACAGTAAAAGCAGACGGAGTCGTCTTTTGCGCGGTTACAAATACTTCTCCCGCGTGAGCGTCTCCAGTATTTTCTTCATCTGGGCGCGGGCGCGGAAGGCGCGGACCTTCACCAGCGGGACCGACCAGCCGGTGAGCCGGGCGATTTCCTTCACCGAGCGGTCCTCGATTTCCAGCAGCGTGATGACCAGCCGCGCCTCGGGCGAAAGCTGCGCCATCACGCGCTCGACCAGCGCGCGCGCGGCGTCGGTGTTCTTGCTGTTGTCCTCCGGGCCGGCGGCGAAGCGCTCCAGCCAGTCCACCTCGGGGTCGGACAAGTCGGTGAGCGTGGTCTCGCGGTTGCGCTGGTGCGAGCGGAGAAAGTCGTAGCAGGTGCGCACCGCCATGCGCATGAGCCAGTGCTCGAAGGGAGCCTCGGCGCGGAAGCTGTCGAGCTTCTGGAACGCCTTGATGAACACCTCCTGCACGATGTCCTGCACCTCGTCCTCGCGGCGCGCGTAGCGGCGGGCGGTGGCGAAGACGCGCGGCTGGTAGCGCGTGATGAGCGTCTCGAACTGCTGCACGTCGCCTTTGCGGACGGCGGCGATCAGCTCGGTATCGCTGGGTTCCATCGGGGCGGACTATGCAAAATCAGGCGGCCAAAAGCAAAAGCGCAAAGCCACCGCGACGGGCGGTGGCTGGCGCATGAGACGGGAATTGGACGGATTGGTTACTGGTCCGCTGGCGGACGGCGGGGCAGCTCGGGCTTGCGGTCGCCGCCTTCGGGGTTGCGGCCCCGGTCGCCGTCGGGACGAGGCCCGCGATCTCCGTCCGGGCGCGGACCACGGTCGCCCTCGCCGGGCTTGCGGATCTGGTCGCCATCACGCGGGCCGGCGGGCCGGCGGAAGTCGCCTTCGGCGGGGCGGCGGTCACCTTCCCCGGCCGGCCTGCGGAACTGCTCACCCTCCCGCTGGCCATCGGGACGGCGGAACTCGCCGCCACGCTGCCCGCCTTGACCTTGCATTGGGCCTTGCATGCCGGGGCGCGGCCCCGCGTTCGCGATCATGCCGCGCAGCCGCTCGACAGTTTCCTTGGGCAGCTTGTCACGCACCTGCGCGAAGGCGCGGGCGCGGACGATGGTGGCCTCGGCTTCGAGCTGCGCGGCCTGCATGATTTTCTCGCGGATGGCCTGCTCGTTGGGCTTGTCGGCCAGCGCGGACTCGGCGATTTCGCGGCGCAGGCGCATGGAGCGCTCGCCGGTTTCGCGCATGACGTTCTGCTGCGCCTCGAAGAAGCCGCGCAGGGCGTTGCGCTGGTCGTCGTTCAGGTCGCGGAAGAGTTCCTGCGGGTTGAACTGCTGGTTGCCCGGCCCGCGCTGGCCTTCGCCGGGGCGGCCTTCGCCACGCGGCGCGTCGTCACGACGGAACTCCTCGCGCCGCGCGCCCTCGGCGGGCCGGCCTTCCTCGCGGCGGCGTTCATCGGGGCGGAAATCACCGCGCGGCGGACGCTGGCCTTCGGCGGGACGTTCGTCACGAGGAGCGTTCTCGCGCGGGCGATCTTCACGCGCGCGTTCTTGCGCGGTGCTGGCGTCGGGCAGGGCCGCGAGGGAAATCCCGCACAGCGCCGTGAACAGCGGACGGAAGACAGTGGGCAGTTTCATAGGATCTTTCGGGTGCGCCGGCTGGATTGGCCAGTGCGGCTTTTTCAGTTGAACGCGCCAGCGGGGAAATAGTTCGCGCTGGCAGTGACAGGAAAGACGCCACAGCCGGCGGGGTGTTACAAGGAAGTTCAGAGCCGGGCGGAGAGGCGGAGCGCAACTTGACACCGCCCACCACGGCAGGTGACCCCTGAACCTGCCCGGATGGCACGGGCCGTTGGCCGGTGGGGCGAGGCTCCTGCCGAGCCGGAGGCGCGTTCCTGTAATCGAACGGGGTTGAAGTGGGCACATTCCTCCGGCTCGGCAGGAGCCTCGCCCCACCAATTCGCCACCGGTTCCAGGGTTGAAATCGCGAAACTTGGCGGCGTGTGGGTTCGCTCCCCGCTTGGGGGAGAGGGAGTCGGGGCATGAGCGCCGATGCACAGGCATTAACTTTGCCAGCGTCCGCGAATCGGGCCGGAAAAATCTTCACGGCGAAAACTAAATTCCTTGAGCGATTCATCTTCGCGCCGATACTTGCTCCGACGACGGCGAACGCGTTGAAAACAACGGACGCCGGTTCTTTCAAAGCGATTTCAGATTTGCCCTGCCCTGTTCGTGCTTCGCAGACCAAGTCCTTGAACCGTAAGTTAACAACTCTCGGGGCCTTAACTTCAACGGCGGCTGTCAGGCCTTCACTGGAAGGCAAAAGCCGCTGATTCGGCCCCACCTGTTTCTCGAGCAGTTCAACAGGAACGGTTCGCACACGGCAATGGCGGGGCTTTTTTTCCGCCCGTCGTGACGGCTATCGAAGCCGCACGGCGGGCGGTTTTGCTTTGAGGAATCGGAAAGAGTGCGGACGCCCACGTCCACAGGAGTGAGTGTCGCAGGCGGGCGGCGGACTCAGAGCGAACGGTAGGAAGAATCGCCAAAGGCTCGGTGCTCCGGACCACTCGCGGTGGCTTTTTCGGAGCCGGCAGTCCTGGTTGCGGACGTGGGCGTCCGCGCTCCGTGTTACTTGAACCGCTCCAAGGTGCGCATGGTCTCGTCGAGGGCGTATTTGAGATACTGGTCTTGGGGCAACTCGACCGACTCCAACGCAATCTCAGCGGCCTTGCTGGTGGGGAAGAAACTCAGGGAGCGAATGGCCTCCACGCGCACGCGCGGGTGCGGGTCTTTCACCAGCTTGGCCAGCGTGTCCAAGGGCTTGTTCACCCGGTCGCGCCAGTAGCTGTGGACGCGCACGGCGGCGGCGCGGGCGCGCGGTTCGGTCGAGGCGAGGATTTCGTTCAGCAACGGCTCGTTCGCCACGTTCATGGCCTGGTGGAGCCAGAGGGCTTCGAGGCGCTGATGGTCGAAGTTCGGGTCGGCACGGTTGAGGGACTTGGTCCACTTCACGAGCGCGGTGATGACCTGGTCCACGGGGCGGGAACCCAGCTCGGTCTTCGCGCGCTGGCGGGTGCGGTCTTCAGGTTCCTTGAGCAGTTCGAGGAGTGCCTCGATGCTTACGCCGGCAATCTTGGCGGGCTTCAACAGCGGGCGCTCGGGATAGGTGACGCGGTAGATGCGGCCGTGCGTCTTGTCGCGGAGCGGGTCGCGGATGGAATACTGGAGGTGCCCGATGAGCGGCTCGTGCCAGTCCACGAGGTAGAGCGCGCCGTCCGGGCCGAACTCCATGTCCACGGGGCGGAAGTTCTTGTCGTCGCTCATGAGCAGCGGCTCGATTTCCTTGCCCGCGAAACCGGAGTCCTTTTCCTCGACGGTGTGCTGGAGCACGCCTTGCACGCCGATGACGTTGTTGAGCAGGTAGCGGCCCTGCGCATCGTCGGGGAAGTGGCGGCTGGAGACAAATTCGCAGCCGGAGGTCGGGCGCACGCGCATCTGAATCCACTGTGGCATCGTCGGGCGCTTGTCCGGGAAAATAATGCGGCCCGAAAACGGCGTGGCCCAAAAGTTCTGCCCTGGCGACGCATCCGCGATGAACGGCTGGCCCCAGCGGTCGAAGGTCATGCCCCACGGGTTCGCGAAGCCGTAGCTGACGAACACATCGAACTTCGCGGTGCGCGGCTCGAAGCGGTAGGCGGCGGCGTTGTGGTTCTTCACCGGGCCGTAGGGCGTCTCGACCTGCGTGTAGAAGAACGTGCCTTCCAGCATATAAAGCTCACCGCCCGGCCCGAGCGTGAACGCGCTGATGGAGTGGTGCGAGTCACCCGAGTCGAAGCCGCCGAGCACGCGCTCGGAGTAGTCCGCGATGTCGTCGCCGTTGGTGTCCTTGAGGAAGACGAGGTCCGGCTGCTGCGCGACGAGCACGCCGCCGTTGTAGAACTCGAAGCCCGTCGGCACATGCAGTCCACGCGCGAAGATGGTGGACTTGTCCGCCTTCCCGTCGCCGTCGGTGTCCTCGAGGATGACGAGTTTGTCGTCGGGCATGGAGCGGTTGCCGAGGCGGTCCACGAGCGGCTGATACTGCGGGTAGCTGGGCATCGTGCAGACCCAGAGGCGACCGCGCGCGTCGAACGCGAACTGCACGGCGTTGGCGATTTCTGGGAACTGCTCTTCCGACGCGAAGCAGTTGATGGCGTAGCCGGGCGCGAGCTTGAACTGCTTCAGCGCCTCGGCGGACGGCAGGTAGTTGATGGCGTCCGCCTCGCCGGACTTGCTGCTCATGCCGCCCTTGAGAATCGGGTTCGCGGCCGACTCGCGGTTCACGCGCGCGGAGCCGAAGTGCGTCTTCACCGGGAGGAACGGCGGGACGTTCGCGTCGTCAATCGTCGCGGGCACCACCTCGCCCTGCGCGACGCGCCACACGCGGGCGTCGCGGTTCGCGGTCATCACGTCGAGCACGGCGCGCTCGCGTTCCATCACGTCCGCGTTGCGCTGCTCGCCGTCGCTGAACTTCACGAGCGAGCGCTTGCCGTAGGTGTAGTAGCCGTTGACCGCGCGATAGCGGTTGAACCACTGGTAATTCTTCTCGTTCACCTCCGCGCGGAGCTTGGCGTTGAAGTCCGCCGGCGCACCGGCCTTGCCGAACAGCCCCTCGTCCAGCAGCCGCGCCATGACCTTGTGGCCTTCGGTGTTCAGATGGACACCGTTATGCGTGAGCTTGAACGCCGCACCGGCGTAAGCCTTCAGCGACGGCGCGAAGAGGTCCACGAACGGGACTTCCTTTTCCTTTGCCACGGCGGCCATCGCGTCGGTGTAGAGCTTGAGATTGGCGTTGTTCGCCTTGCTGTCGGGCAGGTTCGGGTTGCCGAGATTCTCGTGCGCGATGGGCGAGACCAGCGCGAGACGAGGCGCGCCGCCGCCGGAGTAGTTCTGCTTGCGCGTGTGGTCAATGAAGTGGGCGAGGTCGGCCTGGAACTTCGCCACGCCCGCCGGGCCGGCGAAGGACTCGTTGAAGCCGAAGAGCGCGAGCACGACCGTGGCCTTGCTGGAGGCGAGGTGCTGGTCCGGCGAGCCGAAGTTCTGCGAGCGCAGGCGCGCGGGCAGCACCTTGTCGCCCTTGGAGTAGGAGGAGTTCTGAATCGTGATCTCGGTCTTGATGTCCACCTCGTCGGCGGTGAAGGCGAGGTTGCGGACGACGAGGTTGTGCTTGGGGAAGCGCTGGTGCAGGAGCGTTTCCCAGTGGTTGTCGTGCTGCATCCGCTCGGCGAGCGCGTTGCCGATGAGGCAGACGTGATCGCCCGGTTCGAGTTGCAGGCGGGCGGGGGCCGGGGCGGGCGCGGCGGAGAGACTTTGCTGGAACAGCCAGAGGGCGGCGAAAAACACGAAATGCTTCATAAAAGGTGCGGCTTTGGCCGGGTGTTTGAAAGACGCGGGGATTGTTGCCGCTTGCCCCGGCGGCAGGCAAGCCGGCAACGCTGCCTGCTTGAGTCGGGGCGGGAGAAAAAGGGAGACTGCCGGGGGCGGGTGGACCCGCCGGCAGTCTCTTCGCGCAGAGAGGACTAACTATGCCAAACCAAAGCTAAACTCAGGCCAACTCCAACTGTGGGAGCGGCACCCGGACGTGATGAACCGGGTGGTTGAACTGGAGCACCTTCTGGCAGGCCTCCTCCAGGCTGTTGACCAGGAAGTCGTGGTGGCCGGAGCCGTTCCAGGGTGACTTGATGAGCACCGAGTTGCAGCCCGCGACAAAGGCGGCGGAGGCATCCTGCCACTTGTCACTGATGACGAAGCTGCGCTCCATGTCGAGGTGCCAGCGGAAGGCGGCCTCCGTGAAGAGGCCCGCGCCGGGTTTGCGGCAGGTGCAGCGGTCGCTCTCCTCGTGCGCGCAGAGCAGGACATCATCCACCGGCAACGCGCGCCGGAGCAGGTCGTGCATCCGGTCCAGTTCGCGGCGCGGGAGCAGGCCGCGCCCGACGTTCGGCTGGTTGGTGGTGACGAGGACGAGATAGCCGGCGGCTTTCAGGTGTTCCAATGATTCACGCACTCCCTCGCGGATGCGAAACTCCTCCAGTCGCATGGGCGGCATCTGGTTGCGCCCGGCGACCTGCACATGATTCAAGACTCCGTCCCGTTCGAGAAACACGGCTGCTTTCATGGCTGCGAAAGGAGCAGGTTCGCGGCCCAAGGCGCTTGCCCACGCAAAAAATACGGGAATCCCCTGATGAATAGTTCAGGGCCAGCCCGATGAATTGCTTTTGGGAGACGGATTGGGAGCAGAACTGCGAACCGCGCTCCGCTCAAAGAATCCGGTCATGCGCCCACGGATACCGCGCCGTGCAGCCGAACTCGCGCGTCGGCTGGCCGGCGGGCGGAATCTGGAAGTTCGTCGGATCGAAGGATGCGCCGGCCCCGCGCAGGACGCTCTCCAGCAACGCATGGCCGAAGGTCACGCCGGGGAAGATCACCTCGTTCCGATTCACGTCCAGCACGCGGGTCTGGTCGCCGGACACGATCACTCGGCGGAAGGGCTTGAGCCGCTGCCGCTGGTCGGCGAGGAACGCGGCCACTTCGTCCGGCGTGCTTCCGGTGAAGGTCGCCGCCCCGCTCATTCGATCAGGTCTTTGGCGTCCTTGAAGCGCTGCTCCATGCGCTTGATGACCGGCATGGCGCGCAGGATGGCGTTCTGCTCGGTCTGGCCGAGGAACGGCTTCATCTCCACGCGCACGGCGGCGACCACCTCGCCGTTGCGGTCGTGCAGGGGCAGCGTCACCAGCAGCAAGTCGCGGGGCTTGTCGGTGCCGGAATACATCACGTCCTTGGCGATGACGTTCTTCTCCACCTCGCCGCCCGGATTCCCGAGGAACTGCTCGTCGTGGCTGGCGATGACGCGCAGCTCCTGCCCCGCGCCCTTGGCCATGTAGATCACCACGTTGGCGATGCTGGTCTTCTTGGCCAGCGCCTCGCGCACGAGCGCCTTGGCCAGCGTCTCCCGCGGGGTATAGACCACCTTCGCGTTGGCGAAGTGACTGACGGAATCCGACTTGGTCCAGAAGCCGAGCTTGCCGAAGGCGAACGAGTTGTCGGTCAGCGTCGGGATGGCCTCCTTGCCGTTGAGCAGGCAACGGATCTGGTTGCCCTTGCACTCGATGGTCATTTCGTGCCAGACGCCGCGCGGGATGGCGATCTCCGGCCCGAGCGGCGCGCTGCGGTCGCCGTTGACGAACTTGTAGAAGCGGAAGGAGTTCCCCAGCGCGCTGGCGCGGACGACGTAGTAGTTTTTGGGGTCCTGATAGCGGAAGGCCACGCCCGCCATCTGCTCCGTCTTGCCGGCCACGCACTTGAACTTGGTCGTGAACGTAAAATCGGCGAAAACCTCGTCGTCGAAAATCAGCGCCGGAAAGCGTTCGTCCGTCGCGTCGGTCGAAAGCTGCGCCAGCACGCCGCCCTTGCCGCCGGCAGGCGCGTTGGGCGTGAGCGGCTGCAAGGCGGTCGGAACCTCGGCCAGCACGACCTTCCAGTCCCCCGGCTGGCCGCCGCCGGTCAGCACGCTGACGAAGCCGGCGGGCGGCTTGCCCTCCGGCAGGGCGGAGAAATCGAAGAGCCGTTCCGCGCCCCGCGCGGCGGACGCGGATGCGGCAACGGCCAGGAGAATGACAAACCAGCGTGACATCGGCGGCGAAGCTAGCAGAAGAGCCGGGCGCGACAAGCGTTAGAAGCCGGAGGCAGGCGACAGGGGGAGCTGGAATCATCGGCGCTTCGCTCCGCGCGGTGGATTTGGCTTTGCGCAGCGGCGGCCAAATCTTAACCTCCACTTCCATAAGAACCTCCCTGATCGCCCTGCTGCTCTGCGTTGCTCTTTGGGTTCCGCCTCCAGCCAACGCCCAACCAACCGGCGCACCTGCGGGCGGCGGAGCGGCCCCGCAAGCCAACCCGCCGGCGGCCGCATCTGCTGGCGGCCTGCCCGTCCTCCGGGATGAAGCGCCGCCGGAGTTGCGCGCGGTCGCCTCGCGGCTGTGGGACGTGGCGTTCTCGCCGGAAGCGAAGCGGCTCGCGGTCTGTGCGGGGTGGATCGGCCCGCGCGAGCCGGGTGAGCTGACCATTTGGGACTTGGAGCAGCGGCGGGAGCTGTTCGTGCTCCGGCAGTTTCAACCGATCCGTTCGGTGGTCTTCTCGCGGGACGGCAAGCAGCTTCTGGTCGGCGATTTCGGCGGCCTCACCCGGCTCTTTGACCCGGCCACGGGCAGCGTCCTGACCACCTTGCCGAAGCGCGCGGGCATCATCAATTCCGCCGTGTTCACTCCGGATGAAAAGGCGATCATCTTCGGCTGCTTCGACGGCACGGTCACGCTGTGGGACATCGCCACCCAGCGGACGAGCTATGTGTTTCTCGTGCCGGGCGAGCGGATCATCAAGGTCGCCGTGTCCCCCAATGGCGAATATCTCGGTGCCGTGACCCAGACCGGCAAGGGCCATCTGTGGAATCTGCCGAGGCGGCTGAAACTGCGCTCGTTCGAGGCGAGCAAAGGGGCCGCCGGGAGGCCGCTGCCGAGCGCCGAGGCCATCCTGTTCACGCCGGACGGCAAGAGCTTCGCCACCGCCGGTTACGCGGCGTTGCGGCTGTGGGACACAGGCACGGGCAAAAAACTCCGCGAGTTCCCCTTTGCGAGCTATGGGATGAACGCGCTGTTCACGCGGGACGGCAAGCAACTGCTCTGTGCCGACGGCGAGGGACAAGTCAGCATTTGGAATGTCGGCAGCGGGGAGAAAATCGCCGGCTGGGAGGCCCATGCGGAGCGCTGCTCCGGCCTTGCGTTGTCCCAGGATGAGCGGCAGCTCGCCACTGCCGGCTGGGACTACACGATCAAGGTCTGGGACTTGGAAAAGCGAATGCTGACCGGCACCCTCACTCGCAAGAAGCCGTGACCACATGAAGCGCCTTTCCACGCGACCGCTCCGCGCCTTCACCATCATGGAACTGCTCGTGGTCGTCGCCATCCTTGGCGTGCTGGTGAGCTTGCTGCTTCCTTCGCTGACGGCGGCGAAGAAGAAGGCCAAGGGTGCCAAGTGCTCGAACAACTTGAAACAGGTGGGGCTGGCCTTCCTGCTCTATGCGGGCGATTACGCTGACAAGCTGCCGCCGTTCAACAGCGGCGGGCCGTTCCGCAGTCCGACCTTTCCGCACAACCCGACCAACTGGTGGTATCAGCTCCTCTCCAACGGCAAATACCTGCCGGATGTCAAAGTGCCCGGTGGCGTCTGGCGCTGCCCGGCGGTGGCCGACGAGGACATGCAAAGCCCGTTCGGCGTGGCGATGGAGGGCTACGGGCCGCTGGAAAACACCAACGCCGTCACCGGCCTGCCCTCGATCATCAACTACGCGTTCGACCACGACCGCTCGCCCTGGGGCAGCGCGCGGCTGGGACAAATCCAGCGCACGTCGCAACTCTGGCTCATCGGCGATGTGGGCCAGCCGAAGGACTTGAACAATATTCCGCGCGGCGGCTACCGCACCGAGATTTGCACGTATCCGCCCAACGCGTTTGGCATGTGGGACCAGCCGTTGCCGAAACAGCCCGCCTGCCGCCACGAGCTTAAGGCCGGCGTCTTCTTCGTGGACGGGCACATCGAGTTGTGGAACTACGGCAGCCTCGCCGATAACACGCATGATCTTTTCTCCCTCAAATCCCGGTAGGCAAAGCCCGCCGGGTCCGTCCGCCTTCACACGGCTCGAACTCGTGCTGATGATCGCCTTGGGGGCCGTCCTGATCAGCCTCCTGCTGGGCTACACCCGCCGCACCACTGCGAAAGTCAGCGCCGTCAGTTGCGTCGGCAATCTGCGCCAGCTCGGGGCCGGCGTGGCGATGTATACGATTGGCGGCGATGCCAAGCTGCCTTACGCCTCCCTCGTCTTCACCACCCGTGCCCAGAGCACTTGGGACACGCTTATCAGCCCCGTCATCCGCGCAGAAGCCCGGCGCGCGATCAGCGACCCCAACACGGCCGCGCCCGGAAAGAGTTTCCTGAACCCGCTCCTGCTCTGCCCGTCCGACCCGGTGCCGCCCGCCGCCTGGGCTGCGAAGAACAAGCTCCCGCGCCGCAGCTACGCCATCACCCGGCACAACATGAGCCCGCAAAACTGGCCGCCCAGCGCCAACAACGCCACCGGCATCGGCCTCTCGTGGACCTTCGGCTCGTATGGCACGAACCCGCCGAGCGCGAAGGTCTACAACTTCGAGCAGACCAATCGTCAGGCGGCCGTCCGCTTCGGCATGATCCTCAAGCCCGCCGAAACCCTGCTGCTCACGGAGCGCGCGTGGTCGAACAACATTGTCGGCAACGCCTCCGGCGCGTGGATTGACCGCACCAGCGACCACACCGACGCCAGCGCCCTTGCGCCCGACGCCTTGCACCAAGGCCGCTTCAACTACCTGATGCTGGACGGCCATGTGGAGACGCTCTTTCCCCACCAAGCCGTCGGGGCCGACGGCGAAGTGGGTGAGGACGCCCGCAAACATCTTGGCCCCTGGACCATTCGCGCGGACGATTGAAGCTGGCGAAATGAGCGTGGCCTTCGCTCCGCGAGGCACCTCTGGCCTTGCGCGGCGGCGGCCAAAACCTAACCTCCGCTCCCATGAGAACCACCCTACGTGTCGCGCTGATCTGTGCCGTCAGTTTGGCTTTGCCCGGTGCCCACGCCCAGCAAACCGAAGCACTTCGCAGGCAATTCGTAGAACACAAGGCCAAGGCCGAGCAGGGCGACGCGGCAGCTCAATATCAACTGGGACTCTGCTACTACAAAGCCGAAGGCGTGGAAAAGGACTACCCGGAGGCTGTGAAGTGGTATCGCAAGGCTGCCGCGCAAAATTACGCCAAGGCGCAAAATAATCTGGGTCACTGCTACTACGCAGGCGAAGGCGTGAAGCAGGGCTACACAGAAGCAGTGAAGTGGTATCGCAAGGCTGCCGAACAAAATGACACCAGAGCCCAAGTCAATCTGGGCTACTGCTACGCCCTTGGCCAAGGCGTGGCGAAGGACTATGCGGAGGCCGTGGAGTGGTATCGCAAGGCCGCCGAACAGAATTTCGCTTATGCTCAAGTCAGTTTGGGATTCTGTTATGCCAATGGCGAAGGCGTGGCGAAGGACTACGTGGAAGCGGTGAAATGGTATCGCAAGGCCGCCGACCAGAATCACGCCTTGGCTCAAGACAGTCTGGGCTTCTACTATGCCAATGGCCAAGGCGTGGCGAAGGACGACAAGGAAGCGGCGAAGTGGTATCGCAAGGCGGCAGAACAAAATTACGTCGCAGCTCAAATACATCTGGGCTTCTGCTACGAGTGGGGCGAAGGAGTGCTGAGGGATTTCGGGGAAGCGGTGAAGTGGTATCGAAAAGCCGCCCAGCAGAACGATGCACAGGCTCAATACAGACTGGGTGCCTGCCACATCTCTGGCCGAGGTGTGGAACTGGACAACGTGGAAGCGGTGAAATGGCTTCGAAAAGCCGCCGAGCAAAACCACGCCGAGGCTCAATCCATGCTGGGCACCTGCTACTACGCTGGCAAAGGTGTGGCGAAGGATTCACCGGAGGCATATGCGTGGCTCAATCTAGCGGCCAAGACTGACGAAAATGCCGCAGAGTTCCGTGATTCATTGGCGAAAGCGATGTCCCCCGAGCAACTCGCCGCTGGCAAGAAGCGCGGAGCAGAGTTGCGCGCCCAAATCGAAGCCAAGCTCAAGAGCGGCGGCAAGTGAGCCGCGTCACTGATACTCGTAGCCGAGGTGAAAGCTCACGCGCCCGTCGGGGTGCTGGCGGATGTTCGTGATGTGGACTGGCAATCCGCCGCCGAGCAGCGAGCGGCTGCTGGGCGTGGTGAAAGGCGTGTAGGCATCGTTCGCCGGGCTGGGATACGGCACGTCGGTCAGGAACATGCGCGGGCCGCTCGGTCCCTCGACGCCGTGGCTTTCCTCCAGGATGACGCGGTTGCCGACGATGCGCCAAATCAGCAGCCCTTCGTCCGGCAGGCTGCCGTCGAAGCCGGTCTTGCGGCGGTTCTCCAGCAGCAGGTATTCGCTGCCGTCAGGGCGGATGAGCACCTTGAAGCACTCGTTGGTCGAGCCTTCGATGGGCGCGAGCACGAGCTTCTGCTTCACCGTCGGGTCGAGCACCGCCGGCGCAAGCCAGCCGAGCTGCTCCTTGCACCACGCGCCGAAATGCTGCGGGCGGCCATAGGGCGTCTGGTTCGACATCGCGCACCAGTTGCCCAGGCCCTCGGAGCCGGGATTCTCCGGGCGCGCGTAGAGGTCGGGGATGCCGAGCATGTGGCCGAACTCGTGGCAATAGACGCTGATGTTCCCCATCCGCCGCCCGCCCTCCGCGCAGATGAAGTAGGGCCAGCGCTTGCCCTTGTAAGTCACACTGCCGCGATGCGGCCAGTAGAGGCTGCCGCGGTTCACGTTCGGGTAGCGGTCGCCCGCGTAGATGAACGCGATGCCGTCGAAGTCCTTCAAGGCGTTCGTCCCGTCGCGCTTGAGCAGGAGATCAATCGCCTCGGTGAGAAAGGCCGTCTTCGCCGTCGTGCTCGCGGCCTGCGAGTAGTCGCCGCGCTTCTTGCCCATCTCCAGCCAGTCGAAGGCGCGTCCGTCCACGCGCAGCTTGCCGACGGAGTTCTCCAGAAAGTAATCAGTCAGGCTGCCATAGACGGTCTGCCCGGTGGCATTGGTCTTCGTGTAGGAGCCGGTGCTGAACATCGCCTGTTCCCACTCACCCATGCTGACAGCGGGGTTGTGCCTCGTGTCGGGGAACTCGACGCCGATGATGGCGAGCTTGTAGCCCGGCTTCTTCCACATCACGCGCGGCTCCTCGCCCGTGGTCGTTGTCGTGTCCGCCGTGAGCGTGACTTGAAACTCCTGCTCCTCGCCCTTGCGCCGGACGACGACGCTCACCTTGTCGCCGGGAGACTTCTCGGCCAGCAACTCGCTCACGGACTGCCCGGCGGCCAGCACGCTGCCGGCGACCTTGAGAATGACATCACTGGCCTTGAGGCCCGCCTTGTCGGCTGGCATTCCGGTCGTGACCGAGGAAATCGGCACGCCCTGGTCAGTGACCTCGCCGGTGCGGATCCCCATGACCGCGCGCTGCGCGCCGACCTTCCGGGGCCGGCTGGTCGCGCCAAGCGTGGCGAGCAGGTCAAGTGACTTGGTCCCGCGCCGCACGGTCAGATGCGCGAAGTCGCCGGGAGCCTTGCGCTGGAGCGCATCACGCAGCGCGTCGGCGGAGGCGACGAGCTGCGTGTCGAGCTTGAGCAGCACGTCACCAACCCGCGCGCCGGCCCTCGCCGCCGGCGAGTTCTCTCCGACCTCGCCGATGACCAGCTTTCCTTTCGGGTCAGGCGAGACATGGATGCCGAGGAAACCCGACTGCCCGGCGGCGGCGGAGTTGGTCTTGGCCATCGTCGTCGTGATCGCGGTGGCGACGGTGCGGTAGCCCGTGAGGTCGGGGGGAGGCAACGCAGCGGTGGCCTGCCAAGACCAGACGAGCAGGGCGGCGCGAAGCAAGGTTTTCATGATTGCGGTGGTGTGCGGTTGCCCAGCTTGTAGGCCAAACCGTTCCGGTCGGCAACGAGTCATTGACGCCGCCGAGAACTCCATACCAAGGCTGAAACCACCCGGTCTCAACGGCGTCTGACCCGTGCCGTCTAAAACCAACCCACACCAATGAAACTGCTTGCCCGCCCGCTGGTCGCCTTCGCCTTGGTCGCCCTTGCCGGCCTCGCCCCCGCCGCCGCGCCCCTGCTGGAGAAGGTTGACCTCTTCGCCGCCGGCCAGGACGGCTACGCGCTCTACCGCATCCCCGGCATCGTCACCACGCGGCGCGGCACGGTGCTGGCCTATTGCGAGGCGCGCAAAAGCGACCGGGGCGACTGGGGCACCATTGACATCCTGCTGCGCCGCTCGACCGACGGCGGGAAGACCTGGGGCGCGCGCACGAATCTCGCCAATGTGCCGGGACCGAAGGCGAAGAACCCCGTCGCGCTCGCGCAAAAACTCGCGACGCCCGGCGAGGTCACTTACAACAATCCCGTCGCCATTCCGGACGCGAACGGCGCGGTCCACTTCCTCTACTGCCTCGAATACGCCCGCTGCTTTTACATTCGCAGCGATGACGACGGCGTGACGTGGAGCAAGCCTGTGGAGATCACGGCGGCGTTCGACAAGTTCCGCCCCGAATACGACTGGAAGGTCCTCGCCACCGGCCCCGGCCATGCCATCCAGCTCAGGACCGGCCGGCTCGTCGTGCCCGTGTGGCTCTCGCTTGGCACCGGCGGCCACGCGCACCGGCCCTCGGTCACGTCGGTGATTTACAGCGACGACCTCGGGCGGACGTGGCGGCGGGGCGAGATTGCCGGCCCGAACGAGGGCGAGTGGAACATCCCGAACGAGACCTGCGCCGTGCAGCTCGCCGATGGCCGCGTGCTGCTGAACATGAGGAGCGAGTCCAAGGCCAACCGCCGCCTGCTCACCACCAGCCGCGACGGCGCGACCGGCTGGAGCCGGCCGCAGTTCCACGAGCAACTGCTCGAACCCATCTGCATGGCCACGATGGTCCGCCTCAGCGAGGCGCCCGCGAAGAACCGCCTGCTCTTCGCCAACCCGCACAACCTCGCCCGCGCCGACGGCAAGGAAGTCGCCGGCAAGAACCGCGACCGCAGGAACGTCTCGGTGAAACTCAGCTACGACGAGTCCGTGACGTGGTCGGTGAGCAAGACCGTCGAGCCGGGCTTCAGCGGCTACAGCGACCTCGCCGTGGCGAACGACGGGACGATCCTGCTCTTCTACGAGCGCGGCAGCACCGACGGCGCGAACATCTACAAGACTGGCCTGCTCACCGTCGCCCGCTTCAACCTCGAATGGCTGACGGATGGGAAGGATTCGCTCAAGTGAGTCCCCTGAAACCCGGCTTGACACCCCCGCGGCAGCGGAACACGGTGCGCAAACCACCGAGCCATGAAAACGCACTTCCGCCGTGCCGCTTCTCGCGTTGCCTTCACCCTGATTGAGCTGCTCGTTGTCATCGCCATCATCGCGATCCTCGCGTCGTTGTTGCTGCCGGCCCTGAGCAAGGCCAAGGCGAAGGCCACCCAGACCAAGTGCATGTCCAACATGCGCAACTGGGCCTTCGCGACGCAGATGTATCAGGACGACTTCGACGGCTGCCTTCCGCCGTTCGGCTACGACTCCACGGACTACACGAAGCCCTTCTGGCACGCCGGCCTGGCCCCGTATGTCGCGCGCCAGGCCCAGTCCGGCGTGGTCTTCAGCGCGACCGAGATTTACACCAATGACCTGCGCCGCTGCCCCGGCGGAAGCCCCGGCAACGCGCCGCTCTCCAATGTCTCCGGCCCGAACAACTGGAATTCCTGGATCGGCGCGAACTTCGGCGCGTTCGGCAACCCGCTCAGCGGCCCGTTCTACTACCTGAACAACACCCCGCCCCTCCGCGCCATCCGAATTGCGAAGCCCGACGATGCCATGACCTTCATGGACACGATCACGCACTACGTCTATTCCCCGCCGAACCAAAGTCCGAGCTACCGGTTCACGCTGGACCGCGATGGCGACGGCGTCGCGGACACCATGCCCCAATACCCGAACGTGGCCTACAATTACGCCCGCCCGACGGTCCACAGCCGGGGCGCGAACGTCACGTTGCTGGACGGCCATGTGGAGCGCGTGGAGTTCCGCAAGCTCTGGGCGGTGGACGCCGCCAACCGCGTCACGCACTCCTTTTGGTATCTGCTCGATTGAAACGCGCCGCTCATTTCGTCATCGCCGGCCTGCTGGCGTCGCTGCTCGCGTTCCCTCCCGGAGCCTCCGCCGCCCCGGCGCTTTTCGAGCAAAGCGTCCTCTGGACCGCCGGGCAGGACGGCTATCACACCTATCGCATCCCCGCGTTGCTCGTGACGGCGAAGGGTTCCGTGCTCGCGTTCTGCGAGGGCCGCAAGACCGGCTCCGGCGACCACGGCGACGTGGACCTCATCGCCAAGCGCAGCACGGATGGCGGCCGCACCTGGTCGCCGCACCGCATCGTCCACGAGGAAGGCGGCGACGCCAAAATCACCATCGGCAACCCGTGCCCCGTCGTGGACGCGCGAACCGGCACCATCTGGCTCCCCTTCAACCGTGACAACAAGGCCGTGTTCATCACGTCCAGCAAGGACGATGGCCAGACTTGGTCCGCGCCGCGCAACCTCAGCGCCACGACGATGAAGCCGGACTGGGACTGGGTCGCCACCGGGCCGGGCATCGGCATTCAGCTCACACGCGGGCCGCACAAAGGCCGGCTCGTCATTCCCAGCGACCACAAGCGCGCCCTCGCCAGCAGGCAGCCCGAGTGGAACTCGCACATGACGTTCAGCGACGACGGCGGCGCGACGTGGCAGATCAGCACGCCCATCCAGACCGGCGGCAACGAATGCCAGGTTATCGAGCGCGCCGACGGCTCGCTGCTCGTCAACACCCGGATGCAGGGCGAGTGGCAGGGTTTGCGCGGCACCGCCACCAGCACCGACGGCGGCGCGACGTGGACCGCCATCACGCACGAGAAGCAACTGCCTTGTCCGAAATGCCAGGGCAGCCTGCTGCGCTACGACGACAAGCGCCTGCTCTTCAGCAACCCCTTCCCACCCGAGCCGAAGGACGGCAAACCCAGCGGCGCGCGCGTGCGCCTGACCGTCCGCAGCAGCCCCGACGACGGCAAAACTTGGCCCCTCGCCAAGCGCCTGCACGAAGGCCCGTCCGCCTACTCCACCCTCGCGCGCCTGCCCGACGGCACGATCCTCTGCCTCTACGAAGGCGGCGAGATGCGCGCCTACGAGACGCTCCGCCTGGCGCGGTTCAACCTGGAGTGGCTCACCGCCCCCGCCAGCCCGTGAGCCGCTCTCACCCTCTCCGCCTCGACCGGGGAGAGGGTAAGGGGTGAGGTGTCGCGATCTGTGTTAGCCGCAAGAGGGCGCAAAGCAGCGCAAGTTGCGAAGCGCTTGACCTCACTTCGGCATGTTCTCGTTTGGAACATTGTAGCCGATAGGCCACAGACTGCCGGGCAGGATGAGGGGCATGATTCGCCCCATGCCAGTCAGGGACCGCACTCTTGTCGCCTTCGGTCGCAATGTCGCCCGAGTCCGCACTGAACGCGGCTTTTCCCAGGACAAGCTCGCCGAGAAGGCCGACCTCGACCGCACCTTCGTCAGCGGCATTGAGCGCGGGGTCCGCAATCCCGGCATCAAGACCGTCCTCCGTGTCGCCCGCGCGCTGAACGTCAGCGTCGCCGAGCTTTGCAAGGGGGTGGACTCATGAGCTGGCGCGGCGCGGAAGATTGTCCATCCTCTCCAACGGGGGAGAAACCCGGAGCAAGTGGGCGGCAACCCACCTGTCTCGACCTGTTCTGCGGCTGCGGCGGCTTCAGCTTGGGCATGGAGCGGGCCGGTTTCAAAGTGCTGGCGGCGATTGACTTCAACCCCGAAGCCATCGCTACTTTCAAAGCCAACTTCTCGAAGGACACGCTCGCCCTGCACAAAGACCTCACCCGCTTTCCGCCGGACAAGCTGGCGGCGAAACTCGGCGTCAATCAGGTGGATGTCATCGTGGGCGGGCCGCCCTGCCAAGGCTACAGCACCGTGCGGCAGGTGGACGCTGCCAACCACGGTTCCCGCGTCAAACGCGACAAGCGCCGTTATCTCTTCCGCGTTTATCTCGACTACGTCGCTGCCTTCCGTCCGCGCGTGTTTGTCATGGAGAATGTCCTCGGCCTTCAGAGCGCGGCGAAGGGCAAGTTCTTCACGCTGGTCCAGTCGGAAGCCCGCAAGCTCGGCTACCGGGTGCAGGCGCAGGTGGAGGAGTCTTGGAAACTCGGCGTCCCACAGAAGCGTCGCCGCCAGCTCGTCATCGGCGTGCGCAATGACCTGCCCGGCTACTTTCCCAGCGACCTCGAACCGGCGCAACGCGCCTTCGGAGCGCCGGTCTCCGACCCGGCGCGTTTGGCCACCAGCGACAGTGTCGCGTTGAAGCCGGGAACACCGGCTCTCTGGGATGCCATCGGCGACCTCCCCAGCCTCAATGCCGGAGAAGGCATCGAAGAACGCGACTACGACTTCGCCTTGCGCGAGCGATTCCTTGCGGAGCGCGGTGCCCCGGCCCGCCACTACTTGGAGCGAGTGCTTGAAGCCGGCATTGCGCCCCGGCTCACCGCCCACCGCGCCCGTCCCCACAACGACCGCGACCTGCGCGACTTCGCCCGGCTCTGTGAAGGTGAAAACGCCGACCAGGCTCTGGCCCGTGGTGAAACGATGGAATTCCCCTACGACCGCAACGTCTTTCTGGACCGCTACACCCGCCAGCACCGGGAGCGGCTCTGCTCCACCATCGTTGCGCATCTGGCCAAGGACGGGCTGATGTTCATCCACCCGACACAGAACCGCACGCTCACCCCGCGCGAGGCGGCTCGCGTGCAAAGCTTCCCGGACTGGTTTCGCTTTCCCGTGGCGCGCACGCACCAGTTCCGGCTGATTGGCAACGCCGTCCCGCCGCTGGTGGCCGAGGCGGTGGGCGAGGAGGTGCGGAAGTTTCTCGCCTCCCGCGAAACCACCGGCGAGGAAACGAGCGCGGGAACGCGGCCGCACGCCGGGTCGGAGACCGGCGCTCCGCCAACCCGCCCTGCTGCTGCGCGTGACTTGGAGCGCCTCGCGCGGCTCGACCGCCGTGCCCTGCGCGCGGTGCCGCCGGAGGAATTCCTGCGCGGCTGGCACGCGCTGCTGTTCCTGTTTCCCGGCCTCCACCCGGACAACGCCCTCGACCACGGGCACGACATCGAAGGCATCTCCCCGGACCAGCTCACCCTGCCGACCTTCGAGGAAATCCTTGCCCGCCGCTACATCCGCAGCGGCTGGCCGGTCATGCTCGAATCGTTGGGCGGCGAGGCATGGCGGCGCTTCCGCGCCCACGAGATGAGCGAGGAGGACTTTTACTGTGTGGCCGCGCAGCGTGCGGGACTGGCTCGCTCTGTTCGCTGACTGAACGAGGAAGAAATTGCTTGGCGACACCTGGCTAGCCTGGTCTAACCAGGCTCATGCCAGTCAACTTCAGCGGAATCAAGGTTGGTTCAGTGTGGAACCGCAAGCAACTGGCTGACCATTGGGACTACAGAAGCTTTCATGCCTTCGGGCGAGGAGTCTTCACGCCGAAGGGCGACAATAAAATTGTGCTCTTCGTGAAGGAAGAGAAGCGAGACGAGGACGAACAATACGAAGACAAGCTGGTCAGCAATGTTCTCCACTGGCACGGAGAGAAAGGCCACCGAACCGACCGACGCATCGCCAATGCTCAAGAAGCTGGCGACGAGATACACGTATTCTATCGTCCCAATCATCGCTCACCCTTTCGATACCTTGGTCTGGCTCGCACGAAACGGGTCGAATTTAGGAGCACCGAACCCAGCAAGTTCGTTTTGGAACTACTGGCGTGACTGAAAGAAAACTATGGCAAGAGGCAAGCCCTGGACGCGCGACGAGTTAATTGTTGCGATGAATCTCTACTGCAAGCTGCCGTTCGGGCAGCTTCACCAGAAGAATCCCGTCGTCATCCATCTCGCCGAGAAGCTCGACCGGACTTCCGGAAGCGTGGCGATGAAACTCTGCAACCTGGCTTCACTCGACCCGGTTCATCAGGCGCGTGGCGTAAGCGGGCTGACCGGAGCAAGTCAGGCTGACCGGGAAGTGTGGGCTGAATTCCATCAGGATTGGGAACGGCTCGGCTTCGAGAGCGAGAGACTGACTGCCGCGCTGGAAGGCACCGCAGTTGAGAAGCTCGCCGAAATAGACGAAACGGAACTGCCACGAGAGGGCAAGGAGCGGGAGCGATTGGTGATGCAGCGGGTCAACCAACACTTCTTCCGGGCAACCGTGCTCGCGGCATACAACGGCAAGTGCTGCATCACCGGACTGGAAGTTCGCGACCTGCTCGTCGCGAGCCACGTTGTGCCCTGGTCGGCGGACAAGGTGAACAGGATGAATCCACGAAACGGGCTTTGCCTGAACGCGCTCCACGACCGCGCGTTTGACCGTGGCCTAATCACTCTAACGCTCGATTTGAAGGTCGAAGTTTCGGCGCGGATGAAGAGGGCGCAGCCGAGTGCGGCGCGCTTTTGGATTACGGAATTCGACGGCGCACCAATCGCGATGCCTGAGAGGTTCGCTCCTGACCCGAATCTCATCGCCTGGCATCGTGAGAACGTCTTCAACCGGCTTTGAATCCGCTACAAGCCTGCTGTGGTGAGCAGGACTCCGGTTTCGATATGTAAGGCTTTGGCGATTGCCGCCAGTTCCAGCACCGTCACTTCCGCTTCGCCTGCTTCCAGTCTTTCGAGGCAGTCGAGTTTGATTCCCGACTTCTTTGCCAACGCCGCAGTGGTCATTCCTGCTTTGGAGCGCAGCTTGGAGATAGACTTGCCGAGCGCGATGAGCGGGTTCTTGGACTTTGCCATGCGTTCATCTCAACCTGGTTCGACTCCGAAAGCAATTGGATGACGCCGTGGCCGCCTTCGCCAAGAAACTCGCGCTGCGCGAAAAGTTCACCGAGGCGTTGCAGCCGAAGGAGGGCAAATGAAAGCCGCGCGCCTCAACGAAAGTGGGATCGCGACCTTTGCCGGCTGGATTGAAACGGTGAAGGCGGGCGGAGCCATCAAAGCGCCGCTGTCGCTGCTCACTGACCCGGCCGCGACGGAGCCATTGGGCGTGGAACTGGAAGTGGAGGCCCGCGCCTTCGCGAACCGGTTCGAGGCGGCGGAGTATCTGCACACGCGTTTCACCGCCGCCGGGCTGACCGACGTGGAGCGCGACCGGGGACTGTGGGCGTGGCTGTCTTTGTTCTACTTCGATGCGGTCTGTCCAGCCGGCAAGGGCGGCGTGCGGAAGCCCGGTGCCCTTGCCCGTCATGTGTCCGAGCCGGGAAATTTTCAGCGCTACTACCGGCACCTGCTCGCCGGCCCGTATCGCATCTTCCGCGCGCACCGCGAAAATCCCAAGCTCGCCTTCGCCCTGCTTTGCCAGCCGTTGGAGGCTCCGGGTGACGTGGTGGAGCAACTGGCCTCGCGCCAGGAGGTCGTCACAAATCCCGGCATCCTCGCGCTGGCGACCAAGCTGTATGTGGACACGACCACGCAACGTCTCAAGCGCGGCGCGGGCGGCAAATCCAGCGGCTCCGCCCGTCGGCTCACCGATGTCATCGAGCAATTCGACCTGACTTGGGACCTCTACGCCTCCACCGGGGAAGAACTCGCGGCGGTCATGCCCAAGGAGTTCGCAAAGTTTCTGAAGTGATGAGCCTGGCAGACATGAGCCGGGCAGACCGGGTTATTCTTCTTTGCGACCCCGAATGATTTTATGCGTGCCGTCCGGGAGCAGCACCTCGGCCACGATGGGCGACCGATTTCCGCGGAGGGCATCGCAAATCCGACGGCGCAATTCCGCAAAGGGGATGCGCGCGTATTTCTCGCCGGTGAGCATCAGCAGCGGGCTGATGTATTCCTGCCCGCTGCGCGGCGTGCCCTTGAGCGAGTATTCAGTGACGAAAACCACCGCCCGGTTGAAAGGAGCGTCGCCGTCCGCGTCGGTTTGAACCGGCGGCGGAAGGAAGGCCGCGTAAGGGTCGCCGTCCTCGTAGCCGCAGCCGGGCGTGGGCGAACCGATGTGTGGCGGGACAGCCTGCGCAGTAACTTCAATCCAATCGCAGCCGAGATGCTCGTCCCCCTCCTTCGGAAATTTCAGCTTCCACAGCGTGGCGTAAATGCTCATGGAATAGGCGTAGCGGTTCTCCCTCGTCCCGACGAGCGGGAAACGTGACGAACATCATGAGATGTCTTCGACTCCTCACCCCAAACCCTCTCCTCGACCGAGGAGGAGAGGGAGAAGGCTTTGCGGCCCTTGCGCCATTTTGCGGCAAGTGAATCCGTGTGCATCCCGCCTTCACACGTTTCGGCGTGGCGAGCGGTGTCCATCCGTGGTTAAACACTCCCCATGCCTGACGTTTTCACCAAGGCCAAGCGGAGCGACGTGATGTCCCGCATCCGGTCGCGGGGGAACCGGGCCACGGAGCTGGCGCTGGCGCGGGTGTTCCGCGCGCACGGGATCACGGGATGGCGGAGGCATCTGAAGTTGAGAGTGGGGGAGTTGAGAGTTGAGAGTCGGAGACGGGCGCGTCCGTCCGGCCTTGCCTCTCAACCCTCAACTTTCAACGCTCAACTCACCGTCCGTCCCGACTTCGTCTTCCCCAAGCTCAAGCTCGCGGTGTTCGTGGACGGCTGCTTCTGGCACGCGTGCCCGAGGCATTGCCGGATGCCGGCGGGCAACCGGGCGTTCTGGCGCGCGAAGCTGGCGCGCAATCAGACCCGCGACCGGCTGGTGACGCGCACGCTGCGCAAGGCCGGCTGGCGGGTGCTGCGGATTTGGGAACACGCCTTGCGGCGGGCCACCATGAAACGCGGAGGGCGGAGGGCGGAACGCGGAGTGGAACGGCTGGTGGAACTGTGGCGCACTGCAAAAAGCGTTGCGCCGAAGAAACGGTAGCGGCCAGCATCCTCCCACCATGATTCCACCAGCCCTCACGCGGCGTTCCTTTCTAAAGACTTCCACCGTCTTGGCCGGCACCGCGCCGATGTTCGTCGCATCGTTGTCGGCGCAGGCGGCCGCAGCCAAGGGGCCGCTGATGGCCTACGTGGGCACGTTCAGTTCCCCGTTGACCGATGTGCTGCCGACGCAGGTGGATTTGCCGCCGGGCAACGGGCGCGGCATCCACTTGTTTCAGGTGGACCGCACCACCGGGGCGTTGACGCCGGCCGGCGTGCAGCAAATGGGCACCAGCCCGAGCTGCCTCGCCGTCAACGCCGCCGGGACGCGCCTGTATTCGGCGAATGAGACGGACCGCGTGGGCGGAACGAGCGAAGGCTCGGTGAGCGCCTTCGCCATCAACCGGGCGGACGGGCAGTTGAAGCTCATGAACACGGTCAAGTCCGGCGGCGCGGGGCCGACGTATGTGAGCATTCATCCGTCGGGGAAGTTCGTGCTGGTGGCGAATTACTTCGGCGGCTCGGTGGCGGTGCTGCCCATCCAGCCCAACGGCAGCCTCGGGGCCGCGACCGACGTGAAGAACGACGCGGGCACGGTGGGCCCGCGCAAGGCCACCAACGCCCCGCCGGGCAGCTTCGCCTTCAGCGGGCACGACCGCACGCACGCGCACATGATCGAGGCCGACCCGTCGGGGCGCTTCGTGCTGCATGTGGACCTGGGTCTGGACAAGATCTTCGTCTGGAAGTTCGATGACCGCGCGGGCGTGCTGACGCCGGGCGATCCGCCGTCGGTCTCGCTGCCACCGGGCGACGGGCCGCGGCACTTTTATTTTCACCCGAATGGCCGCTGGCTCTACTCGTTGCAGGAGGAAGGCTCGACCATCGTGCTGTTTGACTACGACTCCGCGAAGGGCCGGCTGGCCGCGCGCCAGACCCTTTCCAGCCTGCCGCCGGGGTTTGCCGGCAGCAATTTCTGCTCGGAGATCATGGTGTCCGCCGACGGCCGGTTCGTTTACGCGGGCAACCGCCTGCACGACAGCATCGGCATCTTTGCCGTCGGCGGCGACGGCACGCTGAAGTTTGTGGCGGAGGAATGGACGCGCGGAAATTATCCGCGCAGCTTCAACTTCGACCCGACCGGGAACTTCCTCTACTCGTGCAATCAGCGCGCGGACAACCTCGCCGCCTTCCGCGTGGACAAAAAGACCGGCGGCCTGAAGTTCACCGGCCACTACACGCCCGTGGGCAATCCCTCGATCATCGTCTTCCTCGACCTCGCCGCCACGCCGGCGAAGAAGTGACGCGATCTCGCCCGAGCGTTTCCATGACCCGACGAAAGTTCATCCAGAGTGGAGTGGCGGCTGGCTTGGGCACACCCGTGCTCGCTGCGCTGCAACCGGAGCGGCTGGCGGCGGCAGTCGAAGCGCTGTCTCGGGCCACCGCCCAAGGTCAGATCGCCGCCGCCGTGATGCATGTGGTGCAGCGCGACGCCACGTTCACCCGGGCGTTCGGAAAGGCGCAGACCGAGCACGCGATGTTTCTGCTGGGTTCCATCTCCAAGCCGATGAACGTGACGGCGCTGATGGCGCTGTTCGAGCGCGGCGCGTTCAAGCTGGCGGATCCGGTGCGGAAGTTCATCCCGCAGTTCCAGGGCGGCGGCCGCGACCAGGTGACGATGCAGCACTTGCTGACGCACGTCTCGGGCTTGCCGGACCAGTTGGCGACGAACGATGACCTGCGGCGCAAGCACGCACCGCTCGCCGAGTTCGTCGAGCACGCCATCCGCACGCCGCTGCAATTTGCGCCTGGCACGAAGTATCAGTATTCGAGCATGGCCATCCTGCTGGCGACGCGCGTGGCGGAACTCATCAGCGGGACGGACATTCTCACCCTCGTGGACCGCACGGTGTTCCAGCCGCTCAAGATGCGGCACTCGGCCCAGGGGCTGGGGCGGTTCAAGCTGGAGGACATGGTGCCGTGCCAGACCGACCGCGCGGCACCGGAGGCGGGCGGCGGCGATCCCAACGCGAAGAACTGGGATTGGAACAGTCCCTACTGGCGGAAGCTGGGCGCGCCTTGGGGCGGCACCCATGCCTCCGCGCCAGATGTCGCGAGATTCCTGGCGGAGTTCCTGAACGAGACCGGAGCCGCCCTCAAACCGGAGACGGCGCGGCTGATGGTGCGGAACCACAATCCACCGGGCCTGACTCCGCGCGGCCTGGCGCTGAATGTCGGCGCATTGGCCGGCAGCAAGGGATGTTCGGAGAAGACGTTCGGTCACACCGGTTCGACCGGGACCATCGCCTGGGCCGACCCGGCGACGCAGACGATCTGCGTCGTGCTGACCTCGCTCCCCGCGCGGGCCGTGACGCCGCATCCGCGCGATCTCGCGGCCAACGCCGTCGCCGCCGCAGCCCGGTAGCGGGCCTTGCCCCTCGCCCATGCGGCAAGCCAGTCCTCGGGCGAGGCGAGGGATTTTGGCGGCAGAGATTGCTGGTTCGGCGGCGCCGAAGATTCTACGTTCTCAACCCAGCACCCAACCTTCACGCGCCATGAAACCCGGCATCACCATCTTCATCACGGCCATTTGCGCGTCGCTGGCGGGCAACACGCTCGCCCAAACCCACCGTTCACACCCGCCGATGCGCCCGCTGCCGCAGGCGGTGAAGTCGCCGCTTGCCGCCGGCCCGAAGCACTTCGTGGATGCCGCACGCGGCAACGATGCGAATGCCGGCTCCCAAGCCGCCCCGTGGAAATCGCTCGAGCACGCCACGCGGCAACTGAAACCCGGCGACACGCTCTACCTGCGCGGCGGCGCTTACTCCGAGAAGGTCTCGCTCACGCGCTCGGGCACGACGAACGCGCCCATCACCATCGCGTCGTTTCCCGGCGAACTGGCGGTGATTGACGGCGGCTTGCGCGAGTTCCTCGACAGCCCGGCGACGAGCTGGGAGCCGTTCGCGGGCGGCGCGGCGGGCGAGTTCGTTTCCACCAAGACTTACTTCGGCGCGGATGACCGGCGCGCACCGACCCAGTTTCTCCCGGCGTCGTGGGAGCCGATGTGGGGCATCGAGGACGAGCGGCCGCTGGTGCTCGGTCACTTCGCGGACTCGATGGTGCCGCTGCATGGCTACCGCAACCTTGTGGACCTCCGCGCGACGAATGAGTTCTGGATTGGCGGCAAGAAGGACAAGGACACGGGCTTTTACTGCGGGCCGGGCCTGTGGTTCAACCGCGCGACGGGCCGCATCCACATCCGTCTCGCGCATCACACGCTGCCGGGCCTCGGCGACCGCGCGTATCGCGGCGAGACGGACCCGCGCAAGCTGCCGCTCGTCGTCGCCGCCGGCTTCGGCGACGACGTGCTGCGCGTGAACGGCGTGAAGCACGTTCGCCTGCACGGCCTCGTCCTGCGCGGCGCGACGGGCAGCCCGATGATTCACGTTTACGGCTCGCAGCACATCGAGTTGGACCACGTCACGGTCTTCGGCGGTTTCCCGGCGCTGCTGGTGAACGCCTCGCAGAACCTCCGCGTGACGCACTCGGCGTTTCGCGGCAACGCCGCGCCATGGACGGGCCGCTCGCACATGAAGTATCGCGGCACGGCGTCGTATCAAATCGTGCTGCGCAACGAGCAGCCGGGGAACGAGAACCTTGAGTTCGCCCACTGCGAGTTCACCGACGACCACGACTTCGCCTTCTTCCGCTACGCGAAGAACCTTCAGTTCCACCACAACTTCGTGGACAACTTCAACGACGACGGGATGGAGTGCGGCGCGAAGCTGCGCAGCCACACCATCTACATCCACCAGAACCGCATCGGCGCGTGCCTCGGCGTCTTCCAGCAGCACGAGATTGAGAAGGACGAGTCGCCGGTGGACCACGACCCGAAGGCCGGCGTGTTCATCTTCCGCAACGTCTTCGATTTCCGCGCGGGCGTTTACTACCAGTCGCCCGCGCAGCCGGACCCGACCGGCGCGTTCCTCCGGCACGAGGGCCATCTCGCCAGCGACCACGGTTCGCCCACCTGGCCGGTGATGCGCGTGTATCACAACACCTTCCTCCGCCGCACGCCGACCTACCGCGACTACTTCCTGTTCGGTCTAGGCGCGCAAGGACTGCGGCACACGGAGCGCGACGTGTTCAACAACCTGTTCGTGCAAATCGAGAAGGTCCCCGGCACCGGCTTCGCCGGCATTAAGGAGCCGGGCAACGTGCGCGCGGGCGGCAACCTCCTGTGGGGGGTGAAGGACGGGCCGGCGCTCACGGGCGACCCGTTCGCGAAGTTCCGTGCGTCGCCGCTCTTCACCGCGAGCAAGAAGTTCTACGAGCCGGGCCTGACCACGCACGACCGCGTGGCCGACCCGAAGTTCGTCAGCCTATCCGCCGACTATTCCCTCCCCGTGGACCTTCGCCTCCAACTCGGCAGCCCGGCGGCCAATGCCGGGCAGTCAGTCCAGACCGAGTGGCCTGACCCACTTCGCGCCGCTGATCGGCACGCACCCGACATCGGCGCGCTGCCGCTCGGCGTCGCGCCGTGGGGCGTGGGCGTGGACGGACGGATTCCGCTTTTTGGTGAAGCGCGCCTGGCCAAGTGATACCAACTGGCCCGTGATCAACTGTGTCCGAACAACGGCTCTTCTCTTTGCGCTCCTTTGCGTCCTTTGTGGCAAACCAGTCTTCGCCGCCATCCCCGGCGCGGGCGGGTGGCGGCACGAGGAGTTGCGACGGTTCAAGGCGGCGGAAGCGAACCAGGGGGTCGCGGTGGATGCGGAGTTTTTCTACGCGATTGATAACCACACGCTCGGCAAATACCGGAAGGACACCGGAGCGCGCGTGGGCGGCTGGGATGGCGGGAAGGGCGGGCGCATCAAGCATCTCAACGCGGGCGTGGTGCTCAACGGCCGGCTCCATTGCGCGCACTCGAACTTCCCCAAGGTGCCGGAGGAAAGCTCGGTGGAGATCTGGGATACCGCGACGATGCAGCCGGTCGGGCAGCACCGTTTCGAGCAGCCGCCGGGGTCGCTGACGTGGGCGCTGCCGATGCGGGGCAAAGGGGACAGGAGTGTCCCCTTCACGGGCGCGGGCGGCGGCGAGTGGCTTGCGTGCTTCGCACACTACAAGAGCACGAGTGACCCCGCGCGGTCCGTGGTGGTGCGGTTCGATGCGGGCTGGAAGCAACTCGGGAACTGGTCGTTTCCGGCGGAGCTGATTCAGCACTTCGCGGGCAGCAGCGCGTCGGGCGGCGGCTTCGGGCCGGGCGGGCGGTTGTTCGTCACGGGGCACGACGCGAAGGAGCTTTATCTGCTCGGCTTCCCGGCGGCCGGCGCGGTGCTGGAATGGCAGGCCACCATCCCCATCAGCGCGGAAGGCCAGGCGTTCTGCTGGGATCCGGTCGAGACGAACCTGCTCTATTCCATCTCGCGCAAGACGCGGGAAGTAATCGTGTCGCGTGTCACGCTGAACGCGGTGGCAACCGGCGCGTCCAGCCCGCTGCGGCCTGAAGGCCGCGCTCCTGCGGCAACGGCTCCGCTCAGCGCGGAAGAACAGCGGCTCGGCTTCGAGCCATTGTTTGATGGGAAGTCCTTCACCGGCTGGGAGCAGAAGGGCAACTGGGTCATCGCGGACGGCGCGTTCCATCGCAAGGACAAGGGCGGCGACCTGACTTGGAAGGTGAAGCCCGTGCCCGACGACTTCGAGCTGCGCTTCGAGTGGAAGGTTTCGAAGGGTTGCAACAGCGGCGTCTATTACCGGCCCGGGCAATACGAGTATCAGGTGCTCGACAACATCGGCAGCCCCTACGGCGAGAACCCGCGCCAGGCCGCCGCGTCGCTGTTCTTCTGCATGGCCCCGTCCAAGGATGCGACGCGCGCTCTGGGCGAGTGGAACGAAGGCCGCATTGTCGGCAAAAGCACCTTGATCCAGCACTGGCTCAACGGCGAGGCGGTGATTGACTTCGACTACACCGATCCGAAGTGGGCGAAGGAAATCGAGTTGCTCCGCATCCGGGGTGCGAACCTCGCCGCTCGCGGGGCATTCCTGAGGCTTCAAGATCACGGCCAGGACGTGTGGTTCCGCAATCTGCGCCTGCGCGCGATCCCGCCGGAGGAGAAGCTCACGCGCTTCCTCTTCACGCCCATGCCGGTTCCGCCCGCCGCTCTTGAGAAGGAAAACGAGCGCGTGCGGCAGATGCTCAAGACGAAGGAAATGAAATGACTCATCCCATCACAGTGAGCCGCCGGCTCGGTCTCTTGGCGCTGCTTTGCGTTCTTTGCGGCCAGCCACTGCGCGCCGCCTCGGTGCTCCCGCCCGGCTGGGATGCCAAGGCCGCCGCTGACCGCGTGCTGGCCGGCCTCGTCAACGTCTCCGGCCCCGAGGTGAAAGGCGCGCACGATGCCGAGATGGCCATCGTCAACGGGCGTGCCTACATCGTGGCCGAGGCGAATGATGTGAAGGCGGGCGAAGCGCCGTCCTGGCCGTTCATCTACGCGACAATGTCCGTGGTGAACGTGAAGTCGCTGGGGGTCGAGCAACGCGTCTTGGTCGCCAAGGGTGAACAGGCCTTCGCGAACGAGACGCTGCCGCCGGGCGCGTGCTTCGTGCCGCGCGTGCTGCGCAAGGACGCGCGCACGCTGCGCTGCTTCTTCACCAGCGAGGAGCCGGGCAAGCGGCAGTCGCAGGTCTGGTTCCGGGACTTCGATCTGGAGCGCGGCGCGTTCGCCGACACGATTCACCGCGCGCAGCTCAAGACCGCCGCCGGCACGTTCCCCATGCAGCCGAAGCCGTTTTACGAGGACGCGGTAAAGCACGGGTTCAAGCGGGAGCCGAAGGACTACGGCCTCTACATTTTTGATCCGATCAAGGTGTTCGACGGGAAGCACTACGCGGGCATCAACAACTACGCCGCCGGCCAGAATGCGCTCGCGACGCTGAACGCGGCGATGGACACCTTCGAGGTCATCGGCCATTTCAACGAGCCGGGCACGCTCAAACTCACCGAACCCGCCGTGAACCGCCTGCCGGACGGGACGTGGATGGCCGTCTGCCGGCAGGAGGCGGGCAACCAGAACTACACCTTCACCACCAGCCGCGACGGTGTGCGCTGGACGACGAACGAGCATCGCAGCTTCGTCACCAACGGCGCGGCGTCGCGTCCGACCTTCGACCGCTTCAACGGCGTTTATTACCTCGGCTGGCAGGAGCGCACGCGCATCGCAGGCGTGGGGCGGTCGGTGTTCAACCTGGATGTCTCGCGCGACGGGGCGACCTGGGAGCGCAAGTATCGCTTCGAGACCGTGAAGTCGTTTCAGTATCCGACCTTCCGCGAATACGCGGGAACCATCTACCTCACCACGACGCAGGGCGACTCCGACGCCAGCCGCAAGGAGCGCATCATGTTTGGGAAGCTGGAGTGAAGCGGTTTCTGCCGCGTGGTTGCGGTGGCGGATTGACTGCGCCGTGAGCGGTCTTGCCCGGTGCTTGCGTGTGGCGCTGGGCGCGGGCTAGGGTGCGCTCGTCCCAGAACCACCGGCATGAGCCTGCATTCCGCGCTGAACCCTCACTTCCTTCTGGAGGCGCTCGCCTCGGCCATCGCCACGGGACTTTACTTCCGTTTGCGGCGGCGAGCCGGGCGAACGCCGTTCCCGCTGGAAGTCATCTTCTGGCTCATCTGCGGCACCCTGTTCGGAGCCTGGCTCGGGTCGAAATTGGTCGTGCTCTTGGAAAGCCTCACGCGCCCGTTGAGCGATGATTTCTGGGTTCGGCTAATCGCCGGGGGCAAGAGCACCATTGGCGCGATCCTCGGCGGCTGGGCAGGCATCGAGCTGGTCAAGCGCCGCCTGCAACTGCGCACGCAGACGGGGGAGTTCTTTGTGTATCCGCTCGCGGTGGGGACCGCCATCGCCCGGCTCGGCTGCTTCGCGACGGGCCTGGAGGATCAGACACACGGCATTGCCACGGGCCTGCCGTGGGGCGTGGACTTCGGCGACGGCGTGGCGCGGCATCCGACGCAGTTGTATGAGGCCGCGTTCGTGCTGCTGCTGGCGGTCGGGCTGCATCGCTGCGCCCAGCGGCGCGGGTGGGGGCACGGATTGCTGTTTCGTCACTACGTCACCGGCTACCTGGCCTTCCGGCTCGTGGTGGAGTTCATCAAGCCGCGGGAAATCTGGCTGCCCGGCCTGAGCGTGACCCAAGTGGTCTGCGCGGTGGCGGTGGCGTGGCTGTGGTGGCGGCGTGCGCCCGAGCCGCAGCGCGCTGATTGAGCCGAACGATGGCCGCCCAAGTTTAATCGGTTTGGTGGGGCCGCCCGCCGGCTGGCACGCTGCGGCCCGTTCGAATGAATGTAGGCTCATAGATTGATGCGTTATCAACAATCAAACCAACCCAAGCCAGCATGAGATACTATCTGCAAAATCCGGACGATCAGGCCATCACCGGTTCGTTCGAGCTGGAAGACATCGAGGCCATGTTTAAGGCCGGGAAAATCCCCGCCGGGACGCTGGCGACCGGAGACATCGGGGAAGGCCTCGCGCAGATCCGCAGGACGCCCGCCGAGGACTGGATGCAGGTGGAGTCCATTCCGGGCTTCGGCCTGGAGCGTCCGCCGAGTGTGCCGCTTCGCCCAGTCCCGCCGCATGCACCGCCCGCCGTTCCTCTGGCGCGGCCAACCATGCCGGAGATGCTGATTGTCTGCTGCCCGTTTTGCCGGCACCAAACCAGTGGCGAAGTCGTGCTCGGCGAAACTCGGTGTGAGCATTGCGGCAAACTACTCTACCCGACGGCGGAAGCTGTCGAACGGAGACACCTCGCCCCAAGCCGTCTGGTTTCCACCCTTGAGTTCGCCGCAGGCTTGATCGGTGGCCTGATTGCGCAGGTCGGTTCGTTCGTGATGGTTTGTGGGTTTGTCGCACTGAGCTTGAGGAAAGACGGCGCTCGAACGACCATTGCCTTCGCCGTGCTCCTTTGTCTGGCTTGGGTCGCCATTGCCATCCCGCTGACGCGCAGTCCAACCAATCGTGGGTTTGCGTTTGGAATTCTGCTGGGCGTGGGGCTGACGGCACTGATCACTGCCAATTGTTCATTGCAGTGAGCGAGCGAGGACCACGATTTCTGACAACCCGCCAACCCAAACCGCCTGCATGAAATACTTCCTCCGCAATCCTGACGACCACGCCATCACCGGCCCGTTCGAACTCGATGACATCGAAGCCAAGCTGCAGGCCGCCGAGCTTCCCGCCGACACGCTGGCCACCGGGGACATCGGCGAAAGCCGCGCACAGCTCCGCAGCGCCCCCGCCGAGGATTGGATGCCGGTGCAATCCATTCCCGGCTTTGGGCAGGAGCGTCCGCTGGAGTCGGTGCCCCTCGCTGCCGCAGCCGCGCCGCCTCTGACCCCGCCGCCGCTGCCGCAGGTCAAATTGCATCCCACCGGAGAGCGCAAGTCTGGCGGGCTGCTTGCGGGCCTCGGCACCGCTCTGGGCGCGGTTTTGCTGTTCCTTCTGACTGCAATGAGCGGCCTCGTGCTGTTCGGTTTCCTTCTGCTCGTTCTGTTTGGTTCCAAGTGCCGCGCATGAAAACCCTCCTTCACCTCGCCCTTGCCACCGTGGTGACCCTGCCGCTCGCGGCAGCGGACGCTTACTTGCCGGTCAAGTCGCCCGCGCCCAGCAGTGCGGCGGCGCGGCTGACCTTGCTGGCAAACTTCTCCCGCGACGCCCGCCAAGTCGTCTATCGCTGGGATCCGCGCGACGCGCGGCCCGAGGCGGAGCGACTGCGCGCGCTGGCGGCCTTCGTGTATGAGGGCTACGACAGCTCGGCGTGGATTCCCCAGAGCTTCATCACCGTCAACCGCGTCGTGCTCGGCTCGTCAACCGCGGTGGACGCCATCCTCCGCGACAAACTCGGGCTGGTGCTCTGGCCGCAAAATACTGCCGCGCCCGTCTTCGGCATGGCTCCGAATCCGGCGCGCGACCAGTCCCTGAGCTGGACCCTGAACTGCCTCGCCTGCCACATGGCGGAGATTGACGGCGTTGCCTATCTCGGAGCCGGCACGAAGACGCTGGACGAGCTGTGGCTCGGCCGTGCCGCGCAGAAGGTGACGGAGCTGACGCACCACACCGCCGCCCGGACGGCCAGCCCCGAGCAGGCCACGGCGCGACGCGCCCACGACATCCTCCGCCAGCACCATCACGAGGTGTTCGAGCCGCTCACGCGCGGACGCTCCACAGCGTTCCCGGCGTCGCACGTGGAAATGCACATGCGCGCCCACGGCGGCACCCTGCCGGACCCCGCCAAGGTCGGTCGCGGCGATGTGAAGTCCCCGCCGCTCTGGCATGCAGCGGCCAAGGCTCCTTTCCAGCGCTGGTATTGCGACGGCAGCTTCTCCGGCACGTTCCCCCTCATGGCCTCCTCGATGGAACTGGCCTTGGACCAGTCCTTCGAAAAGCTCGCCAGCTCGGTTGTCCCGCAGATTCTGGCGGACTTCCGCAACGTCATCCAATTTCTGCGACCACCGCGCTATCCCCACGCCATTGATGCCCGCGCCGCCGCCCGGGGGAAAAAGTTGTTCGAGTCGGAGCAAATCGGTTGCGCAAGCTGCCACGGCACCTACGACGGCCAGGGCAACGTGCAATGGACCGGCTTGCACACGGACGTCGGCACTGACCCGGCGCGCCTGCGGCTAGTCAACGCCGAGTTCGTCACGGCCTTTCAAGCGAGTCCGCTCGCACAGGTCGGCAAGCTGGCCCCGAGCCGCGGCTATGCGGCGACGCCTTTGACCGGCGTGTGGGCGAACTTCCCCTACCTGCACAACGGCAGCGTGCCCACGCTCTACCATTTGCTCGGGCCGGCGTCCGCCCGCCCGCGCCTCTTCAGCGTCCAAGCCGCGCGGCACTTCGACCGGGTGAAGGTGGGCCAGGCGGTGCGCGACCCGTCCGCCGCCACCGCGCCCGAGGATGAAGCCGAGCTGCTCCGCCTCCACGGCGATGACCGCGACTGGTTCAACGCCGGGCGCACCGGCTGCGACAACGGCGGCCACGACTTCTGGTCGCGGATCAAGACCGAGGAGAACCGCTTGGACCTCATCGAGTATCTCAAGACGCTGTGAGCCAAAGCGCTGCCGTTGACGACGCGTCAGTGCCCGGCCCAAACTCCGCGCGTGAACCAAATTGCCTCCCCATTCACGCGCCACCTTGCTCCCGCCGTGCTGAAGCCGGCCGGCCTCCTATCCGCGATCTGGCTGCTCTGCGCTTGCTTGCCGGCGGCGGAGCCAGCTCCCAAGCCCGTCAAAACCGTCCGCCTGCTGACGGTGGGCAACAGTTTCTCGGCAAACGCCACGCGGCAGCTCGGCAACCTCGTGACCAACGCGGGCCATGTGCTCATTCACCAGCCCATCGTGGTGGGCGGAGCGTCGCTGGAGCTGCACTGGGGCCGGGCGGCGGCGTTTGAGAAGGACGCCACCAGCACCAACGGCCTCTACTCGAACAAGCAAAGCCTGCGGCAGATGCTCGGCGCGCAGCCGTGGGACTTCGTCACCATCCAGCAGGCGAGCCTCAAGAGCCACGATGCCGCGACTTACCGGCCGTTCGCGAAGCAGCTTCACGACTACATCAAGCAGCACGCGCCCAAGGCCGAGGTGTTGATGCACCAGACCTGGGCCTATCGCGTGGATGACCCGCGCTTCGCCGTCGCTGCGCCCAAGGCCGGCGAGCCGAAGACGCAGGCCGACATGTATCGGATGCTCACGAGCGCCTACACGACCATCGCCGCCGAGTTGGGCCTCCGCCGTCTCCCGGTGGGCGACGCCTTCTACTTCGCCGACACTGACCCAAAGTGGGGCTATCAACGGGACGCGAAGTATGACTTCAAGGACAAGGCCCAGACCGCGTTGCCAGAACAAAAGCACTCGCTCCACGTCGGCTGGCGCAGGGCGAAGGGCAAGGACGGCAAGGAGTCGCTCGGCATGGACGGCCATCACGCGAACATGGCCGGCGAGTATCTGGGCGCGTGCGTGTGGTATGAAGTGCTCTTCGGCGAGAGCGTGGTGGGCAATGGGTTCGTCACGCCGGGGCTGGACAAGAGTTACGCGCGTTTCTTGCAGGAGACGGCGCACAAGGCGGTCATGGCCTCGGCGAACCGAAAATTATCGTCGGCAAACGGCCCTGACTGGACCGCACAGGCGCTCGCCGACGCCAAACAGGACCGCACGAGCATCCCCTACGACGGCAAGACGCCGAACAAGCTCGTGTGCGACACCACGCTGCGGCTGTTGCCCGACGGCTCGTGGGCGCTCTTCATGCTGGCCGGCGATGACTTCGAGCCGTCGCCGAAAAACTACGTCGGCCTCACACGCAGCAAAGACGAGGGCCGCACCTGGACACCGCTGGAGCCGGTGGAAATCGGCTTCCCGCGCGAGGGCAAGACCAGCGGGCAGGGGCCAACCGAGCTGCTCGTGCGCGGCAGGCGCAGCACACTCTTCTTCTCCACGCACTCGCAGACGTGGGGCCGCGACTGGCAGTCGTGGTTCATGCACAGCGACGATTCGTGCCGGACGTGGAGCAAGCCCGAGCCGGTGCCGGGCCGCCTCGGCAAGTTCACCTTCATCCGCAACCACATCGTCGCGCGCGACGGGCGCATCATCCTCCCCTTCCAGCACTACCTCGGTCCGCCCGCCGGCACGCCGCCGCCCGCGCCGGAGGAGAAGCCGTGGCACAAGACGCTCTTCCATTACGTCAGCAACCCGCGCAACGGCGTGCTCATCAGCCGCGACGGCGGCAAGACCTGGAGCGAGCACGGCAACGTGCGCCTCACCGACAACGACCGTTATCACGGCTGGGCGGAGAACAATCTCGCCGAACTCAGCGACGGCCGCATCGCGATGATCATTCGCGCCGACCGGCTCGGCGGCGTGCTCTACTACGCGGAGTCCAAGGACGGCGGGAAGACGTGGCCGGAGTTCGCCGTGAAGACGGACATCCCCAACCCCGGCTCGAAGGCCACGCTCTACCCGCTGGGCGGCGACACGGTCGCGATGCTGCACAATCCGAACCCCACGCACCGCAGCCCGCTGGCGTTGTGGATTTCCTTCGACGGCCTCAAGACCTGGCCCTACCGCCGCGTGCTCGTGCCCGAGTCCTGCGACGGCCCGAAAGGCCGGCTGAACTACCCCGACGGTTTTGTGAGCGGGGACAAGCAATGGCTGCACTTCGCCTTCGACGACAACCGCCACCGCGCCGTCCACTACAGCGCCAAGCTGCCGCCGGCGCGCACGAATACAAGGTCATCCCCCGCAACTCCCGTGGCGACGGCCCGGAGAGCGCGGTGAGTGTGGTCAACGTGAGCTGATTCCTCCCCTCCCTCGCCCTCACGGGACGGCGACCAGCCTTTCGGCCTGTGGAGCGACACCGTGCAAATCGCGGTGCAGGGGTGAGAGGACGCCACTCTACCACTGAAGGGGCTCGCAGCAGGAGCCGCACAATCGGTCCCACCAGATGAACAGCTACTCTGAAAACTGCTTCAACTTGTCCTCGAAAAATCCAAACGAGAGCCGCAACATCTGAAAGTCATCTTCGGCTATTAGCTTCGCGTGAGCATCGGCGCGGTGCTCGTTAATCAGCTCAAGGTGACGAAGTGCCTTGTTTTGGTCAGGGCCGATGATGTGTTTGAAGCAATCCCAATGCTTCGAGATCATCTTCCTCAAATCTTCCCAATAAATCTGGCCCTTCTCTGGGCTAAAGAGCTCGGAGTATTCAAGACCAGCGAGCGTCGTGTTCCGCGCTTTTCCAAAGATGTCGAGAACCTTCTGCTTTGCGTCGGCGTTGCCGTAGAACACTTGGAGCATATTGCGGCAAAGCAGGCGCAGCTTGGGTTCGAGCTTGTTTCTTCGCTCTGAAATCTCGGCCCATTTCTCCTGGTTCGTGAGATTAAGTCTTTGAAAGCGCGCTTCGCGGGATAAAAACTCCTTTAGCGCGTCCACCCGGAACACGAATTCGTCTCCTTGAAGTTCAATGATGCCGTAGCCTTGCAAATGCTCTGTGTAAGCAGGGTCAGCAGTTGCGAAAAGGTCGAAGGATTTGTGGTCGCCTAAGGCTAAGAATTTTAACATTTCATACTCATTGGGGTAGTGCTCCCTCAAGACAATGAGGATCATTTCGAAATAACCACGCCCTTCCCGGATAAACTGCTTTTTCGCCTTCTCATAGAGCGCCTTTCCGACTGCGACAGGGCGCTGAGAATCTGCGATTCGATGGATCGCACTGCAAAGATGCCGGATGAGATAAGGGTGCCCACCAAAGTCTTCGGTCAACTGAGAGTAAACGAATTCATCAAAATCCAACCCCATTAACCTTCCAAGCCGTCGCACCATTTCCCGAGTTTGAACTGATGAAAAGCGCGGAATGTAAATGCGAGGAAATTGGGCGAAAATCGGATTGTCTACGTCCTTAATTTTCGGCTGTTCATTGCAGCGCGGATTTGTCCCAACGATGAGGTAGCTGAACAAGCCGGACTTGCGCTGAAACAACGAGCGCATCGTTTGCCAGAAAAGGACAAAATCCAAATCGTCACGCCAGTGCGCCGAGGGGGACAAGCCGGGCGAAGCGTTCTCAATCTCATCGAAAGTGAGAAGAATCGATTTCTTCCCGACGGCTTCGTGCAGTTTGAGAAAATACTTCTCAAACAAGTCAGCCGCCCGTTCCGGTGTGAATTCCGATTCGAGCCCGAGACGGACGTCAGAACCGCAGGCAGCACGCGCCTCGTTTAAGACATACCAGAGTGCCTGATTCCAACGCCGTTGGTGAAAGGCTGGCGTCTGGCAGTCAATGAACGCTGAGTAGAAGCCATGAGCCGCAAGTGCTCTCTGGACGCCGTAGATCACTGAAGTTTTCCCTGCCTTTCGCAGGCCGAAAAGTGCAGAAACTTGGTCCGTTCGATGCCGATCGACAAGTTGGTGAATTAAGTCTGTCCTGCCGAAAAAGAATAAATCAGTTTTGAGGGGCGATTCAGATGCGAAGAGGTCACGGGTGTAGAAATGTGCGCGCAGTCTATTCCGGAAAAAGTGCGTGTCCGCGTTTGGACGCCTCAACTCCGAATAAGTAAACGGGACGACAATCTGGGCTTCGGTATCATTTTGCAATAGCTGCCGGAGTTTCTGCTCTGAAGCTTCATCTTTGCTGACAACCAAGCTGCAAATCCTGTCCACCCGTAAATGAGGGAAATGGGATTGCGCCTTGCCAATTGCGTCAAGTATCCGCGGGTGAAAGTCGTCGTAAGGGCTGAACACGCACACCAACTCGCGCTCAAGGTTAAAGGCGTGTTGCAGATTGTCTGTGGGCTTAACCAGAATGAATTTGTAGGTGCTTGCTTGAGTAAAATGCAGCGCGTGACCGCTGTTCGTCACATACCACTCCTTCGAAATAGTGTTGATGATCGCGCGTTCGTCGTGGTCGAACTGCGCGAGGTTAAAGTCTTTGTGGATTCCTGGTGTCGTCGCCATAGCGTATTCAGAGTTCGACTAGCGTTCTGACTAACCGTTTACAAGCAGCCGTGCCTGGCTGACTGCTGTCCTGTCTTTTCCAAGAGTCCATGCGGCACGGCACTCATGTCGAAGTGGAGTCTTGCTCCACCTTCACGCCCAATACCGGTAGTTCACGTCGGGGAAGAGGTTGTCCAGCCACTCGATGCGCGTGAGCCACGGTTCGTCCACGCGCGTGAGGGTGAGCATCTCGTGCAGGGCGATGAAGCGCAGGAGGTGGTCCTTCACCCGCTTGCGCGCGTAGTCCGGGCTGGTGCCGGTGCGCAGGATGAAGGGCCAGTCGCTGGATTGCGCGAGGAGGAGTTCGCGCGCGGCCTGGTTCAGCGCGCGGAGGGTGAGGCCGGCGGCCTCGGGGTGCGCGCGGGCCAGGGCGGTCATGCGCTCCTGCGCCACGGTCAGGTGCGGGAGAATCCACTCGTTGGTCTCGTTGAGCCAGAGTTTCCAGTAGCCTTCCTCGCCCCAGCTCGACGGGCTGGGCCGGACGATTTGCAGGGTGGCGTTTTCCTTCAGGTAGTCGCTGGGCGTGACGAACTTGAAGTCCTGCTGGTCGTAGTGGGCCTTGCGCACGAAGAGGTCGAGGAAGTCGGGGCCTTCATACCACCAGTGGCCGAACAACTCGGCGTCGTAGGGCGCGACGATGAGCGGCGGACGGTCCATGATTTCGCCGAGCTTGCGGGCCTGCTCGCGGCGGGCGTCGAGGAAGTGGCTGGCGTGGTCCTCGACGGCCGCCAGCGCGAGGGCGCGGTCATAGACTTCCTTGTCGGGCGTGGGGCCGGTGATGCGGCAATACTTGAGGCCGGTGAAGCCGCGCAGGTCCGGGCTGGGCAGATAGGGGCGGACGTAGTCGAAGTCGAGGTCGAAGCCCACGTCGCGGTAGAAGTCGCGATAGCGCGGGTCGCCGGGGTAGCCCTCGTTGCGGCTCCAGACCTGGCGGGCGGATTCGAGGTCGCGCGCGAAGGCGGCGATGCCGTTGGGCGTGAGCACGGGGGCGAAGACGCCGTAGCGCGGGCGCGGGCGGGCGTGCAGCAACCCGTGGGTGTCCATGATGAACCAGCGGATGTTCGCCTCCTGCAACACGGCCTCGACGCCCTCGACGTAGGCGCATTCGGGCAGCCAGATGCCGCGTGGGTCGCAGCCGAAGCAGCTCCGGTAGTGGTCGCGCGCGGTGAGGATTTGCGCGCGGACGGAGGGCGGATGATTCAGCAACGGCAAGAGCGCGTGCGTGGCGGCGGTGGTGATGATTTCGAGCCGGCCGGCTTCCTGGAACTTGCGGAACGCGCCGACGAGGTTGCGCCCGTAGGCGAAGTAAGTCGCGCGCAGGCTGGTGAGCCGCTGGTGATACATCCACGCGAGCTCGCGAAACTCGCGGTCCCAGTGCGTGCGGTGGATTTCCTTGTCGGCGAGTTCGAGCAGGCCTTCGAGATGCCGCACGTAGCGGTCTTGCAGGAGCGGGTCCAGGAGCATCGCGCAGAGCGTGGGCGAGAGCGTGAGCGTGAGGCGCGTCTCCATGCCGAGCGCCTGCCAGCCTTCCATCACTTGGATGAGCGGGAGGTAAGTCTCCGTGACCGCCTCGAACAGCCAGCTCTCTTCCAGAAAGCGGTCGTGCTCCGGATGGCGCACAAAGGGCAGGTGCGCGTGCAGCACGAGGGCGAGGCGGCTTTGCATGGCGGGGATTGAAGCGGAACCGGCGTCGCGCGAAAAGTTTTTTAGGCCGGAGGACGATGCAAGTTACTTCTGGAACAGCTCCCTCACCGAGGGCCGCGCCAGCACCAGCAGCGTGAACACGCCCAGCACGGTGCCGAACGGCATGAAGATGCAGCCGACGCCCGCCACGACCTGGCAGAAGAGGTAGCGGCGACGGCGGGACAGGTTGCGCCCGGCCAGCACGAACAGCAGCGCGAGCGTCCAGCCGGCGAGAATCATTCCCGCAGCGAACACGACGAAAATCCACGCGAGAAACTCCGGCGGCGGGCGGGGCTTGAAGGCCTCGGGCTTGAGCAGCATGAACACGCCGATGCCGAGGTGGATGAACGGGAAGCAGGCGAACAGCGCCGTCAGTCCGCCGACGACGTAGTGGAAGACCGTCAGCAGCCGCAGGTGTTCCGCGTCTTGGTTCGCGGGCACCGTGGGTGGAGCCGGAGGTTCGCTCATGGGACACGGAGAGATTGAACCGCCTCGCGAGGTTTGCAATCCGCGACTGGCCGCCTACTGCACCCGACCAAACTTCTTCTCCAGCTCCTTCAGGCTCATCTCGATGAGCGTGGGGCGGCCATGCGGGCAGGTGTAGGGCATCCGGCAGCGGCGCAGGTCGGCGACGAGGTTTTCCAGCTCCGGGCCGGCGAGCGGGTCGTTGGCCTTCACGGCGTGGCGGCAGACGGTTTTGGCGATGACATCCTCGCCGAGGCGCAGCGCGTTGACGCCTTCCCCGGCGGACTTGAGCGCGTCCACGAGTTCGACCACGAAGCGCCGGGCGTCGGGGATTTTTGCGAAGGGCGGCAGCGCTTCGAGGAGAAAGGTGCGCTCGCCAAACTCGCTCAGGCCCACGCCGAGGCGCGAGAGGATGGGCAGTTGCTTGCGGAGGAATTCCACGTCGCGCACGGACAGCTCGACAGTCTCGGGGAGCAACAACCGTTGCGAGTTCGCCTCGCCGCCGGCTTCGAGCCGGTCGAGCATCTGCTCGAAGAGAACTCGCTCGTGCGCCGCGTGCTGGTCCATGAGCACGAGGCCGCGGTCGCTCTCCAGCACGACGTAGAGCCGGCCAATGACGCCGACGAGGCGGAGCGGGACGGAGAGCAATGGGGAATGGGGCGCGGTGAATGCCGGCTGCGCGCCGGCTGCTGACGGCTGTCCGCTGAAGCCCATCGGCAAGGGCGTTTGCTTCGGCGCGCTCGCGGGCCAGTCGGGGATGGGCTTGCCGGGGAGCGATGGGAAGAAATCCGGTGGAGCGGCGGCCGGTTGGTGGGGCGAGACTCCCGGCGAGCCGGCGGCAGTTTTGGGAAGGGAAGGGGATGGCTCGTCAGGAGCCTCGCCCCACCGGGCGCGCTGCTGCGCGTCCGGCTCGGGTGCGCTTGGCGGTGACGGAATCTCACTTGAGGAAGGGACGCGCAGGCCGACCGGCAGGTCGGCCCTACCAGCCGCATGAAAGTTCAGCAGCGTGTCGCGGATGGCCTGCGTGACGAACGTGCGGACGGCGCGCTCGTGGTGGAATTTCACCTCGCGCTTGGCCGGATGAATGTTCACGTCCACCTGAGCAGGATCGAGTTCGAGGAAGAGGCACGCGACGGGGTAGCGGCCCTTCATCAACGCGGTGTGGTAGCCCTCGATGAGCGCGAAGTTCAGCGCGCGGTTCTCGATGGGCCGGCGGTTGACAAAGAGGTGCTGGTCATCGCGCGAGCCGCGCGAGACGCCGGGTGCGCCGATGAAACCCCACAGCCTGAGTTTCGAGTTTGGGGTTTCGAGTTTGGAGTTGAGTTCGGGTTCAGCGGGGTCGCGGAGTTCCTCGTAGGTTCCCTGTGTGTCCACGGTGAGGAGTTTCAGGTCGGTGCCATGGAGCGCGCGGAGGCGTTCGCGGAGCGCGGCGAACTGGCCGGCGGGGTCGCCCGCAGGCGGCGTGGCGGGCAGTTGAAAAATCGTGCGGCTGTCGGTGGTGAAGGTGAAGGCGACGTGTGGGTGCGCCAGCGCGGCGAGCGTGAGGTAGTGGTGGATGTGGGCGCGCTCGGTCTCCTCGGTGCGGAGGAACTTCCGGCGCGCGGGCAGGTTGTAGAAAAGCTGCCGCACCTCGACGCTCGTGCCGGACGGCGCTCCGGCGGAACGCACTTCCAGCAGCTTGCCGCCGTGGACAATGACCTGCGTGGCCTCGGGCGACTCGCTGTCCCGTTCGCGGGTGGTGAGCGTGAAGCGGCTCACGCTGGCGATGCTCGGCAGCGCCTCGCCGCGAAAGCCCATCGTGGAGATGCGGAAAAGGTCGTCGGCGTTCCGCACCTTGCTGGTCGCATGGCGTTCGAGACAGAGCAACGCGTCGTCGCGGCTCATGCCCAGACCGTCATCCGTCACCCGGACGAGGCCGCGTCCGCCGGCGAGCACATCCACGGTGAGGTGCGCGGCCTGGGCGTCGAGGGCGTTCTCGACCAGCTCCTTCACCACGCTGGCCGGGCGCTCGATCACCTCGCCGGCGGCGATTTGATTGGCGACTTGCTCGGGCAGCAGGCGGATGCGGTTCATCGCGGTGCGGAAGTGTCGGCTGCGGACGGGGAAGGGGGCAAGTGTTCAGTAATCAGTATTCAGTTTTCAGTCAGCGGTCGGAGCATGGGGACGCCCACTGAACACTGGTTACTGAATACTTCCCTTATCGGACCAGCGGCAGCGTGAAGACAAACGTCGCGCCCTTGCCCGGCTCGCTGCGGGCGGAGATTTTGCCGCCGTGGTCCTCGACGATCTTTTTGCAGATGGAGAGGCCGAGGCCGGTGCCGTTCTGCTTGCCGTGCGTGGCGAACGGCTCGAAGAGCCGCTGGGCCATCTCCGGCGCGATGCCCGGCCCGGAGTCTTCGACCTCCGTGACCAGCTCGTTGCCACGCGCAGCCGCCCGGAAGGTGATGACGCCGCCGGGCTTCATCTCGTCCACGGCGTTGTTGACGAGGTTGTAGAAGAGGCGCGAGAGGCGCTGCGGCTCGACCTGCACCTTGACCGCCGGCAGCGGGGCCTCGACGCGCAGGGTCATCTCCCGTTCGGCGATCTCCGCGCCGATCTCCTCGCCCAGCGCGGCGACATACTCGGCGTAGTTGACCGAGGCGAGCACGAGCTGGGAACTGGTGTTGCGCGTGAAGTCCAGCAGCTCGTTGAGCATGTTGGTCATGCGCGCGACCTGCCGGGTGATGCGCGTCTGCGCGTGGCCGCGCATCTCGGGCGTGGCGATGTCCATGCCGGCCATCTCGGCGGCCAGGCCGATGACGTTCAGCGGGTTCTTGAAGTCGTGGACGATGGTGCGCGCGAAGCGGCCCACCATCGCGAGGCGCTCGGCCTGGAGGATTTCATCAATGTATTTCCGGTTCAGCGAGCGGACGCGGTGGCTGAACTCGCGGATCAGGTTCAAGGCCAGTTGCGGCCGTTGCTCCAGCAGGGCGAGCAGCTCGTCGCGCCCGATGCAGAAGGCCCGCGTGTCCGTCTCGGCGGTGGCGGTGGCGGAGCGCGGCGCGTCGTCCAGCAGCGCCATCTCGCCGAAGAACTCGCCGGCGTTGATGGTCGCCAGCGGACGGGACTCGGTGTTGCCGATGGCGGCGGAGATGATGACCCGGCCCGACTCGACCAGATAGAAGCCATCGCCAGGATCGCCCGCGCGGAAGATGGTCTGCCCGGCTCGGAACCGGCGCATCTTGGCGGTGTTCTCCAACGCCTGCAGTTCCTCGTTGAGGAGTCCGGCGAAGCGCTTCTCTTCGGCTGGGGCCATGCGGCGGCAACTGTAGTCGAGTCTCGCGGGCCGTAAAGCCCGGAGATTCCCGGTGCGCCGCAGCCAACATTTTTGATGCAAGCCTTCCGGCGCTGCGTCAGGTTTTCGCCATGCCCAACGTGATCATCCGACCCGACTGGCACCTCGCGGAAAGCCGCGTCACGCCGGAGCGCGCGTATCGCGACCGGCGGAAATTCCTGCGCGAACTCGGCTTCGCCGGCGGCGGCCTGCTGGCGGCCTCGCTCGCGGCGCGCGACGCCCAAGCCGCCGCCGCGACGAAGCTCTACCCCGCCCAGCGCAACGTCGCCTTCAGCCCGCCGGACCTGAAGCTGAGCAACGAGCGCGTCTTCACGACCTACAACAACTTCTACGAGTTCAGCACGGACAAGGAGGCGGTGGTGGACCGCGTGGACAAGTTCGTCATCGCGCCGTGGCCGGTGAAGATCCACGGCCTGTGCGAGAAGCCGTTCACGGCGGACGCGCAGGAGCTGGCGGCGGAGTTCGGGCTGGAGGAGCGCGTGTATCGCTTCCGGTGCGTCGAGGCGTGGGGCGCGGTCGTGCCGTGGACGGGCTTCGAGCTGCGCAAGTTGCTGGCGAAGGTCCAGCCCAAGGCCGGCGCGAAGTTCGTGAAGTTCGTCACCGCCGCGCGGCCCGACCAGATGCCCGGCATCAACCGCCTGCGCGGCTACCCGTGGCCCTACACCGAGGGCCTGCGTATCGAGGAGGCCATGCACCCGCTCACGATGCTCGTCACCGGCGTCTATGGGAAACCGCTGCCCAAGCAGAACGGCGCGCCCATCCGCGTGGTGGTGCCGTGGAAATACGGCTACAAGAGCGGCAAGTCCCTCGTGGAAATCGAGCTGACGGACCAGCAGCCCAAGACGCTTTGGGAAACGCTCTCAGCCGAGGAATACCCCTTCGAGTCCAACGTGGACCCCGCCAAGCCCCACCCGCGCTGGTCCCAGGCCACGGAACGGCAGGTGGACACCGGCGACCGCATCCGCACCCTGCCGCTCAACGGCTACGGGGCGCAGGTGGCGGGCCTCTACAAGAAGTAGGACAGCGCGTCCCGCCTGTCCTTCTGACTCCTGCAATCGCCTAACGACCAAGTTCAGCGAACCGAACCGTGGGATGCACGGATCGCAACTGCCGCAAGATGGCAAGATTCGCTGACGAGCGTGGATACGCCTAAGATTTGATCTCGCACCATTGCTTAACAATCCTTCCATCCCGAACGACCGCAACACCTGCCCGGCCAGCAAAACGGTGCCAACCTCCACCATCCCACTCCCAGAGTTCATCTCCTGGCTGCATTTGAGCGTGAATTTCAATCTCCCGCTTCTTGATCCGCTCTTTCGCATCGTTCCAAATTTTATCTCTCGCTGCCGGATCGGCGACGCCCTCCAAGAGTCTATCGCAATATGCTTCGTAGGTGGTCTTTCCCCTGAGTATCCGACAGAGATCGAGGTTCTCAGATATCCACCGTGAACGCTCTGACCGGCAAACAGCGCAAATCAGATCACCGCCGGACGCGAACGGGAAATTCGTCTCAAATGCCTGATCGTATTCGGGCGTATCGCGGATTTCGAGTGGCGGATCATTTCTCAACAACGTGGTCAGATTACAGTCGTGAACGTCGCAAATGCGAAAAATGTCCATGACAGTCTCTTCACCCGTGGGTGCGCCTCGCCCGTTGGTGACAAATTTATGCCACAACTCTTCCTGCCAGAAGAAAAGGCGCCCCTTACGGCGACAACCTCGGTTGATGCTCCGCACAAACTTACGATAGCGGTCTGCCCCCACGAACTCTCGGAATGACCCTCGTATTTCAGTAGCGTCCAACTCGGGCATATCATTGTCGATTGAGCGACTGGTTTGTCGTTAATCAGGGTTGATGCCGCGCAGGCTAGAGCGGGGGCAGGGGCTTGTCCAGCAGGCGGTCGGGCCAAGTCCAGCGTCGTGACTGAACCCGGTAGGGACGAGCTGCGCTCGTCCTCGTCCCTACCATAAACCGGAGCGCGGGCGGTCCCCGCCCGCAGCGGTTTCGTCTCCTGAATGGGCTGGGACTTTCCGCTCCCGCCGGTCTTCGCGCCCGCGCTGCGACCGGGGACCGGTCGCGCTCCGGTTCAGGGGCTGAAATCGCGAGCCTCGGCGACTTGTGGGTTCTCTCCATTTTCAGAGGACGAGGCTGACCACAGGTCGGCCCGACCAGATTCCCAGAACCCGCCGTCGCCGGTTCTGTCCCCGGTCTGCGCATCCCGACGGCTTGAGGAAGCGGTTCGGCCGCTGGCGGAGCCACCCCGACGGCTTGGAACGGAAATCCGGCAGCCTGGGTCACGGGGGCGATGGCCTGGGGAGGCATTCCGCCAGCTTGGGGAGGCACGTCGGTGAGGTCCAAATGTCTTCCCAGAAGCGTGTCCGAAAGTTTGTGTGCGGGTCAGAACCCTGAGAGAAGAGCACATGAACAAACAGAAGCAGAGCGAAGTAGTGGCAGCAGCCCCCCGAACCCGAAACTTTTAAGGAGGAGCGGGGCAAGCTGGACGTGACCTTGATTGACGCATGGCTGGCCGAGCAATACACCGGGCCGCAGGACGTGCTGGGCAAGGAGGGGCTGCTGGCGCAGTTGCAATCTGTTCGTCAAAGGGCAGCGCCTTCTTGGTGGCAGCAGCCTCTACTTCTTTACCTCGGGCGCGGTCTGCTCCGGCGTGATGGTTCCCGGCGGGAGTTCGAGGATGCGGAGGTTGCGGAAGTGGATTTCCGCGCCTTCAGATTCCAAGCAGAGGTAGCCTTTCTTCACGGACGCCTGGCTCACGCCGTTCACGAACTTGCCGTTGATGGACAGCTTCACCACGCCGTCCACGGCCACGACGTCGTAGGTGTTCCACTCGCCCTTGCCCTTGCAGCGCATCTCGACGGACTGGCTGCGGCTGCCGCGGGGGTTGTCGGGCGTGGTCTTCAGCCCGCCCGCGCCGAACAGCTCGCCGGAGACGTAGCCGAGCGGGCGCGGCTTGCCGTCCTTCTCCGGGTTCAGCACCGGCCATTGCAATTCGAGCATCTGCACCTCCATGCCTTTGGGCAGCCGCCGTCCCTCGGGCACGGTGCCCTCGCTCCAGATGAAGACGCCGGAGTTGCCGCCGGCCTCCATGTGCCGCCACTCGATGTGCAGGATGAAGTTCTCATACTGCTTCTCCGACCGCATCACGCCGATGGGTTTGCCGCTGCACACGAGCAGGCCGTCCCGCACGGTCCAAGTCTCCTTGCTGGTGTTCACGTCCACCCAGCCGGTGAGGTCCTTGCCGTTGAAGAGGTCGCGGAAGCCGGCGGTCGGCGCGTTGGTCTGGGCCGTGGCAATGAACGGCAGAGCGGAGAGCAGGAGGGCAAGGCAGGTGATTTTCATGGCGAGACTATTGGGGTGAAGAGGCGGAGGAAACCGGCATCGCGTTTATCCATCTGCGCAGCAGTTCAAGCTCTTCCTTGGTGACGCGCGGGGTTTCCTTCTTCGGAGGCATCTCGTTGTAGTGCAGCAACTCGATAAGCAGGCTCTTCTGCGCGTTGCCCGGCCTGATGGCGGGACTGGTCACGCCGCCCTTGAGCAACGCATCGAGCGTCCGCATGTCCAGCTTGCCGTCGCGCTTCTTCTCGCCGTGGCAGCGGAGGCACTTGGCCTCGAAGATGGGGAACACGTCCCGCTGGAAGTCGAGAACTGCGGTGCGCTTGTCGTCGGCTGTTGCATTACCAGCGACTGCAACGCAAAGCAGCAGCCCGCCGAGGAAAGCTTGGAGCCGGAGCCGCATCGCGGGGCGTAGCGCTTGCTAGGCCTGACCGACGACGTTCACGAAGCAGTGGACATGCGGCAGCACGCGGTAGTTCCACACGAAGCCGGGGCCTTCGAGCCGCCAGGCATCCCAGCGGTCGTTACCCTTCTCCGCGTTCTCCTTGTAGAAGGCGAGGCGCACTTTCTCCATGCCGCCGTTGGTCTTGATGAGCTGCATCACCTCGTCGCCGTCCTCCTGCCGGAACGGGCTGATGAGCGTGCGCATGACGCCGGTGACGAGGGCTTGCTGCGACTGGTCCAACTCCGCGTAGGCGATGCCAGTGGGTGGCTGGGCCACGAGCTTGGCCTTGAGCGCCGCCACGCCGTCGCTGGGAGCACCGACGATGACGGCCTGCTTTTGCTGCGGTGCGTTGAGCATGTCAAACACGCTCATCACCTGCCTAGTCTGGTAGTTGTAGACATTCGCCTCGCTGTGGCCTTGGGCGGAATGGCCGTAATACATCGGCCCGCCGAACGCGGCGTTGGGCTGCGAGTTCCCGTCGCAGCGCAGCGTGAGGTGATGCCCGGCGAAGACCCAGGAGAACGGCTCCTTGCCCGTGGGGTCGCCGAAGATGGCGACGCCGTTGCCCTCGAAGGAACCGGAGCTGTCCCAGGTGCCCTTACGGCTGATGCGCTCGTAGGCGTCCTCGCCGGAGAGAATCGCCTTGAAGGTCGTGCGGATGAGGTCCTGCTGCGGCTTCGTGAACTGCTCGCCCAGCTTCTTGCCGAGCGGGGCGGCGTTGTGCGTCTTGAGCCGCGTCGCCAGGCCGCCCTTTTCCGCGCCGTGATTCCAAGGCAGCACCATCGCCTTCTTCTGCTCGTCCGTCAGCGTGGCGAAGAACTCGCGAACCAGCGACTCCGCCGGCTTCGCGGCGCGCGGCTTATCGGCCGAGGCCGCCTTGGCGACGGACGGGAGCAGGGCCGCGCCACCCATCACGCTCACCGCGCGGATGAAATCGCGCCGGGCAAGGCCGGTCATGGGCGAGACGGTTTCGGAGCACTCGGGGCAGGTCTGGGGCGCGGCGTTTGAGTTCATAGGAAGAGGTTTGGTGGCTGGTGCATGGTTTTGGGCGAAGAGATTCGGGTTCATTGACGGGCACACTACGCCGCCGCTTCAGACGGTCAATCGGTTATTGGGTAGCTCGACATTCCAATGTCGGGTCTGGGTCGCCATCCCCTCGTCTCGACATTGGAATGTCGAGCTACTCTTGGTGCGTGTGTCAGCCTGCGCCCGAAGCGGAACGGCTGGGGCCAGCCTCCCGTGATTGGCATTGAGAGCTGCGTGAACTGCTGGTCATACTTCCCCGCATGAGCGCGTTCCCCGTCAGCCCGGAGAAGGAAACCCAGCTCGCCCAACGCCTGACCGCGCTGGGCGTGCGCGAGTGCGACCTTGAGGAATCCTTCGTCCGCTCCGGCGGACACGGCGGGCAGAACGTCAACAAGACCTCCACCTGCGTCATGCTGGTTCACCGCCCGACCGGCGTGCAGGTCAAATGCCAGGAAACCCGCCAGCAGGGACTCAACCGCTTCATCGCGCGCCGTCTGCTGCTCGACAAAATCGAGGCCATGCAGCAGGGGAAGCTGGCCGCTGAACGCGCCCGCTTGGAAAAGGCCCGTCGGCAAAAGCGCAAGCGGTCCAAAGGCGCGAAGAACCGAATGCTGGCGGACAAATCCCATCACGCCGGCAAGAAAGCAGCGCGTCGGCCGGTCGCGATGGAGTAGCCACCTTCTTGGCTTCCGGCGAAACGTGACTGCGCCTACGCTCCCACCGCATGGCAATCATCGGCAAACGCAACCGGCTCGTTGTCGTCCGGGAGTCCGCCTCCGGCCTCTACCTCGACGGCGGGGAACTCGGCGAGGTTTTGCTGCCGAGCCGCTACGTTCCGCACGACCGCACTCCCGACGACCGGCTGGACGTTTTCCTCTACCGCGATTCGGAGGACCGGCTCGTGGCCACCACGGAGCAGCCGCACGCCGAGGTCGGCGAGTTTGCCTGGCTGAAAGTCACCGACGTGCATCACCAGATTGGCGCGTTCCTCGACTGGGGTTTGCCCAAGGATTTGCTGCTGCCTTTTCGCGAGCAGGGCATTCCCGTGCGCGCGGGCCAGCGGGTGGTCGTCGCCGTGTGTCTGGACCCGAAGACGAACCGCATCATGGCGAGCGCACGGCTCAACCGTCATCTCAGCCGCGAGACGCCAGCCTATCGCGACGGCCAGCCCGTCACCTTCCTCATCACGGGCGAGACGCCCATGGGCTACAATGCCATCGTGGAAAACGCGCACCGCGGCCTGCTCTATCGCAACAACCTCGCCGCCCCGTTGCTGACCGGCCAGGTGCTGAACGGTTTTGTCCGCACCGTCCGCCCGAACGGGAAAATTGACCTGAGCCTCGACGCCTCCGGCTACAAGCGCGTGGCCTCGCTGACGGAACAGATCGTTCAAGCCTTGGAAGCAGGCGGCGGACGGCTGGACTTCGACGACGACAGTTCACCCGAAGCGATCCGCGAAAGCTTTGGCGTCAGCAAGAAGGCCTTCAAGCAGGCGCTCGGCAAACTCTACCGCGACCGCCGCATTGCGTTTCAGAATCCGGGCATCCAGTTGCTCGACAACTCCTCCTGGTCGCCCGGCAACTGAGGCCGGCATTTTGAGCCAGCACCAACCCGCGTCTTCCCACCCCGCATGAGCAACTCCAAACGCATCCCCACCGACGGCGGGCAAAGCTTCGGCCACAATCCCTTCGATGCCCTGTCCAGCGCCGGCCTCCCGTCCGTGCCCGAGAGTTCGCCTGCGGACTCCGCGCCATCCGTCGCCCCAGCGAAGGCCGCGAAGAAAAATCGCGGACGCGTGGACATCATCCGGCAAAAGGCGGGACGCGGCGGCAAGACGGTGACGGTGGTCAAAGGCTTTGTCGGCATCGGCCTCCCGGAAAAGGAGCAACTGGCCAAGGCGATGCAGAAAGCCTGCGGCACCGGCGGCACCGTGAAGGACGGCCAGATCGAGATTCAGGGCGACAAGCGCGACGAGGTCGCCCGCATCCTGACTGCGGCGAATTTCCGCCCGGTGTTCGCCGGCGGGTGAACGGCGGTTTGCTTGGCCGCGAGCGCGGCACTCCCCATTCAACCGCATCGTTCCGGCTAAGAGTCCCTCAGGGCAGCAGCCGGATGCAGGAGGGGCTGGGCACGGCGAGCGGTTCACCCACGGACTTCAGGCCGCCCGTCGCCGCGTCAATGCGGAACACCGCGAGGTTGTTGCCCGGCATGTTGGCGCACAGGAGCAGCTCGCCGCCGCCGGTGATCAGGAGGTTCTGCGGCCCCTTGCCGAGGCTTGGCTCGATCTCCAGCAGCGTCAGCCGCCCGTCCTCGCCGATGCGATACGCGGCGATGCTGTCGTGGCCCCGGTTCGTGCCGTAGAGGAAGCGGCCGTTGGGCGTGATCTTGAGATCGGCGCAATAGCTGCGGCCGGTGAAATCCACAGGCAGCGTCGAGATGGTCTCCCGTTCGGTCAGGGTGCCGGTCACGACCGCGTAATCGAACCGCGTGACCGAGTTCTTCAGCTCGTTGATGACGTAAACGTGCCGGCCGTTTGGGTGGAACGTGAGGTGGCGTGGCCCGGCGCCCGGCGGGGCCTTCGTGAACGGCGGCTGGTTGGGCGTGAGCTTCGCGGTGGCCGCGTCGAGGCGGTAGCTCAGGATTTGGTCAATGCCGAGATCGGCGGCCAGGGCGTAGCGGTTGTCCGGGCTGACCACGAACGAGTGCGCGTTCGGCCCTTTCTGCCGGGGCAGGTCCACGCTGGAGCCGGTGTGCTGGAAGAACGAGGCCGCCTCGCCGAGCGAGCCATCCGCACGGACCGGAAAGGACGCGACATTGCCGGTGGTGTAGTTGGCCACGAGCACGGTCCTGCCCGTGGCATCCACATCGAGATAACAGCTCGCGGTGCCGCGCGTGGACTGGCGGTTCAGCAATGTCATCCGGCCCGTGCGGCCTTCGAGGGCGTAGGCGGCGACCTGCTCCGGCTCCTTGCCACCGAACGTCTTGGCGTGGATCGAGTAGAGGAACCGCCGATCCCGCGACACGGCGATGAAGAAGGGATGCTCGACACCGGTCGTCCGGTGCAGGGGCTTCAAACCGCCCGTGGCGGTCTGCAACTGGTAAGCGTTGATGGCCCCCTTGTCCCCGCCCGCGAACGACGTGACGAAGACCACGGGGGCCTCGGCGGCGGCGGTGGGTTTGATCAGCAGCGCGCCGACGGTGAGGAGCAGAAGGGAGCGGAGCAAGGGGTGGTTCATGGCGAGTTCGGAGTGAAATCTATGACTGCCGGTCAACGATGCCGGCGTGAACGGGGCCTTTGACGCACCGAGCCGGCCAAAACTTGGCTCAAACCGCGTCGCCCATTTTCAAGGGGCCTGCCCAAGCTCTCGGCGGCCCAGACCCGAGGCGCGTTTGCTTGCTGCCAGCCGTTCGGGTTCACAAGGCGGAATTGTCCCCCGAGCTTTTGGGCGGTGCGGCGATGACAGGCCGCGCCGCAATTCGTTGAAGACAAGTGCCGTCGCCGAATCCAATCTCTCCCGATGACCATAGCCGACATGCTCACGCGCAAGGGGCTGCTCACCACCGAGCAGCTCGCGGAGGCGCAAAGCCACACGCAGGCCGAGGGGCTGCGGCTGGACCGCGCCGTGGTGCAGAAGGGCTGGCTCACGGAGCGGCAGTTGCTGGAAGTCTTCGGTGAGCAGTTGCACCTGCCGGTCGTCACGCTGGAGGACCGCGCGTTTGATGGTGAGCTGCTCCGGTCGTTGCCGGCGCGCGTGGTCTATCGCCAGCGGCTCGTGCCGGTCGGGCGCGTGGATGGCTTGTTGCAGGTGGCGACGAGCGATCCGTTTGATCTCTACGCCTTCGACGACTTGCGCCTGCTCACCGGGCTGAACATCCAGCCCGTGCTCGCCACGCGCGAGGAGATCGAGAAGGTCATCAAGACCCATTACGGCCTCGGCGGCGACACGCTCGATGAAATGGTCGGCGAAGACGATGCGCCCGCCGCCCTGGTTGAGGGCAGCGAGGACCTGCTCGAAGCCGCGCAGGAGGCCAGCGTCATCAAGCTCGTCAACGAGATCATCCTCGAAGCCGTGAACGAGCGGGCGAGTGACATTCATGTCGAGCCTTACGAGCACCACATGGCCATCCGCTACCGCATTGACGGCGTGTTGCAGGATGCGCCGGTGCCACCGCAGATGCACCGTTTCGCCGCAGCGATCATCAGCCGCATCAAGATTCTCGCGAACCTCAACATCGCCGAGCGCCGCATCCCGCAGGACGGCCGCATCAAGTTCAACGTCGGCGGCCGGCAGATTGACGTGCGCGTCAGCGTCATCCCGATGCTCTTCGGCGAGGGCGTGGTGATGCGTCTGCTCGACAAGGCGAACGTCCTCTTCACCCTGCCGCAGCTCGGCATGGACGCCCACTCGTTCGAGCTGTTCAAGGGACTCATTGACCGGCCGCATGGCATCTTTCTCGTCACCGGCCCCACGGGCGCGGGCAAGACCACCACGCTCTACGCCGCGCTCAACGCCATCGTCGGCCCCGGCCTCAAGGTGCTCACGGTCGAGGACCCGGTGGAATACAACCTGACCGGGGTGAACCAGATTCCCGTCAACGCGGCGGTGGGCATGACCTTCGAGAAGGGCCTGCGCGCCATCCTGCGTCACGACCCGGACGTGGTGATGATTGGTGAAATCCGCGACCTCGAAACCGCCAGCGCCGCCATCCAGGCCGCGCTCACCGGCCACCTCGTCCTCTCGACGCTGCACACGAACGACGCCGCGTCCGCGCCGATGCGGCTCATTGACATGGGCGTCGAGCCGTTCCTCATCAGCAGCACGATGATCGGCTCGATGGCCCAGCGCCTCGTGCGCCGCATCTGCTCCAAGTGCAAGGCCGACTACGAACCGGACCGCGCCCACCTCCCGCGCGATCTCGAACTCGCGCCCGGCGACAAGCTCTGGCGCGGCACCGGCTGCCCGAACTGCCGCAACACCGGCTATCGCGGCCGCAGCGGCCTCTACGAACTCATGGTGATGAGCGACGCCCTCTCCGAGAAGATCATCGAGCGCGCCCCGCAGCACCAGATCGTGTCTGTCGCCAAGCAAGGCGGTCTGCGCCTCCTGCGCGAGGATGGCTGGGACAAAGTCCGCCAAGGCATCACGACACCGGATGAAGTGGTGATGTGCACGGCGGGGTGAGCTATGGCGAACACACCTCCACCGCCGCCAATCAATGAGCGCGACAGCGTTGCCTTGCTCAAGGATCTGTGCATCGCTCTTCGAGAGGTCGCGTGCGGTGATAGCAGCCTTCCAGACAACGAATACGTTGTGGACCGCATCAAAGCAGCCGTCCAAATCCATTTGGAGTTGCGGCGAAGAGCGGTTGACCCCAAGCCCAAGCTCGAACTGCTATCAGCCGAGACGAACTGGCGAATGGTGGAGTTGCTTAACGACTGTCACAACTTTCCAAGGACAATCCCCTACGTTCGAGAAGGTGACGGACTACGCCGCGCCCTTCGATGCCAACTTTGCGCCAAGGCAGAGCGAAGCCCCGATTCAAAGCTCTTCTGGTTTTGCGACGATTGTATGCACCGATTGCTCGAATCCATCCGAACCAAGACACCGATTCCGGGCATCACTCTTTGTAGAACCTACAACCCAGAATGTCGGTGTGAGCACGCGGATAGCGAAACGGTTCTGGCGTGCGGCAGCTACCTCGACCAACTCTGGGGAAATTGTGAACGTTGTATTCGAGATGAAATCGAGAGGAGGAAAGCGTGTTCTCCTGTCTGAATGACATCAGGCTTCCACCGTTTCCATGACCCAGTTCACCTACACCGCGATGACTGAGGCCGGGGAGCGCGTCTCTGGCGCGCTCGAAGCCGAGAGCGAGGCGGCGGCGATGCGGGCGTTGGAGGACAAGCGCCTCTTCCCCGTCACCGTGTCGGGCGGCGCTTCGGCGGACGGCGGCAAGCCCGCGAGGCGCAAGGTCCGCGCGCGCGACCTCGGGATGCTCTACGGCCAGCTCGCGGACCTGCTCGGCTCCGGCGTGCCGTTGCTGCGCGCGCTGGACTCGCTTATCCGCTCAACGCCCGCGCCAGCCGTCCGCGAGCTGCTCAAGGAAATCCGCGCCTCCGTCTCCGAAGGCAAGACGCTCACTGACGCACTGCGGCCCTACCCGGAAGTTTTCCCCACGCTGCACATCGCGATGATTCAGGCGGGCGAGCGCGCGGCGTTCCTGGAGGACGTGCTGCGGAACCTGTCCGGCTTCCTCGAACGCTTCGAGGAACTGCGCAGCAAGGTGATGGGCGCGCTGATTTACCCGGCCTTGCTCACGGCGCTCGGCTCTCTCGTGATGGTCGGCGCGCTGGTGTTCTTCGTGCCGCGCTTCGAGCCGCTGCTGGCCGCCGCGAAGAAGCCGCTGCCCACGGAGATTCTCTTCGGCGCGAGCAAGCTGGTGCGCGGTTACTGGTGGCTGCTGCTGGCGGGCGGCGCGGGCGCGGGTTTCTTCCTCTGGCTGAATCTCCAGACCGAGGCCGCGCGGCGGAAGCTGGAAGCGTGGCAGTTGAAAATCCCCGTGGTCGGCGAGGCGCTGCGGCTGCTGGCCATCACGCGCTTCTGCCGCATCCTCGGCACGATGCTCGCCAACGGCGTGCCGCTGCTCACGGCGCTGAAGATCGCCCAGAACGCCACCGGCTCGACCCTCCTCGCCGAGCGCATCGCCGAGGCCACCGAGTCCGTGCGCGACGGCAAGCGCCTGTCCGAGCCGCTGGCGAAGGGCGGTTTCTTCCCCGACCAGATTCTCGCGATGATCGCCGTGGCCGAGGAATCCAACAAACTCGACAAGGTGCTGGTGCAAATCTCCGACACCGTCGAGCGCCGCACCAACCGCTCGGTGGACCAGGCGGTGCGGCTCATCGAGCCGTTGATTCTGTGCCTGGTGGCGGCGGGCATTGGCTTCCTCGCGCTGGGCCTGCTGCTGCCCATCTTCACCATGGCCAGCGCACTGGGGTCGAAGTAGGCGGGCGTCACAAAGATTTTTCGCCTTTGCCGGAGTTCCGTTGAATCTTACCCCAAGCATCCCGTCGCACTTTGGAGACATGAAGTTCAAAAACGCATTGGCAGTTCGTCGGTCGCCGCGTCGCGCGGCGGGATTCACGCTTATTGAAATCCTCCTCGTCATCGTCGTCATCCTGATGCTCGCGGGGGCGATGGTTGTGTTCGTCCTGCCGCAGCAGAAGGGCGCGGAGAAGAACACCACCAAGCTGATGCTCGCGCAGGTGGCCACCGCGCTGGACACCTACCGTCTCAACCTCGGCCATTATCCGACCGAGCAGGAGGGCGGCCTCGACGCGCTGACCAAGAAGCCGACCTTCGAGAACGAGCGCCTGGGCGAGAAGTGGCAGGGGCCGTATCTCAAGCCCGGCACGACGCTCGATGACCCGTGGGGCAACAAGCTTCGCTACGAGCCGGTCGCCGCCGGGGGCGACGCCGGCGAGGCCGCCAGCACCACCGCGCTGCCCTACAAGCTTTTCTCCGTCGGCCCCGACGGCCAGCCCGACACGGACGACGACATCAAGCACGGCGCGGAGCCGGCGGGCACGGAGAACACCGGACGTTGAGCTTCATGCGCGTCGCCCTTCACCAACCCCGCCGCCCCGGCTACACGCTCGTCGAGCTGCTGCTCGCGGTCGTGCTTGTGCTGGCGCTGCTTGGCGCGGTGGTCTTCAACTTCTCCTCCTTCAACCGCACCGCGCGGCTCGACGAGGGCGCGACGCAGGTCGAGGCGTTGTTCCGCTTCGCCCGGGCGCACGCGGCCAGCACCGGCAAGCAGGTGCGCATCCTTTTCCCCGAGGCCGAGTCCGGCGACAACGCGGAGCTGCTCGCGGCGGAAGCGCCCGGCGCGACCGTCCGCGTGACGAGCGAGCTGGACCCCATCGGCGCGCCCGGCGTCTTCACGGACGTGCCGGCGGCGGCCAACTACGTGACGAGCATCAGCGACCTCGTGAGCATCCAGCAGGTGCAGGCCGGCGAGCCGGCGGCGGAAAACTCCGCCGAGTCCGTCGCGCCGCCGGCCGAGCCGGGCAGCGAGGCAGCTCCCGCAGCCGAGGCCCCGCGCAGCGCGTTTTCATCCGTGACGTTTTATCCCGACGGCACCGGCGATTCCGTCGAGCTGCTGCTCGCCTCGCGCAGTGATGAGGACGCCCGCCGCTTCTCGGTGCGCGTCACCGGCATCACCGGTTCCATCCGCCGCCAGTTGCTCGCCGATCCCGCCGCCACCGAAACCGCGCCTCCCGCTCCGGCCACGGAGGCCGCTGCGGAGGCCGGGAAATGAGGTTCAACCCGGCTCCGCCCGCTTCCCTGCGCCGGGGAACCGCCCTGCTCGAAGTCCTCCTCGCCCTGGCGCTGTTCGTCGTTGCCGCCGCCATCGTCACCAGCGGCATGAGCGCCTCGACGGACAATCTCGACCGGCAACGGCGCAACACCCACGCGGCCAACCTCGCCGCCACCGTGCTCGCGGAAATCCAACTCGGCATCCGCTCCACCGCCGAGGCGGGCGAGCAGCCGTTCGCCGCGCCGTTTGACAAGTGGACGGCCGAACTCGTCGTGACCCCGACCGAGACCGAAGCCGGCGAGGCCAGCGGCCTGCTGCGCGTGGAAGTCATCATCCGGCACCAGGAATCTGCGCTCGTGCGCCGCCTCGCGCAGGTCATCCGCGTGCCGGACACTTCGGCCCGCACCGCCGCCTTCTGACCATGCGCCTGCCCTGCCAACCTGGTAGCAGCCGACGTGAGGAGGCTCTGACTTCCCATTCCGCATTCCGCGTTCCGCGTTCCGCGTTTGAACAGAGCCTCCTCACGTCGGCTGCTACGAGGACAGTTCGTCATTCCTCCTGCGCCTTCACCCTCCTCGAAGTCGTCCTCGCCATCATCATCGCCATCGCGATTCTCGTTGTCGCGCTCGCCTTCCATCACCAAGCCACGACCCTGCGCGCCAATCTCCTCGATGAGTCCGAGCGGCTCGCCGCCGTGCGCCAAATCATGGACCGCCTCGCCGCCGACCTGCGCGTCGCGCCCGTCCACAACCACGTTGGCTTCACCGGCGACTCCAACTCGCTGCGGTTCGTCACCACGCGCCTGCCGCTGGCCGCCGCCGGCTTCGACTCCGACCTGCGCCGCGTGACCTATCGCGCCCTTTTCTCCGGCGACACCACGAACCTCACCATCAGCGGCCTCACGCGCCTCGACGAGCCGGCGGTGGAGCTGATTCCGTCGCCGCTCGCGCCCGCCACCGCGCCCGCGTCGGAGCCGGTGGGCGACGCCGCCGAGGAACTGGCCGCCGGCGTCACCAACACCACCGCGTCCGTGACCGGAACCGCCGAGCCGCTGACGCAGGCGATTCGTTTTCTCAACTTCCGTTTCTGGGACGGCACCGCCTGGACCGATTCGTGGAGCGGCGTGGCCCCGCCGCCCGGCGTGGAAATCAGCCTCGGCTTCGAGCCGCTGCCGGCCGAGACCACGCCCGACCTGTATCCCGGCGAAGTCTTCCGCCGCGTCATCTTCCTCCCCGCCGGCCAGCCCAAGCCGGCGGAAATGAACTTGGTGGCCAGCCGACCATGAGATTGCCACACGCAACAGAGTGCAGAGGCGCGCTGGCGGGCGGCGGGGCTGGGGTGTCGGTTGAAGTCCCAAATCCCAAGCTCCAAATCCCAAAGAAGCTCCAAGCTCCAAGCTCCAACGCACCATCGCACGACGTTACCGCGCCGGGTAAAACTGCTCCCGCGCGCCGTTTGGAATTTGGAGCTTGGAATTTGGAACCTGGAGCTTCTCGGCCCCACGCCTTCGTCCTCGTCGCCGTCCTCGTCATCGTGATGCTGCTTTCGATGCTCGTCATCAGCCTGCTGTTCCGTTTCCAGGCGGAGGACACCGCGGCGAGCGCGAGCCTCGGCAGCGAGCAGGCTTGGGCGGCGGCGATGAGCGGCGTCGAGGAGGCGTTGCGCGTCGCGGCCACCGCCGCCTCCGGTGCGACGGACTGGCAGGACAATCCCGGCGCGTTCCGCGAGCGGCTGGTGTTCGAGGACGGCGGCGAGAACTGGTATTTCAGCGTGTTCTCGCCCGGCGGCGGCGATGCGCTCAACGAGGTGCGGCACGGCCTGACCGACGAGGCCTCGAAGCTCAACGTCAATTACTCCTCCTCCGCCAATCTGGAGAAGCTCCCACGCGTTTCGCCGACGATGGCCGCCGCGCTCATTGACTTCCTCGACGCCGACGACATCCCGGAGTCGGAGGGTGCGGAGCAGGAGTATTACAGCGCGCTGGCGCGGCCCTACACCATTCGCAACGGCCCGCTGGCCTCGCTCGACGAACTGCTGCTCGTGCGCGGCTTCACGGCGGAGATTCTGCACGGCGCGGCGGCGATTCCCGCGAACGCGACGAACGCCGAGCCTCCCACCGCGACCGCCAACGCCCGGCCCGCGCGCGGCCTTAGCCAGTTCCTCACCGTCGCGTCCTACGACCTGAACCCCGATGGCGACGGCTGGGACCGCACGAACTTGAACGACCCCGCTGCCCCGCTGCCCGCCACCGAGTTGCTGCCCCCGGCAGTCACCAACTTCATCTTCGCGCTGCAAACCAACGGCGTCACCCTCAGCCACCCCGCCGACCTGTTGGAAGCCACGTTGCCCGTGAAGGACGCTAAGGGCGTCGAGACCGAACTCACCTCCGGCGTGGGCAAGGCCGAGCTGGCCGCCGTGCTCGAACTCTTCACCGCCACCGACGATTACTTCACCGACGGCCTCATCAACGTGAACACCGCCAGCGCCACCGTGCTCGCGACACTGCCCGGCGTGGACGAGGCGCTGGCCGAGACCATCGTCTCCGCTCGCGGCGCGCTCGGGCCGGACCGCAAGACCACCATCGCGTGGCTTTATCAGGAGGGCGTGCTCAACGCGGCGAAGTTCAAGGCGCTCGCGCCGCTGCTCACGGCGCGCAGCGCGCAGTTCACGTTTCAAGTCATCGGCTACGGGCTGCCCTCGGGCCGCTTCCGCGTGCTGGAGGCGGGCATTGATGTCACCGGTGGCGAACGTCGCGTGACCTACCTGCGCGACGTGACGCGGCGCGGCTTGCCGTTCACGATTGCAAGTGAAGGCGATGGGCAGATGACGAAACACGAAAGTCCGAACACCAAAGCTCAACGAAGCTCCAAGCTCCAAGCTCCAAATCCCAAAGAAGCTCCAAGTGCCAAGCTCCAAATGCCAAGGCGCGCGTCCATCCATCCGCGCGCGAATTGGGATTTGGAGCTTGGAACTTCTTTGGAACTTGGAGCTTGGGTTTTGGAGCTTTCTTCTCCGGAGGTGAACCGTGGCTGACCGCGACGCCCTGCCCGCCTTCCCGCTGAAGAAGGCCTCGTCCGCCCGCGCGAAACTGCCCGCGCAGGCGACCGCGCTCGACTTCGACAGCCGCTCGCTGCGCGTCGTGCAGCCCGGCCTCAGCCGCGTGGCCGTCGCGCCGCTGAACCTGCCGGCGGACGCGGACCGCGCTGACGCCGCCATGCTCGGAGCCGCGCTCGCGAAGGCGCTGGAGCAGCTCAAGCTCAAGCCCGGCCCCGTCGTCATGGGCCTGCCGCGCGCGCAGGTCGTGCTCAAGACGCTGCTGCTCCCGGTCATCGCGGATGTGAGCGAGCTGGCATCCGTCGTGCATCTGCAAGTCGGCCGCGACCTGCCCTTCCGCGTGGCGGACGCGGTGGTTGATTTCCAAGTCCTGCGCCAAATCACCCCGCCCGCTCCCAAGCCCGACGCCAACGCCAAGCCCGGCGCGGAAGCTCCCGCCACGCCGCCGCCCAAGCTCGAAGTGCTCGTCGCCGTCGCGCGGCGCGAGGTGGTTGATTTCTACCAGCGCGTCGCCACGGCGGCGGGCGTGAAGCTCGTCGCGCTCGGGCTGCTGCCCAACGCGGGCGCGCGGTGCGTCGAGGCGTGCCAGGTGGCGGAGCGCGGGCAGGCTTACGCGCTCGTATCGCTGCGGCCGGATGAGGTCGGCATTGATGTCGCCTGCGACCAGGCCGTGCCGTTTAGCCGCGGCGCGGCGCTCGGAGTCCCGCCTTCAGGCGGCAAAACCTCCCGACCGCCTGAAGGCGGTTCGTCAACGCCGCGACCATTGAGGTCGTTCGCAGCCTGCACAGTTACGGCGGGCAGGGCGCGGCGGGTTCGCCCGCAAAAATTCTCGTCACCGGCGCGACCGGCCATGAGGCCGCGTTCGTCAGCGCGCTCGCATCCCGAATGGGCGCGGCCGTTGAGCTGCTCGATTCCACCGCGCTCAAGCTGCCCGCCGATACGCACACGGAAGCGGCGGGCGCGACGTCGGCGATTGGTCTCGCGCTCGGCTACGCGGACGCGGGCGGGCTGCCGTTCGACTTCCTCAACCCGAAACGCCCCGCCGTCCCGCGCGACCTGCGGCGCATCAAGATTCTCGCCAGCCTTGCGGCGACAGCCGCGCTCTTCATGCTCGTCGCCGGCATTTGCACCTGGCTCGTGGGCAAGCGGCAGGCCGTGCTCGACGCCGTGACCGCCGAGGCCGTCGCCGCCGAGAAGAACCGGCCCGCGTATCGCAAGGTGATTTCGCAGGCCGCCGTGGTGAACGAGTGGGTCGGCGGCGAGCGCGACTGGCTGCTGCATTACGCGCACCTCACCGCCGTGCTGCCGCGCAGCGAGGAGATTTTTCTCACGTCCTTCGCCGTGAGCGGGCCGGGCGCGCTGCGGCTCGGCGTGCGCGCCAAGAGCGGCGAGATTCTGGCGAAGGTCGAGAAGCAGCTCCGCGCCGCCGGCTACGAGGTCAAGCCGCTCGCCATCACGCCGGGCACGGACAAGAACGGTTACGAATTCCAGTCCACCGTCGAGCTGGCGGTGCCGCACAAGCTGAAGGTTGACCTTTCCAAGGTGAGGCCACCCGCCCGCCCGGCGGATGACGCGTCGCTCGACCCGCCGCGACGGAAAGGAGGCGGATGAACGCGCGCGAGAAACTCCTCGCCAGCCTTGTGCTGGGCGGCGCGTGCCTCTTCGGCGGCGCGCTGGGCATCCGCGCGTTCATCATGAAGCCGCTGACGGACCTCGACAAACGCATCGTCGCCGCGCGCGAGCGGCTCGGAAAAATCCAGGCCGAGCGCCGCAGCTTCTTCACCGCCGAGGACCGGTTGAAGGCGCTGGGCCGGCTGACGTTCGCCGACTCGGTGGACGAGGCCAGCGCGCGTTCCGGCGAGGCGCTGACCAAGCAGATTCTTCAGGCCGGCCTCGACGAGGGGAATTTCACCCGCCTGCCGCTGGGTCCGCGCAAGCTGCGGGGTGCGAGTGAAATCGGCTGGAACGTCCAGGGCGACGGCGCGCTCGCGACCGTCGTCAATCTGCTGTTCATCCTCGAACAGTCGCCGCACCTGCAGCGGCTCGACGGCCTCGTGCTTTCGCAGGCGGAGAAGCCCGGCGAGGTGCGCGTGCGCTTCCGCTGCCTGACGCTCGTGTTCGACCCCGCGCCCGACGTGAAGCGCGAGGCGCTGCTGGCGAAGGCCAGCTTGAAGTCAGACGAGCGCCGGGTCTTCGATGGCATCGTGTCGCGCGACCTGCTGCGGCCTTACATCAAGCGCCCGCCGCCCCCGCCCGTGGTGGCGAAGGCCGGTGTCGGTTCCGCGACGGCCACGCCCGCCACGCCGCCCGCGCCGCCGGGACCGGAGACGTTCCGCGTCGTGTCGCTCTCCGAATGGCAGGGGCAGCCGGAGGCCCATGTGCGCGACCTGACCGCGCAGAAGACTGTCCGCTACAAGCCCGGCGATGCGCTCGCGGGCGGCACCATCGCGCTGGTGGACTACCGCGCGATGCCGCTGCCCGGCACGAGCGGCCTGCAATCCTTCAGCCGTGTCATCGTGCGCGTGAAGGGCGACTATTTCGCCATCGAGCGCGGCCAGACGCTGGCCGACTTGCGGAAACTGGAGCTGGCCCAGCTTCCGCCCGAGCTGGTAAAGCCTGTCGTTGAAGCCCCGCGCGCCACGCCGTAACTCCCTTTCCCTTTTATGAACCGAACGCATCCCACGCTCCTCGCCCTGGCGCTCGCCGGTGGCACGTTCACCCTCGCGGCGCAGGTCGCGCCCAAGGCCGCGTCCGCTACAAACGCGCCCGCGAAGTCCGTCACCATCACGCCCGGCACCGCCGCGCCCGCGTCCGCGACGACCGCCGCCGCCGCGCGCAACATCCGCTTCCAATTCGACGGCATCCCTTACGCCGACGTGATTGAGCGGTTCGCGCAGATGGCGAACAAGCCGCTCCTGGCCGGCACGAAGCCCGAGGGCACGCTCACCTACAACGACCCCAACGCCTACACCTACGTCGAGGCGCTCGACACGCTCAACGTCATCCTCGCGATGAAGGGCGTCATGCTCGTCGAGAACGCCAACTATCTTCAGCTCGTGCCGTTCAAGGAGCTGCCCTCCACGCCGCTGAAACTCCTGCGCGGCACCGCCCCCGCCGGCGACGTCCGGCCCGGCGAGGTCGTCACCGCCGTGCTCGACGCGAAGAACGTGGACTCGAAGGAAATCACCGAGTCGCTCACCTCCATGCTGTCCAGCGCTGGCTCGATGGCGGTCCTCCCGCGCGGGCGCGGCATCATCATCACGGACCGGCTGGCGAACATTCAGCGCATCAAAACCCTGCTCGCCACGATAGACATCGAGGCCCCGGCCGAGCGGATGATGAAAACCTTCGCGCTGCAAAACACGTCGGGCGCGATTGTCGCCGACCTGCTCAACCGCACCTTTGGCCTCGCCACCGCGCCGCGCCGGCAGGAGTTCAATCCCACCACCAAGACCATGGTCGCCGTCCCGCCCGACCCGAACGAATACATCACCGCCGTCTATGACGACGCCTCGCGCACGATGGTCCTCTTCGGCCCGCGCGAGCGCATCGCGCTGGCGGAGGAGCTGATTGCGAAGTTCGAGCAGCGCGAAGGCCCGGCGGGCGACGTGCGCATCTACCAGTTGCAGAGCACCAAGGCCGAGGAGCTCGCCATGATTATCCGTCAGGCCATCCCCGGCGTGGCCGAGCCGAAGGAAACCGGTTCCGCCGCCGCCACGAAGGCCCGCGTCATCGCGGACTCGAAGGACAACCGCCTCATCGTCGCCTCGCCGGTCGCGGCGCAGTTGGAGCAGATTGACCTGCTCATCAGCCGCGTGGACAAGGGCACCACCGGGAATTTCAGCAACACCAACAACATCGCGCTCCGCACGCAGACCGTGATGCTCACGAAAGTCTTCCGCCCGCGCGCGACCGAGCCGAAGGATTTTGCCGCCATCCTCACGCAGGCGCTCACGCGGCGCGAGCCGGGCGCGCGCACGGGCAGCTCCACGGCGAGCGTCACATTCGACGCCGCCAGCAAGAGCGTCGTCATCACCGGCTCGCCCGGCGACTTGCAGACGGCCACGGAGATTCTCACGCAGTTGGAGACGGGCACCTCACAGCCGCAGGCGCTCCAGACGCGGTTCATCGAGGTCGGCACGGCGGCGGACGCGAAGCGCCTGCTGCCGCTGGTCGAGGAGCTTTACCGCAACCAGATGAGCGGCGCGGGGTCGCTGGAATCCGGCCCGCACGCGAAGCTGATGAGCGACGACAACGGCCGGCTCATCGTGACCGCGAGCGAGCCGCACCTGCTCCGCATCGAGGAGCTGGTGAAGCAACTGCGCGGCAAGCACGGCGTCGTGCTCAACCGCCAGCTCTCCATCATCGCGCTCAAGAACACCAAGCTGGACACGGTTTTCGCCGGCTTCGAGAAGCTGCTCGCCGACCGCATGGCCGACCGCCGTTACGAAGGCCAGCCCAAGCCGTCCGTCGTCGCTGACAACGCGAACAACCGGATGCTTGTGACCGCGACGCCGGAGCAGCTCACGGAGATTGAGCAGCTCGTGAAGGTCGTGGACCTCGCGCCGGCCACGCAGCGCCGCGAGATGGTCGTGCTGCCCGTGCGCGCCAAGACGCCGACCGAAATCATCACGCTCGCCACGCAGCTCCTGGCGCAGATGGGCGGCCCCGGCACGGACCCGCAGATGGAGCCGAAGCTCATCCCCGACGCCAGCGGCAAGCAAATTATCGTGCTGGCCGCGCAGAAGGATTTGAAGCGCGTGCAGGATTTGGTCACGCAGCTCGACACCGCCACGACGCAAAATCTGGCCCGCCAGTTCCGCTCCGTGGACTTGCACGCGCGCACCGCGACCGAGCTGACGCCGCTGGTCACGCAGCTTTACCAGGAGCAGCTCAAAGGGCAGAGCGAGCCGCCCGGCGGCGCGGCCACCGTCCTCGCCGATGCGAAGAACAACCGCATCATGGTCAGCGGCGCGGACGCGGAAATCACCCGCGTCGAGGCCATCATCCGGCAGCTCGACCCCGCCGGTCGCAAGCCCGCCCGCGACGAGACGCGCGTCATCCGCCTGCGCTCGGCGCTCGCCGCCGAGATTTCCGGCCTCGTCGAGAAGAGCCTTAACGCGCAGGCCCAGACCGTGAAGGTGCTCGTGGACGCGCGCAGCAACAGCCTGGTCCTCAGCGGCGAGCCGGACGCCGTCGAGGCCGCGTCGAAGGTCATCCAGCAGCTCGACACGCCCGGCGACGTGCAGCCGCGCGAGATGCGGGTGATGGAGTTGAAGCAGGGCGACGCCACCGCCATCGCCGCGCTCGCGCTGCCGCTCGTGACCGAGCTGCTCAAGAGCCAGCGCGGCCCGGAGTATTCGCCCTCGGTCAAGATTGTCGCCGACGCCGCCTCGAACCGCCTCATCCTCAGCGGCCCGCGCAACGAACTGCTTGCCGTGAACACCATCGTCGAGCAGCTCGACCAGGCTCCCGAGGGCGCGGGCGGCGCGCGGGTCTTCAAACTCAACAACGCCGACGCGATCAAGGTGGTCGGGATCGTCTCGAACGCGATGGTGCGCTTCGACGCGCGCAACCAGCCCATCCGCCGCGTCACCGTCTCCGCCGACCGCGAGTCGAACAGCATCGTGGTGGCCGGCACGCGCGCGGACTTGAAGGACGCGGAGAACATCATCCAGCGCCTCGACAACGAGGGCATTGACCCCTCGAACCTGGACAAGCCCAAAGGCATGAGGCTCATCGAGGTGCGCGGCGACGCCGACGCGCTGGCCGCGCTCGCGACCAAAATCTTCGTCGCGCAGAGCGGCGGACGGGCAGTGACGAACCTCGTGAGCATCACGCCGAACGGGAAGCGCCTCATCGTCCTCGCGCCGGAACCGATGCTCGTGCAAATCGAGGCGCTCGTCGCCTCGCTCGACAGCAAGCCGGACGAGCTTCAGCGCGAGCTGCATCCCATCGTGCTGAAGAACGCGTCGGCCACTGAGCTGCTGCCGAAGGTCACGGCGATTTACTCCGAGCAGTCCCTCGGCAAGACGCAGAAGCCCGCGACGATTTACGCCGATGCGAGCGGCACGCGGCTGAACGTCTTCGGCACGAAGCAGCAGGCGGAGGCGATTCAGCAGATTGCCGACACGCTCGCCGGTGGCGCACCCGCGACGCGCGAGACGAAGGTCATTGACCTCGGCAAGCTCGCCGAGGCGAAGCGCGTGATGGCGCTCGCGCTCCAGCTCTACAAGGACCAGTTCGCCGCGAACCCGCAGCTCGGCGCGGCGGACGCGCAGATGGTCAGCGACGGCGTCTCGGGCCGCGTCATCGTCAGCGCACGCGCGGACCAGATGAAGGCCATCGAAGACATCTTCACCCGCCTCCAGCCAACCGCTGCCGCCGCGACCGCGCGTGAGACGCGGATGATTGAAGTCGGAACGGCGAACGACGTGGCGCGGCTGCTGCCCATCGTGCAGAAGCTCTACACCGAGCAGTGGAAGGACCGCCCCGAGACCGACCCGGCGGACGCGCAAATCGTCGCGGACCCGCAGGGCGGGCGCGTCATCGTCACGGGCCGGCCCGAGCACGTGAAGGAGATTGAAGGCATCTTGCAAAAGCTCGGCACGGCCAAGGCCAAACCGCAGGCGCGCGAAACGCGGCTCTTCGATCTCACCACCGCGAGCGCCACCGAGCTGGCCGTGACGGTGAAGCTGCTTTACGGAGAGTCGGCCAAGGCCCGCTTCGGCAACCAATCGCCCGACACGCTCATCATGGCGGACACCAGCGCGAACCGGCTCATCGCCATCGGCGAGGTCACGGAGCTGGAGGCCGTCGCCGACTTGGTGAAGAAGCTGGACACCACCGCCGGCCAGAGCGCGACCGCCCGTGTCTTCAAAATCAAGTCCGCCGACCCGGCGAAGGTCGCCGAGGTGCTGACCACGGCGCTCGTGCGCTTCGACGCGCTGGGTCGCCCCCAGAAGCGCGTGAGTGTTTCGGTGGACGCGAAGACCCGCACGCTCATCGTCACTGGCGACGCGAAGGAGTTGTCCGCCGTGCCCGCCATCATCGAGCAGCTCGACCAGTCGCTTGGCGAGCAGCCGGCACGGAAGATTCAGGTGGTGCAGCTCAACTCCGCGACGCCCAACACGCTGCTTTCGCAGGCGCGCAAGCTCTACGACGACCAAATCAAGACGCAGCCCGAGCTGGCCGTGGCCGAGCTGCTCGTGATGGACGACGCCAGCGGCAGCCAGCTCATCCTCGCGGGCAGCGACGCGCAGTTGAAGCTGTTCAGCCAGATTCTCACGGACTTGCAGAAGCTCCAGCCCACGCCGGGCGAGCGCGTCACGAAGGCGTTCGACCTCGGCCCCGCTGACGAAGTCGCGCGCCTCGTGCCGCTCGTGCGCTCGTTCTACGAGGAGAAGTGGCGCACGCGGCCGCTCTCGGACCCGGCGGACGCGACGTTCCTGCCCGACACGCGCAACGGCCGCATGATTGTCACCGCGCGCACGAACCACCTTGTGGAGATTGAGGCGTTGCTCGGACAGTTGCGCGGGGCGGCGGCGACTGAGCCGCGCGCGACGCGGTTCTTCGACCTCACCAGCAGCGACGCCGGCACGCTCGCCGGGACGTTGCGCCCGCTGTATCTGGAGCAGGCCCGGCTGCGGCCCGGCTCTCCCGCACGCGACACGTTGATTCTGGCGGAGACCAATTCCAACCGCCTCATCGTGACGGGCACGACGAACGAGCTGGCGGTGGTCGAGCACCTGGTGCGCGAGCTGGACAAGGCCAGCCCGCAGAGCGCCAACGCGCGCATCTTCAAGCTCAAGGCCGCCGACCCCGCGCAGGTCACGGAGATTCTCACCAACGCCTTCGTGATGATGGACCGTTTTGGGCGTCCGACCAAACGCATCAGCGTGGTGGTGGACGCCAAGAACCGCAGCCTCATCGTCACCGGCGAGGCGAAGGACCTGCACGCCGCCGCGCAGGTGGTCGAGCAGCTCGACACAGCCACGGGCACCAACACGGTGCGTTCGATGCGGGTCTTCGCGCTCAAGGGCCGCCGCGCCACGGAGACCGCGCCGAAGATTCGGCAGGTCTTCGAGGAGCGCGCGCGCAGCCTGCCCGACGTTGGCTCCGCCGGCGCGCTGGTCATCGAGGACATTCCCGGCAACCAGCTCATTTTCGTGGGCACCGAGGCGCAGCTCGCGCTGATGCAGGAGACCGCCGACGTGATGGACAAGGCCGGCACGACGTTGGGCCGCGAGGTCCGCGTGTTCCCGCTGGAGCGCAATTCCGCCGCCGCCGTGGTCGTGATGCTCAACCGCCTCTTCCCGCGCCAGACCGGCACAACCGACCGCGAGGACCGCCTGCTCATCAGCGCGGGCGGCGACGACAACACGCTCATCGTGGACGCCACGCGCACGCAGTTGGAGCAAATCGAGCAGCTCCTCCGCGTGATGGACGCCGCGCCCGCCGGCGACAAGACGACCTTCCACGCCGTGCATCTCACGAAGGGCAAGGCGGAGGAAGTTGCGACCGCCGTGACCGCGTCGTTCACCGCCAAGCTGGGCCGGGGCAAGCTCCCGCGCACCACCGTCACGCCCGTCACCGGCGCGAACACGCTGCTCATCAACGGCCCGAACGGCGAGGTCGAGGACGTGCTGAAAATCATCCAGGCGCTCGACGTGGAGATGAAGGGCGACGAAATCGAGATTCGCATCTACAAGCTGGAGAACGGCACGGCGAAGGAAGTCTCCGTCATCATCGAACAGCTTTTGCAGGGCGTCTCGCGCACGCGCGTCCGCGCCGCCGCCATCAACGTGGCCGTGGACCCGCGCGCGAACACGCTCATCATCTCCGGCACGCCCGCGCACTTCCGCGTCGTGGAGAAGGTGCTGCCCACGCTCGACAAGGCTCCCGAGCGTTCCGACCGCGATGTGCAGTTCGTCTGGCTCAAGAAGGCGAAAGCCTTCGACGTGAGCACCAAGCTCGATGCGCTTTTCGCCGAGCGGCCCAAGGGCGAGCAGCCGCTCATCGAGCCGGACGTGATGAACAACTCGCTCACGGTCATCGCCAAGCGCGCCGACCTCGCGCAAATCCAGGACCTCGTGTCGCGCCTCGACGAGCAGAGCAAGGACAACAGCATCCAAGTCCGCCTGCGCCCGCTGGACCGCGTCGTCGCCGAGCAGATGGCGAAGATGCTGCAAAGCATTTACCCGCAGATGTCGCGCGGCACCGTGCGCGTGGTTGAGAAGCTCGACCCGCTCAAGCCCGCCACGACCAACGCGCCGGCTGCCAGCCCGGCGACGAACGCTCCGGCCAACCCGCCCGCCGCGCAGGCGCAAGCCACGGTCGTGGACACCAACGCAGTTCCCGAAGTCGTCATCGCCGTGGACAAGAACGCGAACTCGCTGCTGCTCTCCGGCCCCGCGTCCGAGCTGGACAATGTTGAGCGCATCATCGGCGACCTCTCACTGAACTTTTACAGCAACGAGGCCGAGTTCCGCCTGTTCCCGCTCAAGGACGCCGACCCCATCGTCGTCGCGCGCACGCTCAACGAGCTGCTCCGCATGCCGCCCGTCACCGTCGCGCCACAGCGGCCCGGCGAGCCGGTTCGCACCGTCGAGCAGCCGCCGCGCATCACCGTCGTGGCCGAGCAGCGCACGCGCAGCGTCGTGGTCCGCGCGCGGCCGACGGACTTCGCGCTGATGGAGTCGCTCATCAAGCAGCTCGACGGCGCGGGCCAGGCCGCCCAGCTCGACTTCCGCAGCGTGCCGCTCACCAACGCGCCGCCGGAGAAGGTGCTCCCGCTCGTGCAGCAGATGGTCACGCAACTCAACCTCATCCGCCCCGGCGAGCCGCTCACGGTCGTCATTGACCCGCGTTCGCGCGGGCTGCTCGTCGTCGCGCGCGAGGCCGTCATCGTGCAGGTGGAGAAGATGATTCAGTCGCTCGACAAGCCCGCGCCCTACATTGAGGCGGAGGTGATGGTTTTCGCGTTGAAGAAGGCGAACGCGGCGGCGCTCGCGCTCGTGTTGCAGAACATGATTCGCCCCGGCCCACAGGGCACGCAGAGTTTGGAAGCGCGCGAGCTGCAGGAGCAAATCCGCCGCCTCCGTGTGCTCGGCGACAACGGCGAGGCCGTCACTCTGGACCTCACCAAGCCCATCAAAATTTCCGCCGACGGTGCGGGTGGCGGCAACCGTCTCGTGCTCACCTCGACGCCTGACAACTTGAAGGCGCTCGCCGCCGTGGTCGAGCTGATGGACACGCCGCAGGTCGTCGAGGGCGTCAACGTCCGCATCATCAAGCTCCAGCACGCGGACGCCGCGTCGGTGCTGACCACGGTGCAGAGCATCTTCACGCAGGGCCGCACGCTCGCGACCGGCCCCGGCGGCCCCGGCGCGCAGCCCGAGGGCTTGACCGGCAAGGCGCTCGTCAACCCCGTCGGCATCGGCGTGGACGCGCGCTCGAACACACTGATTCTCAGCGGGCAGATGGAGTCCATCGAGCTGGCCTCGAAGCTCATCGAGGACTTGGACAAGCAGCTCGACCATCCCGTGACGGAGGTGAAGTTGTTCCGGCTCAAGCACGCGTCGGCCACGCGGCTCGTCGCGATGCTGCAAAGCGTCTTCGCGGAAGGCCCGCCCGTGCCCGGCACCGAGGGCTTGAAGACGCAAGTGACTCGCCTCCGCACGCTGAAGGAGGGCGCTAACACGCCGCGCACGAGCGAGAACGCGAAGTCCCGCGCCGCGCTGACGATTCAGGCCGACGACCTCTCGAACATCCTCATCATCGCCGCCCGCAGCGACATGCTGCCGCTCATCGCGGACGTGATTGACCAGCTCGACATCCCGTCCGCGTCGGGCCTGGAGACCGTCCGCATCTTCCCGCTCGCGCACGCCGAGCCGGCGGCGGTGCAAAAAGTTCTGGCCGACCTCTACGCTGGCCAGCGCGCCAACGCCGTCCGCAACGAGGACAAGCCCGTCATCACGCTGGACGAGCGCACCGGCGCGCTCATCGTCGCGGGCAACGCGAAGAGCTTCGCCATCGTCGAGGGCCTGCTGAAGCAGCTCGACCAGAAGCTGCCGTTCGACCTGCGCGACATCCGCATCCTGCCGCTGGAGCACGCCGACGCGAACGCCGTGGCCGGCACGCTGCAGAAGCTCATGGACGCCCGGCTTACGCAGCGCGTGACGCTCAACAAGGGCCAGTCCGACGCGCTCAAGGTCATCATCCTCGCCGACTCGCGCAGCAACGCGCTGCTCGTGGGCGGCGGGCGCGACGGCTTCGAGATGGTCGAGGCGCTCGCCAAGCAGCTCGACACGGCGGGCGCGGCCTTGAGCGGGCGCATCCGGCTGATTCCGCTTCAGTTCGCCGACGCGCGACTCGTGGGCGCGACGTTGACGACCTTGTTCGAGCAGCGCTACGCCGCCGCGCGCACGACCGACGTGCAGCGGAACAAGCCGGTGATTCTCCCCGACCCGCGCAGCAACAGCCTGCTCATCACGGCGAACCAGGAGGACAACCGGACGATTGACGAGCTGCTCCAGAAGCTCGACACGCGCATGGACAATCCGTCGCTCCAGCTCACCGTCCTGCCGCTCAAGCACAACGACGCCGCGCGCGTGGCCGGGATGATTGAGAGCATCTTCGCCGCGCGCCGGGCCGCGCAGACGCTGCCGGGCCAGCCGCCGCTGCCCAGCACGCAAATCAAGCTGGAATTCGACGCGCTCAACAACTCACTCGTCGTCTCCGCGAGCAAGGAGAACCTCGAGTTGATTCAGGACCTGCTCAAGAAGCTCGACGCCGAGCCGGTCATCGCCGGCGGCGTGCTAGAGGTGTTCACGTTGCAATTCGCTGACGCCGCGCGCGTCGGGGCGATGCTGAGTTCGCTCGTGCAGCAGGGGCTTTACCGGCCCGGCCAGTTGCGCGGCGCACCGGCTGCGAGCGCGGCGGACAAGCTCGCCGTGACCGTGGACCCGCGCAGCAACTCGCTCTTCGTCAGCGCCAGCCCGGAGACGATGGCCGTGGTGCGCGAGGTCATCAAACGCATGGACACGCAGGAGCAGGCCGTGACCGGCGACGTGCGGCTCTTCCAGCTCAAGCACGCGCGCGCCAGCTCGCTCGCGACCACGCTGACGCAGTTCTTCACTGCTAAAGAGGCGGCGGACGCGTTGACCGTGAACGCCAACCAGCGCCGCGTGAAGGCAACGGTCATCGCCGACGACCGCGTCAACACGATTCTCGTCACCGGCGGGAAGGAGGCCTTCGACTTCGTCGAGCGCATCCTGCCGCAGCTCGATGGCGAGGGGACGTTCAGCAAGCTGAACTTCCGCGTGTTCACGCTGACGAAGGCCACGGCGCAGAAGCTCCAGGCCACGCTTCAGCCCATCTTCGCCAACCGGCCGCCGCGTGTGCGGGGCGAGCCGAACGACCCCATCACCATCATCGCCGACGCGTGGGTGAACGCGCTGCTGGTCGGCGCGAATGTCGAGGACATGACCGCGGTCGAGGCGCTTATCAAGCAGCTCGACGCCGAGCCGGCTCCGAACGGCCTGGCCATCCACGTCTTCCCGCTGGCCAAGGCGGACGTGCGGAAGGTCGCGCTCACCGTGCAGGGCCTCTTCCGCGACGGGCCTCCCGGCCAGCCGGGGCAGCAGACGCCGGTGCAAGTCACCGCCGACGAACGCATCAACGCGCTGGTCGTCTCCTGCGGCGAGGTGGATGCCCGGCGCATCGCCGAGCTGGTGAAGAGGCTCGACACCGAGCAGGTCGCACGCGTGGCCGAGATCAAGGTCTTCCCGCTGAAGAACGCGCGGGCCGAGACGCTCTCGACCATTTTGAACGCCGCGTTGAACACCAAGCCCGCGCCGCTCACCGACCAGCAGAACCCGAATGCGCAGTCGGTGCTCCAGTTCATCACGCGCACGCTGGAAGGCCGCGACCTCATCACGGCGGCGTTGAAGGAATCCGTTCTCATCACGCCTGACCCGCGCATGAACTCGCTCATCGTCAGCGGCCCGGTGGATTACATGGGCTTGCTGGAGCAGATCATCACGCGGCTCGACGCCAGCTCCCCACAGGAGGCGAAGATCAAGGTGTTCACCCTCAAGAACGCCTCGGCCCGCCAGATGGCCGACATCCTCACGCAGATGTTCCGCATGACCGCGACGGCGACGACTGCCAGCCAGCGCACCATCCAATACACGCTGGTCCGCCCCGGCGGCACGAACGACGCCGCCAGCGCCACGCTTGGCACGGCCGAACAGGCCGCGCTGACTGTGACCGTGGACCCACGCACGAACAGCCTGCTCGTGGGCGGCACGGACCATTACGTGACGATGGTCGAGCAGATCATCGAGTCGCTGGACTCCACCACGGCCAACGACCGCCGCACCGAGATCGTCCGCCTCAAGAACACCCAGGCGGGGGATGTGGCGGGGGCCGTGCGCTCGTTCCTGGACCAGGAGCGCCAGCGCGTGACGCAGGTGCTCGGCGCGGATGCCGTCGGCACCGCGCAGCAGATGCTTGAGCGCGAGGTGGCCGTGGTGGGCGAGACGAACAGCAACACGCTGCTGCTCTCGGCCAGCCCGCGCTACTTCACGCAGGTCCAGCAGCTCATCACCGAATTGGACAAGTCCCAGCCGCAGGTGATGATCCAGGTCGTGCTGGCCGAGGTGGCGCTGACCGACGGGCGAGACGTGGGGCTGGAGTGGAACCTCACGGGCGGGCCGGTCTATTCCAGCGGCGTGAACCTGGGCGTTGCCAACCTGGCCAAGAACGGCTTCACCGCCGCCCTGACCGGCGGCGACACGAGCTTCATCCTCAAGGCGCTGAAAGAGCACTCGAAGCTGGAGGTCCTCAGCCGCCCACAGATCGTCACGGCGGACAACAAGCCGGCGACGATCAATGTCGGCCAGCGCGTGCCGCTCATCACCGACAGCCGCGTGACCGAACGCGGCGACACCATCAACTCCTTCCGCTACGAGGATATCGGTGTGAACCTGACCGTGACGCCGAAGATCAGCCTCGATGGCTTTGTGAAGCTGGAGCTGGGCACGACCAACTCGTCGCTCGCCAGCTCGGACGTGAAGATCAACGCGTCCGCCACCGTGCCCGTCATCAACCAGCGCCGCGCCAACACGACGGTGAGCGTCCAGAACGGCCAGACCATCATCATCGGCGGCCTCATCGGCACGCAGGAGGACCGGCGCGAGCGCAAGGTGCCGTTCTTCGGCGACATCCCGTATCTCGGCGCGGCTTTCCGCAGCACCAAGGTCACGAAGGAGAAACGCGAGCTGCTCATCTTCCTCACCCCGACCATCATGGCGAACAACCAGACGCCCGTGCCGTTGAACGACCCGCTCGACGCCACCCGCGAGCAACTGGACCGCTCGCGGCTCAAGGACGAGCTTAAACGCAACGACTTCAACCAGCCGCTGCTGGATTCCCTCTTCCCGCCGCCGATCACCCCGCCGCCCGTCAATCCGGGCGGGCGGAAACCCACTAAATCTTGAACCATCACCCGATGATCCAATCGAGGCTGGCGGCCCCGCTGCCGTGTTGGGCGTTGGCCGGCCGGTTCTTCGCCCTGGCGCTGGTGGCTGGGCTGACGCTGTTGAGCTTGAACGGCTGCGTCTCCAGCGACGGCGGCGCCCTGTCCTGGGGCGGCGGCTCCATTCAGGAACTGCATCTTCTGGTGCTGCCCGTGACCTTGAAGTCCAGCCAGGCGGGCGCGACCGACGGTTTCGCCGTGCGGGTTTTCGCCAGCGACCGCCGCCGGTCGAAGGGCATTCCCATCCGCGGCGGCACGCTGGAGATTTTGGGCTATGAAGGCAGCCCCTACGAAACCGATCCCCGGACCATGACCCCGGCTCAAGTCTGGTCCTATCCGGCGGCGAGCCTGCCGCCCTTTGCCATCGCCACTTCGCTCGGCACGGGCTACGACCTGACCCTGCCCTGGCAGGGGCCGCGCCCGACCAACAGCCGCCTGACGCTCGTGGTCCGCCACACGCCAGCCTCGGGGTCCGCGCTGCTCAGTGCTCCGAGCGTCATTCCCAACGGCCTGAAATAGCCGGCCGGCTGCGGAGCGTCGCCGCCGGGTTCAAGCAGCCTTGAGCCGCATGGCTTCGAGTTGGTAGCTGCCCATGATCGGCCCGGCGGCAGCGCCGCGCTCGGCGAGCCGGTGCTCCGCGAGGGGCGCAGCCATCGCCTCTTGGAGGTGCTCCCTGGAAATACCTTCTACGAGCAGCACCCAAGGCGGGATGTCGGTGGGATTGTTGCGGACCAGCTTCTCGGCGGTCGGAATCCGCGAGCCGTCCGGATCGGTGAAGCCCAGATGCGCGCCCAAGACACCGGGCTGCGCGAGCAACGCGGGGATCGCCTCGCCCGCCAGGTAGTTTTGCAACGCCGCGTCACCACCCGCCGCCGCGGCGATCCGGACCGTGGCGATCACGCCGCCCTGGCCGATGCCCGCCGACGCAGCCACGCGGCACAGCCCGCGCGTCACATTGCGGAAGTGCGTGACCGCCTGCCTGGTCCAAGGAGTTGGGGCGTTTAGGCGGGCAAGGTAGTCCGGCCCAACGAGCACTGCGAACGCCTCGACTTCGTAGAGGTTGAAGAACGTCTGGCCATCACCCGCGACCTGCCGGTAGCGCCGGCCCCGGCGAAACCCCGGGATGGCCAGCCGTTCGGGCATGTGCTCCCGGTCGTGCCACGCGTGGAAAGTCGCCAACCCCTCGGGCGCGATGTCGTGCCAGATCGCCACGAAGGCTTCACCCGCCAGTCCGCTCATTTGGCAGCCGCGGGTTCCCCTGTTCCGCAGCATCCACCACGCGCAGCCACCACCAAAGGCTTGAGTGATTCCGCCGACTTGCGGGGCAGGTTCGGCACGAGGCTTGGGTCATACTTCGCCCCGGCGGACACCTGGATCACCGTCATGCGGATCCTGGTGGGGAAGAACTTCTCGTGGTCCGCACGCTTGTGCGCGTGGCCGCCGCCGCCGCTGCCGTCCTTGATCACCAAGTCCATCTGCTTGATGCCCTCGGTCCAGACGATGCCGTCGTTCTGCCAGAAGGCTTTCATCGAGACATCCTTCTCATACACGCCCTTCTCGCGGTAGAGGTCCGTGCCGGTGCAACCGTAGCCGTTGCCCTGGCCCTTGTTGGGGATGTAGCAGATGCTCCACGTCGTCGGCTCGCTGCCGGCGGGTTTCTCGAGGATCTCGGTGCGGATGTGGACGGTGCCGTTGCGGTAGTCCACCGGAGCCGTCCAGTCGCGGGGCCGCTCGGGGTTGATGGCGGCCCCCTTGACATAGTAGTGCGACTTGCTCGGCTTGGAGTTGTCCGCGTCGTCCTTGGTGAAGGTGAAGGTGACATCGAACAGCACGAACTGCGCGGCCGGCAGCGAGGCGCAGGCGGCGATCAATGCCAGGAGCCAGCCCCAAGCCCGTGCGAAGCGGACACGGGCGGGTGCGGCGGAGGACAGAAAGTCGGTGCTCATGGCGACACCGTGAGTCAGCGGGTTTTGGCCGTCCAGCTTCTTTCGCCCGGCCTCAGTTGGGATAGACCGCGCGCAGCGTCGTGGCCCCGAGGGAAGTGGCGATCAACCGCGCCTGTTGATCCAAGGCAGCCGATGACAACTGTTGCACGCTGCCGTCGGACAGCACGGTGTTGCCGGCCTGGTCATGATGGCCAAACTGGCCGGACGTGCCCGCGCCCACGACCCAGAGCAGCTTTCCCGGCGCCGGACGAGGAGTTCGATGAGGGTGAAAGCTCCGGGGCGGCGGATGGGCTGGCGCATGGCTGGTGGGCTGGTTTGCGTGAACCGGAACGCCGCCGAGGGACGGGCAGCGCTTCGTGAACGGCGCTGTGGGTGCTGGTGTCTGAATGGAGCAACGGGGCGTGGCCGTGCGCAACCCTGATTTCAACTCGCCGCCAGCCTATTTCTTCCGCAGCAACTCGGCGGCCTTGGCCTGCACTTCCTGCCAGCGGCGCTCCCAGTCGTCCCAGTGCGCGGCCCAGTCCGCGCCGGTGAGCTGCTTGCGGGCCTTCGGGAGCAACCCGGCCAGCGTGTCGAGATCGCGCTGGAGGGTCTTCTTCTCCTTCCACATGACCCAAGTCTCGATGAGGACGAGGTGGTTTTCTGGAAACTGCGGCGCCAGCTCGACCGCGCGGAGCAGATGCGTGCGCGCCTTGGACTTGCTGCCGACGCTGATGGGCCAGCCGGGGGCGTCGCGGTAAAGCAGGCCAAGGCAGCGGTCGGGACCGGCGTGGTCGAGGCGCGGGTTCATGCCGCCGGCGAGCTTGAGGCCGCGCTCCAGTTCCTTGACGAGGCCGAGGGCTTCGAGCCACTTCGTGCGCGCGAGCTGGCCGAGGTTCATCGCGAGATAGTAGTGACCCTCCGGCACGGTCGGCGCGCGGATGGTCAGGGGACGACAGACCGCGATGCCCTCGTTCGCGAGCGCCGTGCGCTCCTCGTCATCCCCGGCGAATTCGCCGCGCCAGAAGCACGCCTGCCCCAACGCCCACGCCGCCGGGGTGCTGTTGGTGTCGGCCTGGAACTTCTTGCGGGCGTTGATGAGCTTGATTTGCGCGGTGTCGGAGAACTTGGCCGACAACGTGGGCATGGGGATGTCGGCGGGCTTCTTGGGCGGAGCCGGGGCAGCGCAGAGCAGCACGGCCTGTAGGATGAGGGCGAGGCAGGGGCCGGCGAGTGGGCGCAGGCCCTTGCGCCAGCCCCGGTTCAGGGCGGCGGAAATAGGCGTTGCGCTGGCGTTGCCCGGCTTCATATAGTGCTGCGATGCGTTTTAGTTGGAAACGACCTCTGTTGGCAATCCTCCCCATGCTCGCGCTCGGGGCGGCTGGTTGCAGCGGCTTTCGTTCCTCGCATTCGGTGTCGCCGGCGACGTTCCTGATCCCCGGCCTGATTCACACCCCGACGGACACCACGCCCGCCGAGCGTCTCGACGTCTCGCGCGAGCCGGTGCCGCAAATCGCTTCAGTTCAGTAATCCTATGCGCTTCCCCCTCGCGCTGACGGTCAAAATCGCCCGTCACATCGTCAAGCACAAGCTTCGCAAGACGCCGAAGTTCGCCATGGTCTTGCAGCTCGAGCCGCTGCACACCTGCAACCTCACCTGCACCGGCTGCGGGCGCATCCGCGAGTATTCCACTTCGCTCAAGGACATGGTGCCGCTGGAGCAGTGCCTCGCCGCCGCGCAGGATTGCGACGCGCCGATGGTGTCCATTTGCGGCGGTGAGCCGCTGATTTACCCGAAGATCGAGGAGCTGGTCGCCGGGCTGCGCACGCAGGGCCGCATCATCTACATCTGCACGAACGGGATGTTCATGCGGAAGAAGATGCGCGACTACATGGCCACCGTCTTCACACCGGAGATGGAGCCGAAGCTCCAGCAACTCGTCGCCGAGAAGCTCGTGACTGAGAAGGAGGCTGAGGCCATTCGCAACGCCGACGCGGCCGCGAAGGCCAAGGTCGTCATCAAGCCCAGCAAGTGGATGTATTGGAACGTCCATGTGGACGGGCTGGAATTCACGCACGACCTCATCGTCGAGCGCGAGGGCGTCTTCAAGGAGTGCGTTGCGGCCATCAAGATGGCCAAGATTCTCGGCTATCAGACCGCGACGAACACGACTGTCTACAAGGAAACCGACGTGCAGGAAATCGAGGACATGTTCAAGTTCCTCTCCTCGCTCGACGTGGACGGCCACACGATTTCCCCCGGCTACGACTACGACGCCGCCAAGAAGGACATGGTCAAGCGCCTCGGACGCGACCCGAAGGAGTTCTTCCTCACGCGCGACATGACGCGGAAGAAGTTCGCCAAGATTGAGGAATGGGGCCAGCTCTTCACCATCTTCGGCACGCCGGTTTATCAGGAGTTCCTCGCCGGCAAGCGCGAGCTGACCTGCACCGCCTGGGCCATCCCGACCTACAACGTCAAGGGCTGGAAAGCGCCGTGCTACCTGATGACCGACGGCCATTACCCGACCTACGGCGAGATGCTCGGCACGGTGAAGTGGGAGAACTACGGCGTGGTGGACGGCGTCGCGCGCGACTCGCGCTGCGAGCATTGCATGGTCCACTGCGGCTACGACCCCAGCGGCGCGTTGAGCAACAAGCCGCGCGACACGTGGATCAACATGAAATACAACTTCGGCGCGAAGCCGAAGCCATATCCCGCCAGCGCCGACTTGGAGAAACGCGCCTTCAACGGCGTGACCATCGGCAAGGGCCACCTCGCCGAAGCGAAGGCCGCCATCAACCCCGCCGCCAATGCGCGTGGAGCCTTTACCCGGAAGGAAGAGGAACACACGCACGCGCCAGCAGCCGGTGGTGGTTGCGGCTCCGGTGACACTTCCCAGCGCGACGATCTACTCGCGAAGATCAAGGCCAACGGCACGGTGACGACGAAGGCGGAATGAGATGGTCAGCCAGGCTCAACCGACTGCTGGTGAGAAACGACGCGCTCCGCGAAATCGGACGCTCACCGTTTCGCCCGCTGATTCGACCGCCGCCCATCGCTCGTTGCTGCGAGTCAGCACGTCGGTTTCTACAGGTGAAGTTGAAGACCGGACTATTTGTGGCGACAGCATGGTAGTGGCGGACTCCCTGCCGCGCCGGTTTGCCGACCTGCTCTTTCTGGACCCGCCTTACAACCTCACCAAGTCTTTCAACGGTCATGTCTTCCGGGAGCTGCCAGTGGAGGAGTATCGGACTCTGCTCGAATCCTGGCTGTTGCGACTGCTGCCTTGTCTGAAGCCGGCTGCGACTGTCTACATCTGCGGCGACTGGCGGTCGTCGGGTGCGATTCAGAGTGTGGCCGAGCAACATCTTCGCGTCAGGAACCGCATCACTTGGGAACGCGAGAAGGGGCGGGGCGCGAAGGCCAACTGGAAGAATTGCTCCGAGGACATCTGGTTCTGCACGGTCGGTGAAGACTTCTACTTCGACGCCGAAGCCGTGAAGCTCAAGCGCCGGGTCATCGCGCCCTACACGAGCGCGGATGGCGAGCCAAAGGACTGGGATCGCTCCGAAGGCGGTTCCTTCCGCCTGACCAGCCCCTCCAACCTGTGGACAGACCTCACCGTGCCGTTCTGGTCCATGCCGGAAAACACCGACCATCCGACTCAAAAGCCCGAGAAGCTGCTGGCCAAGCTGCTGCTCGCCAGCACACGGGCGGGGGACATGGTTTTCGACCCGTTCCTCGGCTCCGGCACCACGTCTGTTGTGGCCAAGAAGCTGGGACGTCGCTTTGTCGGCATTGAGCAGGACGAAACTTACTGCGCCCTGGCCGAAAAGCGTCTCCGCCTCGCCGAGGCTGACAACCGCATCCAAGGCTACTCCAACGGTGTGTTTTGGGAACGCAACTCCGCCCCTGCGCGGAATGATGGCAAGCCTTCGCGCACGGCCGACAGCCGACTCGGCCAAGACCTCTTCGGCTCCCGTGTCATCGCATGAGGAGCGAAATCTTCCACACACCGCTGCGCGAGAAGCTGGAGGGGGACATCCTTCGCTTTCTCAACGGCTACGGTTCCTTTCTGTCGAAGGAGGCGGCGGCCAGCACTCGCGCCGTAGGCGATGCGGTGGAGACCATTCTTTCGGAGAATATCGCCAAGCTGCTCGGCGAGCACATCCAAGACTACTCCGCTGACTTCGCGCGGCGGGCGATGGCCGATCTGGCCTTCACGGAGAAATCCGGCTGCTATCATCGCGTGGACGTCAAAACCCATCGCCTCGACACGAAGTTCAACATGCCGAACCTCACTTCGTGCGAGCGGCTGTGCCGCTTCTACGAGGACGACCGGAACTACTTTGTCATCCTGATGGTGGCCTACACGCTCGACGGCACACGGTTCGAGGCGCAGCAGGTGCATTTCGTCCCAATCGAATTCTTTTCGTGGGAATGCCTGACCATCGGCGCGCTGGGCTGGGGACAGATTCAAATCGCGAACTCGAACCGGTTGCTCATCGAGCCTTCCAGCCGCAAGGCCTGGATGTTGAAGCTCTGCGACACGATGCAGGACTTCTACGAAGAGGAGATTCGGAAAATCACCACCCGCCGCATCGGCTACTTTGAACGGGTGAAACAACTTTGGCTTAAGAAATCTGACAACTGAACATGAGCGCACTCTTCCTCTCCCCTCCCTCCTTCGACGGCTTTGACGGCGGCGCCGGCGCGCGCTACCAGGCCACGCGCGAGGTCACCAGCTACTGGTATCCCACCTGGCTCGCGCAGCCCGCCGCGCTCGTGCCTGGCAGCCGGCTCCTCGACTGCCCGCCGCACCACATTGACATGGCCCAGTGCCTCGCCATCGCGAAGGACTTCGACCACGTCATCATCAACACCAGCACGCCCTCGCTGAAGAACGACTGCAAGGTCGCCGAGGCCATCAAGCAGCAGAAGCCCGGCACCAAAATTGGCTTCGTCGGCGCGCACGCGATGGTGCTCCCCACCGAGACGCTCAAGGCCTCGTGGGCCATTGACTGGGTCGCGCGCAAGGAGTTCGACTTCACCTGCAAGGAAGTCGCCGAGGGCCGCGACCTCGCGACCATCAAGGGCCTCTCCTACAAGGACAGCGAGGGCAAAATCAAACACAACCCCGAGCGCGAGATGATTGCCGACATGGACTCGCTCCCTTGGGTTGCCGACGTCTACAAGCGCGACCTCGAAATCGAAAAGTATTTCATCGGCTACCTCCAGCATCCCTACGTCTCGATGTATACTGGTCGCGGCTGCCCGGCGCAGTGCACCTTCTGCCTCTGGCCGCAGACCATCGGCGGGCACAAGTATCGCGTCCGCAGCGCGCAGAACGTCGCCGACGAGATGGCCTACATGAAGAAAATCTTCCCGCAGGTGCGCGAGTTCTTCTTCGATGACGACACCTTCACCGCCAACCTCCCGCGCGCCCGCGAAATCGCGAAGAAGCTCGGCCCGCTCGGCGTGGACTGGAGCTGCAACAGCCGCGCGAACCTCGACTACGACACCATCAAGAGTTTCAAGGACAACGGCCTCCGCCTCTTCCTCGTCGGCTACGAGAGCGGCAACGACGCCACCCTCACGCGCATCAAGAAAGGCGTCACCACCGACGAAATGCGCCGCTTCACCAAGGACTGCCACAAGGCCGGCGTCGTCATCCACGGCACCTTCATCCTCGGCCTGCCGGTCGAGACGAAGGAAACCATCGAGCAGACCATCAACTTCGCGAAGGAGCTGGACGTCTTCTCGCTGCAAGTCTCACTCGCCGCACCGTATCCCGGCACGGAGCTTTACGAACAGGCCAAGCTCAACGGCTGGTTCGTGAAGAAGGACAAGACCGACCTCGTGGAAGACGACGGCCTCCAGCAAAGCACGCTCGAATACCCCGGCCTCTCGAAGGAGCAAATCTTCGAGGACGTGGAGCGCTTCTACCGCAGCTACTACCTGCGCCCGAAGCCGATTCTGCGCATCATCAAGACCATGCTCGAGGACAAGGATGTCTGCGTCCGCCGCCTGCGCGAAGGCTACGAGTTCTTCAAGAGCATGGCCGCCCGCCGCAGCGACCTCGCGGCCGCCAAAGCGGCGGTTTGAGCCGGGCCTGAACGGCGGAGTTTCGAGCGTGGTTTCCGCCGTCAGGCGGGTTCGATGCAACTGGCTCGATCGCCGATTGAATGAACCCGGCAATCAATCCCGGCCTGTCCCTCGCCCCACCAGGACGGGCTATCTGACCAGCACTTCCGCGATCTGCACCGCGTTGAGCGCCGCGCCCTTGAGGAGCTGGTCGCCGGAGACCCAGAAGCAGAGGCCGTTCTCCAGCGCGCAGTCCATGCGGAGGCGGCCCACCGCGCAGTGGTATTTCTCGGCGGTGAAAAGTGGCATCGGATAGACCTTGTTCGCCGGGTCGTCCACCACGTCGAGGCCGGGAGCTTGCTTCAAGACTTCGCGCGCGGCCTCCACGGAGACGGGCTTCTCGAAGTCCGCGCTGACGGCCACCGAGTGCGCGCGATAGACCGGCACGCGCACGCAGGTGACGCTGGCGCGGAACTTCGGGTGGTGCATGATCTTGCGGCCCTCGTTCTCCATCTTCATCTCCTCCTTCGTGTAGCCGGTGTCGAGGAACGAGTCCACCTGCGGCAGGACGTTGAAGGCGATCTGGTGCGGATAAACTTCCTTCGTCACCGGCTGCTTCCTGACGATCTGGTCCACCTGGCGCTCCAGCTCCTCGATGGCCTTCGCGCCCGTGCCGGAGACGGCCTGGTAGCTTGAAGCGAAAATGCGGGTGACGCCGAAGGCCTGATGCAGCGGGTAGAGCGCCATCAGCGTGATGGCGGTGGTGCAGTTCGGGTTGGCGATGATGCCCTGGTGCTGGGCGCAGTCGGCGGCGTTGATCTCCGGCACGACGAGCGGGACGATGGGGTCCATGCGGAACGCGCTGGAGTTGTCCACGACGACGCAGCCGGCCTTCGCCGCAATGGGCGCGAACTCCTTCGAGATGCCGCCGCCGGCGCTGAACAAGGCGATGTCCACGCCCTTGAACGAATCCTTGGTCAGCTCGGTGATGGCGATGTCCTGCCCGCGGAACTTGAGCGTCTTGCCCACGGAGCGGGCGGAGGCGAGCAGGGTGAGCCGGCCCACGGGGAAGTTCCGCTTTTCGAGCGTCTTGATCATCTCGACGCCGACCGCACCGGTCGCGCCGACCACTGCCACATGAGGGTTTCGGTTCATACCAAAGGGCGCGCACTATACCGGCGAGTGGAAGGCTGTCAAATGTGCGGCGGCCGGCCGCTCAGGCGGGGCGCTCCCCTCAGGAATTCCCCGGTGCGCGGCGAAGCGGTTGCCAATAGATTCCACTTGTGGGCGGCGAAAAGTCTGAGACACTCCGCCGTTCATAAGCAACGCGTGAACAATTGCTGAACCAAACTCCAGCCGCCAACCAGGCTCCCGCCATACAAGCCGCGCCACCAACTTCACCCGCCCGCATCCTCGTCGTGGACGACAACGAGGCCATCCGCGCCTTCCTCAGGCATTTCTTCAGGTTGGAAAACCTGCCGGTCGAAATCATTGATTCCGCCCGGGTCGCGTGGGATCGCTTTCAGGCCGCGCCACACGATTATTCCATGCTGTTGACCGACTGCGAGATGCCGGGCATGACCGGCGTGGAGCTCGCCAAGCGCGTCCGTCAGGTGCGCGCCGACCTGCCGATGATCATCTTCTCCACGTCCGTCGCCGTGCATGGGCCGAAGCACTTCGCCACGCAGGGCTTCGTGGCCGCGCTGCCCAAGCCGGTCGCGCTGGACACGCTCCGTTCCACCATCCGGAACGCGCTGGTCACGGAAAGCCCGTCCACGGCTGGCACGCCCGCACAGTCCGAACAGGCGCAGATCTGAGGCCTGGTCCTTTCCGCAGTTGCAACCCGCCCTCCCGCGCCTAAAGTCCGCGCGCAATGCAGACCGTCATTCACTCCGTGGAATCCGCCCTCGCCGACTTGCGCCGGGGGAAGATGGTCATCGTGGTGGACGACGCCGACCGTGAAAACGAGGGCGACCTGGTCATGGCCGCCGAGCACGCCACGCCGGCCGCGATCAACTTCATGGCGAAGTTTGGGCGCGGCCTGATCTGCGTGCCGACCACGGGCGAGCGCCTCAAGCAGCTCGGCATCGAGCGCATGGTCACGCAGAACCGCGAGACCTTCAAAACCGACTTCCAGGTCAGCGTGGACGCCGCGCGCGGCATCAGCACCGGCATCAGCGCCGCCGACCGCGCCCGGACGATTCAGATCATGGCCGAACCGACGGCCGTGCCCGACGACCTCATCCAGCCCGGCCATGTCTTTCCGCTCCGCGCCAAGTCCGGCGGCGTGCTTCAGCGCGCGGGACACACGGAAGCGGCGGTTGATCTCTCGCGCCTCGCCGGCTGCCGGCCCATCGGCGTCATCTGCGAAGTCATGTCCGACGACGGCACGATGGCGCGCCTGCCGGAGCTGCGGAAATTCGCCCGCCGGCACAAGCTCAAGATCTGCTCCATCGCGGACCTCATCAGCTACCGGCGCTCGCGGGAAAAGCTCGTCGAGCGCATCGAGGTGGTGAAGATGCCCACCGACTACGGCGACTTCGACCTGCACCTCTACCGCTCGCACACCGACGGCCAGCACCATGTCGCGCTCGTGAAGGGCGACGTGGCCCATACCCAGCGCGTGCTCGTGCGCGTCCACAGCGAATGCCTCACGGGCGATGTCTTTGGCTCGCGCCGGTGCGATTGCGGGCCGCAGCTCCAGCAGGCGATGCGGCAGGTCTCCGCCGCCGGCTGCGGCGTCATCCTCTACATGCGGCAGGAAGGCCGCGGCATCGGGCTGGGGCCGAAGATTCAGGCCTACAAGCTCCAGGAGAAGGGCCTCGACACCGTGGAGGCGAACCAGAAGCTAGGCTTCGGCATGGACCTGCGCGAATACGGCCTCGGCGCGCAAATCCTCTGCGACCTCGGCCTCAAGACCATCCGCCTGCTCACCAACAACCCGAAGAAGATCGTCGGCCTCGGTGGCTACGGGCTGAAGGTCGTCGAGCAGGTGCCCATCCGCGTGAAGCCCAACCCGCACAACGAGCGGTATCTCAAGACCAAGCGGGAGAAGCTCGGCCACCTGCTGTGAAGTGCGGACGCGCGGGGAAGCTGACGCATCAGCCCTCCTGCATCGCTTCAGCTAGGCAAACCCGCCTCAGCTCAACTTGAACTGATTCCTCGGACCAATCCGGATGAGCCCGTTGAATTGAGGCGGCCCTTTCCCTGCGGTTTTCCCACCAAAGCCGCTCCGCCTCCTGTAATCGCTGCTCCGGAGTCATCCGCCGGAGAATCGCGAACTGCTCCGGGCTGGTCTGTTCATCCGCAAGCACGGTGAGACTTTGCGCCTGTCTGCCTAGCCGAGCAAGCTCTTCACCTTCGCCAGCGCCTCGTCGAGCTTGCTCGCATCCTTCCCGCCGCCGCGGGCGTTGTCGGGCTTGCCGCCGCCCTTGCCGCCGACGATGGGCGCGATCTGCTGGATGATTTTCCCGGCTTGCGCCTTCGCGGTGAAGTCAGGCGAGACGCTGGCGATGAGCGTGACCGCGCCGCCCGCGCCGCCGCCGAGGACGATCACGCCCTTGAACCGGCTCTTGAGCGCGTCCACCACGGCTTGGAGGAACTCGCCGTCCGCGTCGCCGAGGTTGTGCGTGATGAGCGGCGTGCCGTTCACGTCGTGCGCGCGGCTGAGGAGTTCGCTCGCGGCGTTGGACGCGTTGCGCGCGACGGCCAGCTTGAGCTGCTTCTCCAGTTCCTTCTGCTGCGCGAGCACCAGCTCGATTTTCTTCTCCAGTTCGTGGATGGGGGAATTCACCTTGCCGGCCACGGTGCGGATCAATTCGCGGTCCAGGCGCATCGCGTCGAAGGCGGTGAGGCCGGCGACGGCTTCGATGCGGCGCACGCCGGCGGCAATCGCGTTCTCGCCGACAATGCGGAAGAGGCCGATTTCGCCGGTCGCGCGCGTGTGCGTGCCGCCGCAGAGTTCCATGGAGTAACCGTTGAGCTGGTTTGCTGCGCCGCCGATTTGGACCACGCGCACGGTGTCCCCATACTTGTCGCCGAAGAACTGCATCACGTCCTTGCGGCCCTTCACGTCGGCGTGCGGGACTTCGGTCCACGAGACGCCGGCATTCTCGACGATGCGTTCGTTGACGAGCTTCTCGATGTCCGCGATCTGCGCGGGGGTGAGCGCGGCGCTGTTGAAGTCGAAGGTCAATTTGTCCGGGCCGACGAAGGAGCCTTTCTGCGAGGCTTCCTGGCTCACGACCTCGTGCAAGGCCCAGTGCAGCAGGTGCGTGACGGTGTGGTGGCGCTCAATCGCCGAGCGCCGGGCGCGGTCCACGCTCAAGGTCACGGTCGAGCCGACGGCGGGCGCGTCGTCAGGGGATGGGGAATGGGGGATGGGGGATAGGGAGGAGTCAGCGGCTGCGCCGAGGATGTGCAGCCAGGTGTTGCCGGACTTCTGGGTGTTGACCACGCGCCAGAGCTGGCCGCTGCCGGTGAGTTCGCCGGTGTCGCCGAGCTGGCCGCCCATCTCGGCGTAGCAAGTGGAGGTGTCGAGCACCACGGCGGTCTTGTCCTTGAGACCGACGACTTCGAGCACGCGCGCGGGCGTCTCCAGCGCGTCGTAGCCGAGGAAGCGCGTGGGCGTCTTGGTTTCGATTTGGGACAGCTCGATGACGGTCTTCTTCTGCGCGGCGCGGGCGCGGGCCTTCTGCTCCTCCATCAAGGCGTTGAAGCCGGCGACGTCCACGGTCAGGCCGCGCTCGCGGGCCATCAGCTCGGTGAGGTCGAGGGGAAAGCCGTAGGTGTCGTAGAGGAGAAACGCGAACTGCCCAGTAATTTGAGAAACAGCAACGTCCGACTTGCTTCGTTCCCAAGTAATGACATCAAGCGGCTCCTTTCCATGCAGTCGCATGGAAGTTCCACCAGATGGCGCATTCCGTTGCCACTCAAATTCAAGCTTTGAGTTGTGTGCTTGGATCGCCCCCTCGAACAAGCCGATGCCATTGTCCAACGTCTTGTTGAAACTCTCCTCCTCCAGCTTGAGCACATCCTTCACATGCTGCTTGCGCGTGCGGATTTCGGGGAAGACATCGCCCATCGTCGCGGCGAGCACGTCCACGAGCTTGTAGAAGAACGGCTCGTGGAAGCCGAGCGTGCGGCCGTAGCGCACCGCGCGGCGCAGGATGCGGCGCAGGACGTAGTTGCGGTCGGTGTTGCCCGGCTGGATGCCGTCCGCGATGGCGAAGCTGAGGGTGCGGATGTGGTCACCGATGACGCGGAAGGCGATGTCCACCTTCTCCTGCTCGGTGTCGCCGGTGCTGCCGGACTTGGGCAGGGTGGAGCCGTATTGCTTCCCGCTCATCTTCTCCAGCTCATCGAAAATCGGCCGGAAGATGTCGGTCTCGTAGTTGGAAATCTTGGCGTTGGCGAAGTCGGAGAACATCTTCGTCCCCTGCATGATGCTGGTCACGCGCTCAAAGCCCATGCCGGTGTCCACGTGCTTGGCGGGGAGCGGGCTGAAGGTGCCGTCGGGGTTGGCGTTGAACTGAATGAAGACGTTGTTCCAGATTTCGATGCACTCGGCCGTGCCTTTGTTGACCAGCGCGCCCTTCGTGTCGCCGGCGGGCGTGAGGTCCACATGGAGTTCGGAGCACGGGCCGCAGGGGCCGGTCTCGCCCATCATCCAGAAGTTGTCTTTCTTGCCGCCGGTGACGATGTGGACGGCGGGGTCGAGGCCGACGCTGCGGAACTTCGCGGCCCAGATGTCCCACGCCTCCTGGTCGAACTCGCTGGGGTCGCCCTTGGTTTTGTCGGGGTTGTAAACGGTCGCGTAGAGCCGCTGCGGCGGGAACTTCCAGACTTCGATGACCAGCTCCCACGCCCAACTGATGGCCTCCTGCTTGAAGTAATCGCCGAAGGACCAGTTGCCGAGCATCTCGAAGAACGTGTGGTGGTAGGTGTCCAGGCCGACGTCATCGAGGTCGTTGTGCTTGCCGCCGGCGCGGATGCACTTCTGGGTGTCGGCGGCGCGGCCGGGGGAGTAGGGGCACTTGGTCTCGTTGAGGAAGATGGGCACGAACTGGTTCATGCCGGCGTTGGTGAAGAGCAGGTTCGGGCTGTCCGGCAGGAGGCTGGAGGAGGGAACGATGGTGTGCTGCTTCGACCGGAAGAAGTCGAGGAACGACTGGCGGATTTGCGTGCTGGTCATCATGCGCTTCGCGAAAAAGTAATCAGTGTTCAGTAATCAGTAATCAGTTGGCGCGTGTCCGGACAGCTCACTGAACACTGGACACTGATTACTGAATACTCTCGGTAAACAGAGCGGGGAAACTAGCGGCGAGTCGAGGCGCAAGGCGAGTTGGAATTTTGGCTTGAGGCGACGTGGTTCCAGCGGAATCCCGGTGAATGGTGCTTGGTGAACCTCCCCTTGAGGTCCACTGTGCCTGGGCAGAGTGGGGCAACAGGCCCTCCGGTGAACCGAAACATTCATGCCTAAAGCACCTGACGCCCGCAAAATCGCGTTCCTTGGCGACTACCTGCCGCGCAAGTGTGGCATCGCCACATTCACGACGGACCTGCGCGGCGCGGTCGCGGCGGCGTTTCCCAGAATGCAGTGCCTGGCGGTGCCGGTGAACGACCTCGCGGGCGGCTACGATTACCCGGCGGAGGTCCGCTTTGAGATCGCGGAGCAGGATCTGCCTTCGTATCTGCGCGCGGCGGACTTCCTCAACATCACGGATGTGGACGTGGTCTGCGTGCAGCATGAGTTCGGGATTTACGGCGGGCCGGCGGGCAGCCATCTGCTGGCGCTGCTGCGGGAGCTGCGGATGCCCATTGTCACCACGCTGCACACGATCCTGCGCGAGCCGAACGCGGAGCAGCGGCGTGTGATGCGCGACCTGACGCGGCTTTCGACCCGGCTCGTGGTGATGACCGGGCGCGGCCACGAACTGCTGCGCGAAGTGTATGCGGTGCCGGAGGCAAAGATTGACCTCATCCCGCACGGCATTCCCGACATGCCGTTCGCGGACCCGAACTATTTCAAGGACGAGTTCGGCGTGGCGGGCAGGCAGGTGATGCTCACGTTCGGACTGCTCTCGCCCAACAAGGGCATCGAGCACGCGCTGCGCGCGCTGCCTGAACTCATTCGCGAGTTCCCCAACCTCGTTTACATCGTGCTCGGGCAGACGCATCCGAACCTGCTGCGCGAGGAGGGCGAGGCTTACCGGCTGGGCTTGGAGCGGCTGGCGAAAGACCTCGGCGTGCAGAAGCACGTCGTGTTCTTCAACCGCTTCGTCGAGCTGGAGGAGCTGATGCGGTTCATCGGCGCGGCGGACATTTACCTCACGCCGTATCTGACCGAGGCGCAGATCACCTCGGGCACGCTGGCCTACGCGTTTGGAAACGGCAACGCGGTGGTGTCCACACCTTACTGGCACGCGGCGGAGCTGCTGGCCGACGGGCGCGGCAAGCTGGTGCCGTTCCGCGACTCCGGGGCCATCACGACGGCGGTGCGCGAGCTGCTGCACGACGAGCCGGTGCGCCACGCGATACGCAAACAGGCTTATCTGCTGGGGCGCGACATGGTGTGGAGCCGCGTGGCGCAGCTCTATGGGAAGTCCTTCGAGCAGGCGCGGCACGATCACAACTTCGTGGGCCGGCGGTCCTCGCCGATCAAGACGCTCGACGAGCAGCCGGGGCAGCTGCCGGAGCTGAAGCTCGACCATCTGTTCCGCCTGAGTGACTCGACGGGCATCTTCCAGCACGCGAGCTTCACGGTGCCGAACTTCGCCGAGGGCTATTGCACGGACGACAATGCGCGCGCGCTGGTGCTGGCGCTGATGCTGCAACAACTGGGCCACGGCTCGCCGCGCCTGGGCGCGCAGGCCGCCACTTACGCGGCGTTCCTGAACCACGCCTTCGACCGGGCGCACGGGCGCTTCCGCAACTTCATGAGCTTCGAGCGGCGCTGGCTGGAAGAGGCCGGTTCGGAAGACTGTCATGGCCACGCGTTGTGGGCGCTGGGACTGTGCGTGGGGCAGACCGGCATGGGCAGCCTGCAAATGCTGGCGGCGCAGCTCTTCGAGCAGGCGCTGCCGGTCGCCGCCGAGTTCACCTCGCCGCGCGCGTGGGCGTGCACGCTGGTCGGCATTGACGAGTATCTCCGGCGGTTCAGCGGGGACCGGCGCGCCAGCCACATCCGGGAGGCGCTCACCGCCAAGCTGATGCAGCGCTACGCCGACGCGGCGAGCGAAGAATGGCATTGGTTCGAGGAGGTGGCCTCCTACGCGAACGCCAAGCTGCCGCACGCGCTGATCCTCAGCGGTCGCTGCCTGAATGACACGCCGATGATCGAGACCGGCCTCAAGGCGCTGCGGTGGCTGATGAAGGTGCAGACCTCGGACGCCGGTTCGCTGCGGCCCATCGGGTCGAATGGCTTTTACCGGCGCGGCCAGGAACGCGCGCTGTTCGACCAGCAGCCCATTGAGGCGCAGGCCACGGTGTCCGCCTGCATCGAGGCGTATCACGCGACGGGCGACCTGCTCTGGGTCGCGGAGGCGCGGCGGGCATTTGAGTGGTTCCTCGGGCGCAACGACCTGGGCCTCGCGCTCTACGACGCGACCACCGGCGGCTGCCGCGACGGCCTGCACATGGACCGCGTGAGCCAGAACCAGGGCGCGGAGTCCACCCTGGCCTTCCTGCTCGCGCTCGCGGAGATGCAGGCGTTGCAGAACACCCTCAGCAGCTTCAAGGAACCCGCCGGCAAATAACGCCGGCAGATCGGTGAAATCGCAGCTTTTTGCTCCTGTTTTGGTGCGCAGGCGCGTTTAGCCGTGCTCAGCCCTCGCGTTTGTCAGCAAGGATAAAAACTCCGGAGCCAAAGCGATGAGTCCGCCGGAGAAAATGCTGTGGGTCACATACTTCTTTGAGGTGCTCACGCCCAATTGCGCCGCCACGTTCACGTCTTGGACGTCGCCAATTTTCGTGGCGACCGCCGGGGTTGCGATGAACACGATTTTTTGCTCGCGGGCGCCCTGAGCGTCTATGCGGTCGTAAGTCTGGCTTTTCTTGAAAATTCCCGTCGTCATTTGGAGACGGACCTGATCACAGCCGGGTTCGCAGAACTTCTGGTTGAATTCGTTGACCGCTTTCAACGCCACCGCAAAGCCTTCTTGGTCGAAAAGGTGTGCGATTACGATGGGCACGCCAAAATCCGCCTCCCATCCGTTGAGCCGGCTTAAGTCCTCTTCCTTGACCCAGATATTTGGTGCGATGGGAGGGTTGGCGTTTTTCAACGGGCGACGGTCCCATTGTTCAGAGGTTTTCGGCTGCCACGACCTTCCCTTCATCTCACTCGCTCGGTAGGGGGAGAATTCGACTTCTACAGCCGCACACGCCTTGGCTACGACGAAATGGAGTTCGCCGCTCTGCCGCAACTGCTCGCGGTCTTCTCCGGACAGATCACCCACCATCAAAGTTTTCCGCTCCTGTTCCGTCAAATCCGCATTGTTGTAAACGAGCAAGTCTGGCTCCTTCCAAGAACGCTTGTCGTATTTTACATCACTGGCTGCTTTCACTTGGGAGAGGCCGAACCTGACCGCAGTCAATCCGGCCTGGGAGCGCAGGCTTTTCAACAGGAGATCCTCAGCCCACCGGCTGGTCATGAACTTGTGCTCGAAATCAATCCCACGGCCCGCCATTTATTCTCCTTTCTCCACGCCTTTAAGCAACAACGAGAGGGTGATCTCCAAGGCTGATGCGAGGGCGGCCAGGACATTCAGCGTTGGATTGCGGTATCCTCGTTCGACTGAACTCAGGTAGGTCACATGCACTCCGGCTCTGCCGGCCAGTTCTTCGAGTGACCAGTCCTTGCGCTTCCGCAAGGCGCGGACGCGCTCGCCAAGCCGTTCGCTCAACTCGTTCGGACCGCGTCTGCTCAGTGATGGCCTGCCCATTGGTCGCGGGCACAATAAAAAAAGGCTGAGTTGTTGACCATAGACTTGAAGTTAAGTAACATTTTTGCAGTCGCGGCGTTTTGATGATGAGCACAACCAACCGACAGAGCCACCAGACGTTGCCGGCCAGCGGGCCGGCGAGGGAAACCTTGAGGAAGAAGGGCCAGTTTTGGACGCCTCAATGGCTTGCTAAAATAATGGCTGCCTGGGTGGTCGCCGAGCGTCCCGCCACGTTGTTTGATCCTGCCGTCGGGCCGGGAACTTTCTTTGCGGCGGCGAGAGAAGCTGGCTTTACTGGTGCTTTTACCGGGTTTGAGCTCGACGACGCGGTGTTGGCAGAAAGCTACAAGCTTGGGTTGAGCCCGTCGGAGCTGCGCGGCACGATAGTTGGTGATTTCATCAGCCAGCGAGTCGTCCAGAGCTATCCGGCGATCATTTCCAACCCTCCCTACATCCGTCATCACCGATTGAGTGAGGAGCAAAAGAAGGAGCTTCACCAACTGGCAAAGCACTGCCTTGGATTTTCCTTGGATGGCCGGGTAGGACTGCACATTTATTTCCTGTTGAAATGCCTGGATCACCTTGCCCCCAATGGCCGCCTTGCTTTCTTGCTTCCGGCCGACGTCTGCGAAGGCGTTTCTTCCACTGTCGTATGGAAACGTCTGGGAGAAAAATATCGGATCGATGCGGTGCTTACTTTTGACAAGAGCGCCGCCCCGTTTCCAAACGTGGACACGAATGCCATGCTGTTTTTGCTTTCGCACCGCCAACCGTCGAAGCAAGTGCGTTGGTTGCGGGTTGTGAAGCCAGATTCCGAGGCCGTTCTGGCAGCTTTGGACGGGGGGACAACTGACTGTGGAGACGCTCTTTCAATCCAGCACCGAAAGCTGGACGAGCTTTTAGCCACGGGGCTTTCGCGCCCGCCACGAGCGCATGGATCCGCAGGTGTGCCTTTATCCGCTTTCGCCCGGGTGGTTCGGGGGATAGCAACCGGAGCCAATGAGTTTTTCTTCCTGACAGCAGAGCAGATTCGTCAGCATGCGCTTGAGAAATCCTACTTTAAGCGCGCCATAGGAAGGACAAGGGATTGTCCCAGCGCCACCGTCACCCGGGAGGACTTGGACAAACTGGACCGCGCCGGCCGCCCGACTTGGTTGCTTAGTCTGGGCAAGGAATCCGAACGTGATCTGCCTGCAACGATTCGCAACTATCTGAAAATAGGCGAACGAATGGGACTGCCGACGCGGTCTCTGATTGAGACCCGAAAGCCTTGGTATCGCATGGAGGAACGCACGGTGCCAGGCCTGCTGTTCGCCTACCTCGGCCGAAGGGACTGTCGCTTTATCCTCAACCGTGCGGGCGCAGTTCCGCTGACCGGATTTCTTTGCGTGTTTCCTTGGGATGAAAGCGAGGCATACGTCCGAAAACTTTGGCGTGCCCTAAACCACGAGGATACGCAGGCGAATTTGGTCTTCGTTGGAAAGTCCTATGGCGGCGGCGCGCTGAAAGTTGAACCGCGCCAGCTCGATGATCTCGAAATTCCCGAGCATGTCTTAAAAGAGGTCGGGCTTGCACCTGTTCAAGCATGGAATCAGATGGTGTTGCTTGAGGCACTGCAGCCCGACGAAAAGAAGAGACGTGCGGCTACCCAACGCGAACGCACCACGCCTCCGCGGCCAAGCAAGCAGTTGCGTTGAATTTGCTTGCCGTAGCGACGGTTGATTTCAGTTTCCCCGCTGCTGCGCGGTTCGCGACTTCGCTCTGCCCGCAGAAACGCGAAGCGAAATCACCGCTCGCTTTTCTGTGCTTTCAGGCGAGGGTGCGCCCGTTGCAATAGCTGTCCGTTCGTCCAGCCACCTCGCCGCGCGGTCGCGATTTATTTTGAAAGCCACTTTCGTCCACGCCAAGCGCATCGGCCCCTCCCTCACCCCGGATCGCTCACGAGTGCTCCTGCGCCCGTTTTATCCGAGCACCGACGACATCGCGCGGCGGGTGGTCGCCCGCGTGCTGACCCTGCCGGACGAGGAGGTGACGCGGCTGTTGGCTCTGGTGCTGGGCGACTTCGAGAGCCGGCACGAGCAGTTGGAACAGTTCTTCCGCAACCGCTTCGCGCACGTGCGCCAGCTTCTCGGCGGGACGTGGGAGGCTTCCGCAGAACGGCAGGCGCTCCTCGGCGCGCACTTCACGCATGAGTATTCCCCGGAGTCCGCCGCGCTGTTCAACCCGTCCATCGTGCTCCACCCGGACCAGGGCGAGCTGCCCAAGGGCGCGGCGCGGTTCATCCTCAGTTTGCGCGCCACCGGCGAAGGCCACATTTCCTCCATCACCTTCCGCAAGGGCGTCGTCAGCGCGCACCATCGCATCACGCTCACGCCGGCGGTGCCGTATGTGACCGAGCCGGAACGCGTGCCCAACGCGCTCTACGAGAAGGCGCTCTTTGCCCGCAAGCTCCAGGAGCTGGGCGTGCGCTGCGAATTCTGCCGCCGCGTGCTGGACCAGCTTCCCGAAGCCTTCATCCTCGAAGACCTGCGCCGGGTCCTGACCTCGGAGCGGCAGCATGTGGACCCGGCTGACGCCGCCGTGGACCGGTCCGCGCGCGGGATGCTGCTGCTGGCCGAGTCGAACTACGAAGTGCATTTCGCTCCCGGCAGCCAGGTCACGCAGCGCGTGCTGTTCCCGTCCTCGCCCAGCCAGAGCAACGGCATCGAGGACGCGCGGTTCGTGCGCTTCCAGAACGACGACGGCAGCTTCACCTACTACGCGACCTACACGGCTTACGACGGCAAGATCACCCTGCCGCAGTTGCTGGAGACGCCGGACTTCGTGCATTTCAAGTTCAGCACCCTCAACGGCCCCGCCGTGCAGAACAAGGGCATGGCGATCTTCCCGCGCAAGGTCAACGGCCGCTACGCGATGCTCTCGCGCCAGGACGACGAGAACATCCTCCTGATGTTTTCCGACAACGTCCATTTCTGGCAGACGCCCGTGGTCCTGCTCGCACCCGCACATCCGTGGGAATTCATCAAGCTGGGCAACTGCGGCTCGCCCATCGAGACCGAGGCCGGCTGGCTGGTGTTGAGCCACGGCGTCGGGGCGATGCGGAAATACTGCCTCGGCGCGTTCCTTCTCGACTTGAACGACCCGACGCGTGTCATCGGCCGCCTGCGCGAACCGCTGCTGGGGCCGAACGAGGCCGAGCGCGAGGGCTACGTCCCGAACGTCGTTTACACCTGCGGTGCGCTGCTGCATGGGCGCGAACTCGTCATTCCCTACGCGATGAGCGACTCCGCCACGAGCTTCGCCACGGTGGCTTTGGACGAGTTGCTGGAGGCGATGGAGTGAGAAGCTCCTCCCTAGGATGGCCAGTCCTGAACAGCGGGGCGCCAAATGTCGTCGTTGGCCACGCGCTTGAAGTAGTCGCCGAAGGACCAGTTGCCGAGCATCTCGAAAAACGTGTGGTGGTAGGTGTCCAGGCCGACGTCGTCGAGGTCGTTGTGCTTGCCGCCGGCGCGGATGCACTTCTGGGTGTCAGCGGCGCGGCCGGGGGAAGTAGGGGCACGGCGACTGGTTGAGGAAGATGGGCACGAACTGGTTCATGCCGGCGTTGGTGAAGAGCAGGTTCGGGCTGTCCGGCAGGAGGCTGGACGAAGGGACGATGGTGTGCTGCTTCGACCGGAAGAAGTCGAGGAACGACTGGCGGATTTGCGTGCTGGTCATCATGGCAATGCCCGGTGGTAGGGACGCGGTGCTCCGCGTCCGTCACGGCACCGGCGGCAGAGAAGACAAGGACGCGCCGCAGCGCGTCCCTACCGAATCAGGGCGGGCAGCCTAGGTGAACCGGGCGCGGCAAGGCGAGGGGAAGTTTTCGCAGGACGGACAAGGCGGGCGGGTCAGCCCTTCTCGATGCAGGCGTAGGCGTTGTGGTTGTGGATGCTCTCGAAGTTCTCGGCCTCGACCCGATACCACGTCACATCATCGTGGGCGTTGAGCTTGAGGGCGACGTTGCGGACGAGGTCCTCGACGAAGACGGGGTTCTCGTAGGCGCGCTCGGTCACGGCCTTCTCATCCTGCCGCTTGAGCAACGAGTAGAGTTCGCTGCTGGCGCTGGCCTCGACCAAGGCGATGAGATCCTCGATCCAGACGACCTCGTCCGAGCGGATGGACACGGTGACGTTGCCGCGCTGGTTGTGCGCGCCGTATTGGGAAATGGCCTTGGAGCAGGGGCACAGCGTGGTCACTCCCACGATGACGGTCAGCACGAAGTCAATCTCCTTGCCGCAGGCCGTGGCCGCGAAGCGCGCGGTGTAGTCCATCACGCCCTCCATGCCGGTCACCGGCGCCTTCTTCGTGAGGAAGAACGGGAACTCCATCTCCAGGTGCGCGGTGGCGGCGTGGAGCTTGGCCTGCATGGCGTGGAGGATGTCCTCGATGTTCTCGACGTGGACGACCGAGCCGTGGGCGTTGAGCACCTCGATGAAGCGGCTCATGTGCGTGCCCTTGAACTCCTTGGGCAGGTCCACGCACATCGCGATGGTGGCGATGGTGTTCTGGTGGCTGTGCGCCTTGTCGCGAATCTGGATGGGAAAGCGCAGGCCGCGCACGCCGACCTTGTCAATGCGCAGCTCGCGGTGGTCCCGCCCGCTCTGCACGTCGTGCAATGGAGCCTTGGCGGGCGGGTCGGACTGTTTGGCGACAGTGGTCCCGGCGGCGGAATCGCTGGCTCGAATCATGCCGCAGCGTAGCCGCCTGCCGCGCAAATGCCAATGGTTCTCCTGCGCCCTGTCGGAACTCCGTGAGAATGTCCCTATGGTAACTCGATAAGAATGTCCCCATGGCGGCGGGTTTGCGAAAGCAGACTGCCAACCACATGGAGACATT
>WRPG01000002.1 GCA_009773355.1 Limisphaerales bacterium
CTTCACGGCGCAGATGGCGGGCAACTTCAACGAACTCGTCGCCGCCGACCAGGCCGACGCGTTGACGGAGCGGCTCGATCAGCTCGCGAAGGACCAGCAGTGCGTGCAGCAGGCTGCGGACGGCGCAGGCTCGGACACGAATGCGTGGCAGCGGGTCGCGCGGCGGCAGACTGGCGCGGCGCGCGAGGTGGCGAAGGCGGAGCAGCAAATGGCGGAGCTGCGGCAGCGCGCGCCCAAACAGGTATCCGACCGGCTGGGCAAGACGCAGGACAACTTGAAGTCGGCACGAAACGGAGTCGAAGGCGCGCTCAAGCACCAGGCCGGGCCGGAGCTGGCCCCGCCGTCGCGGCAGTTGAAGAACACGGCCGAGCAGGCGGCCAACGACACGCGAAGCGCGGCCCGTGAGTTGGGGATGCGTGCGGACAAGGCGCGGACGGAACTGGCGAAGCTGACGGAGAACAGCGCGGAGAAGGTGGCGCGCTTGAAGAAGGATTTGGAGCGGCTGGCCGACTCGGAGAAGAAGCTCGCGGACGCGCGGAAGAACGGCGAGGAGGACGCGAAGTTGAAATTGAAGGCCGACGCCGACCGCGAGCGCGCCGAGGCGCAGTGGCGCGCGGCGATGGAGCAGCTTGAGGACCGCGCGAAGACGGAGGAAGCGCGGCGCGACAGCGACCCGCAGTTTGCCGCGCAGCTTGGCCAGACGCGCGACGCGCTGGAGGCGATGCGCGCGGCGGCGGAGGCCGACTGGCAGAACGCCGCGAACCCGGAGCGCCTGGCGAAGATGGAGAAGGCGTTGCGGGGGCTGGAGGCGGGCCGGCAGTTGAGTGAACTCGAAGGCGCGGCAAAGGCGCTCGCGCGGCAGGAGCGTTTTGAGCCGGACGCGCCGGACAGCAGCACGAGCCGGCCGCGCGACTGGAACTGGATGGAGAAGCAGACGACGGCGGCGCAGCGCGAGGCGCGGAGCGCGGGGCTGGGCGAGAAGGCCGCGAGCGCTCTGTCCGACGCGATGCGCGGCAGCGCGGGTCAGCAGGTGGGCCGTGAGATGGCGGAGCGGCGGAACAGCAGTTCGCGCGCGGCGACGCCGATGGCGGAACAACTCGACCGCGTGGCGGGCGAGATGCAGCGCGCGCAAGGCGAGGCGGCGAAAGCGCAGGCAGAAGCGCGACAGTCGCTTGCTGCGACGACGCCGAAGTTGAGCGAGCGACTGCTGGGCCTGGCTCGCGTGGCGTCGGAGATCGAAGCCGAATTGAACCGTGTCGCGAACACGGCCACGAGCAACGCAACGACGAACTTGCACGCGCGACAGACGACGTTGAATGCGCGGCTGGCCGATGCGGTGAGCGCGATTCGGCGCGATGGCAACGCGCAGGATTTGGCGCTGTCCGCCGGGCGCGAGCGGGCGCGCGACGCGGAGGCGGCGGTGGAAATGTTGCGCGAGCCGCCGGTGAAGGCGGAGAGCGCGTTGCGCGGCGCGGCGGCCACCCGCGCGGCGGGGACGCGGGGCAAATTGCTCACGGAGGCGGCGCGGCACGACAAGGATTTGGCCGACCGCTTGAGGCAGCTCGCGGAGCATTACCGCAACCTAGAGGCGGGTGCGGCGGACGCGTCGCGCGTCGCGTTGCGCAAGCAGGAGGACGCGCTGGGCACGCGCGCACAACAGGACGAACGGTATGGGCAGATGGAGCGGTTGCAGCGCCTCGCGAGCCTGCCTCCAGAGGAGCAGCGGCGCGAGCTGGCGGCGGAGCTGCGGCGGAACCCGGCGATGCGCGCGGAGCTGGAGCGGATGTCGCGCGACGCGGTGGGCGCGGCGCGGCAGCGCCTTCAGGAGGCGGCGGAGGCGGAGCGTGCGCTGGCCCGGCAGATGGAGCGCGCGGCGAACCCGGCGCTGGAGGCGGGGGAGTTGTGGGAGCAGTTGCGGCAGCTCGTTGAGGCGATGCGCAAGACGGCGAAGGAGGAAATTCCGCCGGTGCAGGCCGACGCGGAGAAGCTGCGCGTGGCGGCGAAGGACGAGTTCGAGCGCGGCGCGAAGCTGGTGAACGAGTCGGCGGACAAGGCACCGACGCAGACCAACTTGCCGCCCGCAACGGTCGCGCAGCGCGTGGCGGAGATGCTGCCGGGTTTGCAGCGCGCGACGAACGAACTGGCGAACGCGGAACGCAAGGTCGTGGACGGCGAGAAGAAGTTTTCCGAGGCGCAGAAGAAATTGCCGGAGGCGCAGCGTGACGCGGCGAAGGCGGCGGAGTGGGCGAAGGCGGGCGGCGGAAGCGGACGGGTGACGGCGGCCGCACGACGTTACCTGGAGCGGGCGCGCGCGCTGGCGGAGGCCTTCGCGAAGGTGGGCAGGACTTCACCGGAGCAGGCGCTGGCACGGGCGGCGCAGCAGCAGGGCGAGGTGGCGAACCAGTTGCGCGGCGCGGCGGAGGATTTGCAGCGGGCCAGCCGAAACGAGCAGGCGCTGGGCAACCAGCAAAACGCGCAGTCGCTCCAGCAGGCCGCGCAGCAGGCGCAGACGGGCGCGGACCAGGCGGACCGCGCGCGGCGCACGGCGCAGGACGGCCAGCAGGGCGCGGCGCAGGCGGGACAGAACGCGGCGCAGATGGGCAACCAGCTCGATCAACAACGCGCGGGCCTGGAGCAGATGCAGGGCGGCCAGACGGGCGGCCAATCGTCTGCGGGCCAGTCCGACGCGGGGCGGATGAACGCGCAAAGCGGCAGCGAGTCCGCGCCGGGCCAGTCGAATTCCGGCCAGCAGAGTGCGGGGCAGCAGAATTCCAACTCGCAGAACGGTGGCCAGCAGAATTCTGGTCAGGCGGGGAACCAAAGCGGCGGGCAGCAAGGCAGCCAGTCGGGGCAGGGCGGCCAAGGTTCGCAAGGCAGTCAAGGCCAGTCAGGCAATCAAACGCAGAATGGCCAGGCGAATTCCGGACAGCAGAGTTCGGGGCAGTCGGGCAATCAGAACGGCGGGCAGCCGGGAAGTCAGGCCGGCAATGGGCAGCAAGGCCAGCCGGCCGGGCAGGGAGGCTCACCTTCACCGGGTTCAGCGCAGGGGCAGGGTGGCTCCGGGCCGGGCGGCGGACCGAGTTCGGATTCGTCCAGCAACGGTTCCGGTCAGACGCCGTCCGGACCCGGCGGGCCGGCCGGCAGTCAGGGCGCGGCCGGGCAGGGTTCCACAGTGCAGGGCCAGGCCGCATCCGCACCACCGCCGCAGGGCCGCTCCGGCGGCGGGCCGAACAACAATGTCGTCGGTGCGACCGGGGCGACGCAGCGGTTGAATGGCACGAGGTCCGGGTCGGGCGGAGCGCAGGCTGGGCTGCCAACCATGGTGGGGGGAATGCAGCCCGGCGGAGGAATGCGTTCCGGTGAAATGCCCTCGAACGGCGAGCCGGGCCGGATGACGCCGGGCCGGAACATCCAGCCGGACGCGCGGTGGCTGGCGCGGGCCTTGGACGGGATGAACCCCCGCAATCCGTCGGCGCGGAGTGACGCGGCCCGCGCATTGGAGGCGGCGCAACAGGCGCGGCAGCAGGCGATGCGTCAGGGCCGGGGGGAAGGGCAGGGGAGCCAAGGCCAGCAGGCCGGCGCGGGAACTGCCGGCCCCGGTCTGGGCCGCGTGGGCGGGGCGACGCGCGCGGGTGGCAGCGGGGACTTTGCGGCGCTGCCGGAACTGGGCGCGCTGACGGACGCGAACTGGGCGAAGCTGCCGCCGAAGCTCGCGCAGGATCTCCTCGAGGCGCAGGCAAACGGCGTGTCCGGCGACTACCGCGTGCTGGTGGAGGCGTATTTCAAGGCCGTGGCGGAGAAGGCGAGGAAGTGAAGATGTTTGGAGTTTGGAGTTTGGAGTTTGGAGTTGGCGGTGGGCCCCGCGTTTTTCGCCGCGTGCCCTTCGTCTTCCTTTGGCTATGGGCGATTGGCCCCTGGTCATTCTGCTCCGCCGCCGAGGCTCCGCTCGCCATCCGGCCCGACCGTGTGGATGCGGTGGTGAAGGCGGGCGCGGGCTTCCTCGTGCGGGCGCAGCTGCCGGACGGGATGATTCAGGAGCAGGACAAGCGCGAAAACCACGGCGTGGCGATGACGGCGCTCGCGCTGATGGGACTGGCCAGCGTGGGCCACCAGCCGGCGGACAAGACCACGGAGGGCGAGGTGATGCGCAAGGCGGTGGCCTTCCTGCTGCGCACCGACGTGACGCCGGCCAACGGCTATTACGGCCAGCGCGACGGCTCGCGGATGTATGGGCACGGCATTGTGACGCTCGCGTTGACGGAGCTGCTCGGCATGGGGGCGGACAAGGCACAGGACGCCCTGCTGCGCGAGCGGGCGCAGCGCGGCGTGAACCTGATCCTCGCCGCGCAGCGGGTGAAGAAGCACGACCCGCGCTTCATCGGCGGCTGGCGTTACGCGCCGGACGCGGGCGACGCGGACTTGTCGGTGACCGTCTGGCAACTGCTCGCGTTGCGCTCGGCGAAGAACGCCGGGCTGATCGTGCCGAAGGAGGCCATTGACGCGGCGGTGGGGTATCTCAGACGGAGCTACGTGTCCCCCCGCGACGCGCAGGGTCGCATCCGCGACCCGAAGAGCGCCTTTGGCTACGTGCCGGGCCAGCCGCCGCAATACGCGATGGCCGCAGCGGGCCTGCTGGCGATGCAGGTCTGCGGCCTGCACGACGCCCCGGAAGTGCTGGGCGCGGCGGCGTGGCTGCGGGAGTCCAAGCCGGTGTGGGAGACGCAGTGGTTTTTCTACGGCACCTACTACTACGCGCAGGGGATGCACAAACGCGGGGGCGACCTGGCCGGCGAGGCGCGCGACCGGGTGGAGACCGTGCTGCTGGCCAACCAGCACGCGGACGGCTCGTGGTCGGGCGCGGACGGGTCCGAGAGCGGTCAGGGGCGGGTGTATTGCACGGCGCTGGCGCTTTTGAGCCTCTCGGTGCGGCATCATTACCTGCCAATCTATCAGGATTAGCAGGTGGCTCGGCGACGGTTCCCAAGTGAGCTTAAGGGGAAACCTGTAGGCTGAATGGCTTGACTTTTAGCCTGTTTTTCCGCTCAGAATCCCGTATTGATCTGCAATCTGAATCGCCCGTTCAGCCGTCTTGCGATGGCATGTTCAAAAACCGCGCCGACAACGACCTTTGCTGGTTGTTTAGTGGCGCGTTCAGCCTCCGGATCCCTCAATCTGGAGGCTTGTTACCAGTAGTTATTTTGCGGCTGCGGGCCGTTCATCATCTCACTCAGGCAAAATGAAACAACGCCTTGCCATAATCACCGGCCTCCTAGTGGTGGCGGCCGTGGTGTTCAGTCTGCGGCGTCAGCCGCGTCAGGACGCCCCGGAAACCACCCCGAAGGCGGCCGGCCCGGTTGAGGCGGCCACGGCGCGGCCACAGTTCGCCGCAGATCAAGGCGGCCCGCTGGTGATCCTCGCGCGGTTCAAGGCCTGGTCGGAGAAATACGCGGTTGCCGGTCCCGATCAGCGGGCGGCGATGGTGGCGGAGGGTGGGGCGCTCGCCACGGAACGGCGGGCAGTGATGCGGGAGATGATTGAGAAGAATCCGCGTCTGGCAGTGGAGCAGGCGGTGCCGTATGGGGTGCGCAAGGCGTTGCCGCCGGAGATCAGGGCGCTGTTGGAGGAAGTGGTGAGCGGGCGCGCAAACTTCAAGGTGTTCGGCTCCTATCCCGCGCCGGGACAGAAGGCGGAGAAATCGGTCTTCCGGCAGGCGGACATCAACGGGCGGACCTTCGACGCTTACGTGTATGGCCAGCGGGTGCGGCAGCGCACTGACAACGGGGTGGCGCTTTACGGCGTGGCGTTGGACAACGCCCTGGCGGTCGCCGAGTCGCCCCTTCGCCCGCTGGACGCGGTTGAGGCCAAGGACTTGATCGCCGTCGGCAAAGCCCCGACGGATGCAGTGTGCTCGGTGTCGGGTCTCAAGACCACGGTCGTGGATGCGGCCCCAACGCCGGCCCCGGCCCCGGCGGTCCCGCTCCAGTCGGTCCCGGCCGCCGCGCCGGTTCAGGCGGCTCAGGCGGTGGAAGTTACCGGGACGCCGCAGGCCTCCCAGGCGTTGCAGACGAGCTATGGTGACTTCGGGGGCCAGGTGCTTGCGTTTTGCCGGCCGTCCCATGTCGGCCGGTTTGGGCGGCTGGCTTTTGACCGGTCCGGGGGCAGCTTGAACCAGGTTCTGGCGGGCGGCGCGGTCAGCAGCACCAGTGGTGGCGGGTCAGTGCCAGGTTACACTTACACGCAGGGCACCAAGACGATCCTGTATATGCGGCTGGCCTTTCCGGATGACCAGACGGTGCCCATCACGGAGGATCAGGCGTATCAGGATCTCAATGACCTGAACAACTACTTCGTGCAGGCCTCACACGGCACCTTCAGCATTCAAGGCGTGGTGACGCCGGTGCTGATGATGCCGCAGACCAAGGTGTGGTATTCGATTCCAGCCCCGACCGGCGGCGGGTCGGCGGCGACTCCGCCGAAGGTGCTGGCCGATCTCTACACCCATGCCCGGAATGCCGCCGCCGAGGCGGGCTTCTACTTTGCCGACTACGACTGGGACTGCATCCGCTTCACCTCGATTCCCGGAGCGTCGTGGGGTGGTCTCGGCAGCGTGGGTGGCCGCAACGTCTGGCTTCAATCCAACGGCCTCGGGGTCATCGGCCACGAGTTCGGGCACAACCTCGGCCTCCTGCACGCGAATTTCTGGGACACCACGCCCGGCACCGCGCCGGGCGGCACGCAGGAATCCTCCAGCGCCGCCGGTCACAACACGAGCAACGGCACCGGCGCGAGCATTGATTACGGTGATTTCTTCTGCATGATGGGCATTGGCTTTCCCGGCCAATACAACACCTATCACAAGTGGAACCTCGGCTGGCTTGCCGACTCGGCGGTGGCGATGTTCAACGGCACCACCAACGCCAGTTCCACCGTCCGGCTCCACGCGATGGACGCGCCGCTGGTTTTGCAAAACCGGCAGCATGCCATTCGCGTCCGCCGGACTGCGGATCGCGAGTATTGGTTTCAGTTCCGCACGGAGATCACGGCGAACCAGTGGCTGCAAAACGGCCTCCAAACCCTGTGGACCGGCAACGCGGAGACCGGTGATCAGAACGGGGACAGCGACCTGCTCGACATGACCCCCAACTCGACGCTGGGCAAGACGGACTCGCCCCTCCCCGTTGGCCAGACATTCCATGACCCCCAGATCAACCTCTTCATCACCCCGCTGAACCGCAGCGGCGTCGGCTCCAACGCCTTCATGGACGTGGTCATCAACATCGGCCACTTCCCCACCAACGTCGCGCCGTCCTTCGGTTCACTCACCGTCAACTCCAACAGCATCAACCCGGGCGACACGGTCACGTTCACGGCGGCGGTCACGGACGCGAACAACGACCAGCTCGCCTACCACTGGGACTTCGCCGACCTCTCGGTGAGCACGAACACGCCGGTGGTCTCGCACACCTTCACCAACGCCGGGGAATACGTCGTCCGCTGCGTGGCCACCGACATGAAGGGCGGCACCGCCAGCAAGAGCATCGTCATCACCGTGGGCAACCCCGGCACCTTCCGCATCTCCGGCATTGTTCGTTTCCCGAACTTCGCGCCCGTGCCGGACGTGCGCGTGGACAACGGGTTGACGGGCGCGAACTACGGCTATTCCTACACGGACTCGGACGGCAGCTTCACCTTGGTGAACTTGCCAAACGGCACCTACAACATCGGCGCGTGGAAGCACGGCTACCATTTCGAGCCGTTCACCGGCCAGCAGCCACAGGGCATCTTGATTGCCAACGTCAACGACTCGGCCACCATCTGGCTCGCCTCCCAGCTCCCGGTGGTGTCCATCTCCAACCTCACGAGCGTGGTGGAGGGCAACGTGGCCACCGTCATGCTCAACCGCAGCGGCCCCACCAACGCGGGGCTGGACGTGGTGCTGGTCACGCCCTTTGCGGACACCTTCTTCTTCAACAACGCGGTGGTTTCCACGGACTTCACCCAGACCAACGGCATCGCCGTCATCCACACCAACGCCAACAGCACCAACATCCAGTTGCTCCAGGTCACCTTCCCGGCGGGCATCTCCAACCTCACGCTGACCTTTCCGACGACGGCGGATGCGGGCTACGAGGGGGCGGAGCACTTCTTCGTGGACTTGGCCGACCCGTTCCAGTTCCCCAACTCCTTTTTTCAGAACCCGGTGTTTGTCACCAACTACCCGATGATCCCCGGCTGGCGGCTCAACGCGAACCCGCAGACTTACGCGTATCTGCCCACCAGCACCGTCATCCGCACGGACCCGTCCTACGTGATCGGACGGCCCGTCCCGCCCACGCCGGCGGTGCAGATCCAGGATTCGACCGCGCCCACGCTGCCCACGATCAGCGTGTTTGCCTCGGGCAATGTGGCGCTGGAGAGCGGTTTCGATCCGGGTGAGTTTGCGTTCACCACCTCGTCCGTGCTGACCAACGACCTGACCGTGTTTTACACCATGTCGGGCACGGCCTCGAACGGGCAGGACTACGTCCTCATGCCCGGTTCGTTTGTGATGCCCGCCAACACACGGTTGTTCTTCCTGTCGCTGGTGGCGACCAACGACTACTTCGTCGAGGGTCAGGAGGCCGCCACGCTCACCATTTCCCCCAACGCGAACTATGTCGTGGGCACCGCCGCTGCCAACATGACCATTGTGGACGACGATCTGCCCAGCGTCAGCGTCAGTTCGTTGGATTCCACCGCCGCTGAAACGGGCGGCAATCCGGCCAGCTTCACCTTCACCCGCACCGGAAACCTGGACCGGGCGCTGACGGTGGATTATGTGGTGTCGGGCGGGGCCGTCAGCGGCACTGACTTCAACACGCTGCCGGGTTCCATCACCATCCCGCTGGGCCAGACCCGCGCCACCGTCACGCTCACGGCCATTGATGATGGGATCGCCGAGGGCGACGAGACGGTCATCGTGACGATCGTGGACTCGGTGTTCTACAACACCGGCAGCCCGAACTCGGCCCGGGCGATCATCCAGGATGACGAGCAGAACACCATCACCGTGGCCACCACCGGCAATGCCACGGAGGGCGGCAGCGGCTCCTTCACGCTGACGCGCACGGGCAGCACCAACAATCCGGTGACGGTCTTTTACACGGCCGGCGGGTCGGCTTTTGGCGGCGTGGGCGCGGACTACAACTCCATCGGCACCGCCGCCGTGATTCCGGCCGGGTCCGCCACAGTGGTCATCCCGGTCACCACGATTGACGACAATTTCTTCGAGGCCGCGGAAACCGTCATCCTCACCGTGGCGACGAACAGCACATACAACGTCGGGTCCGCGTTCCAGGCCAGCATGACCATCACGGACAACGACAGCACCAGCAATCCCAGCGTCGGGTTCATGCTCGGCTCCAGTGGCAATCCCGAGTATTCCAACACGGTCACGCTGGCGGTTTATCTGAGCGCGGTGCCGCCCATGGGCGATCTGACCACCAACGGCACGCCCTCGCGCATCAAGGTGGAATACGGCGTGTCGGGCGGCGACGCGGTCAACGGCACGGACTTCACCCTGGCCAGCGGCACGCTCATCTGGCGCAACGGCACCAACTTCGGCGGCCAGGATCCGGCGATCACGGACGATTTGATCCAGAACATCACCTTCACGGTGAACAATGACCTGCTGCTCAACGGCGAACGCTCCTTCGTGGTCACCCTTTCGAATCGCGTCGAAGCCATCACTTACGACGGTTTCCAGCACAACTTCCTCGCCCGGATGACCACGAACAACAATCCGTTCCGTGAGGACACCAACTTCGCCATTGGCTTTGGCCCCAACGCCCGCGTCAACGCGCTCCATGTCCAGCCGGACAACTTCGTCGTGGCCGCAGGTGACTTCACGGCGCTCAGTCCCACCACCAACACTTCCGTGTCCGCGCTGCGCGTGGCTCGGTTTCAGTCCAACGGCATTGTGGACGCCACCTTCGCCTTCCCCGGCACCGGCTCCAACGTCCTCGCCATTGCCGCCCAGTCGGATGGGCGGCTTATTTTCGGCGGCACGGACACCAACTCGGCGGCGGGATTCAACACCAACCGCCTGATGCGGCTGCTGTCCGATGGCCAGATTGACGGCACGTTCAACACCGGCACCGGCCCGAACCGAACCAATGTGTATGCGGTGGCGGTCGAGTCCGTGACCGACAAAATCTACATCGGCGGCGACTTCCTGACCTACAATGGTGTAAATCACCGTAAGTTTGCGCGGTTGAACAGCGATGGCTCGCTGGACGGCTCGTTTGGCGGCACCGGTTTCTTCCCCGGGGACGAGGTCTACGCCATCCTGCCCATCGGCCTCACCAACGTGCTGGTGGGTGGCTTGTTCACCAACTACAACGGCACCTTCGCGACCAATCTGATCATGCTCAACACCAACGGCACGGTCAAATGGACGGCGGATGTCAACGGGGCGGTGCGTGGTCTGGCGCTGGAACCCATCAACAACACGATCATCGTCGTCGGTGACTTCTCGACGGTGAACACCAGCAACGCCACCCGGATCGTGAGCCTTCAGCTTTCGGACGGCCAGATTGACCTGGTGCGCAACGTCAATCAGAAGGAGTTGACCGCCAACGTCGCCACGTTGCGGACAACCATTTCGCATGAACTGAGGGTTGGCGACCCCGTAATCATCGCCATCTCGGATGCTGTCTTCGATGGCAACTTCACCGTGACTGGAATCGCTGAGTTCACGCCGGGCAGTGGGGTGACCAACCTGTTCACTTACACCCGTGTGCAACCCGATGTGGCGACGACGGGAGCCACGGGCACAGTTACCCGGAGGAACACGTTCCGCTCCGCGACCGAGACCGGCGTCAATGAAGACGCGGGCGCCAATGGCACCGTGCGCGCGATCATGCGCGACGGGTCGGGCCGTTATTTTGTCGGCGGTGACTTTTCCGCGTGGGGCACGAACACGGCGGAGTTCTTCGCCCGGATCAACAACAACGGCACGTTCCAGCGCACGTTAAGCCCCACCAACAATCCGAACGCCCCGGTCCGCGCCCTCGCCCAGAGCAGCACCGGGCAGGTCTATCTCGGCGGCGATTTCCAGGCCAACGTCTTCTTCTACCCGAACAACTACAGCTTCGACATCCACCGGTCGCACACCTACACCATCAAGGACGATGACGCGGCCACCGTGACGGTCACGGCTCCCGCGTCGCCGGACGGCTCGTTCCAAGTCACGCGCGCGGGCAGCACGGCGGCCGCGATCGCGGTTAATTTCAACGTCACCGGCACGGCCACCCGCGGCTCCGACTACCTGCTGCGGACCAACGGCATTGTGCTGGGCCAGAACACCGTCACGATTCCCGCCGGCACCAACTCCGTCCTGGTCGCCGTGGAGGCGATTGACGACGGCGCGGAGGAGTTCGAGGAGACGGTGCGGCTCACCATCACGAGCGTGCCCAGCGGGAAGGTTGGCGCACCGCAGTCCGCGACCATTTACCTCGCGGACAACGATGGCTCCATCCAGTTCGACCTGGCGAGCTTCGCGGCCCTGGAAGGGGCCGGGGTCGTGCCCATCACCATCCGGCGCAGCGGCAACACGAGCGGCACGAACAGCGTGGACTACGTGATCAGCAACGGCAGCGCGGTCAACGGCGTGGACTTCTTCGGCACCAACGGGACGGTCACCTTCTTCCCCGGCCAGCTCACCACGAACTTCACGATCACGCTCACCAACGACACGCTGGTCGAGGGCAATGAAACCGTTCTTCTGGCGCTGGCCAACGCGCAGGGCGGCCTGCCCCTGGGCGGGCAGAGCACGGCGACGTTGAACGTCATTGACGACGACACGGCCTTCCAATTCTCGGTGACCAACTTCCTGGTGGCGGAGAACGGCGGCAACGGGAACGTGACCATCTACCGGCTCGGGTTGAGCAATGCCGCCCACAACGTGGAGTTCCGGGCGGATTCGGGCAGCGCCACCAGCGGCGCGGATTTCACGGGCGTGACGAACGTCCTGACCTTCAACCCCGGCGTCACGAACATGACCGTGCCCGTGACCATCCTGGACGACTCCCTCATCGAGACCAACGAGACGGTGACGCTCACCCTGCTCAATCCCACCGGCGGCAGCGCGCTGGGGATCAGCAACACCGTCGCCCAGTTGACCATCCTGGAGGATGAAAGCCAGTTGGTCTTCTCCGCGACCAATTACCCGGTGAACGAATACGCCGGGACGGTGGTGATCACCGTCAACCGCCTGGGCGGAACGGTCAACCCCGTGACGGTCAACTTCAACACCGCCAACGGCACGGCGGCCCATGGTTCGGATTACTTCACCAACTTCACCGCCATCAGCCTGGCCGGCGACGTGATCGTCCCCTCCACCAACGATTCGGGCGTCACGATCCAGACGCCGGGCCGGATCACCACCAACATCACAGTCAACCTGATTGACGACGTGGCGGGCGAGGTGGACGAGACGGTTCTGCTCGCCCTGACCGCACCGGCCGGCGGGCCGGTCGGTGCCACCACGCTCGGCACGCCGTCGGCGGCCACCATCACGATTCTCGACAACGAGCAGGCGGGGGATCCGGTCTTTGAATACGGGCTTGCCAGCGCGACCAACGGAGCCAACGGCCGGGTGCTCGCGCTGGGCCGGCAGAGCAGCGGGCTGGTAATTGTGGGCGGCGAATTCACTGCCTTTGACGGCAATTTCTATAACCGGCTGGCCCGCCTCCTGCCCGGCGGCTCGGTGGACACGGGCTTCATCATCGGCACCGGTGCGAGCAGCAACATCAATGCGTTGAGCGTGCTGTCCAACGACAAGATTCTCATCGGCGGTGCCTTCACCAACTTCAACGGAACGGCCCGCGGGCGCATCGCCCGCCTCAACGCCAACGGCTCGCTGGACGGCTCCTTCGACCCCGGCACCGGCGCGGATGACCTGGTGCGCACGCTGGCGGTCCTGACCAACGGCCAGGTGCTCATCGGCGGCGACTTCACCAATTACAACGGGACCAACGTCAACCGGCTGGCCCGCCTCAACGACAACGGCACCTTTGACACCAACTTCACGGCGGACGTGTCCGGCCCCGTGCATAGCCTGGTGGTGGATGCCGCCGGGCGCGTCGTCATCGGCGGCGCCTTCACGACCGTCAACGGCAGCGCGGTCACCAACGTGGCCCGCCTCCTCACCAACGGCGTGCTCGACCCGGCCTTCACGGTGACCGGCGTGGACAACACGGTGGCGGCGGTGGTGCTGCAAGGCGACGGCAAGGTGCTCATCGGCGGCGCCTTCACGAACGTGAACACGTCGGCGCGCAACTCGCTGGCCCGGCTGCTCACCAACGGCGTGCTGGACGCCGCCTTCGCCCCGGGCACCGGCCCGAACGGGCTGGTGCACAGCATCGCCACGGACGCGAACGGCAAGATTCTCATCGGCGGCGACTTCACGAATTACAACGGCACGATCCGGAGCAACTTCGCCCGCATCAAGGGCAACGGCCAGCCGGACCCGTTCTTCCGGCCGGGGCGCGGGGCCAACGCCGGGGTGCGCGCGGTGCTTGCCCTCGCGGACACCGCGATGATCCTCGGCGGCGATTTCACCGCCATTGACGGCATCACCCGCAACCGGGTGGCCAAGGTGCACGGCGACGAGGTCTCCAACATCGCCACGATGGAGCTTGCGGCCGCGACCTTCCAGGTGGACGAGAACATCGGCAACGCCAGCATTCCGCTGGTGCGCTACGGCGCGACCAACATCGTCAGCTCGGTGACGGTGTTCACCGCCGATGGCTCGGCCACGCACCCGCTGCATTACACGGGGATCACCAACGTCGTGACCTTCGCGCTGGGCGAGCGGAACCAGACCGTGAACGTGCCCATTGTCAACGGGACGGATCCCAACGCGCCGCGCACCCTGAGCCTCGCCCTGACCAACGCCAGCAACGGCTTCCTCGACACGATCACCAACGCGGTGCTCACGGTGAACGACAACGACGTGGTGTTCGCGTTTGCGACGAACGTGATCTCCGTGCTGGAGAGCGCCGGCACCGTGACGGTGGGCATCCTGCGCTTCGGCTCGCTTCAGCACGCCGTGGGCGCGGAGTTTTCCACGGCGGACGGCACGGCCCAGTCGGTGTTTCCGGCGGACTTCACGGCCCAGGCGAACGTGCCGGTCCTCTTTAGTGCCGGCGTGACCTCGAACTTTGTGACCGTCACCGTGCTGGATGACGTGAACCCGGAGTCCAACGAGTCGGCGAACCTCTTGCTGACGGACTCGGGAACCAACAACCCCGGCCTGCAAGTCACGGTCACGAACGCCCCGGCGGCGCTGACCATCCGGGATGACGACAACAACCCCGGCCAGTTCGCGTTCTCCTCCGCCACCTACTCGGTCAGCGAGGGCGCGGGCAGCTTCGCCATCACGGTGGTTCGCGCGGGCGGCTTCGTCTCGACGAATGGCAGCCCGACCGTGGACATCACGGTGACGGCGACCAACGGCACCGCCACCAGCGGGGTGGACTTCATCGGCCTCACCAACGTCGTCGCCTTCACGAACTTGCAGGTCAGCGGCTCGACCACGCTCTTGGTGAACGACGACGCGCTGACCAACGGCAGCCGCACGGTGAGCCTCTCGCTCATCGTGACGGACCCGTTGAGCGGCGCGGGGCTGATGGCTCCGAGCACCTCCGTGCTGACCATCACCGACGATGACAACGGGCCGGGCACGTTCAACTTCGCGACCAACGCCTTCTCCGTCTCGGAGACCGCGACCAATGTCACGATCACGATCGTCCGCTCGGCGGGTTCACTGGGGGCCATCGGCCTCCAGGTGGTGAGCACCAACCTCACCGCCACGCACACGAACGATTACGTGGGCATCACCAACAACCTCATCGTTGCGGACGGGCAGGTCAGCACGAATGTGAGCATCACCCTCCTGCCGGACGACGTGGTCGAGGGCGACGAGAGCTTCGGGGTGCGCCTCACCGTGACCAGCGGCGGGGCCATCCTCGGGGCCACCAGCAACGCGGTCGTGACCATCCTCGATGACGACGCGTTGGTCCGGTTCCTCCGGGCGAGCACCAATGTCAACGAGCTTGTGAACACGGTCGTGGTGAACTTGGAGCGGGTGGGTTCCACCAACGGCACCGCCACGGTGCAGATTCAGGCGGACCCGTCCAGCACGGCAAACGCCGGCTCGGACTACGTCAACTTCGGCCTGAGCACGGTGACCTTCCCGCCGGGCGTGACGCAGACCAATTTCACGGTGACCATTGTGGACGACTTTGTCTTCGAGCCGCCCGAGGTGCTCACCCTAGGCTTGGTCAACCCGGCGCCGACGCTGAGCACCAACGCCTTTGGCGTCACCACCACGAACAGCGGCGTGTTCCTCGGAACCAACCTGTTCGACATCAACATCAATGACAACGACACGACCAACGGAACCATGACCATCGGTTTAGCGCCGGGGCAGAACTTCGCGGTGGAGGAGGGGGCGGTCACGGTCACCTTCCGCGTCCGGCGTCAGGGAGGCAACTCAGGATCCATCAACGTGGACTGGCGGACGACGGACGACTTTCCCTACCCCAACATCATCTTCAAGCCGAGCTTCACCTTGCTGGCCGTCGGCTCGGACTACGCCACCCCCGGGGTGGACTACACAGCGACGGGCGGCAACCTGACCTGGGCGGATGCGGACCCGGTGCTGTTCCGCGACATCACCGTCACGCTTCTGGATGACTCCTCCAACCCGGTCCCCGAGTTCAACAAGGATCTGTTCGTGCGCCTCTATTTCGACCCGGGTTCGCCGGCCAACACGACGCCGCCGAACATCGCCCCGACCACGAACGTGACCGGCTCGGGCCTGGGGGGCGGGCAGATCCGCCTGACCATCGTGGACGACGACCAGCCCGGCGGCGCGCTGGACCGCACCTGGAACCTGGACAACAACTTTGGCACCACGCCGACCTTCAACATCCTGCCCGGCGCCAACAACACGGTGCAGGCCATCGCCGTGCAGGCCGATGACCGCTCGGTGATCGGCGGCGAATTCACCGCCTTCAACGCCCAGTCCGCCAACCGGATCGCGCGGGTCAACACGGACGGCTCGTTTGACAGCACCTTCAACCCCGGCCTGGGGGCGAACAATTTCGTGGCCGCCGTGGCCATCCACACCAACGCGGCGCAGGCGGGCCGCATCATGGTGGGCGGCGGATTCACATCCATTGACGGCACCAGCCGCAACGGCATCGCCCGCCTGCTGGCAACCGGCGCGCTGGACGCCTCCTTCAATCCGGGGGCTGGTTTCAACGGCTCGGTGCGCGCCATCGCGATCCAGCCGGACGGCAAGATTGTGGTGGGCGGCTCGTTCACCGCGTTCAACGGCACCTCGCGCACCAACCTGGCGCGGCTGAACGCCGACGGCACGCTGGACACCGCCTTTGACCCGGTGAACGGAGCCAACGGCACGATTTACGCCGTGGCCCTGTCCACTGTGTCGGCGGACATCTACGTGGGCGGTGATTTCACGACCTACAACGGGGCCGGCCGCGCGCGCGTGGCGCGCCTTGGCCCGACGGGGTTGCTGGATGCCAGCTTTGACCCGGGCACGGGCGCGGACGGGGTGGTCTTTGCCCTCGCCGTGGAGCAGGGCGGCAACGTGCTGCTGGGCGGCAGCTTTGCCGCCATCAACCAGGTGGCCCGGCGCGGCGTCGCCCGGCTGCTCCCCAGCGGCGTGGTGGACCCGGCGTTCAATCCCGGGACGGGAGCGAACAACTTCGTCAGCACGATCGCGCTCCAGACGAACGACCAGGCGGTGATCGGTGGCTCCTTCACGATCTACAACGGCAGCCTCCGCAAGAACCTCGCCCGGCTGCTGTCCGACGGCACGCTGGACACCACGTTCATGGACCATGCCTACAACAGCTCGGCGGGGCCGACCAACGCCAGCAGCTTCCTCTCCGCCGTGGCGATCCAGTCGGACGGCAACGTCATGATCGGCGGCAGTTTCTCCGGCTTGGGCGCGCCCTACTCGCGGATCAACAGCACTTCGCCGAGCCAGATCGCGACCGCTTCGGTGCCGGCCAACACGAACGCCACCGAGCTGGCGCGGATGCGGTGGACGCAGACCAAGCCGCGCGGCAACCTGGCGCGCATGGTCGGGCGCGGCACGCCCGGCCCGGGCAACGTCCACTTCGAGAGCGCGGCCTACACCGTGAACGAGAGCGCCGGCCAGGCCGCCATGCGGCTGACCCGCATCAACGGCTTCATCGGCCCCGTGGGGGTGAACTTCAGCACCGCCGACATCACCGCGGTGGCCGGGGCGGACTACACGGCGCAGTCCGGCACCGTGCGGTGGAATTCCATCTGGACCAACAGCCCCTTTGCCGGTGAGTTGCGCGTGGGCGAGGTCGGCCCGCTGTCATCGGCCAACAACTCCACGATCTTCCTGACCCTGATCAACGACAGCGCCATCGAGCCGAATGAGACGGTGGACTTCACGCTGGGCGCGGTCAGCGGCTCGTTCGTGCTCGGCAGCAACGTGGTGGTGACGCCCGCGCCGGCGCTGGCGTTCAACAACCATGTCACGCTGACCATCGTGGACGACGAGTTCACGCCCGGGGTGCTCGGGTTCAGCGCCAGCACCTACAGCACGATTGAGAACGCGGCGACGGCGGCGATCTCGATCTTCCGCACCAACGGCAGCATGGGGGTCGTGACCGTGGATTACACCACCTCCCCCAACGGGTCCACCGCCACCGCCGGCACGGATTACACGGCGGTCGCCGGCACCCTCACGTTCCAGGCCGGCGAGACGAACAAGGCCTTCAACATTCCGCTGCTCAACGACGTGCTCGTCGAGCTGGACGAAACGGTCACGCTGCTCCTGACCAACGCGACCGGTGGGGCGACGCTCGGCCTCACCAACGCCTCGCTGGTGCTGACGGATGACGACTTCTCCGCCGGGCGGGTGACCTTCACCGCGACCAACTACGCGGTGATCGAGGGCGCGGACAACATTATCATCACCGTGCTGCGCAACGGCGGCAGCGTGGGCACGGCCAGCGCGCTCTTCTACACGACCGACGGCACGGCGGTGAGCGGGACGCACTACACCGGGGTGACCAACAGCCTGACCTGGGCCAACGGTGACGCATCCTCCCGGACCATCACCTTGTCCGTGTCCAACAACTTCGCCGTGGACGGCACGCGCGGCCTGACCCTGACCCTGACCAACATCCTCGGTGCGCTGGCTGGCTCGGTCACCAACGCCACCGGCACCATCCAGGATGACGATGCCTTCGGCGTCATCGCCTTCAGTTCCCCGGCCTATGCGGTGGCGGAGAATGGCGGCCAGGTGACCATCACCGCGGTTCGCACGGGCGGCAACGGTGGCACGGTGGGCGTGGATTTCTTCACCGACATCGCCGGCGGCACGGCGACGGCGAACGTGGACTACACGCCCGTGAGCATCCGGCTGACCATGGCGGAGGGCGTGGTCAGCGCCAGCGCAACCGTCCCGGTGCTGGACAACGCCGTCGCCAGCCAGCCGAACAAGACGGTGATGCTCCGGCTGCAGAACGTGGCCAATGCAACGCTCGGGAGCGTCAGCAACGCGGCGCTCACCCTGATTGATGATGAGTCCTTCAACGTGCCGGCGGGCTCGGTGGACACGACCTTCACGACGCTGGCGGGCGCCAACGGGTTCGTGCAGGCCGTGGCCTTGCAGCCCGATGGGCGGCTGGTCATCGGCGGCGACTTCACGCTGTTCAACAACGTGGCGCGCGGGCGGCTGGCCCGCATCAACCCGGACGGCTCGCTGGACACTTCGTTCCTGCTGTCGGGCACTGGGGCTGGCGCGGCGGTGCTCACGCTGGCGCTGCAACCCGACGGGCGGGTGATTGCCGGCGGCAGCTTCACCAACCTGAACTCGACCAACCGCAACCGCATCGCCCGCCTCAACAGCGACGGGGCCATCGACTCCTCGTTCAATCCGGGCGCGGGCGTGGACAACCCGGTGTTTGCCTCGGCGGTCTACACGACGGGCGCGAACAGCGGGAAAATCCTGATTGGCGGGGCGTTCTCCACCTTCAACGGCTCGCCGAGCAACTGCCTCGCGCGGCTGAACAGCGACGGCTCGCTGGACACGTCGTTCGTCATTGGCAACGGGGCCAACGGCAATGTCCACGCGATCACGATCCAGAGTGACGGGAAGGTGCTGGTGGGCGGTGATTTCACCGCCTTCAACGGCGCGCCGCGCACGGCCGGCCTGGCCCGGCTCAACAGTGACGGCTCCGTGGACGCCTCGTTCAACCCCACCGGCCCGGGGGTCAATGGGTCCGTGCGCGTGATTCGCATCCAGTCGGACGGCAAGCTGCTGGTGGGCGGCCTGTTCACGACCGTCAACGGTGTGACGAACAACTTCTATGCCCGGTTGAGCCGCGATGCCGACGTGGACACGGCGTTTGGGCTGGCGGGGGTTGGCGGGGCGGACAACGCCGTCTATGCGATCGAGCTGCAGGGTGACGACAAGATCCTGCTCGCGGGCGACTTCACCCGCTGCAACGGCGTGACGCGCAATCGCATCACCCGCCTGAACGCCAATGGCACGGTGGATCCCACGATCAACTTCGGCACCGGGGCCAACGGGTTCATCGGGGCGCTGGCGCTGCCGTTCGCCGCCAACGGCATCCAGCAGATTGTCGCGGCGGGCGGTTTCACCACGTTCAACGGCTTGCCGGCGAACTATCTCACCCGGCTCAACGGCGGTTCCCTCGCCGGCGCGGGCCGGCTGGAGTTCCTCGCCGCCGCGTTCTCGGGCCTGGAGTCGGCCATCAGTGTGCCGGTCAGCGTGATCCGGCAGGGCGGCACCTCCGGCAACGCCACCAACACGCTGCTCGCCGTGGGCGGAACGGCGGTCAACGGGGTGCATTACAACCTCGCCACGACGACGCTGGCGTTCCCGCCCGGCGAGGTGATTCAGACGGTGAACATCCCCGTGACGAACGACCTGGTGGTCAACGTGGACCGGACCGTCAGCCTCGTGCTCTCGAACTTCGTCACGGCGGCGGCGGGCAACCAGACCAACGCCACGCTCACCATCGTCAACGATGACACCCAGATCGGCTTCTCCTCGGCCACCTACAGCGTGAACGAGAACGTCGTCGGCGGCTTCGTGGCGGTGACGGTGACCCGGACGGGCAGCACGGTCGGTTCCTCCTCGGCTGACTTCCGGACCTCGGCCGGCCCGACCAACTCGGCCACGGCCGGGGTGGATTACACCACGGTCAACACCGTGCTGACCTTCGTCTCCGGCGAGTCGCTCAAGACGGTGAACATCCCGATCATTGATGACGCCGCCGTCGAAGGCAACGAGACCATCACCCTCACGCTCACGAACATCACCGGCGCGGCGGGCATCACCACCGCCACCCTGACCGTGGTGGAGAATGATTTCGCCCCCGGTGAGTTGAGCTTCTCCGCCAATTCCTTCACGGTCAACGAGGCGGGTGGTTCCGCGACCATCACCGTGCTGCGCTCCAACGGCTTCACCGGGGTGATCTCCGTGAACTACGCCACCGCCGGCGGCGGCACGGCCGTGGCCGGGGTGGATTACACCACCACCAGCGGAACCCTGGCCTTTGCCGACGGCCAGATTTCCCGCACGTTCACGGTGCCCATTCTGCCCAACACCGGCAACACCAACAACCTCACGGTCAACCTGCAGTTGAACACCCCCACCGGCGGCGCGGTCGTCAACCAAAGCTCGGCGGTCCTGACCATCCTCAACAACGACGTGATCTTCGGCAATTTCAACTTCACGAACACGGCCTACTCCGCCTACGAGACGAACACCGCGACCCAGGTGGGGGGCACGTTTGTGACCGAGATCGCCGTCTCGCGCGACGGGGGCAGCAACGGGCTGGCGACCGTGGCGGTGATCCTCGTCAACGGCACGGCGACCAATGGAGTCCATTACCAGGCGCAGGTCACGAACCTCCTGAGCTGGGCGGACGGGGTGGGCGGGCTGAAGACCTTCTATGTCACCAACGTGAACAATCCGGAGATCAACGACCCGCGGACGGTGACGATGCTCCTGACCAACGCGACCGGCGGGGCCAGCATTGGCGCGACCAACACCATCACCTACAGCATTCTGGACGACGAGGTCGGCCCCGGCGAGTTCCGCTTCGCCCAGGCTGGGTTCACCGTGCTGGAGAGCGGAACCAACGCCCAGGTGCTCATCCTGCGCACCAACGGCTTCACCGCCACGAACGGGCCGGTGACGGTCACGCTGGTCACCACCAACAACACCGCCAGCAACGGGGTGCACTACACGGGCGTGACCAACGTCGTCAACTTCACCAACGCGCAGACCAGCGCCACGGTGTCCATCCCGATCCTGGACAACCTGATCGTGGACGGCAACAAGACCGTCGGGCTGCTCCTGGAGAATGCGACGGGCAGCGCCACCATCCTCACCCCGTCCGCCACCCTGACCATCGTCGAGGATGATCCCGTGGCGGGTTCGGTGGACGGCAGCTTCAATCCGGGCACGGGACCGAATGCGGCCGTCAATGCGATTGGCACCAACGGGAGCGGCCAGTTGATCATCGCCGGCGATTTCACCCGCTACAACAACCAGGACCAGACCAATGTGGCGCGCCTGCTGGCCAGCGGCGCGCTGGACACCTCGTTTGTGGTGCCCCCCATTGCCAACGGCGGCGGGAGCGCTTCGGTGCTTTCGCTTGCGGCGCAGACCGATGGCAAGGTGCTGATCGGCGGCCAGTTCACCAGCCTGGGCGGCGCGACCCGCCTCAACCTGGCCCGCCTCAACACCAACGGCACGCTGGACGCCGCGTTTGACCCGGTCGGGGGCGCGGACAGCATCGTGCATGCGGTCGCGGTGCAGAACAACCAGCGCATCGTGGTCGGCGGGGACTTCACGACCATCGCGGGGGCCAGCCGCAGCTTCATCGCCCGCCTCAACGCCGACGGCACGATTGACAACTCGTTCGATCCGGGCTTTGGGCCCAACGGGGCGGTCCGGGCGGTTGTGGTGGATGGCTCGGGCAACGTCGTGGTCGGCGGCGAGTTCACCACCTTCAACGGAACCTCCCGCCGGCGGATTGTCCGGCTCACCTCGGCCGGGGCGGTTGACGCGACCTTCAATCCGGGAACCAACCTGAATGGGACGGTCAGCGCGATTGCCCTGCAATCCGACGGCAAAATCCTGATCGGCGGCCTGTTCACCCAGTATGGCGCCAGCCCGCGCGCGTATGTGGCCCGGCTCAACAGCGATGGCTCGCTGGACACGAGCTTCAACCCGGGGGCGGGGTTGGACAGCTTCGTCAGCGACCTGGCTTTGCTGGCGGACGGACGTGTGGTGGTCGGCGGCGGCTTCACGGCCTTCAACGGCATCAGCCGCAACCGCGTCGCCATCCTGACCGCCGGCGGCGCGCTGGATCCGACCTCCAACCTGGGGACGGGGGCCAACAGTTTCGTGGCGGCGATCCTGGTCCAGGGTGATGGGCGCGTCGTGCTGGGCGGCGGCTTCACGGCGTTCAACGGGGTGACCGCGAACTATCTCACGCGGATCAACGCGGGGGTGAACCTGGGCTCGGGCACCATTGGGTTCAGCGCGTCGAATTACGATGTCGCCGAGAATGCCGGGAGTGTGACGGTCACGGTGATCCGCAGCGCCGGCACCTCCAATGCGGTGGCGGTCGCGTATGCGCTCACGCCCGGCTCCGCGGTGAGCGGCACCCATTACGAGTCCACCAGTGGCACCCTCGTGTTCAACGAGGGCGAGACGCTGCGCACCTTCACGGTCAACATCATGGATGACGTGCCGACGGCGACCAATGCCCCCCGGACCGTCAACCTGCTGCTGACGCCCATCACGGCCGGCCCCATCAACACGGCCCCGGCCCTCCTGGGGGCCACGGCGGCCACCATCACGATTCTTGACCGCGACTCCGAACTCGGCTTTGCCGTGGCGGACTTCGTCGTGGGCGAGCTGGCCGCCAGCGCCACCATCACCGTGCTGCGCTCGGGCAGTTCCAGCGGCACGGTGCAGGTCAACTATGCCACCGTCGCTGGGGGCACGGCCACGGCCGGCGTGGACTATTCCGCCAGCAGCGGCGCGCTGAATTTTGCGGATGGAGTCACCAGCCAGACGTTCACCGTCCCGATTCTGGATGATGCCGCCGTGGAGGGGAATGAGACCGTCGCCCTGGCGCTTTCCAGCCCCGTTGGCATGGGGGTGGGGGCGGTGCTGGGGCCGGTGGCCACGGCCACGCTGACCATCATTGACAACGAACTCAGCCCGGGCCGGATTGCCTTCAGCGCGGCCACCTACACGGTTTCCGAGAGCAGTTCGAGCCGGACCATCACGGTGGTCCGCACCAACGGCACGCAGAGCCTGGTTTCGGTGAACTACGCCACCTCGAACGGCACGGCGACGGCCGGCGCGGATTATGTCGCCACCTCCGGCTCGCTGATTTGGGCCTCGGGCGACAGCGCGTCGAAGTCATTCACCGTCACCATCCTGCCCGACATCGCGGTCGAGGGGAACGAGACGGTCAACCTGACCCTCAGCGGTGCCAGCGGCGGGGCGGTGATCACCGGACCCACCGCCACGCTGACCATTCAGGACGACGACGACCTGGTGCAGTTCGCCGTCACCGCTGTCTCCGCCTTCGAGAGCGCCGGCAACGTGGCGGTCGCCGTGCAGCGCGTTGGCGCGGGCAACGCCACCGTCACCGTCAACTACAACACCGTGCCCGGGGGAACGGCGAACTACACGCCCACCAACGGCATTCTGACCTTCGCCCCCGGCGTGAACCTCCAGAACATCGTGGTGGGGATCACGAACGACACGGCCACCAACGCGGCCCGGACCTTCGATGTCCAGTTGACCGCTCCCGGCGGGGCCAGCCTGGGGGCGGGTTCGCTCGCGACTGTCACCGTCCTGGACGATGACAGCGTGCTCCAGTTTGCGACCAACGCGGTGAGCGTCTCGGAGAGCCTGAACAGCGTCACCTTGACCGTGACCCGCACCGGCATGTCGAACAGCGCGGTGTCAGTGCAGTTCACCACGACCACCAATGGAACCGCCACCAACAATGTTGACTACCTGGCCACCAACGGCGTGCTCGTCTTCGCCACCAACGTGATCACCGGCACCATCACCGTGCCCCTGATCAACGACACCACCGTCGAGCCGGACGAGACCTTCACCGTGGCGCTCAGCGCCCCTGTCGGCGAGGCCAGTCTCGGAGCCTTCACCACCAACACGGTCACGATTCTCAATGATGACAACATCGTGCAGTTCGCCACCGGGACGCACAGCGTGGTGGAGCGCGCTGGCAGCGTGACGCTCACCGTGGTTCGCACGGGCGCGTCCAACGGGGTGGTGACCGTGCCGTTCACCAGCGCCAGCGTCACCGCGTTCGCCGGCTCGGACTTCACGGCCACCAACGGCACGCTCACGTTCGGGACCAACGTCGTCACGACGAACCTCATCGTGCCCATCCTCAACGACCTGCTGGTCGAGTCCAGCGAGACCTTTACGGTGACGCTGGGCACGCCGACGGGCGAGTCCAGCCTGGGGCCGACCAACTCGGCCACGATCACCATCGTGGACGACGAGAGCACGCTGGAGTTCGTCCAGCCGAGCCTGAGCGTGCTGGAAAGTTCCGGCACCCTGGCCGTGCAGCTCACGCGGGTGGGCGCGCTGGACTCGGCGGTGACGCTGCCCTTCTCCTTCATCAACGGCTCGGCCACCAACGCCGTGGATTATCTGGGGACCAACGGCATCGTCATCTTCGGAGTTGGCGTCAACCAGCAGTCCATCACGGTGGGCCTGGTGAACGACGTCGCTGTCGAGCCGAACAAGACCTTCTCCATCTTGCTGGGCACCCCGGGCGGCGAGGCGGTGCTGGGGACGCGGACAGTGGTGAACGTGACGATTCTCGATGATGACAGCGTGCTCCAGTTCCCGGCCGCGACGCTGAACATTTCCGAAAGCGCCCAGAACGCCACCATCTCGGTTCAGCGCACGGGGGCGACCAATGTGTCGGTCACCGTCAATCTCTCGACCGTGGACGGGCCTGCCCAGGCGGCCGAGGCCGGGCTGGACTACGGGGCGGTGACGACCAACGTGGTGTTCGGCCTGGGCGAGAACCTGAAGTCGTTCACCGTGCCCATTGTCAACGATTCGCTCGCGGAAGGGACGGAAGTGTTCCGTGTGCTCCTCAACAGCGTGATCGGCGAAGGCACGCTGGGAGCCACCACCACGCTCACCGTGCAGATCACCGATGATGACTTCCGCACCCTGGTCGCGGCGGGATACAGCCTGGTCGCGGAAGGTTACGTGCCGACGAACAACGCCGTGGATCCGTTGGAATCCGTGACCGTGAACTTCTCTTTGCGGAACATCGGCAACGTGCCCAGCCCGGACATCTCGGCCACGCTGCTGGTTTCCGGCGGGGTCTTGAACCCGAGCGGCCCGCAAGTCTATACCAACCTCACCAATGGGGCGTTGCAGACCATGCCGTTCACGTTTACGGCGGCGCAGGTGCAGACGGTCACCGCGTCGCTGCAGTTGAGCGACAGCAACGGCCCGGCGGGCGTGGTGTCCTTCCCCATTGACCTGGGCGCGGCCAGTTCCTTCAGCAACCGGACGCTCATCAACATCCCGGGCACCATCACGGTGCCCAGCTTCGGTCCGGCCTCGCCGTATCCGAACGCCATCACCGTGACGAATGTCACCGGCCTGGTGAACAAAGTGACTGTGCGGCTCCACGGCTTCAGCCACAGCTGGCCGGCGGACGTGGACATTTTGCTCGTGGGTCCCGGCGGGCAGAAGGTCGTGCTGATGTCCGACGCGGGCAGCGGCAACAGCGTCAACAACCTCACGCTCACCTTCGATGACGCGGCCTCGTCCACGCTGCCGGAGCTGACCACGATTCTCGAGGGCACGTTCCGGCCCACCGACTACGCGCCGGCGGACAGCTTCCCCGCGCCCGCGCCGGCGGGTCCTTATTCGACCAGCTTGTCCGTGTTCAACGGCTCCAATCCCACGGGCACCTGGACGCTCTACATCGTGGATGACACCGACCAGAACATCGGCAGCATCCTGACTGGCTGGTCGCTCCACCTGAGCACCGTGAGTCCGTTGGTCAATCTGACGGCGTCCATGACGAACTCATCGGCGACGGTGGTTGCGCCAGGGTTGGTGACTTTCACGACGACGATCACCAACCAGGGTCCGAACAGCGCCTCCAGCGTGGTCTACAGCAATGTCCTGCCGGCCGGCCTCACGTTGGTGTCCGTCACCAACTCCGCTGGCAGCAGTTTCACGGTGGTGGGCAGCACGGTGGCCGGCAATCTGGGGCCGCTGGGCACGGGCGCGGTGCACACGGTGACTTTGACTGCCTCCACGAGCGGCAACGGTTTGCTCACGAACACTGCGGTGGTGTTCGCGTCCAGCGAGGTGGAACTGGCGCCTGCGGACAACACGGCGTCATCGGTGGTGGCCATCACCTCCGGCCCATTGGGCTTGGTTGGTTCGGTGTTGGGCGGGGGCAGCTTCAGCCTCACGCTGACGAATACGGTTGCGGGCCGGAATTACGTGTTGGAGGGCACGACGAACCTTGTCACCCCTGCGGCGAGCACCGTCTGGCTGCCGCTGGCAACCAATCTTGCCACCGGCAGCACGATGTCGGTCACGAACGCGGACGCGGGCGGCTTCCTCCGACGTTTTTACCGCGCCATCGAACGGTGATTTCAAGCGCCCTGGCTCCCGGCTGTCCTGGGTTCATCGCGTGTTCAAGGAGGGGGGTGACGGCGACGCGTTGCGGGCCTTTGGCTCGTTCATCTCGGCATGGCAGAGCGGGTTACGGTGCGGAAATTAAGGGATAATCTGTAGGCAGGCGTCCGGTTTGGTTCTTGATTAGGAAGTTGCTGGCAGAGTAAGGTTTGCCCAAGATTTGCACCTTGAATTCGCGAAGCTTACTCACGCAGTTGCCGGACGGGGCCAGGCCCGGTGCCATGTCCCCGTCCTTCGTTTTTTTTAAGCCGCTTCGATTCCTTATGTCTGTCGTGCCTTTGAGCCGCCGCTGGTTGCTGGGACTGTTGTGCGCCGTCATGTGGTTGGGCGCGGGCACGCCGCGGGTCCAGGCCCAGGTGGATGGCGACACGTTCAGCCTGCCCTTGTTCATGTCGGGCAACCTTGGCCGGGCGGCCACCGATTCTGAGTTCACCAACGGTTCCGCGTTCTTTTTTCCCCAGGCGCTTAATAACTTCGGTTACGGCAAGGAGACCGGTGAACCGAATCACGCCGGCAATGCCGGCGGCTCCTCGATCTGGTTCGCCTGGACGCCGACGCTCTCGGGCACGGCCACGTTGACGGTGACGCCGACCACCTTCCTGACGACGAACCTGACGGCGATCTACACCGGCACGGTGGTTTCCAACCTGACGCTGGTGGCGAGCAACAACGTGGCGGGGGTCTTCACGAATGCCGTCAGTTTTCCGGTCACGGCGGGGACGACCTACCGGATCGCGGTGGACGGCTTCAACAGCGGTTTCTTCGCCTCGCAGTTTCAGTTCTCCCTCGCTTGGTCCGTTCTGACGAACGACAGTTTTGCCACGCCCACCGTTCTGCTTGGCAGCGCCGGCGTGGTCACCAACTCGAACGTGGGGGCGACCAAGGAGGTCGGCGAGCCGAACCACTCCGGTGACACGGGCGGGGCTTCAGTGTGGTTTTCGTGGACGGCTCCGGTGTCCGGCCCGGCCGCCTTTGGCATCTTGAATTTCTTCTCGGTCAATAACGCCTTGGCGATTTACACGGGCAACAGCGTCGGCAGCCTCGTGCTGGTGGCCAACAACAGCCTGCCGCCGGTCCTGGGCACGCCGCAGTTCACGAATGCGATCTTCTTCAACGCCGTGCAGGGCACCACTTACCGGATTGCGGTGGACTCGGTGCTGAACACGTCAGCCAGCAGCTTCGCCTTGTTCCTTTCGAGCCAGACCAGCACCAACGCGGGCCATTTCGAATTCTCCGCCGACTCGATCTTTGTGACCGAGGCGGAGTCGGATCCCGGCGTGACCCGGACGGTCACGCAGTGGAACGGTGTGGACACGCGCGACCTGGCCGGCGCGGTGGTGACGGTCCGGCGCACCGGCGGCTTCCGGGGCCGGATGGCGGTGGATTACGTGATGGTGGACAACACGGCGCGGGCGGGCATTGAATACGGCAGCCTGACGAACAGCGCCACGGTTCCGGTGAGGGGCCGGGTGGTGTTCGACGACTGGCAAATGAGCACCAACTTCGTGGTGCCCATCATTCCGGCCTCCTTCACCATCGCGGGCTCCTCGAGCATCAATTTGGTCGCGGTGCTGCAGCACACGAACGACACGTTTTTTTCGATCTTCATCACCAACGTCGTGGCTGATTCGACCCCGGTGAACGGGGTCACGGAGGCCACGAATCTTCAGCCCACGTTTTCGATCTCGCCGCTGTCGGTGGGCATTCGGAACCTGGACAACACTTTTTCCGCCACCAACGGCAACATATTTCTGCTGCGCAGCCTGACCCGCGTGTCCGAGCGCGTGGGTGACGCGCAGGTGGTGGTGGGCCGGCTGGGTGGCGACCAGACTGCGGCAGCCACGGTGAAATATGGACTCAGCGCCACCTTGGCGGAACTGCCCACCAGCGCGCCGGTGGGGGCGGCGACCGGCACCGCAGCGGGCCGGAACAATTATTTCGCCCTGACCGCCGGCTCCGACTACGCCATGCCCAGCTCGGCGGCGGTCACCGCTCCGCCCGCGTTGGTCGCGCGCCCGGCCGACTTCACGGCGGACAGCCAGTCCTTCCAGCTTACCATTGCCGGTGGCAACAGCACCGCCAGCATCATTGTCCCGATTCTGGACGACAACGAGGTTGAGTTGAACGAGGACATCCTCATCACCCTGTTGCGGGTGGGGGCCACGGGCCAGGAGTCCCCCACGCCCTTTTTTCCGACCGCATCGCCCGGCTACACGCTGGGTTCCTCCTTCCAGTCCATCCTTTCCATTGTGGCTGACGACATTTACGCCGGCGAGCAGCCGGCGGGCGCGGCGGACAACACGCACAACCAGCACAACTTCCGTCTCACCAGTCCGCCGAACAACCCGACGCCGGGCGCGAACAACGTGGTCTTTGCCCTCGCGGTCCAGTTGGATCAGCGCACCGTCCTGGCGGGTGATTTCACGGCGGTGAACACCTCGTCGCGCAACCGTGTCGCACGGCTGCTGAATGACGGCCAGATAGACACTTCGTTCAATCCGGGGTCCGGCGCGGACAACTTTATCAACGCCCTCGCCCTGCAGCCGGACGGCCGCATTCTCATCGGCGGCGGCTTCAGTTCCTTCACCGGCGTCAGCCGCAACGGCATCGCCCGGCTCAATGCCGATGGTTCGCTGGACGCCACGTTCAATCCTGGCATTGGCGTCAACCCCGGCGACGTGGCGGGCAGCGCCGTGCAGGCCCTCGCCCTGCAGACGGACGGACGGGTGGTGGTGGCGGGCAACTTCACCACATTCAATTCGGTGCCCTTCAACCGGGTCGTGCGCCTGACCGCCGCCGGGGCGGCGGACCCGGCCTTCAATGCGCTGGGGAGCGGCCCCAACGACCGGGTGTATGCCGTGGCGGTCTATCCCAGCACCAGCGTCCAGCATCCGAACAAGATTCTCATTGCCGGTGCCTTCACCACCGTGGGCGGACAGATCCGCAACAGCTTGGCGCGGCTGAACGCTGACGGCTCGGTGGATCTTACTTTCAACGGCTTGGGCACGGGGGCCAATGACGCCGTGTATGCCATTGCCCTGACGGCCAGCGAGCAGATCCTCATTGGTGGTGCTTTCACGCAGGTGGACATCTACGCTCGCGGCGGCGTGGCTCGGCTGAACGCGAACGGCGCGGTGGACACCACCTTCGATCCGGGCACCGGCACCGACAGCTCGGTTTATGCCATCACGCAGCAGCCGGACGGTGCGATTGTGATCGGCGGCGGGTTCACCGCGTTCAACGGCACGCGCCGCATGGGCGTGGCCCGGCTCCTGGCGCATGGCGTGCTTGACACGAGCTTCCTGGACACGACCTACAACCATTTCGCCGGCATCACCCAGCCGTTGAGCACCAGCCCCAACAGCGCGTGCTTTGCCATCGCGCTGGAGTCCGGTGGCAATGTGATGATCGGCGGCAGTTTCAACCGGGTGGGCGGTGGCTATGGCCGGGAGACGAACTTCACCGCCCACAGCACCATCGCCAACATCGGGGCGTTCAACCTCCGCGACTACATCAGCCCGCGCCTGAACGTGGCCCGGTTGGTTGGCGGTGCGACCCCGGGCCCCGGCAACATCGAGTTCACTCAGGCCACCTACAGCGCGGATGAGTTCAGCGGGAGCTATTTCGTCCAGCTCATCCGCACCAACGGCTCGCTCGGCCAGGCTTCGGTCAATTTCGTGACGGTGGACGGCACGGCCGTCGGGGCCACCAACGCCACGACGACCGGTTTCGACTTCAGTCACACGAACGCCACCCCCTTCTGGGTGAGCACGCGGGGGATCAACGGCGTGGGGGACACGCGGCGCACACTTGACGCCGTGACCGGCGTGAACAACGACCCCTTGGATCATCGGGGGCGCGCCTGGCTTGGTTTTGCAGATGTCTATGTGCCCGTCGTTCAGGATACCATTGTGGAGGGCAATCAGGCGCTGGGCGTGCGGATCACCCTGCCGGCCAACACGGATTTCAACGCGCCGCTGGCGAACCTGGGGGGCGCGCCGATTCCGGTCGGCCTGGCCTTGGGCCGCAGCACCGCCACGGTGTCCATCGTAGACGATGACTTCGCCTACGGCGAGTTCACCTACAGCGCCTTCTCCTACACCGTCAGCGAGAACGTCGGCAGCGCCGTCGTCACCGTGCTCCGCACCAACGGCGCGGTTGGCACGGTCACGGTGCGCTACAGCACGACGGCGGGGACAGCCTCGACCAACGAGTTCACGCCGGTGTCGGGCACGCTGACGTTCGCCTCCGGCCAGACAAACCGGACTTTCACCGTGCCCGTGGTGGATGACACGATGCCCAACAGCCCGACCAACCGGACGGTCATCCTGACCCTGACCAACGCCACCGGCGGCGCGACGATCTCCGCCGGCGGGCGGAGCGCCACGCTGGTCATCCTTGACAATGAGCCGCCCGCCGGCACGCCCGCCGGCTCGGTCAACACCGCCTTTGGCACCACCAACGGACCGAACGACAAGGTGCTGGCCGTGACGTTCATCACGAACGCGCTGCCGGCCCAGGGCATCAACGGGCGGTGGCTCGTGGGCGGTGATTTCACCGCGATTGACGGCCTGCCCCGCAGCCGCGTGGCCATGCTGAACTTGGACGGCTCGGTGAACACCACCATCTTCAACCGGCTCGGCACCGGTCCGAACAACAGCGTGTTCGCCATCGCGATGCACACGAACCAGGTGCCAACCACGCTCACCGGGCGCATTGTGATCGCCGGCGCGTTCACGCAGGTGGACGGCACGAACCGCGCCCGCATCGCCCGCCTCAACGCCGACGGCTCGCTGGACACGTCCTTCAACCCCGGCGCGGGCGCGGACAACCCGATCTACGCCGTGCTCGTCCAGCCGGACGACAAGATCGTCATCGCGGGCGACTTCACCACCGTGAACGGGGCGACGCGCAACCGCATCGCGCGGCTCAACGCCGACGGCACCGTGGACACCACGTTCAACCCCGGCCAGGGCGCGAGCGCCACCATCCGCACGCTGGCCTTGGACAGCCTGGGCCGGGTCTACATCGGCGGCGATTTCACCTTCTACGATTCCCTCACGCAAAACCGGGTGGCCCGTCTGAACAGCAACGGCACGCTGGACACCACCTTCCTCGATCCCAACAACGCGGATGCCGGCGCGAACGCGCGCGTGCGCGGCCTGGCGCTGGAGCCGGGCGGCAGCGTGGTCATCGTCGGTGACTTTACGAGCGTCGGCGGGACGACCAACCTGAACCGCATCGCCCGCCTGCTGTCCAACGGCGCGGTGGACGGGAGCTTCCTCACCTCGGGCGCGGACAGCTCGGTGCTCGCCGTGACCGTGGACATCGCCACCAACATCGTGGTGGTCGGCGACTTCACCACCATCAACGGGCTGAATCGCACGCGCATCGCCCGGATCACCCCGGGCGGGCGCCTGGATCCCGCCATCAATTTCGGCACCGGCCCCAACAACTTCGTGGCGGCGGTCGCCCTCCAGCCGGTGACCAACGGCGTCATCACCATCGGTGGCGGCTTCACCGTGGTGGACGGTCTGCCCCGGAATTATGTGGCCCAACTGGTCGGGGGGCAGAACACCGGCTCCGGCACGTTGCAGTTCCTCGCCGGCAACCTCGACGTCGTGGAGAATGCCACCAGCACCGTGGTCTTCGTCCGCCGCGTGGGCGGCCTCTCCAACGCGGTGAGCATGGATTTCACCACGCTGGACGGGACGGCCACGAACGGCCTCCACTACGTCACGAACCGCGGCACGCTGCTCTTCCAGGAGGGCGAGGCGGTGCGGGCCTACACCTTGTCCATCTTCGACGACGCGGTGACCAACGTGAACCGGGTGTTCACCAACCTCCTGCTCAACCCCACCAATTACACCGCGACCACCACCAACTTCGACGCCAGCTTGGGGGGCGCGATCACCAACGCCACGGTCACGTTGCAGGACAACGACACGGTCCTCGGGTTCGCCTTCGCGACCTTCAACGCGAACGAGAACGCCGTGGGTGGGAACGCGGTGGTCACGGTGGTGCGCACGGGCACCGGCGTTGGCTCGACGTTCGTGAACTACGCCACCAGCAACGGCACGGCGACCGCCGGCGTGGATTATACAGCCGTCAACGGCCAGTTGATCTTCACCAACGGCCAGACCTCGGTGACGTTTGTCGTGCCGCTGTTGGACGACGTCCTCGTCGAGGGCACGGAGACCGTCCTGCTCAACCTCTTCACCCCGGCGCCGGCGGGGGTGGCCACCCTGGGGCGGTCCACGGCCGTGTTGAACATCGTGGACGACGATTTCAGCCCGGGCGTGATCGCGTTTGCGGCCTCCGCCTATTCGGTGCAGGAGAACCTGACCAACGCGGTGATCGCCGTGATCCGCACCAACGGGTTCACCGGCCTGGTCACGGCGCAATACACGACCACCGACGGCACGGCCCGGGGTTACTCGGGCATCGGTTCGCCGGCCAGTTTCGATTACACGAACAGCACCGGGACGGTCACCTTCGGCGATGGCGAGACGAGCAAGACCTTCACGATTGGCATCATCAACAACAGCGTGGCGGATGCGAACGCGAGCCGCACGGTGAACCTCTCGCTGCCCAGCGCGACGGGCGGCGCGGTCATCGGCGCGCAGAGCACGGCGGTGCTGACCATCCAGGACGAGGATCCGCCCGCCTTCGGCAGCTTCTCGTTCAGCCTGGCGGCCTATTCGATCGTGGAGACGAACGCCGCCGTGTCCATCCTGGTGAACCGCGTGGGCGGCACCTCGAACAACGTGACGGTGGATTTCTCCGCCAACGGCGGCACCGCCACCCCGGGCTTCAACTACCAGCCGGCCAACCTGACCCTGGCCTTCGGCGACTCGCAGGCGAGCACCAATGTGGTCATCCAGATCCTGCACGACACCGGGGCCAGCGGGGACCGCACGGTGAACCTCGCGCTGGCCAATCCGACCAGCGGCGCCCGGCTCGGGGCGATCTCCAACGCCGTGCTGACCATCGTGGACAACGAGTTCAGCCCGGGCGTGCTTTCCTTCGCCACGAATTTCTTCTCCGTGCTGGAGAACGCGACGAACGCGGTGGTCACCGTCATCCGGACCAACGGGTTCACCGGCACGGTGACGGTGGGCTTCGCGGTCAGCAACCTCACGGCGGTGGCCGGGACGGACTTTGTGGCCACCAATGGCACGCTCACGTTTGCCAACGGGATTTCCACCCAGACCTTCCTCGTGCCAATCACCGGCAACCTGTTCCAGGACGGCAGCCGGCTGTTCGAGGTCCGGCTGGCCGCGCCGGGCGGCGGCGCCACCGTGGGGCTGACCAACGCCACGGTGGCCATCTTCGACGACGAGTCAGCGGCGGGTTCGGTGGATGGCTCGTTTGTGGTCGGAACGGGCGTTGACGGCCAGGTCTATTCGGTGGCGCAGCACACCAACGGCCTGCTGTTCATCGGCGGCGACTTCACCACCTACAACAGCGTGAGCCGCTCCAACATCGTCCGGGTCAACACGGGCGCGGCGCTGGACGCCGCCTTCGTGCCGGATGCGATCCGGCTCGCTGGCCTGGCCGGGTCGGTGCGGGCGGTGGCCGTCTATCCCAGTGATGTCAACGCGGGCAAGGTGGTTGTCGGCGGCTCGTTCGACACCGTCGGTTCCGCCACGCGCGGCAACCTCGCGCGGCTGAACCTGGACGGCACGGTGGACCTCTCCTTCAACACCAGCCCCGGCACGGACAACTCGGTCTTCGCCCTGCACATTCAGACCGACGGCAAAGTGCTCATCGGCGGGTTGTTCACCACCGTCAACGGGGTGAACCGGAACTTCATCGCCCGGCTCAACATGGACGGCACGGTGGACGCCACCTTCAACCCCGGCTCCGGGGCGGACGCTCCCGTGCGCGGCATCGCGACCGATCAGTTGGGCCGCATCCTGATCGTGGGCAGCTTCAACTCCGTGGATGGCGTGGTCCGCACCAACCTCGCGCGGTTGAACTCGGACGGCACGGTGGACAAGACGTTCGATCCCGGGGTCGGGGCCAACGCCGGCGTTACCTGTGTGGCGGTGGCCGCCGGCAACCGGCCGGTGGTGGGCGGGCTTTTCACCAGCATCAATGGCGTCGCGCGCAACCGCATCGCCCGCCTCAACCCGGACGGCACGGTGGACACGACCTTCAATCCCGGGGCCGGGGCCGACGAGTTTGTCAGCGCGGTGTCACTACAGCCCGACGGCAAGGTGCTGCTGGGCGGCGGCTTTGGCAGCGTGGGCGGCCTGCCCCGCAACCGGATCACCCGGTTGAATAGTGATGGCTCGATGGACGTGAGCTTCAACGTGGGGACGGGGGCGGACGGGGTGGTTTCGACGATCCTGACGCAGTTGGACGGCAACATCGTGATCGGCGGCGGTTTCACCAGCATCAACGGCACGCCGCGCAACCGCGTGGCCCGGCTGGTGGGGGGCGGCAATCTCGGCTTCGGCTCGTTTGATTTCTCCAGCCCGACGTTCTCCGTGGCCGAGGATGGCACCAATGCCCTGATCACCGTGGTGCGCTCGGGCGGGACCAGCAACAGCGTCGGCGTGGCCTTCAACACCTCCAACGGCTCGGGCACGGCGGGTTCGGATTACACCGCCACCAGTGGCACCCTGGTCTTTGCGCCGGGCGTGACGCACCTGACGTTCAACGTGCCGGTCAGTGACAACTTGCTCGTGGACGGGAACCGCACGGTGAACCTCACGCTGTCGAACCCGACCAACGGAGCCACCCTGGGCATCGGCTCCCGCGCGGTGCTGACCGTGCTGGACAATGACTCGGTGCTCGGATTCAGCCCGCTCACCTACAGCCTGAATGAGAATGGCGGCAGCACCACGATCACCGTCATCCGCGCGGGCGGCACCAACGGCACGGTGTCGGTGGACTACCGCACGGCGGACGGCACGGCGGTCGCGCCCGCAGACTACACGGCCGCCAGCGGCCGGCTCACTTTCACCAACGGCCAGACCACCGCCACCTTCACCGTGGCCGTGGTGGACAACCTGATCGTGCAGGGCAACAAGACGGTGGCCCTGCTGCTGACCAACGCCCTCGGCAGCGCGCTCATTGGCAGCGGGGCGGGCACGCTGACCATCGTGGACAACGAGTTTGGCCCCGGCACCCTCGGTTTCATCGCCCCCACCTTTACCGTCTCCGAGACCAATGCCACGGCGGCCATCACGGTGGCCCGGACCAACGGCACGGTTGGCTCCGTGAGCGTGGATTATGCGACCACCACCGGCGGCACGGCGGTGGCGGGAACCAACTACACGTCCGTCAGCGGACGGTTCACTTGGCCCGACGGCGACACGTCGAGCCGCATCTTCACCGTTCCGATTCTGGACGACTTTGTGGTCAACGCGAACCGGACCGTCGCCTTGGTGCTCTCCAACGTGGTCGGCGGCGCGGCTTTGGGCCTGTCCGGCGCGACGCTCACCATCACCGACAATGACAGCGTCATCGGCTTCAGCGCCACGAACTACAGCCTGGCGGAGAGCGGCGGCTTCACCCTCATCACCGTGCAGCGCACGGGGGCGGCGGTGGACACGGTGAGCGTCAACTACACCATCAGCCCCAGCAACGCCACCGCCGGGGTGGACTACTTGGCCACCAACGGCAGCCTGACTTTCGGCCCGGGCACGAACAGCCTGACTTTTTCCGTCACTGCGGTGGACGACGTGCTCGTGGAGGGCAATGAGTTCGCGCTGCTGGCCTTGGACACGCCCGTCTCAACGCCGGCCGGGTCCGCCACCCTTTCGGTCACGAACGCGCTGCTGACCATCGTGGACGATGAGGCGGCCGTCTCGTTCAGCGGCACGAATTACGTGGTGCAGGAGAACATTGGCCGGGCGGCCATCACGGTGGTCCGCGTGGGCGTCACCAACGCCACCTTGCAGGTGGATTTCGCCTCCAGCAATGCCACCGCCGTCGCCGGATTGGATTACACCGGCACCAACGGCACGCTGGTCTTCACGCCGGGCCTGACCAACCTCACCTTCGATGTTCCCATTACGGACAATCTCTTCATTAACCCGTCCAAGGTTGTCCAACTGAGCCTTTTCAACATCGTCGGCCCCGCCGGCACGATGCTGGTCAGCCCGAGCAACGCGGTCGTCACCATCATGGACAACGACACCAACAGCCCTTCGGCTGGGTCGGTGGATGTGACCTTCGGCGCGAACCTGGGCGCCAACGGGCCGGTTTATGCGGTGGCTTTCCACACCAACGGGCAGGTGCTCCTGGGGGGCAACTTCACCACGGTCAACGGCGGCCTGGTCAACCGCGTGGCCCGGCTCAATGCCGACGGCACGCTGGACCAGAACTTCAACCCGGGGCAGGGCGCGGACACGAACGTCTTCGCGGTGGCGGTCCAGCCCAACGGCGCGGTGCTGATCGGCGGCCAGTTCACCAGCGTGAACGGGACGAACCGCGCGCGCGTGGCCCGGCTGGCGGCGGATGGCTCGGTGGACCTCGCGTTCAGTCCCGGCACGGGCGCGGACAATGATGTCTATGCGCTGACCGTGCAGGCCAATGGTGCGGTGCTGGTGGGCGGCGCCTTCACCAATTTCAATGGCACGGCCGCCGGCCGGCTGTTGCGCCTCTCGGCGGACGGCTCGGTGGACGCCTCGTTCACCATCGGCACGGGCGCCAACGGCGCGGTGCGGTCCATCGCGGTGATGGGTGACGGCCGGATCGTCATCGCCGGCGATTTCACCTCCTTCAACGGCACGCTGGTTCCGCGCATCGCGCGCCTCACCGCCGCCGGCACGCTGGATCCGACTTTCAATCCCGGGGCGGGAGCCGACAACACCATCTATTCGGTTGCCGTGCAGACCAACGGCGCGGTCGTGGTGGGCGGCGTGTTCACCACCTTTGGCGGCCTGACCAAGAACGGCATCACGCGCCTGAACGTGGATGGCACGCTGGACGTGAACTTCAACAGCGGACTGGGGGCGAACGGGGCCGTCTTCAGCGTGGGCTTGCGCAGCAGCGGGAGGGTGATGCTGGCCGGAGCCTTCACGACCCTCAACGGAGTCTCCCGGAACCGCTTTGCACGGCTCAATGCCGACGGCTCGCTCGATGCTACGTTTGATCCGGGCACGGGTGCCAACAACACTGTGGAGTCGGTGGGGGTCTTCGTGCCGCCGGTGCCGGTGCCAGTGGCGATTCCTTTCACCAACCAGTTTATCTACGCCGGTGGGCAGACGAATTTTGTGGACATCGGCGCGACTTCGGGCGTGGTGAACATCACGTTTGACTCCTTTTCCACCTTCAGTGCCGACAATCTGCGCATCTATTACGAGGGAGTTCGTCTGCTGGACACCAACGTCGTGGGCACTAACACCTTCACGGTTCCCTACGGGCCTGGCACCTCCACAGTGGTCACCATCACGGTCAACGAGGGTGCCAGCACGTTCTTCAATTTCGTTTGGGGCTATTCTGGCACCGTCCTCCCCGTTGTTTCGACAGTGGAGCGCGTGGTGGTGGGTGGCGATTTCACTGCCATCAACGGCGTGGCGCGTGACCGGGTGGCGCAACTCAACGAGAACGGCTCGATGGACACCACCTTCGGGCTGGGCACCGGCAGCAGCATTGTCCTGGGCGTCGGCTTGAACACCAACCTGTCGCTGCCAAGCCTGTTGGGCAAGTCGGTGGTGGTTGGCAATTTCACGGTGCTCAATGGTGCCAACGTCAGCCGGCTGGCCCGGCTCAATCTGGACGGCGCGCTGGACCTTGGCTTCAACATCGGCACGGGTGCCGGCGACACGATCAACGCCGTGCTCGTTCAGCCGGACGGTCGCGTGATCGTCGGCGGGTTCTTCACGAACTTTAACGGCCTCAGCCGCGGACGGCTGGCCCGCCTCAACGTCAACGGCGCGGTGGACGCCGGCTTCGACACCTCCATCGGGGCGAACAACGTGGTGCTCGCCCTGGCGCTGCAGCCGGATGGCAGGGTGCTGGTGGGCGGCCTCTTCACCACACTCAACGGCACGGCCCGGAACTTCATCGCCCGCCTTAACGCCGATGGCACGGTGGACTCCTCGTTCAACACCAGCGTGGGCGCGGATGGCGCGGTGCGCGCCATCGTGCTGCAGCCGGACGGCCGGGTGCTGGTGGGCGGCGATTTCACGACCTTCAACGGTGTCGCCCGCGCGCGGCTGGCGCGGCTCAATGCGGACGGCACGCTCGACAACACCTTCAACCCCGGCACCGGCGCGGGCGCGTTCGTCAGCGCGCTGGCGGTGGATGCCGCCGGGCGCGTCATCGTCGGCGGCGGGTTCACCGTGTTCAACGGGGTCAGCCGCAACCGCATCGTGCGGCTCACCGCAGCCGGCGCGGTGGATGTGACCTTCGATCCCGGAACCGGCTTTGACGATTATGTCAACGCGACGACGGTGCAGACCGACGGGAAACTCGTGCTGGTCGGCGGCTTCACTACGTTCAACGGGTTGCCGGCCAACCGCATCATCCGGCTGAATCCCGACGGTTCGGTGGACACGACCATCAACTTCGGCACCGGGGCCAACAACTTCGTTTCCGCGCTGGCCATCCAGCCGTGGGACGAGAAGCTCCTGATTGGCGGGGCGTTCACCTCGGTGGACGGGCAGACCCGCAACGGCGTCGCCCGGCTCAACGCAGGCGCGAACGGCTCGGGCAGCGGCAGCTTCGAGTTCACCCAGTTGAACTACCTGGCGGACGAGGACGCCACCAACAGCACCGTCACGGTGGTGCGCCGCAACGGCCTGACTGGCACCGCCACCGTGCAACTGGTCACCAGCGATGGCACGGCGGTGCGGGGCGTGGATTACATCGGGCAGACCAACACCCTGACTTTCGCCAACGGCCAGAACACCACGAACGTCGTCATCCAGCTCATTGACAACCTCGTCGCCAACGCGAACAAGACCGTGGTGGTGACCGTGCTGAATCCGTCGCCCGGCGCGGGTTTGGGCGCGGTGAACCCGGCGACCATCACCATCGTGGACAACGACAGCCTGCTGGAGTTCTCCGCCTCGACCTTCTCGGTGAACGAAAGCTCCTCCAACGCCACGATCACCGTGGTCCGCAACGGCGGCGGGGCGGGCGCGGTGGGCGTCTCCTACAGCACGTCGGCCGGCTCCGCCTTGGCGGGCGCGGATTTCACGAGCGTCAGCAACCAGTTGTCCTGGGCGGCGGGGGATGTGGCGCCGAAGAGCTTCGACGTGCCGATTTTGGCCGACAGCCTCGTGGAGGGCAACGAGACCGTCGTGCTCACGCTCACCAACGCGGTCGGGGCGGCCTCGCTGGGGCGCTCGACGGCGGTGCTGACGATTGTGGACGACGACTTTTCGCCGGGGGCGCTGGGCTTTGTCACAAACCTGTTCGTGGTCAATGAGAACGTGGGCAGCGCGGTCGTCACGGTGGTCCGCACCAATGGCAGCACCGGGCCGGTGTCCGTCCAGATCAGCACGGCCAACGGCTCGGCCATCGCCGGCGTGGACTATCTGGCCACCAACGGATTCCTGAACTTCTCCGACGGCCAGACCAACAAGACGTTTGGCATCACCGTGCTCAACGACTCCGCGCCGGAGGGCGACGAGTCGGTGCTGCTGACCCTCTCCAACCCCGGCAACGGCGCGGTGCTCGGCCTGGCCAGCGCGGCGCTGCTCATCCGGGACGACGAGATCAGCAACGGCATCCTGGGTTTCAACTCGCCCATCTACTCCGTCTCCGAGGGAGCCGGGTCGGTGGCGGTCACCGTCATCCGCACCAACGGCAGCCAGGGCACGGTCACGGTGAATTTTACCACCTCGGACGGCACCGCCAAGCAGGGCTCCGACTACACAACCACCAGCGGCACGCTGGCCTTCCCTGACGGGCTGACCAACGTGACGTTTAACATTCCCATTTTGGACGACCCGATCTTCGAGACCAACGAGACGGTGAACTTGACGCTTAGCGTGCCGAGCGGGGGGGCTGCCTTGGGTCTGGCCACGGCGATTCTCACCATCGTGGATGAGGATGGCCGGAGCCCCGGCGTATTCAATTTCTCCAGCTCGCTTTATTACGTGAAGGACACTGAGACGTTTAACAACCACGATCTTCCGAATAACACCTCGGTGGACACCTTGGGCGGTTTTTTCTGGTTCTCGCCAACCGCCTCGAATCATCACAACGCGCTGGGGGCCTTGGTCACCGTCACGCGTTCCGGCGGCGCGAACGGCATCGCCTCAGTTGACTTTGCCACCAGCGACTTCGGAACCAATTTCTTTGGGACCAACTTCTTCTTTTTCAGCAACGCGGTGGCTGGCTTTGACTATCTGCCCACCAACGGCACGCTCGTCTTCTACGAGCACGAAATGGCCAAGAGCTTCATCGTGCCAGTGGTCCATCATTTCCTGGGCAGCACGTTTTTCACCAACAGCTTCCTCTCGTTTAACCTGACCCTAACCAATCCGACCGGCGGGGCGACCCTTGGAACCTTGGCCAGCGCCACGGTGGACATCGAACAGCCGGGATACGTCAACACCACACGAGCGACTGGTCCCCGCTGGTCCCGGCACAACTACCGGGTGCGTGAGGACATCGGCCGGGCTCAACTTGTTCTTTATGACGCCCCTCCGCCCACTACAATTAGGTTTGCCGCCCCCGCTGCGAATGGATTTTTTCACATGGCCGGGTCTGACTACGCGACCTTTGGTGGCTCGATAGGAACTAATGGCTTCCGGGGTGATTTTGACGCGACCGACCAGACGGTCAGCGGGGCCATTGTCATTGTGAATGTCCCCATCTACGACGACTTGGAGGCGGAGTTCAATGAGGACTTCGTGATCCAGGCGATCGTGGGATCTTTGATCGTGGACGAGGCCGTGGTGACGATTCTGGACAACGACGACCCACCCGGGGCGTTCGACCGGGAGTTCAATCCTGACTATGACGATCGCACCTCTCCGCCGCAGAACACCGCGCCAGGGGCCAACAACACAGTTTTTGCCATCGCCGTGCAACCGGACGGCAAGTCGGTCATCGGTGGTGATTTCACGGCGATGAACACCATTCAGCGCAACCGCATCGCGCGGATGAACTTGGATGGGTCCTTGGACACGACTTTCAACCCTGGCGTGGGGGCAAACGATTTTGTGGCCGCCATCGGCGTCTATCCCACCGTCACGAACGTGGTGGTTTCCTTCGATACCAACGGGATTCCCATCGCCACCAACCAGGTGGCTGCCACGAACAATGGGAAGATCGTCCTCGGTGGCGGCTTCAACTCCTACAACGGGGTGGCGCGCAGCTACATCGCCCGGGTGGATGGCAATGGCGTGCTGGATCCGACCTTCAATCCCGGAATCGGGGCCGACAAGCCGGTGCGCGCGTTGCATGTTTATCCCAGCGGCGCGTTCAACGGACGCGTGTTGATCGCGGGTGACTTCACCAGCGTCAATGGCACGAATCGAAACCGCGTAGCCCGGCTCAATGCGGACGGCAGCCTGGACACGAGCTTCAATCCCGGGACGGGTGCCAATGGCCCGGTTTATGCCGTGCGCGTCCAGCTTGATGGCCGCGTGGTGGTGGGCGGTGATTTCACTACCTTCAACGGCGTGCCGCGCAACCGGATCGCCCGGCTGACGGCGACGGGCGCGTTGGACCTGACCTTCAATCCCAGCGCGGGGGCTGACGGGACGGTCTATGCCCTCGGCATTGAGCAGGCGGGGAGCGGATCCGTTCAGGTGAACCGTTCGGCGTCGGGTGGTCCGGCGGAGGACATTTTTGACGTGAACACCGGCGGAGCCACGGCGGGGTTCATCACCCTGAACTACGAGTTCTACTTTGTTCCCGACACCATCCGCGTTTATTACGGCGCGAACCAGCTCCCTGTGAACCGAATTTTCGACTCGGGGCTGACCAATGGCGCAAATTCCGTGACCATCCCCTTTGGCCCGGGCACCAACACCACGCTGAGGATCGTGGTCAACGAGGGCAGCGGAATCCTCGGCACGATTTGGGATTACGATGCGGTCCTCACCACCACGGCCACGGGGGTGGAGAAGGTCATTCTGGGTGGCGAGTTCAATAATTTCGACTTGCGGCGGCGGAGCAAGATTGCGCGGCTCAACCCCGACGGTTCGTTGGACACCACCTTCTCGCCGGGACGGGGCTTTGATGACACCGTGTTCGCCATCCAGATGCAGGCCAATGGCCAGGCGATCTTGGGTGGCCTGTTCACGGACTTCAACAGCACCCGACGCTTCGGTCTGGCCCGGTTGCTTTTGAACGGCACGTTGGACACAACCTTCATGGATTCGGGGTTCAGCCACTTCGCCGGCTTGATCAACCTGACCAACAGTCTGCCTAGAAATTTTGTCGCCGCCATCGCCCTGCAGGCAGCCACGAACACGAGCACCTTCTTCAACGACAACGGCACCAACAGGATTCAAATCACCAACATTACTGAGGAGGTCATGATTGGCGGCTCCTTTCAGATGGGTGGCGGCGGCAGGCGTGATTTGTCGAACATCGTTGAGCCGGGGTTCTACGGGACGACGAACGCGGGCAACCGGCGAATCATGGCCGGGTTTGACCGCACTGATAAATTCGCCCGGTTCGGGGAGTTTCCGCGCGCGGACTTACGCAAGCGGAGCAACATTGCGCGCGTGCGCGGAGGGGCCGTTCGTGGGCCGGGTAACATCGAGTTTACACAGCCAAACTATACCATTGATGAAAACGCGGGCACGCTTTTCATCACACTCACCCGCACCAACGGCAGCATCACCGGTGAGCCACCCGTGGGGAGCGCATCGGTAAATTTTGGCACCTCGGACCCGCCCTTCGGTCCTGGCGCGGCGGTGGCTGGCCAGGATTATGTGACGGCCCGACGCGTTCCTACTTGGCCGTCCGTGCCGCAAATCACCGCCACCAACCGCCCCTCTGATGGCACCACCGGCCCCAACAATCTCCTGCGCGCCACCACCGATGTGTTTGTCTCGATCGCCGAGGACAGCGGCATTGAGGGCGATGAGACGATTGATCTTCAGCTGTCCATACCTCAGGGCCAGTTGTTCATGTCTGGGGAGCCGGTGGCGAGCGGAGTGGCATTGGGCCTATCCCGCTCCACGCTCACGGTGGTGGACAACGATTTCAACCCCGGCGTCCTGACCTTCCCGCAGGACACGTTCCGGGTGGATGAGAACGTGGGCGCGGCGGTGGTCACCATCATCCGCACCAACGGCAGCGCTGGGCCGATCTCCTGCGATTACACGACCGCCATCAGCGGCAGCACGGCGGGCGTCGGGGTGGATTACACGGCCACGGTCGGGACCATCGCCTTTGCCTCCGGCCAGTTGACCAACATTTTCACGGTGCCCATCGTGGATGACACGGGGGTTGAACTGGATGAAACCATCACGGTGCAGCTGCTCAACCCGCGCGGCGGAGCCACGCTGGGGCTGACCAATGCGGCCATCCTGGTCATTGATAACGATTTTGCCGCCGGCCGTTTGAATTTCTCCCAGGCCACTTACAGCGTCGCGGAAAATGGCGGCTCGGCGACCATTGCCGTGCAACGCTCCGGCGGCAGCCAGGGTGCGCTCACGGTCCAGGTGGCTGTGACCAACGGAACGGCGGTATCTCCGACCGATTACGTTGCGGCCACGAACACGCTCGTGTGGGCCTCGGCCGAGACCAGCGTCAAGACGTTCACGGTCTCCTTGGTTGACAACGCCAATGTGGACGGCAACCGGACGGTCAACTTGACGCTGGCCACCCCGTCCGTGGCCGGCGCGCTGGGCACCATCACCAACGCTGTGCTGACCATCGTGGACGACGACGCCTTCGGCAGCCTGGCCTTCAGCCGGCCGATCTACACGGTGAACGAGAATGGCTCCAACGCGATTGTCACCGTGGTCCGGCTCGGAGGCGTGGCCGGGACGGTCAGCGTCCGCTATGACACGGCCACCGGTGGTTCGGCCGTGGCTGGTTCAAATTATGTGGTCGCGGGCGGCACGCTCACGATGGTGCCCGGCCAGACCAGCACCAATTTCATCGTGTCCGTCAATGACAACGCGATCCCCGATGGCACACGTTCGATCAATCTCGCCCTGACCAGTCCCTCCAATGCGAGCCTGGGTTTCCCCAGCACGGCCACCCTGAACATCATTGACGACGAGTCGGTGAACGTCACGGCCGGCTCCGCCGATACCACCTACACGGCCTCCGGCGCGGACAGCGCCATTTATGCCCTGGCCCTCCAAACCGATGGCAATCTGCTGGTGGGCGGTGACTTCACGGCGGTCAACGGCGTGTCGCGGAACCGGTTGGCGCGGCTGGATGCCAGCGGGGCGCTCGACCCGGTGTTCAACCCCGGCGGGGCAAACGGCTCCATCCGCTCCCTGCTGGTTTATGATCGTGGGGTCAACGCGGGGCGCATTCTGGTGGCCGGCTTCTTCACCCAGGTGAGCGGCACGAACCGCGCCCGTATTGCGCGCCTCAACCAGGGCGGCTCGGTGGACCTCACTTTCGATCCCGGCGCGGGCGCGGACAACGCGATCTTCGCGGTGGCCCTGCAGTCTGATGACAAGGTGGTCATCGGCGGCGCCTTCAGCACGTTCAACGGCTTTGGGCGCAATTTCGTCGCCCGCCTCAACGCCAACGGGACGCTCGACAACACGTTTGACCCCGGCACCGGCGCGAACGGCCCGGTGTTTGCCGTCGCCGTGCAGCCGGACGGCAAAATTCTCATCGGCGGTGACTTCACCACGGTGAATGGCGTGGCCCTGACCAATGTCGCGCGGCTGAACGCCAACGGTTCGGTGGACACCAGCTTCATCGTGGGCGGCGGCGCCAGCAGCACCGTCCGCTCCATCCTCGTGCAGACGGACGGAAAGATTCTCATGGCCGGCTCGTTCACCAACTACGCCGGGACGGCGGTGGGCCGCGTGGCGCGGCTGCACGCCACGGGCCTGCTCGACCCCAGTTTCAACCCCGGCGGGCTGGGCGCGGACAACGCGGTGTTTTACATGACGATTCAAGGGGATGGGAAGATGCTGCTCGGCGGTGATTTCACCCGCTTCAACGGCGTGAGCCGCAACCGCTTCACCCGGCTGAATCCCGACGGCACGACCGACCCGACCATCAACATCGGAACCGGCGCGAACAACTTCGTGGCGGCCATTGCCGTGCAGACCGACGACCGGATTCTGCTCGCGGGCGGTTTCACCACCTTCAACAACGTGCCGCGTAGTTATCTCGTGCGCCTGCACGGTGGCGTCATCGCCGGCTCGGGCAGCCTGGAGTTCACCGCCGCCAATTATTTCGTGGCGGAAAACGCTGCGGCGGCGACCATCACCGTCCGGCGCGTCGGCGGCACCACGGGGGCGGCCTCGGTCTTCTTCACGACCAGTGACGGCACGGCCACGACCAATGGCGTGCACTACACGAACGTCACCGCCACCTTGAATTTCCCGCAGGGCGAGACCTTCGTGGCCACGAACGTCTCCATCGTGGATGACACGGCCGTCAACACCGACCGGTTCGTGAATCTGTCGCTCTCCAGCTTCACCGGCGCGGCCTCGGGCGGCCAGAGCAACGCGCTGCTGACCATTGTGAACGACGACGGCCGGCTTGGTTTCAGCGCCGCGACCTACAACGTCAGCGAAGTGGTGGGCAGCGGCAGCGCGACCATCACCGTCACCCGCACAGGGGGGACCACCGGTTCAGCCACCGTGCAGTTCACCTCGACCACCAATGGCACGGCTACGCCCAACGTGGACTACGTGCCGGCCAGCGGCACCCTGGTCTTTGGCGCGGGCGAGACAAACAAGACCTTCAGCCTGCCCATCATTGATGACCTGCTGCTCGAGGGCAACGAGACCATCGAACTCGTGCTCACCAACCTGACGGGCAATGCCGTGCCGGGCCAGATGACGGCGGTGCTCACCATCGTGGACAACGACGTCGCCCCCGGCGTCTTCAACTTCACGCTCGGCAACTACGTGACCAACGAGAGTGACACCATCGTGCTGGCGCAGGTCACGGTCACGCGCACCAACGGCAGCACGGGCGTGGTCTCGGTGGACTATCGCACGGGGGACGGAACCGCCCGGGCCGGGCAGGACTACTCCGCCACCATCGGGACGCTTTCCTTTGCGGATGGGGAGACGGTCAAGACCTTCGTTGTGCCGATCCTGCCGGACTCGGTGCAGGAAACGAATGAAACCGTGTTCCTGGATCTGCTCAACCCGACCGGTGGCGCCACGATCGGATTCCAGAACTCGTCGGTGCTGACAATTCTCAACAACGACATCCTGATCTACGGCAACCTGGTCTTCAGCAGCGCGACCTACACCAACCGGGAGAACGACGGTGCGGCGGTCATCACGATCCGCCGGATTGGCGGCACCTCCGGCGCCATCGGGGTGAGCTACGCCACCACGACGAATGGCACGGCCGTCGCCGGATCGCATTATTCCCCGGTCAGCGGGACCCTGGCCTGGGCCAACGGGGATGCGACTGACCGGCTGATCACGGTGCCGTTGTTCAACAACTCGATCGTGGACGGTGACCGCACGGTTGGGTTGGCGCTCTCCAACCCGGCGAATGGCGCGAGCCTGAACCTTCCCAGCACCGCGACGCTGACCATCCGCGATGACGACTCCGCTCCCGGCGTGCTGGGCTTTTCCACGGTCATTTACAACGCGTTGGAGAGCGCCACCAACGCGCTGCTGACCGTCACCCGGACGAACGGCTTCACCGGGCCGGTCTCGGTGCAGTTCGCCACCTTCACGAACGCGCTTGATTCCGCAGTGGCGTATCCGGGCACCGGTCCGGTGGTGGCCGGCCAGCATTACACCAACACCACCGGCACGCTCTCGTTCCCGGACGGGGTCACCAATCTGACGCTCACGGTGCCGTTGCTGGACAACGCCCTGCAGGATGGCAACCGCACCTTTAGCGTCCGACTCTTTGGCGAGACCGGCGGCGCGCTGCTGGGCCTGAGCAACACGGTCGTCCGCATCGTGGACAACGAGAACAACGCCGGCTCCGTGGATGCGGGCTACATCACCGGCTCCGGGGCCAACGGCACGGTCACCGCCATCCTGCTCGCCACCAACGGCCAGGCCGTCATCGCCGGCGACTTTTCCTCCTTCAACGGCACTCCGCGCCAGAACGTGGCCCGCATCAACGTGGACGGCACGCTCGACAACGGCTTCGACCTTGGATCGGTCACGTTGCTGCTGACGAACACGGCCAATGTCCTCACCCGCGAGCTGACCAATGCCACGGTGGCATCCATCACCACCGCCACCCCGCACGGCCTCTCGCCGGGCACCAATGTGACCGTCGCCGGCCTCACCCGCGCGCTGTTCACGAGCGGCTCAGGCTTCACGGTCGCCAGCGTGGTTTCGCCGACCAACTTCACCTATCTCATCCCGCCGGTGAGCGTGACGGCCGCCGACGTGAGTCGCGCCGCCGGCACCGCCGTGGTGACCACCACCGTCGCGCACCAGTTGAACGTCGGCGACACGGTGACCATCACCGGCATGACGGACGCCTCGTTCGACGGAACCTTCCAGGTGGCATCGGTGCCCGGGGTCACCACCTTCACGTTCACGCAGGTCGGGCCGAACGTGCCCGTCACGGCGGACAGCGGCGTCGTTCGTTTGCAGGTGGTTCCGCTGGTGACTGAGCCGGGCGTTGCGTCGCACTTCTACAATGCCGCGAGCGTCCGCGCGCTCGGGGTCTACACCAACGGCGTGAACGCCAACAAGATCGTCATCGGCGGCCTCTTCTCCGCCGTGGGCGGCAATCCGCGCACCAACATCACCCGGCTGAATGTGGACGGCTCGCCGGATGCCACCTTCAATCCCGCCGCCGCCGCCAACAACGCGGTGAATGGCGTGGCCATCCAGAACAACGGTCGCGTCGTGATCGGCGGCACATTCACGGCGGTCAACGGCGTTGCCCGCAATTTCATCGCCCGGCTCAACTTTGATGGCACCCTGGACACGACCTTCGATGCCGGCTCCGGCCCCGACGCGCAGGTGCGGGTGGTCGCGGCGCTGACCGACGGGCGCATCTTGATCGCGGGTGATTTCAGCACGGTGGCGGGGGTCGCCAGCCGCCGCATCGCCCGGTTGAACGTGGATGGCACGGTGGACCCCACCTTCGCCCCCGGCGGAACCATCACCAACGGGACCATTTACACCCTGGTGGTGCAGGTGAACGGGCAGATACTGGTGGGCGGCGCGTTCACCGCCTCCAACGGCGTGGTGCGGACCAATTTGATGCGGCTCAACGCGGACGGTTCACTGGATGCCACCTTCAATCCCGGCACCGGGCCGGATGATTTTGTGACGTCGCTTGCGCTCCAGCCGGACGGCAAGATCATCGTGGGTGGCGCCTTCGTGAACTTCGCCGGCTATGGTCGGAACCGGATTGTCCGGATTGATGGCAATGGCACGGTGGATCCGACGATCAATTTTGGGACGGGGGCGGATAACTTGGTCACGGCGACGGCCGTGCAGCCCGATGGAAAAATCCTCATCGGCGGGGCATTCACGAGCTTCAACGGCATCGCGCAAAACCGCTTCACCCGCCTGCATGGCGGCCAGAACGCGGGGGCCGGGCTCGTGGTGTTCGGCGCGCAGCAGTTCACCGTGAGCGAGGCGGGCACCAACGCCACGATCACCGTGCTGCGCACGGGCGGCACCAGCAACACGGTGTCCGTGGATTACTCGGTCATTGCGGGGGGCACGGCGGTGGCCGGCTCGGATTACCTGCCCGTGGGCGGCACCCTGTTCTTCAGTCAGGGGGAGACGCTGCGAACCTTCCTGGTGCCGGTGATTGACGACACGCTGGTCCGGCCCGATCGCACGGTGTTCCTCACGCTTTCCAACGCCACGGGCGGAGCCTCCCTGGACATTCCGCCGACGGCCGTGCTGCGGATCGCTGAGAACGACTCGTTCCTCGCCTTTGCCTCCACGACCTACAGCATTGCGGAGAGCGGCACCAATGCGGTCATCACGGTGGCTCGCACGGGCGGCACCAATGAGGCTGTCAGCGTGGAATTCTTCACGGCTGGGATCACCGCCGTCGCCGGGGTGGACCACACGAATGTCGCGGGTCAACTGCTGTTCCCGGCCGGGGTGCTCACCCAGGCCTTCAATGTGCCGGTGGCGGATGATGTCGTCGTCGAAGGCAGCGAGACGGTGGCCTTGTTCCTGACCAATGCCGGCCCCATTGGCATCGCTTCCCTGGGTGCCGTGTCCAACGCCACGCTGACCATTGTGGACAATGATTTTGGCGTGGGCGTGCTGGGCTTCTCGGCCACGAATTTCAACGCCTTCGAGAATGTGGGGAGCGCCGTGGTCACGGTGACGCGCACCAATGGCAGTTCCGGGGCGGTGACGGTGAGTTTCGTCACCGTGGACGGGGTGGGCAATGCGACTGCGGGCGTGGACTACCGCAGCACCAACGGCATCCTGACGCTGGCCGATGGCGAGACGACCAAGACCTTCCAGGTCCCCTTGCTCGACGACACCATCGTTGAGGGCGCGGAGACCATTGCGCTCGTGCTGTTCAACGCCTCCGGCGGGGCGGGCCTCGGGCTGGCCAACGCGACGTTGACGGTCGTGGATGACGACGCGTTCGGCACCTTCCAGTTCGGCACCAACAGCTTCACGGTGGACGAGGCCGCCGGCACCGTCACGGTCCCGGTCAACCGGGTCGGGGGCATCATTGGCGCGGTGTCCGTTGACATCACCAGTGTGAACGGCACTGCCATCGCCGGCGTTGACTTTGGCCAGGTTTCCCGGGTGCTGAACTTCGCGCCCGGCCAGACGACCAGCAACGTGGTGGTGCAGATCGTCAACGACCAGGTGGTTGAGCCGCAGGAGTCTTTCAGCCTGGTGCTAGGTCAGCCCACTGGTGGCGCGCAGTTGGGCGCGCTCACCAACGCCACGATGGCCATCGTGGACGACGACATGCAGTTCAGCTTCGCGCTGGCCGCCTTCAGCGTGCTGGAAAACGCCTCCAACGCCGTGCTGACGGTCACGCGCTACGGGGTGACCAACCTGACGGGCACGGTGACCGCCGTGACCAGCGACGGCACCGCCGTCAATGGCGTTGACTACGTGGGCGTCACCAACACCCTCACCTTCCAGCCGGGCGTCACCAGCACCAATTTCAGCGTCACCGTCACGGACAATCAGGTGATTCAGGTCAGCCGTTTCCTGAACCTGACGCTCACCAACGCCACCCCGACGAACCTGGCCAGCGTGGGCACGAACGGCACGGCCACGTTGACGATCGTGGACAATGACAATGACTTCAGCTTCTCCGCGGCGAACTACACCGTGAGCGAGTCGGCGGGCCTGTTGAATGTCACGGTGCTGCGGTTCGGCCAGAACACCGGCCAGGTGTCGGTGGCCTGCTCCACGGTGCCGCTGGCGAGTCCGGTGGCCGCGACCGCCACGGCAGATTACACGGCTTCCGCCGCGACGCTCGTGTTCGCCCCCGGTCAGGCGAGCCTGACCTTCACGGTGCCCATCGTGGCGGATCAGGTGCCCGAGGGAGATGAGCTTTTCGGCCTGATCTTGACGAACCCGCTGCCCGCCGGCGCGACCCAGCTCGGCGCCACCAACACGGCGAACGTCACCATCGTGGACGACGACATCGGCATCGGGTTCAGCACGGCCGCCTACACCGTCGCGGAAAGCGCCGGGTCCGCCACCATCACCATCCTCCGCGCCGGCGTGACCAACGTCTCGGTGACCGCCGCCTTCACCACCACCAACGGCAGCGGGCTGGCCGGCCTGGATTACACCGCCACCAACGCCGTGTTCACCTTCGCGGCCGGCGTGACCAGCCGCACCTTCACGGTGCCCATCATCAATGACAGCGTCTCCGAGTCCCCGGAAACGGTGGGCCTCCTGCTCTCGAACCCGACGGGCGGCGCGTTCCTCACCGTCAGCAACGCCGTGCTGACGATTGTGGACAACGTCGGGGTGGTTGGCTTCACCGTCGCCAACTTCCTGGTGGGTGAGAGCAGCACCAACGGCGTGGTCGTCGTCGCGCGGACCAGCGGCAGCTCCGGCGCGATCACGGTGCAGTATCTCACCTCCACCGGCGGCACGGCCACCAGCGGGCTGGATTACGCGGATGCCAGCGGCACGCTCAGTTGGGCCGACGGGGAGAGCGGCTCCAAGACCTTCCTGGTGCCGGTCTTCAATGACCAGTTGGTCGAGGCCACCGAAACCATCCAGTTGCGGCTGACCAACACCACCGGCGGGGCGGGCTTCGGCATCAGCAACGCCACGCTCAGCATCGTGGACAACGATGGCGCGGGTGGGGTGGACTTTGCCTTCGATCCGGGCGTCGGATTCGACAACTCGGTCTACGCGGTCGCCCAGCAGACCAACGGCCAGCTCCTGGCGGCGGGCCGCTTCACCGCCTTCCACGGCACGAGCCGCAACCGGGTGGCGCGCCTGAACATTGATGGCACGCTGGAAACCACCTACAACGCCGGCTTGGGACCGGACAACGCGGTCAACGTCATCGCCCTGCAAACCGATGGGCGGCTGGTGATCGCCGGTGACTTCACCTCCGTGGGCGGCACACTGCGCAGCCGGGTGGCCCGGCTGCTGGCGGATGGTTCGCTCGACACCGGCTTCTCCGTGGGCAGCGGGGCGAACAGCTCCATCAACGCGATGGCGTTGCAGCCGGACGGACGGGTGCTGATCGGCGGCGCCTTCACGAACTTCAACGGCACCGCCCGCGCCCGCATCGCGCGCCTGAACACCAGCGGGTCGCTCGACACCACCTTCAACCCCGGCACGGGCGCGAACGGGTTCGTCAACGCCCTGGCGGTCTATGCCAGCGGCACCAACGCCGGCAAGATTCTCGTGGGCGGCTCGTTCACCAGCTTCAACGGCTCGGCGGTTGGGCGGCTCGTGCGCCTCAACGCGGACGGCACCACTGACACCACCTTCAACCCGGGCACCGGCGCGAACAGCACCGTGGCCTCCATCGCCATCCAGTCGGACGGCAGGCTGGTCATCGGCGGCCTGTTCGGCGCCATCAACGGCACCTCGCGCTCGCGCGTGGCCCGCCTGAATCACGATGGCTCGCTGGACTCCACCTTCTTCCCGGTGATGAACGACACGGTGCTCAGCGTGGTCGTGCAGCCGGATGGGCGCGTGCTCGTGGGCGGGGCTTTCACGGTCATCAACGGGGACATCGGCACGCCGCCTTCCCCGGGCACGGGGGTCTCGCTGCGCGAGCGCACGGCCAATGTCGCCACCCTCACCACCACGGCGTCCCACAGCCTCGCGGTCGGCTCGCGGGTCACGCTCGCGGGCGTCGGCACCGGCTACGATGGCACCTTCACCGTGACGGCGGTGCCCTCCACCACCCGCTTCAGCTACACCTCCGTCGGGGCGAATGAGGTCGCCACGGCGGTCACGCCCAACGGTTCCTTCAGCGCGGCGGGCACGGCGGCGGGCCGCATCGCGCGGTTCCAGGCGGACGGCACGGTTGACAGCACCTTCGCCACCGGCACCGGCGCGGACAACCTGGTCTACACCGTGCTGCTCCAGTCCGATCTCAAGGTGGTGCTGGCGGGCGACTTCACCACCGTCAACAGCGCGACGCGCGGGCGCATCGCCCGGTTGAATGGCAACTCGAACACGCCCATCGGCACGACGCTCGGCAGCTCTGGCTACAGTGCCGGCCAGTTCACCGTGGGCCTGAGCGCCGAGCCGGGCCGTTCGTATCGCATCGAATACTCCACTGACCTGCGCACCTGGACGTCGCTCACCACGGTCAGCAGCGGCCACGGTGTTCTGACCTTCACGGACACCACCTCGCCCGGCAGCGCGCGCCGCTTCTACCGCGCCATCCAGTTGCCGTAGCCCCGGGGCCGGTTCCATTGGAAATTTCCCGCCGCGATCCGCGGGCAATCACGGGGCGCGTGCCAGTCGGGAGGAACCTGCCGTGACAATGCCCCGTTCGCTGGCTACGCTCGCCCCGAAGATGATGCTTCCGAACTATCCCGGCTCCCGCCTGCGCGCCTGATGAAGACGCTGCACCTCTACGTGTCCCGGCAGGTGCTCGCCACGCTGGCCATGACCGTGGCGGTGTTCACGGGGTTGTTTCTCATCGTCAACGTCCTCAAGGATGTGCTGTCCCTGCTGCTCAGTCCGCAGGTGCCCGTCACCAGCGTGCTCCAGGCGGTGGCGCTGCTGCTGCCGTATGGGCTGGTTTTCGCGCTGCCAATGGGGCTGCTGACGGCCACCTTGCTGGTCTTCGGACGCCTGAGCGCGGACCAGGAGCTGACCGCCGTCCGGGCGGGCGGCGTGAGCCTGCTGGCCCTCGTCACGCCGGTGCTGTGCCTTGGAGTGATTGCCAGCGGCGTCTCCGCCTTCGCCACGCTGGAACTGGCGCCGCGCTGCCGGGTGGCGTTCAAGGAAATGTCCTATGCCCTGGGAATGGCCCGGCCCACGGCGCTGCTGGTCGAGCAGCGTTACATCACGGACTTCCCCGGCTGGACCATATACATCGGCACGCGCCGGGGCGACACCGAGTTTGCGAACGTGCTGCTCTACGAGTCCCGGCAGGAGCAACTGACGCGGCGCATCCACGCCCGGCGCGCTCGCGTCACGTCCGATCCGGCGACGCGGCAGGTCATTTTCCAGCTTTTCGACGCCGAGGTGTTCACCAAGTCAATCGTCAACGTCGTGGCCGAGCCGGGTCCGCCAACGCCCGTCACCAACCACACGCCGACCGGAAGCGGCGAATGGAGCATGGTCTTCTTCGAGGAGGCTCCGCCCGTGCGGCTCGATTTCTCTGGCGCGCAGCCGTCTGACGGCAAGCCGAAGCACAGCGAGATGACCTTCCGCCAGCTCCTTGCCGAACTGGCGGAACTCCGGCAGCGCGGCATTGATCCGACGCCGGTCCTCGTGAATCTCCATCGGCAGGTGTCGTTTTCGTTCGCGTGCGTCAGCTTCACCCTCATCGGCATCCCGCTCGGCCTGCGCGGGCATCGGCGGGAGACGAGCTTTGGCATCGCGGCGGCACTGCTGCTCACCGCTGTCTATTACAGCTTCATCATCCTCGGCCAGTCGTGGGAGACGCGCCCGCAGATGTATCCGCACCTGATCGTCTGGGTTCCCAATTTCCTCTTCCAAGGTCTCGGCGGATGGCTGCTTTGGCGGGCCAACCGGGGTCTGTGAACCGGGCCTTGGCTTTCGCCTCAACTTCCCAGCTTCACCGTCCGCTTCAGCTTCGCGCTCCGCACCGCCGCGTCCACGATCTCCTGACCGATGCGGCTGATGCGCAGGCTCACCGGGCCTTCCAGCGGCTTGCCCGCATCGAGGCGGTGCAGCAGATACTGCACGGGATTCTGATGCGGAGCCTTCGTCGCGGGCGCGGCGACGCGGTGGGGCAGGGGACGCTTGCGCGTCTGCACCGTCACATAGTCGTCGTAGTCGTAGTTGCTGATGGTGCCCTCCGTGCCGGCGATGACGAAGCCACACTTCGGCTGCGGTTGCATAGTCCACGGATCGGTGAACGTCCCCCAGCGCGTCTCGAACTTCGACAGCCCGTGCGCGTAGCGCGCCACCACGATGCTGTGCTCGTCCACTTCGAGGCCCGCCGGCTCGTCCACCGTGGCCGTGACCTCCAGCGGGCGCTTGCCGCCCTGATACCAAGTGCAAAGCGTCGTGCCGTAGCCGAGGTAGTCCAGCAACGATCCACCGCCGCGCGCCCGCTGGTAAAACCACGACTGCGGCTTCTCCTTCGCGACCTGTGCCGGCGTCTTCACGTCTTTGTCCGCGCCGTGCCAGAGCGGGCCGCGATTGCCGCCGAAGTGCCAGACGTTCGTCACTTCGCCGATGACGCCCGCGTCCACCAGCTCGAACGCCTTGCGATGCGACGGCACCCATTGCAGCGGCCAGTTGATCATCAAGGTCTTCCCACGCGGCATCGCGGCAATCATCGCGTCTGCCTCCTTCAGCGATGCGGCGAACGGCTTCTCCACCATGATGTGCGGGCCGTAGGGCGCGACCTTCTTCACCCACTCGCCGTGCTTCGATGCCGCCGGGCAGAGGATGACCACGTCCGGCTTCGTCCGTTCCAGGCACGCACGGTAGTCCGTGAACGCCCGGTCGCGCGCAACGAGTCCCTTGCTCACGGCCTCCTCCATCCGCGCCGGCTGCTCGTCACTGATGCCAACGATTTCCGCCGACGGATGCTCGTGGGCGTAGCGGAGCAGGTCGCCCATGTGAAAGTGGTCGAAGTTGATGCCAGCGATTTTCCAGATGCGCTTCTTCATGGTGTCGTGGCGAAATGTTGCCGCCGAAACTGCGCCTCGCGAAGCGAATTCTTCTGCGCAGAAGTGACGGTGCTGTGTCGTCCACAACCGTCGGACACGAAGTCGCGAAGCGTCTGGAGTGTGGTCGCTTCAGCGCCGCTGTTCTCGACCGTGTGAGCCGCAAGGACGCGCAACCATGCGGCGCTGAAGTCGCCGCAGTCCAGACGCTCCGCGAGTTTCCATTCCCTGGCGATGCATTACCCCCAATCGCGTCGCCTCGTCGCTTACAGGATTGAAGTTGACACTTTAGCTCTGTAATGCAAAGTAATAGCCATGCAACCGAATTGGGCCGAGGAAAACCTCCAAGTCATCCGCACTCTCATGGAGCGGGCGGGGCTGTATCGCCGGGCGCTCGCGCCGGTGATGACTTCCGTCGGCGCGCTAGGAGTCGCGGCTGGGGTGTGGGGGTGGTTTGCCAAACTCAACAATTTGCTCGCGTTTGTGTCCACTTGGTTGAGCGTCGCAATCGCAGCCCTTGTCCTTTCGCTCATGGTTATCAGGCGGCAGGCGGTTATGGCGAATGAGGTTTTTTGGACACCAGCAACTCGCCGTGTCGTCTGGTCCATGCTCTTGCCGTTTGCGACCGCCCTGTTTTTCGCTGTGCCGCAGTGGGGGCACTATCTGATTGGGGACTGGATATTGGGCGAAAATGAGGAAAGAGGATTGCATGCCGCGCGGTTCACGGTTCCTCTCCTGCTTGGCTTTTACGGGTGCGGGCTGAATTCTGGCGGTCAGTTCATCTCTCGCGGAGTGCGAACGTTAGGCTGGGTCTTCGCATCATGCGGTGCGATTTTGCTGTTTCATCTTCAGTTTGGGGGAAGGACATTCTTTGCTCTCGGCAAAAGCCACTGGTTGAATAGTCCACACGTCTGGATGGGACTGACGTTTGGGGCGCTGCACTTGCTCGCCGGCGTCTACCTTTACTTCACCGAAAAGCGGGAGCCGGCGACGTGAAGGCCGAACCCTTCCTCCAGCTCGACCGCGTCATCCATGAAAAGGGGCGTCTCGGCATCATGTCTGCGCTGGCCGCAGCGCCGGAGATGGCCTTCACTGAACTGCGCGACCTGCTCCAGATGACCGACGGCAACCTCACCTCGCACATGAGGACGCTCCAGGAAGCCGGCTACGTCGCTGTGGCGAAGTCCTTCCAGAACAACCGCCCGCTCACCACGCTCGCGCTGACGGCCGACGGCGAGAAAGCCTTCCGCAACTACGTCGCACTGCTGGAGGAAATTGTGGAAATCACTAAGCAGTTCGGCATCGAGCCGCTCAAAGTCCCCGTCACGAAATGAACCCCGCGTTTGAACGAAGCCGTTTATTGCCGGTCATTAACTCTGTAATGCAAACCACAAGCCAATGCAGAGCGAGCATTGCAGTAATGGAGCGGTGGAGTGGTGGAGTGGTGTCCGTCCAGCGGACCCTGCGCATCACTCCATTACTCCACTTCTCCATCACCCCGTTACCCCTATGAGAATCCTCCGCGCCTCCCACCTCGGCATGTGCTTCGGCGTGCGTGACGCCATCGCGCTCGCGCAGGCCGAAGCCGCTCGCCAGCCGCTGACCATCCTCGGCGAACTGGTCCACAACGAAGCCGTCCTCGCCGACCTTCGCGCACGGGGCATCCGTTTCGCCAGCCAGCCCGCCACGGCGGAGACCGACACTGTGATGGTCACGGCTCACGGCGCATCGGAAGCCGCGAAGAGCCGCGCTCGCGAGCGCGGCTTGAACGTAGTGGAGGCCACCTGTCCGCTCGTCCATGTCGCCCACCGTGCGGTGTTGGCGCTCGTGCGCGATGGCTTCCATCCGGTCATCATCGGCAAACGCGACCATGTGGAAGTGCGCGGCCTGACCGAAGACCTCGTCGAGTGCGACATCGTCCTCACCGAGGCGGACGTGGCCGCGCTGCGCGAGCGCCCGCGCTTCGGCATCGCCGCGCAGACCACGCAGCCGATTGAGCGCGTGCGCCAGCTCGTCGCGCTTATCCGAGCGCGCTTCCCGCAGTCGGAAGTCCGCTTCGTGGACACCGTCTGTCAGCCCACCAAGCAGCGCCAGACCGCCGCCGAGGAACTCGCGCGCCAGTGCGACGTGGTCGTCGTCATCGGCGGCGCGCACAGCAACAACACGCGCGAACTTGTCGCCACCTGCGCGCGCCAGTGCCCGCGCGTGCATCATGTGCAGGGCTTGGCGGACCTGCGGCCCGAGTGGTTCGCGGACGTGGAAACCATCGGCCTCACCGCCGGCACCAGCACGCCGGACACGACGATTGACGCCGTTGAACAGTCGTTGTGGCGAATGGCCGCCCAACGTGAAAGCCACCTCGTCTCATCCGCTCACTTGGCCGCCTGACCCACGCCACTCCATGAAAACCCTCGCCCGCACCGGAGCCGTCCTGTCCTTCGCCTTCTTCTCCATCCCCGGCCTGGCGCTGATGGCGCATTCCCGCGAGCACGACGAATGGGGCGAGGCCATCTTCGGCTGTCTTTTCATCGGCATCGCCTGCTTCGCAGGCACGCTGCTCTGGTTGCTTGGAGAGAAGTGCGGTTCCAAACCAACTGAGAATTAGGATTTCAACGCCAGCCAACCCGCTACGCCATGAATCACGCCAAATGGATCGCCCATTTCCAACGCAACCACGAACAGCGTGCCGAGCCGGACTGGTCCGCGCCGTTCAGCCTGCGTGAATCCGTCCTCAAGCACCTGCGCCCCTCGCTCGCCGAGTATCAGCTCGGCGATGGCGGTGGGCCGGCATGCCTCATCGCAGGCGACGCGGAGCAGTTCCGCAGCAGCAGCGACGCGATGCGGCAAATCGTGGACCTGTGGTTTGCCGAGGAGCGCGAGCACTCACGGCTGCTGGGCCGCGCCGTGGACCGCATTGGGGCACGGCGCGTCCATGAACACTGGAGCTTCACCGCGTTTCTCGCGTGCCGCCGCGCGATGGGCGTGCGGGCCGAGCTGCAAGTCCTGCTGCTCGTCGAGATTGTCAGCACGGTCTATTACCGGCTCATCCGCCGACACTGCACGGACCAGCCGCTGCGCGACATGTGCTCGCTCATCCTGCGTGACGAGGCGGGGCACGTGGCCTTCCACCGCGACCGGCTGGCGTCGGCGGGCGTGTCGAACTGGGGTCTCGGCGGCACGCTGTGGGAAGGGCAATTCCGGCTCTTCGGCCTCGCGGCGGCGGCGATGCTCTGGCTCACCCACGGCCACTGCTTGAAGGCCCTCGGCGCGCGGCCCACGGAGTTCGCGCGCGAAATCCACCGTGAACTCTCGCGCTTCCTCTGGCGGCTGGGGCGGACGGCGCAGGCAAGGACACGACCGGCAGTGCCTGCCACTCAACTCGTCGGGCAGACCGCGTGACGCCATGACCACCGCTGCCAGCATCGCTGAAATCCCGGTCCTGCTTCGTGGAGAGGTGGCGATGGTGGCTGCGTGGATTGAGCGCTGGAGCCGACGACGCGCGCTGGCCTGGCTGCTAGTGACGGTTCTTGGCGCGGCGCTTTTTGGCGCGGCCATTGGTTGGTGGCGTGCGCCGTTGCAGGCGGTGTTCACGGCCACGAAGTTCCCCCTCGTCCTCCTGCTCACCGCGCTTGGCAACGCGCTGCTCAACGCCATGCTCGCGCCGTTGCTCGGCGTGAACATGGGTCTGCGCCAGTCGCTGCTCGCGGTGCTGATGAGCTTCACCATCGCAGCGGCGATTCTGGGCGCGTTCGCGCCGCTACAGCTCTTCGTCGGGTGGAACGTCCCGTCCTTCAACCTCGAACTGCGCTCGGCGTTTCTGGGCTACCGCTTCATGCAATTCGCCACCGTTTCGTTCATCGCGTTCGCGGGCGTGATGGCAAACGTGCGGCTGCTACCACTGCTGCGCGCCCATGCCGAGTCCGACGCGGCGGCGTGGCGCGTCCTGCTGGCGTGGCTGACGGGAAACCTCTTCCTTGGCAGCCAGATTTGCTGGGTGCTGCGCCCGTTCGTCGGCCGCCCGCAAGACCCGGTCGAGTTCCTCGGGCCGAGCCTGTTCCAAGGCAGTTTCTACGAAACCGTCTTCGAGGCGGCGCGGGCGATTGTCCTCCAACAAGCGGAAATCGAGCCATGAACTCCGCCGCGTTTCCCATCCGCCAAGTCCCCGTCCTGCTGCGCGGGGAGACGGAGGCCGTCGCGCCGTGGACGGAAGCGGCTTCGCCCGCGCGCGTCGCGACGTGGCTGGCGGTGACGGTGCTTGGCTCGGCGGCGTTTGGGGCGGCGATGGGCTGGTGGCGCGCGCCGGAGCAGGCGCTTTACACGGCGGCGAAGCTCCCGCTCGTCCTCCTTTTCACCGCGCTCGGCAACGCGCTGCTCAACGCCATGCTCGCGCCATTGCTTGGCGTGAACATCGGCCTGCGGCAGTCGCTGCTCGCGGTGCTGATGAGCTTCACCATCGCGGGGGCCATCCTTGGCGGTGTCGCGCCGCTGCTGGCCTTCGTCATCTGGAACGCCCCGCCGCTGGCGCGGAGCGCGAGCGCGGGCACGACGCACGCGTTCATCCTGCTCACCATCGTCGCGGCCATCGCCTTCGCGGGCATCGCGGCGAACATTCGTCTGCTCCGCTTGCTGGAACGGCTCGGCGGCGGGGCAGGGGTGGCGCGACGCGTCCTGTTCGCGTGGCTGTCGGTGAACTTGTTCCTCGGCAGCCAGCTCTCGTGGGTGCTCCGGCCCTTCATCGGCTCGCCCGGCCTGCCCGTGCAATTCCTCCGCGACGAACCGCTCAAGGGCAGCTTCTACGAAGCGGTCTGGTTCTCGCTGCGCCGCCTCTTGCTCGATTGAACCGCTCTCCGCATGAAGCTGACACAACACATTTTCAACCACGGATGGACACGGATGGACACGGATGCAGCCAGCGGCAACGGGTGGCACAGGCCACTGGCCTGTGCCGTCGGGCCACCGGCCCGACGGAATGGCGGGACGCACCTCGCTTCCAGTGCTTGCTGTCTGCTGTCGCCGTTCCGCCGTTCCGCGCGGCGAGTCGCCGCACGGAACAGGCGGGTCGCCTGTGCTACCCGGGAAATTCCTCATCCGTGTTCATCGGTGTCCATCCGTGGTTAAACTCACTTTCCCCTCCCGTAACCATCACCCCCCCACCCCCATGCTAAACACCCCGCCCATCCCGCCGGAACAGCCGGCCCCCGGCTCCACCACTACGCCACCTCAACCCGCCTCCACCACCGCCCCGCCTCCTCCGCTCCCTGGCGCGCCGGGCACCGACCCCGCCGAGCGCGTGCCCATCGCGGGCATGTTCGGCGCGAGCGAGGCCATCCTGCGCCAGCCGCGACGCGTCTGGTTCCAGCTCACGCAGGACGGGCAATCGCAGCTCACCCTCGTCCTGCTGGGCATCGCCATCCTCGGCGCGCTGGCCTACGGGCTGGTCGTCGGGACGTTCACGGGCGGCGACCAGCTTTGGGCCGCGCCGGTGAAGATTGCGGGCGGGCTGCTCCTCTCCGGCCTCATCTGCCTGCCGAGCCTCTACATCTTCGCGTGCCTGAGCGGCGCGAACACGCGGCTGACGGAAGTGTGCGGCCTCGTGGCCGGCCTGCTCGCGCTCACCACTGTGCTGCTCATCGGGTTCGCGCCCGTGGCGTGGGTCTTCTCGCAAAGCACCGAGTCCGTGGCGGCGATGGGCGCGCTGCACCTGGCGTTCGCGGCCATCGCGGTGGGCTTCGGCATGAAGTTCCTCGCGCGCGGCTTCGAGCAGCTCAACGCGCGGTTCGGCGGTGGCCTGCGCGTGTGGGTCATCATCTTCGTGCTCGTGCTGCTGCAAATGACGGCGGCGCTCCGGCCCATCCTCGGCAAGGCCGAGGCCTTCCTCCCGGCGGAGAAAAAGTTCTTCGTCAGCCACTGGACGGACAGCCTCAAGGCGTCGGGGAATGGGGCGAGCCGCTAAGGGCGTCATGGAAACAAATCCTGAACGCTCAGGCGCGTGCTGTCAGTGGCTCAACCGCGCTGCGTTGCGCTACTGGACGTTCCATGTGTGCGTGAGCGCCGCGCCAAGCTTCCTGTTTGCTTATGGGTTGAGTCGAAAACCTGAGCGTCTTTGGGGAATGGTGCTGGGGGTAGCATTCTTTATCGCCCTCTACACTCTATTCTCTCACTGGACCTACCCGAGCGAGAAGAGTTCTGCGCTTTGGCGACGGGCGATGCGGCTGGCGACATGGATTCGCACCGTGTGGGCGATTCTGGCACTCCCGGGTTTGATGTTGGGCAACAAGGCTCTCAAGGTCATGTTCTCGGTGGACTTGATTGCCGGGATGATTGCCACCAGTTTGACCTACTTCATCGGGAAGTTTCCACCCGTTGGCTGGGTGCGAATCATGATTGCCGGCCCAGATGCAAACCAGCGTCGCCACCATGTTCTAGTCGGCGACATGGATTCGCTTCTGCCGACGTTTCTCACCACGGTCATCGAGGGATTCATCTTGAGTGGGCTGCTGTTCTGCATCGCTTTCGTGTGCCTTTGGGCGTTCGCGTTTCGTGCTCGGCGTGCGGCCAAGTCGAGCGGCCTCCCTGCAAGCGTTCTCGGAACTTGACCTCCCTACGCCAGTGGCGTATCCAAGCGCCGTGGTCTTCATTGAGACGCCCACCTTTACGAAGCGCGTGTTGCAGCTCATGGAGGATGAGCAGTATTCGGCGTTGCAGTCGCATCTGGCGCGTCGGCCCGACGCGGGCGATTTGATTCGCAGCTCCGGCGGGATGCGCAAGCTCCGCTGGGCCGGGAGCGGGCGCGGCAAACGGGGCGGCCTGCGGGTGATTTACTACTGGTGGGTCGCCAGTGACCGCATCTCGATGCTGCTCGTGTATCCGAAGAACGAGCAGGACGACTTGAGAGCGGACCAGGTGAAACAGCTTCGGAAAGCACTGGAACCTTGAGCCATGAAAAAAGAACTGTTCGATGAGCTGCTGCAAAGCGTGAAGGAAGCCGCCGCGATTGAGCGCGGGGCGGCCAAGCCCTCCCGTCAGTTTGAGGTCAAGACCGCCAACGATGTTGTGCGCGTGCGGAACAAGCTGGGCCTGCCGCAGGTGAAGTTCGCCCGGCTGCTCGGCATCAGCGAGGACACGCTCCAAAACTGGGAGCAAGGCCGGCGCAAGCCCGCCGGCCCGGCCAAGGTGCTGCTGAAGATTGCCGCCAAGCACCCGAAAATCGTGCTGGAAACGGCGGCTTGAACGCATCGGTTCATGCCTCTCATTGAGTCGCAACTGCTCCGCCGCCTCCGCGCATGGACAGCGTTCTTCATCTTCGGCCTGGTGGTCAGCGGGCTGACGGCGATTCCGCTGGAGACGGAATTGGCGGTGCTGGAGCGGCTGGCGGGGCCGGGGAGCGAGGGCTTCGCGGGCTGGATTCATCGGGTCGGCGACGCGCTCCGCGAGACGAACGCGAAGTTTCCCTTCCTCGCCTATGGCACGGACTGGCTGGCGTTCGGGCATGTGGTCATCGCCATCGCGTTCATCGGTGCGTGGCGCGACCCGGTGCGGAACAAGTGGTTGTTCCAGTTCGGCATGATCGCGTGCGTGGCGGTGGTGCCGTGGGCGCTGGGGTTCGGCGCGGTGCGCGGAATTCCGCTGGGCTGGCGGCTGATTGACTGCGCGTTCGGCGTCGTGGGCTTCTTCCCGATGTGGCGGTGCTGGCGGCTGGCGAATGAAGGGGAGGGGATTGACCACCCGGATTAGGGCGGAACACGGATGGGGAGCGGGGAATTCCGTCTGGTGCTGGCGGCAATCAAGCTCGGCGTGAACGTCCGGCCTGCGGGGCGGCGACTGGCATCCGAGGGGGTGGACAAACAGCAGACAAATCAACACCATGACGCCCGTCCACGAACCAACTTTGGTTGGTCCAGCACCATGCGTCCGCCACAACCTCCGCCAGATTCGTTGCTGGTCTGCCGTTTCCGTCCGCCGGGCGCGGGCGGGCGGGTGCTGCTCGCTCTCTGGTGTCTGGCTGCGGGCGTTTTGATGGCTGCGCCGGCGGACGGGGTGAAGCGCGCCGAGCCACGCGACCATTGGGCCTTCCAGCCGGTGGCGAACCCCGCAATCGCCGTTATCAAGGACAAGGCGTGGCCGCGCAACGCCGTGGACCGCTTCATCCTCGCCCGGCTGGAGAAGGAAGGCTTGCGGCCCTCGGCGGAAGCCGGCCGTGCTGGCTGGCTGCGACGGGTCTCGTTCGACCTTACCGGCCTGCCGCCGGCGCCGGAGCAGGTGGCGGCGTTTCTTGCGGACACACGCGCCGACGCCTTTGAGCGCGTGGTGGATGAACTGCTCGCGTCGCCGCGTCACGGCGAGCGCTGGGCGCAGCACTGGCTGGACGTGGTGCGCTACGCGGACACGCACGGCTTCGAGGTCAACACGGAGCGGCCGAACGCCTGGCCTTACCGCGACTACGTGATCGCCGCCTTCAACCACGACACGCCTTACGACCGGTTCATCCGCGAGCAGATTGTCGGCGACGCGTTGGGGCAGGACGCGGCCACGGGTTTTCTCGTCACGGCCTCCGTGCTGCTGCCGGGGCAGATCGGCGCGGATGAGCCGTCCAAGCGCCTTGCGCGGCAGGACTCGCTGGACGAGATCGTGATGAACATCGGGCAGACGTTTCTCGGTTTGAGCGTCGGCTGCGCGCGGTGCCACGACCACAAGTTCGACCCCATCTCGCAGCGCGATTACTACGCGATGCAGGCTTTCGTCGCCGGCGTCGAGTATGGCGACCGCGACTTGCGCACGCCCGAGGCGGAGGCGGCACGCGCGGAGGAGAAGCGGCTCACGGCGCGGGCGGCGGAAGTCGAGCGACAGCTCGCGCGCTTCGTGCCGCTGGCGAAGGCCGGCGGCGAACGTCCGTCCGTGAACGCCCGGATGAACACCGACCGCTTCGCTCCGGTGACGGCCAGGCGCGTGCGCTTCACGGTCAAGGCGACGAACAGCCTAGAGCCGTGCATTGACGAGCTGGAGGTCTTCGACACTGCGGGGACGAACATCGCGCTCGCCAGCGCCGGCGCGACGGTCACGGCCTCCGGCAGCAACGTCTCGGCGAACCGCCACGAGCTGCGCTTCGTCAACGATGGCAGCTACGGGAACTCGCGCAGTTGGATGTCGAACGAGAAGGGCAGGGGATGGGTGGTGGTCGAGTTTCCGCGTGAGCACACGATTGAACGCGTGGTGTGGGGACGCGACCGCGAGGAGAAGTTCACGGATCGGCTCGCCACGAACTACGTGATTGAGGTGGCCGGCGCGGCGGGCGAGTGGCGGGTCGTGGCGGACGCGACTGACCGCGCGAAGTTCGAGCCGGGCAAGGTCAAGCCGCCGGTCTTCTCCACGGCGGGCCTGAGTGCGGCGGACGCGGCGGAGGCGACGCGCTTGCAGCAGGAGCGCAAATCCCTTGAGGCGAAGATCAAATCGCTTGAAGCCGGACAGAAGGCCTTCGCCGGAAAGTTCCGCGCGCCCGACAACATCCGCCTGCTGTATCGTGGCGACCCGGAGCAGCCCAAGGATGAAGTCGCGCCAGCCGTTCTCAGCACGCTCGGCAAACTTCAACTCCCGAAGGACGCCGCCGAGCAGGCACGACGCGCGGCGCTCGCCGACTGGATTGCCAGCCCGCAGAACCCGCTTACCGCGCGCGTGATGGTGAACCGCATCTGGCAGGGGCACTTCGGCACCGGCCTCGTGGAGACGCCTAGCGACTTCGGGCGGAACGGCGCGCGACCCTCGCACCCCGAACTGCTCGACTGGCTCGCGTCGGAGTTTTTGCGCTCGGGCTGGTCGGTGAAGCATCTGCACCGGCTCATTGTGCTGTCGGCGACGTATCGGCAGGGCAGCTCGACTTTCCAAAGTCGAGACTCAGGGGGGCGGGGGAAACTCGACTTTGGAAAGTCGAGCTACGCGATTGACGCCGACGTGCGCCTGCTCTGGCGCTTCCCCTCACGCCGCTTGGAAGCCGAGACCATCCGAGACGCAATGCTCGCCGTGAGCGGACGGCTGGACACGAAGATGTTCGGGCGCGGCTTCAATCTCTTCGCCCAGCGCGGCGGCCTGAGCGGCTTCACGCCGGTTGAGTCTTACAGCGGCGAGGGTCTGCGCCGAATGATTTACGCGCACAAGGTCCGTCGCGAGCGCGAGGCGGTGTTCGGCTCCTTCGACTGTCCTGACGCCGGGCAAAGCACCGCGCGCCGTCGCGAGAGCACGACGCCCATCCAGGCGCTGAACCTGTTCAACAGCCGGTTCACCCTCGATGAATCCACCGCACTCGCCGCGCGCGTGAAGCAAGATGCCGGCGACGACTTGGCGAGGCAAATCACCCGCGCCTATCAGCTCGCACTGGGCCGAGCGCCCAACGCCGGCGAGCTGGCCGACGCCGCGCCCGCCGTGCGTGAGCACGGGCTGGCCACGCTTTGCCGAGCGTTGTTCAACTCGAACGAATTCCTCTTCCTGCCGTGAGCCACAACGCCGAACGCCTTTCGCCCGCAGGCCGACACCTGCTCGACCGCCGGAGTTTCCTCGGCCAGTCCGGCACCGCGCTGGGTTCCATCGCGCTGGCGAATTTGCTCGGACGGGATGGCTTGCTTGCTGTGCAATCTCCGGTGATCGACCCCGCGCGTCCGTTCGCGCCGCGCCTGTCGCACTTCCCGGCGAAGGCGAAAAATGTGGTCATGATCTTCTGCGCGGGTGCGGTGAGCCAGTTGGAGACGTGGGATTACAAGCCCGAGCTGATCAAGCGCCACGACCAGCCGTTGGCGGGCGGCCCGGCGGTGACGTTCCAAGGGCCGGCGGGCAACCTCGCGCGGCCGCAGTATGAGTTCCGCCCGCGTGGCCAGACCGGCAAGTGGGTCTCGGACATGATCCCGTATCTTGCCGGGCTGACGGACGAAATCGCCTTCATCCACTCGCTTACGAGCAACAGCAACACGCACGGGCCGGCGGAGAATTTCCTCTCCACGGGCAACGTGCTCGACGGCTTCCCCAGCGTCGGTTCATGGGTGAGCTACGCGCTGGGCAGCGAGAGCCAGGACTTGCCGGCCTACATCGCCATTCCCGATCCGCGCGGCGTGCCGCAGGCCGGTTCGAACAACTGGGGGCCGGGTTTCCTCCCCGCCGTTTTCCAAGGCACGCCGATGAGCGCGAAGGAGCCGGTGCGCCATCTCACGCCGCCAGCGGGCGTCACGAAGGCCGGCGACGACGCGGCGCGCTCGCTCTTGCAGCGCATGAACGCGCGCCACCTCGCGCAGAACCCCGGCGACGGCAAGCTCGCCGCGCGCATCGCCAGTTATGAACTTGCCGCGCGGATGCAGCTTTCCGTGCCGGAGATCAGCGACCTCTCCACCGAGCCGGCGCACATCCTGAAGCTCTACGGCGCGGACGACGCGACGAATCCGAACAAGGCCGGTTTCGCGCGCAACTGCATCCTGGCGCGGCGGATGATCGAGCGCGGCGTGCGCTTCGTGCAGCTTTTCAACGGTGCTTACGCCAGCGGCGGCGAGCTGAACTGGGACGGCCACAGCAAGCTCAAGGAGCAATACGACAAGCACGCCGCCATCCTCGACCAACCCGCCGCCGCGCTCATCCGCGACCTGCGCCAGCGTGGGCTGCTGGAGGACACGCTGGTGGTCTGGTGCACGGAGTTTGGCCGGATGCCGTTCTTTCAAAAGGGCGCGCAGGGACGCGATCATAACCCCGACGGCTTCACCTGCTGGCTCACGGGCGCGGGCGTGAAACCCGGCGTCAGCCACGGTGTCACGGACGAGCTGGGCCAGCGGGCCGTCGCAGACATCCACCCGCTCTACGACTTCAACGCGACGATCCTCCACCTGCTCGGCCTGAACCACGAGCGCCTCACCTTCGAGCACAACGGCATCCAGCGCCGGCTGACGAACGTCGAGGGGAACGTGATCCGCGAAGTGCTGGCCTGAGCAAGGAAGGAGGACGTTCTTACGGTGTCGGTGCCGCCCCATGCCTCAGCACGCGTCCAGGTCGCGCGCCGGTATGTCGGTTGCGGTCGAGGACGAGCTGGCCGTTGACGAGGACGTATTCGATGCCCTCGCTGTAGTGGAACGGCTCGGTGTAGGTGGCGCGGTCCTTCACCCGCGCCGGGTCAAAGATGGTGATGTCCGCCCGCCAGCCGGGCAGGAGCAGGCCACGGTCGCGCAGGCCGAGCTTGGCGGCGTTGAGCGAGGTCATCTTGCGCACGGCGTCCTCCAGCCGGAGCAGCCCACGATCGCGGACATACTCGCCGAGCACGCGCGGGAAGGTGCCGAAGTTGCGCGGGTGCGGATGGCCGCGCCGGAGGAGTCCTTCGACGGCGAAGGCCGAACCATCAGAGCCGACCGAACACCACGGCTGGACGAGCGCGAGGTTCATGTCGGCCTCGGTGTGGTGCGCATAGACGGTGCTCACGGAACCGTCATGCTCGATGAGCAGGTCGAAGAGGAGATCGAGCGGGTCGGGCTTGGGCGTCTTGCCCTCGCTCCTGAGCGCGAGGACGCGATCCATGGTCATGCCCCGGTAGGCGTTGTTGGCGCTGACAAGCATCCGGCTCCAGTCGCCGCCGACGGCGGTGTAGTGATTATACCAGCCGCTCAAGCCTTGAGTGATGTCGCGCTTGAGGCGCTGGCGCTGGGCGGGGTCTTTGAGACGCGCGACGAGCTGCGAAGTGCCGCCCTCGTGCGCCCAGGGCGGGATGATGCTGGCGAGGTTGTTGTTGCCGCGCGTGTAGGGATAGACGTTGGCCTGCACATTCACGCCGCGCGTCCGCGCGGCTTCGATGAGCGCGATCACTTCGCGCATCCGGCCCCAGTATTTCTCGTCGGCAATCTTCAGGTGGATGATGTCCACGGGGAGGCCGGCGCGCTCGCCGATTTCGATGGCCTGCTTCACGGAGTCGAAGACGCCCAGCCCTTCGTCTCGGATGTGCGTGGAGTAAATCCCGCCGTGCTGCTTCACCACACGGCAGAGCTCGACCAGATCATCCGTCGTGGCGAGCGAACCCGGCGGCATCATCAGCGCGGTCGAAAGGCCGAACGCGCCGTCGGACATGGCCTCCGCCACGAGGTCCTTCATGCGCTGCAACTCGGCCGTGCTTGGCCGGTCGAACGCCGCGCCCATCACGCATTGCCAGATGTTGCCCGCGCCGACGTAGGACGCGACGTTCACCGACACGCCCGAGCTTTCGACCGCCCTGAAGTAGTCCCCGAGCGTGCGGATTTGCGTCGCCTGGTTCCGCACGGAGACGGGTCGCGCGGCGGCCTTGCCCTTGAACGGTCCCGCCGAGCCGCCTTCGCCCAGGACTTCGGTGGTGACGCCCTGCCGGATTTTTCCCTGTGCGTTGCCGTCTTCCAGCAGCAGCCAGTCCGAGTGCGAGTGGATGTCAATGAAGCCGGGAGCCACGACCAGCCCGCGCGCGTCCAACTCGCGCTTCCCGCTACCGGCCACGGTGCCCACCGCCGTGATGCGGTCGCCGGTGATGGCAAGGTCGCCGAAGAACCACGGGTTGCCCGAGCCGTCGGTGATTTTCCCGTGGCGGATGACGAGGTCGTGCTGCGGTGTCGCCGCAGGGCAGGGGAGGGCGGGCGTGAGCGCGGCGAGGGCGACGCACAGCAGGGAAACGAGGCTGGACGAACGCGGCATGGGAAAGGGCTTGTGATTCCCCACAGGCTAGGCAAAGCCGTCCACGCCGCCAGCCTGAACTTGCACGTGCGGGCGCCGCCCCGCATCCGGCGGCTACTTCCGCAGCAGAACAGCCTTCTTGGCCTTCAGGTGCTTCGTCAGCACTTCCTTGTTTCCGAGCGAGGAAGGCCCCCGGACGGCGTCGCCCTTGAGGAGCTTGTAATTGACCAGCGTCTTGCCCACCTGCCCGATGTGACAGGTCACACCTTCCATCTGCCAGACTTGGCCGGCTTCAATGGCCGGTTGGGAAATACGCTTTTTAGGTTTCATCGCGGTTTTTGACGGAGCACAGGGCCGGCTCTTCAATGCCCGATTGGCCGGGACTTGTAAAGCCTGCGTCACCGCCTATCCTCGGGCCGAATGAAATCAGACATCGCCAAGTTCGTCGCCCTCCGCAACTCCCTGCTCCAGGAACGCGCCCGTATTCAAGCCCGCCTCGCCGAGATTGGCCGGGCGCTTGGCGCGAGCGCGCCCGCCGCCTCGGTGGCTGCCACACCGACGGGCAGGCGCACTTTCAGCGCCGCCACGAAGGCGAAGATGGCCGCTGCCCAAAAGGCGCGGTGGGCCAAGCGGAAAGGCGGAACCCCGGCTCCGGCCGCCGCTCCAAAGAAGGCCAAGCGCAAGTTGAGCGCCGCCGGCCGGGCCGCCATCGTCGCCGCTGCGAAGGCGCGGTGGGCGAAGGTCAAGGCCGGCAAGTAGCCATCCGTTGGCTGTGCCGTGGTTGGCGGTGCTTCAGCCCGTTCAGGGCTGAACTCCTTGGATGACCACTTCAAGAAACTCCCGCGCGCGTTTCGCCAGCGCGTCCACCCCGGCCGGCTCCGTCGGGCGCGGCACCACCGGCGCGAAAATGTTTTCGCAGCAGAGCGGCATCCTGAGTCCCGTGAAGGCCACCGGCGCGAGCAGCTTGTAGTGGTCAATCTCCCCGAAGCCCGGGCCGCAGTCCTCGTCCTTGGGGAAGTTGCGGTGGTCCTTGATGCAGAAGCTGCGCACCTCGGACGCGCACAGCTTGATGTCGGGAATCGGGTCGAGGTCGAGGTAATCCATCACGTTCCCCGCGTCGTAGTTCACCTTCACGCCGGCGTCGTTGACTTCGCGGGTGATGGCCGCGCACGCCGCGCCGGTGCCGGTCTCGCCGCCGTGCTGCTTCACGACGAGCAGCACGCCGAGGTCGCGCGCGATGGGGCCGAGCTGCTTGAACCGTTCGACCCACAACTCCCGGTTGCCGCCCTTCGTGTGGCCGAACGTGAGCACCTGCGGCACGCGCGCCGCGCCCGACTGCCGCAGCCGTTGCGTGAGAACTTCCAGCGCGTTCGCCGCTTCCGGGTAAATCGTCGAGAACATCATCAGCGGTTCGAGGCCGAGGTCGCGGCAGCGCGCGGCGAGTTCCTTCGCGCGCTCGGGCGGCGCGTCCGGCGCGAGGACGGGCACGGGTTTGCCGCCGTCCTCCTTGTGCGTCGTGCCCCACGCGACGTGGCGGTAGCCGGCGGACTGGATGCCCGTGAGCGCGCGTTGCAACGGGAACTGCGACCACGGCAGCGTCATGCAGGCGATTTGGAACTCCGTCTTGCGCTGCGGCTCGGCGGCGGCCCCGGCCAGCGCGGGCAACGTCGCCAGGCAGGACGCGAGGAACTGGCGGCGGGGGATTCCGGTGTTCATGCCCTGACTTGCACCACAACCGCCCGGCAAACGCAAGCCGCCCAGCACGCCGCGCTGCTCGTCACTCTTCCCGATTCCACCTTCTACCCCGACCCGCAGCACAAATGGGACGGCGCGAGTCTTGACTAGCCGCCCGCAGCCACTCATCTTGCGACTGTCCCATCAAGCCAGCGACTCGCATCATCGCATCACTCACCCATTCCCTTTATGGACTCCACCCCCGTCCCCACTCCGTCACCCTTCACCAAGTCGAACTTGAAGTTGGGCGCCATCCTAGCTCTGGTCGTCCTCATCATCGCGGTCGCCGTCCCCACGATTCTCCCGCCCCGCTGGAAACCTGATTTGGTGGTTAAGAACACGGGCACCAACGCCGTGACGATTGCGTTCAAGGGCGGAACCTTCGTGACGCCGCCCGGCGAGAGCTGGCGCAACTTCTTCTTCGCGGGCGACACCCTCACCGTCCGCGTCGGGCAGGCGGCGGACGCCCCTGCGCAAACCCTCAAGCTGCCGGAGCGCAACCCCAAACCGTGGTCGCTCCACCCCATCGTGCAACGCTGGACCGCCGAGGTCAACGCGGACGACCCCAAGAACATCCGCTTCGAGAACCGCCGCTGGGAGGAAATCACGATCCCTCAGCGACCATCGCAGCCGTGGCCGTGAGGTTTTGAGAACCCTTTGCCCCACCTATGAGCATCGGACTACTGGTTCCCCTCAGCCTCGCAATACTGGGGATTGCCGTCGCCCTCATGCTGGCGACGCGCAGCCGGGTGACGCGCCTCTGCGCCGCGCTCGCGTTGGGCGGCGTCTTTCTGTTCTGCATTTTCGGGTTCATGGCCTCGTTCGAGCCAGCCGCGACCACACGATTGCCGTGGAAGGTGGGCTACGCTGCCCTTGGGTTCGGCTGCCTGACCGGAGCCGTTCTGCTCCTGCGGCAACCGTCGCAGAGTCATCAAGATGGCGAAGAGCCACCGTCGAGTTGACCCCACCTCGGCCTGTGCCTCCAGGCGAGAGCCAAGCCCGGCCCGTGAACCCGCGTGCGGCTTCCCCACCGAGCACACGCACGGCTCCACAAGCGGGCGGCGGAGCGCCTCCCCTCTCCCAGCGGGAGAGTAGCCCTGCTGGGTATTGCACAACGGCGCATTTGCATACAATTCAGCCATAAATTGAGCAGACGTAGCCAACCTAACTCGTTGCCAGAGAGCATGCAATCAATGGCAGATTGGATTTCCGTCAAACGGCGGGAGCACAACTTGAGGCCCTGTGATCTGGCCGCGAAAATGGGTATTGCATCGGCCCTGATTCTTTCTTGGGAAAGTGGCAAAAGCCAGCCCGACCGCAAACAGCTTCAAGATTTGGAAAACTGTTTGGGATTGGGTTCACAAAACTGCTTAATCAACCCTCCCTCGCCGGAGTAACCGTGTCAAAATCCACTTGAGCGGTTCCTATTCCGCAGCCTTAGACCGGCTTTGCATTTTTCAGCCGGAGCACCAGCGCCAGCGCCACAGCGTCAAATATATCCATCTGGTAATGCTCGCTCATCCACGGTTTGCGTTTCGGTGGCAGACGGGAACCGAGTTCTTCGGGAAACCGCTGGGCGAGAATTTCTGCGATGGCGTGTTTGGTCCCCTGACCGTCGGCAAAAAAGGCCGCCCGCACCTGCTCTTGGGAAAATACTTTCACGCTGACCTTGTGCGTTGCGGCCAGAGCGATGATTTTCCGACTCAGCGCCTTGATGCGCGGAGCTCGCCGGGAATCCTTGGTTGAAGTGTCTTCCAGCACCAGCACTCCCGGCTGGTATTGAGTGATCAGCTCTTTCACCTTGGCGAGTGAATTGGCGTTCTTGTTCCCCGTGACCGACTTCACACCCCAATCCACCAGCGTGTCCCGTCCTTCAAGGACGGCAAATCCGACACCTTTCGTCGAGGGCGCAACGGCTAAAATGCGATGATGTTTTGATTGAGTTTCGTTCATGGTTAGTTGAGCGATTTATTGGCAATGTTGTTAAAGATTTGGCGTTTGAGTGTTCCCTGATCCGTTCTCTCGGCCAGTGTCTTGGCCCGCTCCGTAACTTCCTGTTCCACTTTCTGATAGAGGCCGCCAAATAGTTCACTGGTGGATCTCTGGAAAATCATCTCAAACGCCAGGGCGGTTTCCAGACTCGGTTCGCGGGCGAACCGCTCATACCGGCTCACCTTGGCACCGGACTGTGTGCCCAAAAGGAACGCCACCTCGTCTTGCGACAGGGACAGGCGTTTTCGATGGGATCGCAGATAATTTGGAAGTTGGGACGAAATCATGTGATTGAAGCGCACGAACTCCGGGCGAGTTCAGACTCACAGTATCGGAATGGGGAAATTGCCCAAGACGTGAACCTTTGCCGGAAGCGGCAACTTTTCACTTAAAAACCGAGCCTCGAATGCTCGGTTGGAGTGGCGATATCAAAGCACACAATTCGTTCTTCGTCAAATGCAGTGGCGGTGAACTTGCCGGATGGGGCAAACCTGCCCCTCTTTTTCCATCCCTCCTGCGCCGATAGAGTGGACGGCATGAAAACACCAAACCAATTGAGCCGGGAGGCCATCGACGAGTTCAAAACCATTTACCAGGAGGAATTTGGCAAGTGTCTGACCGACGATGAAGTTCAGGAAATCGCCCTGCGCTTGCTGCGCTTCTTCGGGATTCTGAATGGGTCAATTCCCGACGAAACCGTGGATTAGACTGTCCGCGCCCACGTTGACGGGAAGTTTTTGGCGCGTTAACATGAGTCTGCAATCGGTTTCCCGTTTCCCCCCTCGTTAATCACCCCACTTCATGCCTGGATATTTCATTTATTGCCGCAAATCATCCGAGGCCGAAGACCGGCAGGTTCTTTCCATTGAATCGCAAACCCGCGAGTTGGAGCAGCTCGCGGCCAAGTTGAATCTGCCCGTGACGGAAATTCTGACTGAATCCAAATCCGCCAAAGACCCAGGGCGTCCGGTGTTCAACAAAATGATGCAACGACTCTACCGAGGTGAAGCCGCCGGCATCATCTGCTGGAAGCTTGACCGTCTGGCGCGCAACCCGGTGGACGGCGGCTCCATCATCTGGGCCATCAAACAGCACGGCATCCGGGTGCTGACCCCGGCCCAGAGCTACGCCCGCGAGGACGACAACATCATCCTCATGTATATCGAGTTCGGTATGGCGCAAAAATACGTGGACGACTTGAGCAAGAACGTGAAGCGCGGGCTCAAGACCAAGATTGAAAATGGCTGGTATTCGGGGGTCGCCCCGGCGGGTTACCTGAACCACACCGACAAGCGGACGGGTGAAAACACCCTGGTCATCGACCCGGAGCGCTTCCCACTCATCCGGCGCATGTGGGACTTGATGCTGACCGGCCTCCACACCCCGCCAAGGATTCTGGAAACCGCGAATCAGGAATGGGGCTTTCGCACCCGCCCGACCCGCAAGATGGGCGGCAAACCTCTCGGTCGCAGCACCATTTACAAAATCTTCACCAAGCCGTTCTACTACGGTTGGTTTGAATACCCGAAAGACAGCGGCCAATGGTATCAGGGCAAGCACGAGCCGATGATCACCGAGGCGGAGTATGACCGCGTGCAGGCGTTGCTGGGCCACAACGGGAATCCCCGGCCGCAGTCGCACCCCGAGTTTGCCTTCACGGGGATCATCCGCTGCGGGGACTGCCGGCAAATGGTGACCGCCGAGGAGAAGCATCAGGTCATCTGCGGCTCCTGCCGGTTCAAGTTCGCCCACCGCCGGCACGAGGCCTGTCCGCGTTGTCAGACGTCGATGGAGAAGATGGTCAATCCGCACTTTCTCCGCTACACGTATTACCACTGTGCCAAAAGCAAACTACCCAGATGCCAACAAAAGAGCATCAGTGTCCAAAAGCTGGAACAGCAGATCGCGCAGAGTCTAGCCCGCATCCACATCTCCGAGAAGTTCAAAGGATATTGCCTCAAATACCTGCATGAGCTGCACGCGCAGGAGAGCGCCCCACGAACCGCCATCATTGAGGCCCGACAGAAGGCGCATCAGGAGTGCGCGCGGCAGATTGACAGTCTGGTGAAGCTCAAAACCTCGGCTGGAAACATGGACGGCTGCTTGTTATCCGACGAAGAATACGCCCGGCAACGGAGCGGGCTGCTCAAGGAAAAAGCTACCTTGGGGCAGTTGCTCCAGAACGGCGGGGCTTGGGTGAAGCAGCAGTTGAAGCTCTCCGAGCAGACCTTTGCCTTCGCCAGCACCGCGCAGGCACGGTTTGCCAAAGGCGGTCCCAAGACCAAAAAGGAGATGTTGCTGACATTTGGATCGAACCTGACTTTGAAGGACAAAAAGCTCTGCATTGAAGCCAGGGAACCGTTCGTCATCCTGCAAAAGTCATTGTCCGCTGACGATCCCGAAACCGACCACATCGAACCTGAAAATATCGGCTCGCCATATATGCAAAAAGAGGCTTTCGCCTCTCTTTGTCCACACCTGCGGGGAGGCTTGGACGATGTTCGCGCCTACGGCATGAAAGCGGAACGCGCAGCCGCGTTGATTTACACTCACTTCAAACGTGAGTTGGCTCTCAACGCCAAACTGTCCACCAAGCAAGTTCGTCTAGACGCTACTGCTCACGCTGACTCCACCGGGCAATTTCCCGCGTAATGATCTCCACAGATTCATTCGTCTCTTGAAGCTGTTTAAGAATCCGTTTCCCCTGCTCGATGCAGACCCGATGGTGCAGCGTGAGCCGGCGGGCGAGCGGGCGCACGACCCAGCGGGTAAAATCATACGGCTGCAGCGGACACGAACACTTCTTGGTGTGGTTTGATTTTGACATGTCCACAGGATACCGGCGCGCAGTGGCAGAACAAAGAAGCCGAACTTTGCCGGAGGCGGAAACATTCCATTGAATCGAAAAGACACCGCACATGAAAAGCCAGCTTGCCGAACTGCGATCTTTGACCTCAATCTGTTCGCACTATGGCAATCGACATCAAGAAATACCTCGCACTGCGAAACGCACTCGTCAACGAGAAGGCGAACATCGAAGCCCGATTGAAGCAAATCTCCCAGGTTACCGGCGATGCAGGACAGGTGCCCGCCTCTGCTCCGGCTTCACCCGGTGGTAGGCGGAAATTCAGCGAGGCCACCAAAGCGAAGATGCGCGCGGCACAGCAGGCTCGATGGGCGAAGGTGAAGGGCAAGGCCGGAAAAGCGGCGGCCAACGCACCAAAAGGTAAGCGGAAGATGAGCGCAGAGGGTCGGGCCGCTATTGCTGCTGCTGCCAAGGCGCGATGGGCCAAGGTGAAGGCCGCCGGCAAGACCACGCTGGCTGGCTGACTCGTCTTATCAGCAGTCTTTTCGCCTTCTCACGGAGGGGTTTGTCTCGTCCGCCTGCTAACAGTCCAGCGACAACTCGTAGCGCTTCGACGCTGTTACAAACTTTACATTTCCCATAGATGCTTTGCAAATGGGCATTAACCGTGAAGACACTCACATCAATCTGCTTGGCAATCTCTTTGCTTTCTATCCCTTGCGCCAGCCACTTCAATACTTCATTCTCACGCGCAGTCAGTTTCGGATACGCCGCCAAGCGGGGATTGGATTCCGTCATCGCCGTCTGTATAAGCCGCAATCGGGTGGCCGCTAGCCATCGTCTCTTTTTTCACCCCGGCCAGTATGGTCCGTTCGCAAGGCTTGGTAGCATACCCACTCGCGCCAGCTCGGAGTGCTGCTAACCGCTTTCTAGCGACTTATTTTGCAGTCATCGCGAAGCTAATCCTTTTTAGTTAAGGAGAAGGTTGAGGCTTTTATTTTAGCTGTCCGGTGCCTCCGATCCTTTGGAGATGGATTCGGCTGAGGCTGAAGCCCGGATTCTGAAAGCTATCTTCCAACGCGTTTGAACACCTCGCTTGCGCCCTGGGCGGTCCTGTCAGTGTCCGAAATGACTTGCAGGTAGTCTGGCAGCGACGTATTCAAACGGCGACATTTCTCCCAACCCGACTATCATGAGCGCACGCATCACCATCAGTCTGGTGGAAGACCATGAGGACACCCGTGAAGTCTTGCGGCGCTCGTTGGCGCGCCAGCCCGACTTTGCCGTGTTGGACGAATTCGCCGACGCCGAATCCGCCCTCAGCCGCGTGTCCGCCCGCCTTCCCCACATTGTCCTCGTGGACTGGCATCTCGGCGAAGGCCGCATGGACGGCCTCGAATTCATCCGCTGCATCAAGGCCCTGCATCCCGGCCTCTGCTGCCTGCTCATCACCGCCTATGATCTTGAGCATCTGCCTATCGAGGCCGTCCGCTCCGGGGCGGATGGCTTCATCTACAAATCGGATTCCCTCGCCTCGCTTCCGAGGCGCATTCGCGCAGCCCATGCCGGCGAGTTTCCGTTCTCCCCCCGGGCGGCCGGGAAGGTTGTCTCCATCGTCCGCGAGGAAGCCGCCGCGGCCCGCGTCGCTCTGAAAAAGCTCACCGCGCGCGAACGCGAAATCCTGCTGTTCATGCGCGGAGGCCCGACCGAGAAGCAAGCAGCCGCCCACTTCGGTCTTTCCGCCAAGACCATCCACAACCACCTCAACAGCGCCCACGGCAAACTCGGCGTCCACAACCGCGCTGAAGCCCTGGCGCTTTTGCGCGGGGACCGCATGGGATAAACAGCCTATTGTCAAGCCGCCAATTCTTGCTAGAGTTGGCCCCGTTCCTGAATGCATACCACAGAGGCCAACGCCAATCATGACGCGCCTGTCGCCTTGGCTGCACAGCTTTCTTCTGCACTCGCGGTGGTTTCTTCCTTCACCGCCGGAACTTCCTCGACCGCTGTGCAAACCTGTTCCGTCGCCGAGGAAGCTTCTCCTCCGTCATCGCGCAAGCCTGCCCGGTCGTTGGAGAAGGTTCCTCCGGCATCGAAGAAGTTTCTTCCGCTGCCACGCCAGCAATGGACCGCCTTCAAGAACAAGGCCCGCAATCGCACCGGCACGAGCATGGGTGCCTTCCCCGTGGCCCCGGCCACCGGCACCCCGCCCGCCGCCGTTCCGGCCGGCATCTTCAAGCGCACCGCCACCCTCGTCGCCCGCATCAAGAAACACTCCGGCTACACCGACGCCATCGGTCAGGCCCTCGACATCATCGGCGCGGAACAGGCCTTCGACCCCAACACCCTCAAGCCCATCCTCGCCACCGAACTGCGCGCCGGCCACCCCGCCGTGCTCTGGATCAAAGGCCAGGCCGACGCCCTGGAATTCTGGGTGGACCGCGACAACGGCACCTTCGTCTTCTTCCTCGCCATAGACACCGTCCCCGACTACGGGGACACCTTCGCCCTGCCCGCTCCCGGCCAGACCGCCCTCTGGAAATACAAGGCCATCTACCGCATTGGCGACGAGCAAGTCGGCCAGTGGAGCGATGTCGTGAGCCAGGCGGTGCAGGGAGCCTAACATGAAAGCGACGCCCAACAACCCGACCGTCACTCCGCAGTCTGGCAAGCGGTCCAAAGTCACCACCCAGCGCCGGCATGCGCAAGGAATTCCACTCGCCGCCCGCCAGCCATTCACAGGATAGTATGAGAATGAGCTCCTGCCCCTTCGCCCGCTCACTGGAAACCCAAGGCCATCTGCTCTCCCGCAGACAACAGGCACTTCGGCCAATGGAGCGATGTGGTGGAGCATTAGGGCGCAGTGGTGTGCATTTTTTTATTAAACTCAACACTTCGAAATGCTGACTAGAAATCGTAAATCCCGTCTTTATTGCGGCCCTCTGAATTGGCTCGCCTTGCTTATAGCCATCGCAATCACCCAGGTGGATGCGCAACCACAGGCTCCGAGAGTGGATTTGAATTCACCAGCCGAGCTGTTCAAATTGTTCATTCAGTCTCCGCCAACGATTACAAACATGCAGTTCCGCATGTCGTGGCCAGGTCGGGAGGCGAAATTTCCGCCGCGTTTTTACCTCGCCGCTTGGCAGGAGAATGCATACTTCATTCAAGAATTTTCATCTCTAAGCGAATTACTTTCAACAGAAACGGGAACCAATGCCATCCAAATTACTGCCAAATATGGCAATAAGTTTTGGCAGATAAATGGTCGACACAGAGCTTTGTATCAATGGGAGGATCGCGGCATCCCGACTGAGCGGACCAACGCAAATGTCATTTCGCAATTGTCAGGACGAGTGAAATTGCAACGCGCGCTGAACTTTGGAATTGAACACGCGGACCTTGCTTCGTTGCGGTGGAAGGGTGATGAATTTAGATATACTAACTATGACGGGTCGCAAACCATCATAGGAACATTAAAGCGAGACGACAAAGATAGAGCTTCCCAATTAATCTTGTATTATGAAGCTAGGACTATTGACTTTGCAAAACCGCGGACCTTCAACTGGATGCTCGAATACAACTACGCAACCAATTCGCTCCCCTCATATTTACCGGAGAGAATCGCGCGCTTTGCCTATGACCCAACTGGAAAAAAGGTGCTGCTCGACGAAATTACGTTCTTGAACATTGCATTAGGCAGTGCGCCGTTGCCGCCGACAGCATTTGATCCAGAAAGGTATTTGCTCCCAGGGTTGAGTAAGACATTTTCAGTATCTAATAATCTCGTCGTCTACAATGAATCCGGTCAAGTGAAAGAGCTGTTGAACCCGAAAGATCCAAGGATACTTCAAGTTAAACGAATGGAGCAGCGCGGAACCTATTACAAGATCATTGCATTACTAACCGCTATTCCAGTGATTCTTTTATTTATACGAATCAGAAGTCAAAAGAGAAAAACAAACCAAAAACCAGAAACATGAAAAAACACATCGAAGTCAGCCTAAAAGTCAAGTCACAATATGTGGCTCTGATTACAGTGCTGCTAGCCAGCTTAACCACTGTGCTTGCAGCCTGCTACCAGACGCAGGATGCAGTTTGTGTAGCGGGACCATGTGAAACTACGAGCCCCAACTGTGGATCAACCAATTACACCGGCGTTCCGATAATGAATGATTTCAGGACTATTGTCAGGAACACAGTCGGCGACGAATCTGGCTACACTACATATTTCTCAGGGGAGGAGTGGGAGTGCAGATGGTCATGTCGCATTACTGATTGCTACAATGTTGAGATCGATGTGCCTCAAAACTCAATGGTAACGGACGCATATCTCAGTGGTAACATCTGTCCAGAAGACTAATCTTTGAATAAGCCGGTCGTGAATCACACAGCGATTCACGATCGGCCAATGTAAATAGTGAAATTAAGCTTCCCCCTATTATTTGTCCGATCTTCCGTTGTTATACTCGCATCGATTGCGACTGCTAAAATCGTTTCCAGCTTTGGCAACTCGCCAATTCTTTTTCGCATTGATCCTTTACTCGGGATACCCCTTCAAACGCTTTTTTTTGTTATTGGCACTGCTGAACTTTTGTCTGCGTTCGCCATCGTGCGCTTTGGATGTAAGTGGCAATCATACCTCTTGATCTCTCTATTAGGAGCGCAATTTCTAGCTTATCGATTCGCCCAATGGCATTTCAAGTTAGATGCTTCATGTCCTTGTTTAGGAACACTAACTTCTCGGTTTGGTTTAAATCCAGCCGCAGTAGACATGGGCCTTACATGGGTGGCGCTTTACATGTTTATTGGTGGTTCATTGCTGCTAGTGGCGTCTGAGAATGAAAAGAAAACTGCTAACAGCACTGCTGCTTTATAAAATAGTATTTTTCATCTTTGTCTTTCTGGCATTGGAATTGATTCCTATGCCAGAACAGCGAGGCTACATACCTACCTACATGAAGTGGCGTAGCTTAGCCGAGCCGGGACCCGCGATGCACTTTGCGGCTTGGGACGGTGCGTTCTACTTGCACATTGAAGAATTCTGGTATCGAAAGGGTGCTGACACATGCGCCTTCTATCCCCTGCTGCCGGCGCTGATAAAAATCACTTCGCTCATCACTTTCGACAATTCTCTATTTGCTGGACTGTTGCTGACAAACACTTTTTCCGTTCTCGCTGCGCTAATGTTGTATGCGCTAGCGCTACAGCTGCATGGTGAGCGCGTTGCTATCATATCTGTTTTAATCCTCTTGTCTCATCCGGGTGCATTATTTCTCTCATTTATTTATACGGAGTCCCTGTTCCTATTTCTTAGCCTCAGTTTTTTCTTCTGCCTGTTTAACCGTCGTTTTGGTTGGGTTGCCATTCTCGGAGTTCTCTTGCCGCTAACGAAGGCAGTTGGTATTTTTTGCCTAGTGCCACTGGCATACAGCCTTTGGGAAAAGAAGGAAAACCTTAAACAATACTGGGTGCTCTTGACTCCGATTTTAGGTTATGCGATCTACTTGCTTATAATGTATTGTTCGACCGGCAATGCATTCGAGGGCTTCAAGGCACAACAAATGTTCCCTAGCAAACCGATGATAAGCAACATTTTTGACCTTCCAAAGGCAGTCAATGCTTTTTTAAGCCCTCTAGAATTGCATGGGATGCTAAACTCCGCGTTGGATCGTGGCATGTTTATATTCTTTATAGCATCGTTATATTTGATGTTTAAACACAATAGGGCACTTTTTGTTTACGGCTTGGTCATCGGATTAGTCCCAGCGCTTGCAGCGACATTCATGTCATATTCAAGAAACGTGCTAATGTGCTTCCCGATGATTTTTGTCATTGCATTGTTTCTCAAAGATGAAGCGATGGCGGAAATACGTTGGTTTGTGATAGCTATCTTGTTGGCCATTCAAGCCTGTTTGCTAGTTCGTTACATCCATTTTGGCTGGGCCGGCTGATTGGGAAGTTGAAGCCAAAAATTTGATAATACCCTACAAATCTATGAAATCTAATCGAAACGGATTCACTCTAATGGAGCTGCTTTTGGTTATTGCGATCATTGGAGTTCTTGTGGCGCTTCTGCTCCCCGCTTTGCAAAGCGCCAAAGATAAAGCGCGGCAGTCGGTTTGCAAATCCAATCTTAAGCAACTGGGCACTGCATTCTCACTCTATACGGATGCGCACCGTGGAGCTTTTCCAGCTTCAGGATCGACGTTTTATGGACCGCACCCCGAAGATTGGATTTGGTGGCAGACCAACAGGATTATTGAGAAGAGCGCAATTGCTGCATTTCTTTCGACAGCTTTGACCAAGAAGCTTCTGAGTTGTCCGTCGGATACGCTTGTAAGACAGACTCCGAGCAGCGTGAGCACTAACGGTTACTACCAATTCAGCTTCACGTTTAACAGTATCTGGCCGACAAATAACTCAGAAAATTTGGGAATGGCGACAATTATAACGACAAATCGCACAGCTTTGCGATTCCGAATGGAGCAAATTAAATCTCCGGCAAACAAAATAATGTTGCTGGAGGAGGATCAGGCAACGATTACCAATGGTCGATGGACACCAAGAGCAAACCCAGTAACTACTCGTCACGGAGGCAAAGGCGATGCGGTATTTGCCGATGGTCATGTTGAGGCGATTACGCCATCGACTAGTCGCGACCCAGCATACTGCATTCCATCATTATGAAAAAATGGCTTTATGTGTATCAACCTATGCCTTCCATCCGATACGTAGACACATCCTATAATTTAAGAACGCTATTATCCATACAGGCAGGCCGGATGGCTCGGGCACGTCAATCCTTACTACATGATCGATTTCCCGAGTGATCGGCACAACCGGGCCGGCAATCTCTCGTTTGCCGACGGCCATGTCGAAACGCACGCCTGGGTTGAGGCAAGCACGCATCCAGCACATGCCACTCCACGCACCCATACCACGCAAGCGACCGGGATGTGCGCTGGTTGCACCAACATGCAACCGAGATGAGATGAATTGGCCGCTGCTGCATCAAGCGGTTCGATTTGGAGTCGTGGGCTTGATGGGGGTGGGGATTGACATGGGTTCTTTGGCGCTCCTGCAGAAGCTCGGCTGGATTGAAAGCCACTTGGTTGCCTGCAAAATCGCGGCTGCGGAATTGGCATTGCTGTTTAACTTTTTTTGGAACGAACACTGGGTGTTTCGGGAGATTAACCCTGCTGGGTTTTCGCGCGGTTGGGAAAAACGGCTGGTATGGTTTCAGGTTGTGTGCGGATTTGGCTTGGTAGGGTGCGCGTTGCTACTGCGATTGTTTCATCAGGGATGGGGCTGGAATCTCTGGCTGGCCAATCTTATCGCTATCATCATCGCTGCTGGCTGGAACTTCACGCTTGCGCGTATAGCGTGGGTCTTGCCGAAGCGGTGAATTCTGCCAATTCCTCCACCTTTCGCCATCGCATTGACCCTGTCACCGCCGCTTGCATGAGCACGATGACGATGTTCGGCCGGTGTGGCAACGGCAGGGCGAACCACGAATCGCCCTCGGTCAATATTACGAGCTTGCTTGGGTCTGCGGCGAGTTTTCTTGATGTATTCATCGACCTTAGATTGTGGCGGTGGCATTTTGGGCATAGGTTGGAGTGGATTTCGAGTGATGCTACGCATTTGAACCCAAACGTCAATTCCGCTGTGATTTCTACGATCTACATACATGATATGTAGGGGCTACCGCCCGTCACCACCCCATTTCCACGGCTTAACCGCCGCCCACTACCTCCCCCAACGTGTCGTCGGCTACCGCCCGACTTATCTCTTTCTCCCTCCGTTCCTCCGGGCTAGCCGGCTAAAGGACATCTACCCGTTGTCCTTTAGCAAAAAGAGATAAGTCGGGCGGCCACGAACTATCGTTCTAGCCTACGACACGTTGGGGGACGGGTTTTAGAAGAAGGCGCTATCGCACCAACCACCCGCCCGCTATCGCGACCGGCTCGCCCGAAGGCGGAATCACCACGGGTGTTACCGGGTGAACACGACCGTCCAGCCCCGCAAAATCCTCAGATTTAGGAGAAAGAGTCGCCCCGAATGGGGCAGTTGCGAAGAGCCGCGCCCACTGGCGCGTCCGTTTTTGCCTGAGTTGGCAAGTTTCCGCGTCTGGATGGGAATCCCGTCTCCGCATATCCTGTGAGCGAAAGCCTCCCCATTCGGATTTCAAAACCAGCCGCCATTACCTCACCGGCCTGTCCCCAAACACTCTGCCGGCGTTTGCGCACTTCGACTACACGCCACCACGGAAGGAAGTTCAACGACACGGGCACTTCCTCCGTGACCGGAGTGGCGGCTGGTTTTGCAACCATGAAAGACGAACCCCGTATCACCATTGGCGAGCGCGAAGGCTGGGGGGAACTCCGGCTTTTTGACATTTCTGTCGCCGACCAGCGCCAGCATATTTACATCATCGGGAAAACGGGATCGGGCAAGACGACTCTATTACGAAATCTCATCGTGCAGCACATCGCCCTGGGGCATGGCGTTGGATTGATTGACCCTCACGGGGATTTAGCCGAGGAACTGTTGCACCACATTCCGCCCAAGCGCGCTGACCATCTGGTGTATTTCAATCCTGGAGACATTGAGTTTCCCATCGGCCTAAACTTGCTCGCCAATGTCGCACCCGAAGACCGGCACCTGGTGGCGTCCGGCATTGTGGGCGCGTTCAAGGGCATCTGGCGTGAGTCCTGGGGTCCGCGTTTGGAATACATCCTCTACAACGCCGTCTCGGCGCTCCTTGATTGCCGGAACGCCACTCTCTTGGGCGTCAACCGAATGCTCACCGATGACACCTTCCGGGCGAAGGTGGTTCGGCAAATCAAAGACCCGTTTATCCGGGCGTTTTGGGCGGAGGAATATGCGGGCTACGACGAGCGGTTCAAGCGCGAGGCCATCGCGCCGATTCAGAACAAGCTCGGCCAGTTCCTTTTGAATCCGGTGGCTCGGAACATTCTGGGCCAGGTGAAATGCAAGGTGAAGATTCCATTCATCATGGACAACGAGCGGCTGTTCATCGCCAACCTGTCGAAAGGCCGGCTTGGACATGACAAGGCGAACCTGCTCGGCTCGCTGCTCGTGACCCAATTTCAACTTGGCGCGATGGCGCGGACGAACCGGCCCGAAGAGGAACGCCGCGATTTCTACCTGTTCATCGACGAGTTCCAGAATTTTTCCACCGACGCCTTTGCCTCGATTCTGGCGGAAGCGCGCAAGTATCGCCTGTGCATTTCTCTCTCGCACCAATACATTGACCAGCTTCCGCTGCCCGTCCGGCAGGCGGTGTTCGGCAACGTGGGAACGCTGATTGCCTTTCGCATCGGCAATACCGATGCCGAGGTGATGGAAAAGGAGTTTGGCAACGCAATCCCCGCGAGCGCGCTCGTTGATCTGAATCGTTACGAGGCGGTGGTGAAGCTGCTTGAAGACGGCAGCAATCGGGAACCGTTCCGCGCGAGGATGCTGCCACCGCTGGAAAACCGCATTGGCCGGAAGGACAAGCTCATTGCCCGGTCACGGGAGCGGTTTGCCATGACGCGCGCGAAGATTGAGGACAAGTTGAAGCGGTGGATGGTGTCGGCCGAGCCAAAAAAGAAGAGGCAAGCTAATTGGATGCACCTTAAGAAGTATCACATTTTGTGACATTTCAAGCTTTATGTCGTATTTTTTCGATCTACAATCTCACGTATGGCTTTCAAATACTCACTTTTAATCGGCGTGGAGAAGTTTATCGATCCAAAGATTCCCAACGTTGGCCACGCCCAAAAGGACGCGGAGGCTTTGGCCGCAGTCTTGACAAAGATTGGCTATTCGCAAAGCGAGCAGACTATCTTGGTGAACGAAAAGGCAACATGCACAAACGTCAAATACAATTTGAAGCAGATACTACGTTGCGCGAAGCCAGAGGATAGCATCCTCATTTTCTTTTCGAGTCACGGCTATTCCAACGGCGGAAAAACGTATCTTGTGTGCTACGACACACGTCAAGGTGACATGATCGGAACTTCAGAATCCTTGGAAGAAGTCTTTGCGCTATTGCGGACGACAGAAAGTAAACAAGTGCTTCTTTTCTTGGATTGCTGCCACGCAGGTTTGCAGTTTCCAGAGGGTGAAAAGAGTCTGTTAGCAACAATGACTTATGATGAAGTTCAAGAGTTCTTTAGTCAAAGCGAATACCGCGCTGCCTTCGCTTCGTGTAAGGATTCAGAAAAGTCTTACTGGTCTGACGTTCTTGAGCACGGTGTCTGGACACATGTTCTTATTCAGGCCCTGGAAGGCAAAGAAAAAAGGATCTTAGAGGAAAAACGATACCTTCGTGCTGCCAATTTGCAGGACTATCTCGCAAAGGCCGTCCCGGAACAATTGCGAATAGTGTTCTCGGAAAGGCGAACGCAGACGCCAATTCTTTTCGGCTCACTGAACAATAATTTTCTTGTTGCGGATTTAGGCCCGCTCTTGGCGAAAGAAATATCTGAAACCGGAAATCAGGATTTTCCAGTAAAAGATTCCACATTCCGTAATGTTGAACGTGGTTCCGTAAAAAACTTAAGCGGTTTCGTAAAAGGACACAAAGTCCTTCCATATAAAAGCGCCGCCACGGAATCTTTTGTTCAAAACATTGGAGCTCCTGATGTAGAAGAAAAGGCCAATGAGCTATATGATCGGATTAAGAGCACGTTCGCTTATATTCGCAAAGATGTTAGCGTCTCCACGTCGGGGGCAAGTGCAAGTATCCGGGCAAAAGATTTCAATGTGGACTTTGAGCTTAAACAGAGCGCATCTGATCCAACTGAATACGTTTTAACCACTGAAGTCTCACACTTTTCGAGCCCCGCGATTGTTCATGCGGACACATTTAATGAAGTTTTCCAAGGAAATGTATCAACCCTCCGTATTGAGTTTCAGAACTCGCGAAATGTTGCGGAGTTTATTGATAAGATTGAAGAAACGCAAAACGAGGCGATTACGATCAATTCTTACCCGCCCGATAATTCTTTTTGTAAGTTCACAGTGGAGGGCGTATCGGCATCATTCGTTTTACACGCCAAACATTTGGATGTTAAACTGCCAGGAAAGCCTCCACGAGACATGGTTGAAGCACTGATTCAAGCAGGCAAAGTGTTGCTTCTGGATGACACAACGCCGAAGTTACTGACGCCGTGAGTGCTATGATTTAACAGCAGCCGTGAGAACTTCCAGCAAACTTGCCCAAAAGCGCAAACCCTGACGCCTTCTTTGCCAGCCTGACTTTCGGCAAAGTGGAGGGATGGAATCCCGCCTTCCCCGGTTCAAGCGTGTCCACACGGTAGTTCCCATCGAACTAACCGACCGCGACCACCACATCATCCGGCTCGTCCGCCGGTATCGCTTTCTGCGTTCCAAACAAATCTCGGCTCTTGTGGGCGGCAGTCCGCAGCAGCTTTTGCGACGATTGAAGCTGCTCTACCACCACGGCTTTTTAGAACGCCCCCGCTGCCAGATTGATTATTACCACCAGCCCGGCTCCCGCAGCATCGCCTACGGGTTAGGGAATAAAGGAGGAGCGTTGTTGAAGCAGGAACTCCGCATTGCCGTGCGTCCCGCTTCTTGGGGTGAGAAGAACCGCGCAGTTGGCCGGATGTTCCTTGAGCACGCGCTTTTGGTTTCCGACGTGATGGTGACAATTGAACTGGCCTGCCGTAAACGAGGGATTCGACTCGTCACCGAGAGAGAACTTGCGCTTCCCGGCCAGCGCCAACCGTTCCAATGGAGGGTGAACATACACAGTCGGTTGAAACTTGGCGTCATCCCGGATCGCGTGTTCGCCCTGGAATTTCCCGACACCAGCGGCCAGACCCAGCGCGTGCATTTCTTCCTCGAAGCCGACCGGGGCACCATGCCGGTGACACGCCGCAATCTTTCCCAGACTTCGTTCCGCCGCAAGCTCCTCGCGTATGAGGCGACCTGGACACAAAACCTGCATCATACCCGTTTTGGTTTCCATCGCTTCCGGGTGCTCACGGTCACCACGAGTGCCGCGCGGGTGAAATCGCTGGTAGCAGCGTGTTCACAATTGGAGCGTGGACACGGCCTCTTTCTGTTTGCCGACCGAACAATTTTGTCGGGCGATATATTTTCTTCGACCTGGCAGACCGGCAAGCCGGGTGAGGCAGGCAGTTTGCTCGATTAGGCTGCTTGCCCGGAACGGCAAACCTTCCCCTCTGGTGGGTTTGAGCCGGGGCGGTAGGATGCTCGGTGGAGTCGGTTCAATTCTTGAGCCGCACAGTTCATCACAACCCAAAACCACAGGAGCACTATGTCGAAATCAAAGTTCGTTGACTTCAGGGCCGTCAAAGCGGCCATCACCATGGAACAGGTGCTTGAGCACTACGGCCTGCTTTCCAAGTTCAAACGGAGCGGAGACAGCTTGAGCGGTCCCTGTCCGATTCACAAAGGCAACAACCCGACACAGTTCCGGGTGAGCACCAGCAAGAACGTCTGGAACTGCTTTTCGGAATGCAAACACGGTGGCAACACCCTGGACTTCATTGCCCGGATGGACGACGTGAGCATTCTCGCGGCGGCCAACAAGGCCATTGAATGGTTTCAGCTCGATCCCGAAGCCATGTCAGGGGATTCCGAAGCCGAAGGCAGGGAGCCGAGTGAAGCGCCGAAGGCCGGGGATGTTCCCCGACCGAAGCCAGCCGCAAAACCGGCATCGGTTCAAGAGAACGGAACGCCCAACAAGCCGTTGCAGTTCCGGCTCGACAAGCTTGAGCGCACGCATCCCTACCTGACCGAGCGCGGCCTCACGCCGGAAACCATCGTGGACTTTGGCGTCGGCTTTTGTGCCAAGGGCATGATGGCCAATCTCATTGCCATTCCGATACACAACGTCGAGGGCAAGGTCGTGGCGTATGCCGGACGCTGGCCGGGTGAACCCGCCGAGGACAACCCGAAATACAAACTCCCACCCGGTTTCCGAAAATCGTTGGAGTTGTTCAATCTTGACCGGGCCTGCAAGGAATCACCCGACAAGCCGCTCGTCATCGTCGAAAGATTCTTCGGCGCGATGAAATTGCATCAGCACGGCTACCGTAAGGTGGTGGCCCTCATGGGCAGCACCCTGTCCGCCGCGCAGGAGGAGTTGATTCGCCGACACACCGACAGCAACAGCCAGGTCATCGTCATGCTCGACGAGGACGAGGCGGGCCACGCGGGGCGAGAGGACATCGCCGTGCGCTTGTCCCAGTTCGTCTTCGTGAAGGTTCACGCGTTCGAGAAGGAAGGAATGCAGCCGGAGCACCTGAGCGCCGAGGAAGTGCAGCAACTCATCGGAGGTGTCCTGTGAAGCGGTATGAAGGACGCCGCGAAGGGTTTGCCGTCATCGTCACGGTGGATGGCCGCCGGCTTAATCCCCGGCGCGACCTATGGAATCACAGTCCGAGCGGATTCGAGTGGGGCTATTGCGGCAGTGGCCCGGCCCAACTGGCCCTGGCGCTCCTGGCCGACCATTGCGGCAACGACGAGCAGGCGTTGAACTTCTACCAGCGCTTCAAATGGGCGGTGGTCGTTGAATTGCCGGTGCGTCACTGGTCCTTGACCAGCGCGGGGATCGAGCTCGTGCTGCAAAGCTTGCGGGCGGCGGAACCGCTGCTGGAGGGCGTGCCATGAGCACACGGAAGCCACCCCGCGGTTTCGTTGACCCGAATCAAACTGAGTTCGGCATCCTCTGGCAGCCCTTGAGTCATCCGTTCCGGCTGCGGGCCGGGGACTTCATCCGGTTCAACGGCCGGCTCTGCTACGTGGTTCGCGTCAACGAGTGCGCGGCGGTGGTCATCATGAACCGGCCGGTGCGTGATTTCAAAACACGCTTTGACAAGCCGGTTCGTTTCCAACCGCCGCCAAAGTTGTTCCGCATCTCACCGCAATCCGAAGTCCAAATCCTTAACCGCAAGGTAAAGTAATCACACAAGGGCGATCCATCACGGTTCGCTCTTTTTTTCTTGCCTGCCGCCTCCGGCAAAGCTGCCCGTCTTCATCGAAACGGCGCGGGGACCTACGCTTCAAGGTGGATAGTTCTTCACAAACCAACCACCAACAGAAAGGAAAAACATGAGTGCAGTTATGGCAGCACCAGAGCGGGTCAGTTTGTATTACCGCGAAGGATCATCGGACAAGGTGTATCAGGCCGCGATTGAACCGGCAGGTGAATTGTTCGTTGTCAACTTCGCCTACGGTCGGCGTGGCTCGACGCTCACGACCGGGACGAAGACGGCTTCACCCGTGGATTACGGCACGGCGAAGCGGATCTTCACCAAACTGGTCAACGAAAAGAAAGCCAAGGGTTACACCGAAGGCGAGAACGGCACGCCGTATCAGCACACCGACAAGCAAGCGTCGGGGATATTGCCCCAGTTGCTCAATCCCATCGAGGAAGCCGGCGTGGAGAGGCTGCTGCATGATGATGATTATTGCGCGCAGGAGAAATTCGACGGGCGGCATCTCCTCGTCCGCAAGCAGGACGAGCACCTCGAAGGCATCAACAAGAAGGGATTGCTCATCGGATTGCCGGAGACCGTGTCAAACGACCTCCGCAAGCTGCCCGGCAGTTTCATTCCCGATGGTGAATCCGTCGGTGATGATTATCACGTCTTCGACCTGCTTGAACTGAACGGTGAAAACGTGCGGCCATTGCCGTATCGGACCCGGCTCGCGCGGCTGGTGAACCTGTTTTCGTTCCGCACGCAGCATCCTCATGTCCGATTGGTCGAGACCGCGTTCACGACCGAGCGGAAGACCGCACTGTGGCAGCGGTTGCGGCGGGAGAACCGCGAGGGCATCGTCTTCAAACGCTTGGATGCGCCCTACACGCCGGGCAAGCCTAGCAGCGGCGGAGCGCAGTTGAAATTCAAGTTCGTCGCCACGCTGTCGGCGATTGTTGCCAAGGTGAACACCCGGCGCAGCGTGGAAATCAGCCTGCTCCAAGGCAGAAACCTGATTTCGTGCGGCAACGTCACCATCCCGGCCAATCACGACATTCCCAAAGTCGGTGCGGTCGTGGAAGTGCGCTTTCTCTACGCCCATCGCGAGAGTCACGCCCTCTATCAGCCGGTGTATCTCGGGCCGCGTGATGATGTGGAAGCCGGTGAGTGTCTGGCCGCTCAGCTCAAATACAAGGCAGAGTAACAACACAAGGGCGATCCAATTGGATCGCCCTTTTTTGTTTGCCGCCTCCGGCAAAGCTGCCCGTCTTCATCGAAACGGCGCGGGGACATACGATTCAGGGTGGAATCACAGGGTTCTTTTCACATCATTACCACCCACAAAAAGGAGATTCAGTATGGATGTTCATTGTTCAACCTGCGGGGAACCGTGGGACACATATCACCTCTGGCATGAGGCCGTGTTTGAAACGGGCTTGAGCCACGAGGAAGCCACGGCGTGGCGTTCACTGCCCCGCGCCGAGAAGCTCACCGAGCGTTACCGGCAGGAGTTCCGCGCCACTGGTTGGGAATTCGGCCAAGGCGTCATCAATGTCATTCGTTGCCCGGGCTGTCCCAAGGACGCACAACCCAACGTGGCTCGCGTTCACACCAAAGCCGCCTTGGAAGAACTCTTGGGTGACGACGAGGACGGACTGGCCGCCACCTTCGAGGACTACCGGTTATGATCCCCAAGAAACCGCCGCCCGGCGATTTCCGAAAAATCCTTGGACGCCTTTCCCATCGGCACAGCACCCGGCAAGTCTTCGACGCCTTCCTTTGCTTCGCAGCCTGTGCGCTCGCCGCCCAGACCCGCGAGGCGGAATACGTCGAAGAAGCCAAGCGCTGGGAAAAGCCGGACTTGGAATTGTTCGCGGAAGCGTTCGCCGCGCTCGTCAGCGAAATGGAGTCCCGGCCCTTTGAAGACCTCATCGGCGGATACTACCTGGAGTTCGCCCTGTCCCAAAAGGGGCAGCAGTGGAACGGCGAGTTCCATACTCCCAAACCCATCTGCGACCTCATGGCCCGGATGACACTGGGCGATCTGGAATCATTGCCGGCGGAAGGCCCGATCACCGTTTGTGAACCGGCCTGTGGCGCGGGTGCGATGATTCTGTCGCTGGCCGAAGTCTGCCCGCCCGAGGTCCGCCGCCGTCTGCGCGTGACCGCCGTGGACATCAACCGCACCGCCTGCAACATGGCGTTCATCAACACGACCCTCTGGGGCATCCCCACGCGAGTCATCCACGGCAACTCGTTGTCCCTGGAATGTTGGGCCGCCTGGTCGAACATCCATTACCTCGCGCCGTGGTTGCCGCTGACGCTTCGCATCCAAACGCCCGAGGCGTTAGAACAAGGCCAGCCGCCGCAACCGGCTGAAATGGAGCGCATCAAGGCTTCCCTCGTTCAGCAGGAGCTGGTGTTTTGATTCATCACCCCTTTCGTTTTAACGGAAGGGGTTTTTCTATGCCTGCCGCCTCCGGCAAAGCTGCCCGTCTTCATCGAAACGGCGCGGGGACATACGATTCAGGGTGGTTAGTTCTTCCACAAATCAACCACCACAGGAGCATCACATGAAAAATCAGACATCGTATGATCGTATCACCGACCGTATCACCGCCTTGCTTACGCAAGGCACCGTTCCCTGGCACAAGCCGTGGAAAGCAAAGACCGGGCTGCCTCGGAACTTCGTCAGTCAAAAACCGTATCGCGGCATCAACGTCTTCTTGTTGATTGCCATGAGCTATGAATCACCGTTCTGGCTCACGTTCCGCCAGGCAGCACAGCTTGGCGCCTGCGTCCGCAAGGGCGAGAAGGCGTGCCCCGTCGTGTTCTGGAAACAGTGGCAGATTGAAGACAAGGACTCCGGCGAGCAGAAGAAGATTCCGCTGCTTCGCTTTCACCACGTCTTCAACGTCACCCAATGCGACGGGCTGAACATCGGCACCGAGCCGGTGCCAGCATCTGTCAATGGGATCTCCAAGCCAGAAGATATTGTGGCGCAGATGCCCCAGCCACCCGTCGTGAAGCACGGCATGTCCCGCGCCTATTATTCCCCTCACGAAGATTGCGTGGGCTTGCCGACACGGGAACGGTTCGACACCCCGGAAGGCTACTACGCCACCTTGTTCCATGAGCTGGTCCATTCCACCGGCCACGAGAAGCGGTTGAAACGAGCCGCCCTCACGGAGTCCGCCGGCTTCGGTTCCAATCCCTACTGCAAAGAGGAATTGATTGCCGAAATGGGCGCGGCGTTTCTGTGCGGGCATGCTGAAATATCGGAGCGGGTGATTGACAACTCGGCGGCGTATCTCAACGGCTGGCTGGAGCAGTTGCAGAACGACAAAACTCTGATTGTGCAGGCGGCCGCACAGGCGCAGAAGGCCTGTGACTTCATCCTCGATGTCCGGCCCGAAGACGAAGGGCCGGCACCACAGCAGCCGAAGGAGTTCAAAGTCGTCGCGCTGCGGGAGTGCCCGACGCCTGAAGAAATGCAACTCTGCGACACGCCCCAGAGCGCCGCCGACTACTGGCGGGCGCACATCACCACGCACCCGTATTTCAACCCGGAGTGCGAATGCTTCGTGGTGTTGCACTTGAACACGAGGCGGCGCATCCGAGGCCACAACCTGGTTTCGACCGGCACGATGGACACGATTCTTGTCCATGCACGCGAGGTGTTCCGCACCGCCATCGCGAGCGGTGCGAGCGCCATTGTGCTCATGCACAACCATCCCAGCGGGGAGCCGGCACCGAGCGAAGCGGACATCAAAGTGACGCGCGACCTCATCCGGGCCGGGCAACTCCTAAAAATGGAGGTGCTGGACCACATTGTGGTCGGGAACCCAACGCATGCTAGTCTGCGGGAACTGGGATACTTCTTTCAGTGACCACACGCCCGACCTCATCCGTCGGGCGTTTTCCTTGGCTACGGTTCCGATTCTTCTGCTTTCAAGTATTCAAAAATGGCGCTTGACCGAAGTGCCAGCACGGATACGCTCTCAACTGGACTGGTGCCAATACAAGCACCCAACTTTCAGGCCGTGCGTCGTGAATTCCCCGACGATGCATGTGAAGGCGGAGGGGAAAATACGTTCTAGCGTGTGATGAAAGTGCCCAGTCCAACTTTTCAAGCTAAAGGTTCTCCCTCCTTTGGATTTTTGTTTCCACTTAATCCACAAGGTGATCCGGCCACTGTTGGCGAAACAGAAAGGACCGGAACAGGAGAAAAAACCTGCCGCCCGAGGAGGATTATTGATTGGAAGCATCTCCTCTTTCCATTCCTGTTTTTTGTCCTAATTGCGATTCAAGCAGCTCCCGGTGCATTTACAGTGATTTCACCGGGCAGCACTCCTGCTCCTGGGGCAATCCTTTCCTCGCGAGCTCCCACATTTCGTTGGAACGCCTCGGCCGGGGCCGCAAGTTATGAATTTTATGTCCGAGATGTGACTGACAGCCCTACCGGTCAACTTTTCACCTATCCAGTTAGCGGCACTAACACAGTGTTTCAGCCATATCCGGGTCGGTCGTATAAATGGAACGTTGGCGCTTATAGCGGCCCCAATCAGACGGGGACCTTCACACAGGCCGCCAATTCGTTTTGGTTTATATCGGCCCAATGTGACCTCTTAGTTACCGGCTCGGTTTCTTTGAGTCCAAACCCTGTTACTGCCGGAAACACAGTGACTGTCGGTTACACTGTTAAAAACAATGGTAATGGAGATTCCGTCTCCTCTTCAAACCGCATCCAGATCAAAACCGGGTCCAGCACGACTACTCTAGTTGAAGGGTATTTTTATTTGCCCGCGATTCTGGCAGGCGCTTCCACCAACCTTTCAGCTCAGTTGTCGATTCCAAGCGGCACCTCATCAGGCACGTATTCGGTCCACACAATTCTGGATTCGCTTGATTACAATGTTCAAAGCAACACTAACAACGACATTCATTCAGAATACGACATTCTGACCATCAGCGCAGCCCAACCGCAAAGTTTCTTCCTAACATTAGTAACCAATCCGGTGATTGGTGGCTCAATTACTGCCAGCCCTGCGCCAGGAGGCAATGGTAAATACTCGGCCAGCACGCTTGTGAATCTAACGGTTGCCCCTGGGGCAGGATATGCTTTCACTGGTTGGCAATTCAATGCCGGTTCAGGTTCGACAGTTTCCAGCGTGCCGAACATGACGGCAACCGTCGGTATGGATAGCGACAGGACCGTCACAGCAGTTTTTTCTCAAACCGATGCTTCGGCTCCGGCGTTAACAATCGCAAACCCGAGTGATGGGCAAACTTTTGTAAACAGTAGTATCACTGTTTCTGGCACTTCTACCGACAACAATCTTGGAAATAATGGTGTATCTTCCGTGACAATAAATGGTGTCCGGGCGAGCGGCGACACAGCCAATGGGTCAGGCACCGCTACGTGGACTGGAAGTGTTACACTAAGTCAAGCAACCACCACCATTACAGTAGTTGCTCGTGACAATACTGTGAGTCAAAATGCAGTAACCAAAGTCATCACGGTTAATTATCAGCCAACACCTCCACCCGCTCCCACGGCCAGTTTTTCCGCTTCCGACCTCCAACCCGTGACGGGCAAGGAGGTCATTTTTGATGCGTCCGGTTCTTCTGGCAGCACGAGTTTGATGTTTGCTTGGAGTTCCGATGACGGCCAGACAGTCCCTTACAACGCCTCCAGCGCCGCCCGTCTTTCGTTCGGCTCCACGGGCACCCGCACTGTCACCCTCCAGGTGAAAGACAGTTACGATCAGGTTACCTCCACTTCACGGCAAATCACCGTTCAATCCCGCAACATTGGTGGCTCAGGGGGAAGCGGACAAGCATTCACCCCAGACCCGGTTAACATCGCCACCGGCAACTACATTTACGAGCACACTGATCTCCGCCTGCCAGGCATCGGCTTCCCATTTGAATTCAAGCGGTTCTACAACAGCAAGTTTGCCAACCAAACGGGCCGCCCAATCGGATTCGGCTGGACCCATTCCTACAACATTTCGCTGATCAGCACGACCACCAACGCGCTCATCACATTCGGGGACGGTCACGTTGAGACCCACATCCTTCAACCCGACAGCAGTTACCTCCCGGAGGCTGGCGTTTACGACCGCCTTCAGAAGATTGGCGATGGAACTTGGACGCTTATCAACAAGGCGCAGATCCAGCAGAACTTCAACGCGCAGGGCCGGCTGGATTCCATTGTGGACAAGAACGGCAATCGGCTCGGACTGATCTACACCACCAACCAGTTGACCTCCATCACGAACACAGCAGGACGCAGCGTCACGTTCACCATCGATCCCAACAACGGGTGCATCAGCTCCCTTTTGGACTCCATCGGGCGCACCATCCGATACGAGTATGACACGCAGACTAATCTCGTTCGAGCCGTGGACGCCAACAACCGCACGAACACGTTTGACTACGACAGCCTTCACCAGCTCACCGACGCCTACGATGCCAAAGGCACGCGCTACGTGCGCAACGTCTATGACGCGGCCACGAAAGTTGTGGTCTCACAACTCGATGCCTACGACAAGCCCACCTACTTGCGGTATGATTTCACCAACCGGGTGACGTGGGTCACGAACGCCCTTTCCAAAGTCGCGGTCCACACCTTCGACGACCGATTGCTAGTCACGAACATCGTGGACGAAGCTGGCCACACAAATTCCTTCAACTACGACACGAACCGCAACCTCATCTGGTCCAGGGACAAGAACAGGAACATCACCACGTATGGCTACGACCAGCGGGGAAACGTCACGAACAAGACCGATGCCTACAGCAGCATCACGACCATCGAATACGATGCAAAGAACAACCCCACGCGCCGGGTGGACGCGCTCACCAACATCACGGCATTCGTTTACGATGGCATCGGCAATTTGACGGCCACCACTAACGCCGAGGGACACAGCAATCTCATTGCTTATGATCCACGCGGACTACCGTGGATTCTCACCGACGCGCGAGGCAACCGCACAACGAATGTTTTCGACACGCAGGCAAACCTCGTGGCCGTTGTGAATGCAAAAGGATTCACCAACCGCTTCGAGTATGACGGTGTCGGACGCAAAGTTCGGCAAATTGATCCGAACAACCGCACCAACACTGTCACCTACGACAACAACGACAACGTCGTTCTAACCGTCAATGCGCTTGGGTTCACCAACACTTTCACCTACGACGCGAACAACAATCGCACTTCGACCCGTGACCCTCGGAACGCGATCACGACGAACATTTTTGACCTCAAAGACCGCCCCACCTTCGTCACCAACGCTCTCAACTTTAGCACCGCGAGCGAATACGACCCGCTCGACCGCGTGATTGCGACCACTGACCCGCGCACCAATCGCACGAGTTCCGCTTTTGACGACATCGGCAACCGTGTCGCCATCACCAATGCTCTCGGTGAAATCACGCGCTTCACGTTCGATCCGAATGGGAATCAGACCAGCATCATTGAGCCGGGTGAACGCCTCACCACAAACACTTTCGACGCCCTCAACCAGATCGTCCTCTCCATCAATGCCGCGACTAACGTCACTAGCACAGCTTACGACCCACTGAGCCGCGTGATCGCGACGACGAACGGCATCGGCCAGGTCACGCTGTATCGGTATGACCGCATCGGCAGGCTCACCAATGTCGTAGCCGCCGTCACCAACTCGATTTCCTTTGCTTACGACGAAAATGGCAACCGCATTCGTTTCACCGACTCGAGAGGCAACACTTGGACAAACGAGTTCAACGAACTAAATCAGCCCACTGCTCAGAGCGACCCCAAGGGAAACACGTTTAGGTTCTTCTACGACCCGGCGGGCAACCTCACCAATACATTGACACCGAACGGCACGAACATCAGTCGGGGCTATGATGCGGGCAATCAGTTGACCAACATCACGTATCCGACGGGTCCGCCCGTCACCTTCCGCTACGACGAGGTGGGCAACCGGACGAACATGACCGACAGCGTGGGAACCACCACCTGGCGGTATGACCTGCTCAACCGCCTCGTGAGCGTCACAGACCCTTACGGCCAGACCGTGACGAACGGCTTTGACGCAGCGGGCAATCGCGTCGTGCTCGGGTATCCCGGTGACCTCATTACAGTTCGCTACAGCTACGACCAGTTGAACCGCATGACAGCGCTTACCAACTGGCTAGGTGGCATCATCACCTACGGCTACAATGATAGGGGAAGCCTCATCAACACCACGAATGCCAACGGCACAAGCGCTATGTTTGCCTACGAAGCCGCCAACCGTATCGTGGGGCTGACCAATCTTCGCTCCGATACTTCTGTCATTGCGAGCTACGCGCTCAGCCTCGACGGCATTGGCAACCATGTCCAGACGCCGCAGACACAGCCGCTGTATCCCATCCTTCCCAACCAGACCAATGCCCATGCCTACGATCTCGACAACCGACTGAGCATCGTGGACGGCAAGGCAGTCACACACGACTACAACGGCAATCTCACCGGCATCGGCAGCGAGACGTTCAGCTACGATTTCGAGAACCGGCTTGTTCAGTTCACGCTGACCAACTTCTCCGGTTCTTGCACGTATGACGGTGGCGGAACCCGTCTTTCGACCACGGCCAATGGCCTGTCACGCCGCTACGTTCTCGACCGACTCGGCTCGCTTTCACAGGTGCTCGTGGAGACGGATACCAACGGGGTCGTCCTTGCCCACTACGTGTTCGGCTTGGGCCTTGCCCAGCGTATCACGCCGGACGGGACCGTTAGCACCTACCACTTTGACATTCGGGGGAGCACGGTGGCGATGACAGACGCGGCAGCCAACCTCACGGATGGCTACGCCTACGACTCCTTCGGCGTGCTGGCGAATCGGGATGGGGATTCCCCACAGCCCTTCCGTTATTTAGGCAGGTATGGTATTCTGGACGACGGAAGCGGTCTTTACTTCGCCCGCGCCCGCCATTTCAGCCCGCAGTTGGGTCGCTTTCTAACCAAAGACCCGGTGACGGGAAAGGACAGCGACAGTCAGAGTCTGAATCGTTATGTGTATGCGCTGAATAGTCCGCTTAGACTCAACGATGCTTCTGGACTGTCTCCAGCCGAAGGTTCGTTTGTCAGTAACTACGGGTCCACAGACGCAAACCATGCTTACTTGCTGAGTGACAGGGAAAGACTTCTCCGATTGGCGCGACTTCAGGCTCAAGTTGCTCAGCAAAACTACATTTACGCTTTAGAGGAGGAGGATGCTTATTATCAAGCGGCGATAAACTTCTTTGGAGCGCTGAGTAAAATTGGGGAAGTGGCGGGTTACGCCGCCAATATATTGACCTTAGGAGAAAGTGCACTTGCCCAGAAAGCACTACAGACAGCCGCGTCGCGGATTGGTGCAACAGGAAAGATCGGCGAAACTGCACTCAGATCTCTTGGAGGTAAGCCACAAGTATATTTTAAGACCACGCAAGGAGGCAGATACGTTGACCAGTTTGTTAACGGCATCGCAAACGAATCGAAGGTTGGTTACCAATCGCTGACCTCGACCATCAGCCGCCAGATTGCGAAGGACGTGGAATTAATCAATTCCGGTCAAATCCAAGGAGCAGCCTGGCATTTTTTCCAAAGTCCTGTAACGGGCGCAGGAGGTCCGTCTAGACCGTTGTTCAATATGCTGCAACATAGCGGGATTGACGTATTCATTCATCCCTGACAATGCCTTACACCACTACACAACCGCCGTTCACGCTCAAGTTTCGAGAGATGTCCAAACAAGAGCTCAGGGACTATTTTCGATGGTTCTTTGACATACTTCCGAAGAGAATATTCGAACTAACCGACGCAGTCAGGCAAACACCTGGATTTGAAATGTGGCAGCCTGACAAAACAGCCGATTCACTCGGCGGACTTGGAAAATGGTTCGCGGGTCAAGTCGAGACGCGCCAGCGGACATCGGAAGAGCTACAAGAAATTACCGTCCAATCCGCATATCCAATCCAAATCCCTGATGAAGAGTTGACGAATCGGACATTTTCTCTCGCGATGGACGTGGGGATGTATTTCAGTCAAGTTCTCGTAAACAACCATCCGTCACTCCGATGGGAGCAACTGTTGAACGATAAGAAGTATGTAGACTACGGCCAGCCTGTGCTCGTTGGGTTTGGGTCAGTTCCTCTCAATCCAGTGCAAATTGCAATAACACTTGCGTATGGGTTAGTGAGCAAAAAGCAAAGCGAGAAGCGATTGCGAGAACTTTACGATTATTGGTCAAGGCAGGCCCATTCGAATATCTGAACCTCCAACGTTGCATAGCTTCAATTCAACTTTCAACATGGCAAGAATTTGAACACCAGCACTTAGCGACTGATGAAATTGCCAAGACAAACATTCGTGAGGATACTTGCATTCGCAGGCATCCTCACGATTCTTTGCCTTGGCCCATCCCTTTATGCCGTCACCAACACCGTCACCTACGGCTACGACCCCCTTAACCGCCTTACAAACGCCGGATACTCTGACGGTTCCCGTGAGTCCTATTCCTACGATCCCGCTGGCAACCGCCTCACTCGCATTACGCGTGGCCCAGCGATTCATAGTGACACGGTGCCTCCCTCCATTCCGTCTAATCTGACTGCTCAAGAAGTCTCCACGACACAGCTTCGGCTCCTTTGGAACCGTTCACCCGATACCGGCGGCTCCGGCCTTGGTGGCTATTCCATTTTCATAAACAACGTCCTTTACATCAACACCACGGCCACGAACCAACTCGTGTCCGACCTCTCGCCCGGCAGCAATTACATCTTCACCGTCGCTGCATTCGACAGAGCAGCCAACACTTCCAGCGTCAGCCAATCTTTATCTCACACCGTGAGCAGTCCGCCAGCGATGACTGTGAATCCCACGAATCAGACCGCCTCAGTCGGTGACACCATCTCTTTCAGTGTCACCGCCACTGGAAATCCAAGCCCCAATTATCAATGGTGGTTCAACGGGAATACACCGATAAGCTGGGGAACGAACGCCACATTGATTTTGACCAACGTGCAGCCAGTGGCTGCGGGTAGTTACCGCGTGGTGGTGACGAATGTGGCGGGAAGTGTGACAAGTTTAGTGGCCACCTTAACAGTAAATGCACCAGCTACTGGCACAGTATTGGCCTGGGGAAAGAATGACTTTGGTCAAACGAATGTGCCCGTGGGCTTGAGCGGAGTAACGGCGATTGCAGCGGGAGGTAATCACAGCCTAGCCTTGAAAAACGACAGCACCATGGTGGCATGGGGCAACCACTACTTTGGTCAAACGAATGTGCCCGCGGGCTTGAGCGGAGTAACGGCGATTGCAGCGGGAAATGGTCACACTGCGGTCTTGAAATACGACGGGACGGTGGTGGTGTTTGGAGACAATAGCTATGGCCAGATAAATGTGCCCGTGGGCTTGAGCGGAGTAACGGCGATTGCAGCGGGTGATTATCACATACTCGCGCTGAGGAACGATCGAACAGTGGTGGCATGGGGAGGCAATCAATTCGGCCAAATTCTGGTGCCCGTTGGCTTGAGCGGAGTAACGGCGATTGCAGCGGGAGGTTATCACAGCCTAGCCTTGAAGAGTGACGGGACCGTGGTGGCATGGGGAGAAAACAACTTTGGCGGAACAACAATACCTACGACTCTTGCTAACGTAACAGCGATTGCTGGGGGAAATGGTTACAGCGTAGCCTTGAGGGGAGATGGCACCGTGGTGGCATGGGGAAATAACGGCAGTGGCCAAACGGCGGTGCCGGAATCCTTAAGGGGGGTGACGGCAATTGCGGCTGGATGGTTCCACACGGTAGCGTTGAAAGATGACGGCACTGTAGCGGCATGGGGAAATAATGACAATGGCCAAACGACGGTGCCAGAATCCTTAAGGGGGGTGACGGCAATTGCGGCTGGACATTATCACACCGTGGCGCTGGTCGGAACAGCACAGGCGGTTGCTCCAGCCATCACTGCGCAACCAACGAATGTCCTGTTACTGCGCACGAGCTTGGTGAATGTTCTTCCGGCCACCTTCAGCGTCGTCGCTACCGGAACCGCGCCACTTCTCTATCAATGGCGCTTCAATGGCAGCGCCCTTCCCGGCGCAACCAATCCGGCATTTAACCTCGCCAATGTGACGCGGGTTCACAATGGCCTCTACAGCGTCGTGGTTACGAACACCGTGGGGACAGCCATCAGTTCAAATGCACTCCTGCGGGTGCGCGTGCCGCAACGACTGGCCTTGCCGGAGCGGCTGGCCGACGGGCGGATGCGGCTGGGTTTTATTGATGACCTCGGTGGATTGCCAACCACTTTTGATGCCCCTTTCATTGAGGTGCAATTCGCGACCAATCTGACAGCGAGCAACATTTTCTGGTTGCCGCTGACCAACGCCGTAACGGTCACGAACGGGATGCTGGTGGTGGACGAGGCGCCTGGCACGGTTGGCCCACACCGCTTCTACCGCGTGATCGAACGATGAGCCGTTGCCGAGCTCCCAACTCCGAAACCAACAAAGGCTAAGGCGAACATGTTCAACTTCTTCAAGAAAAAGGCCGACGTCATCGAGCACTGGATTGGCTTCGCCGAAAACTTTCAATTTCCTTCCGCCGACTTCTACGAAGCCGTTGAGAAGGAACTCGAAGCCCGCAAAGTGCCCGGCTTGGAAAAGTCCCGTGTCGAGTTCGCCGAAGGGGGCCTGCTCTCCGACCAGCGGGTGTATCTGCGAATGTTGCGCGAGCGGCTGGTGTTCGACGTGTGCGCCGCACCGTTCGGCACCCGCTTCTTTTTCTCCTGCCGCATGGCGGAGATTCCGGCCGTGATTCAACTTTGGCAGCTCGCTGTCGTGCTTCTCGGCTTGGGCATTTTTGCCGCGATCTTCTGGAAAATCTTCGGCTTCTTCTGGGGCAGCGTCGCGATGGTCACGGCCCTGCTTGTCAGCGTGTATCTGCTCCGCAACGCCGTGGCGATGGGGCTCACAGACCTCGATGCTGCCCTCATCAAATCGCCCGTCCTTGGCCCCATCTACGAATGCTTCTTTCGCAAGGAAACATACTACCGCGTGGACACCCGCCTCATGTATCTCGACACCGTGTCGAACGTGGTGAAGAAGCTGGCCGAGGAAGTGACCGGAGCCAAGGGCGTGAAGCTCGTGCGCCAATACGAGCAATCGCCCATCTTGGGCGAACTCTACCGCCCCGTGTTGCCCCGTGTGGAGACGGAGCGCAAGCCGTAGCGCGTCATGGCCTGGGTTGACGAACAACTTTCCGCGCAGTTCCGAAAATGGGAACAGCGCGGACGGGGTTGGCGCGTCTGGCCGGAGCCAGTGGTTCCAGAACCACCCTTCCAAGTCTTCCCCGGCCACTACCTGCCCGCCGCTCCAATTGCCGACGACGGACGGCGACCGACCGCGCTCAGTTCCTTCGTGCAACGACTCTCCCGCACGTTGAAGCCGGAACCGCCACCGTTGCCACCCGAACCCGTTGAAGAAGAGGAACCGGAGCCAACCTCACTTACTCGCGATTCACTGATTGAATTTCAGGCATCGCTCCCCGACAAGCTTGATGTCTCCAAGGAAGCCTTCGAGCAGTTCCTTTTGAATCTTTCACTGTGCCGTGAACCGATTGCTTTTGAACTGCTCGGCGTCCACAAGAAAGTCACCGCACAATTTGCCGCTGCCAAAGGCGATGCCCCATTGCTCCGCCGCCAGTTGCAGGCGTATTTCCCCGAAGCCGTCTTTGTCCCGCGCGAAGGCGCATTGGCGCAGGCGTGGGAAAAGTCCGCCGGCGATGAAGTGCTGGCGGTTGAATTCGGCCTGGCGCACGAATTCATGCTGCCACTCGCGAGCGGTAGAACCGATCCGTTCATCGGCCTCATCGGCGCTCTGGCGGAATTGCAGCCGGGCGAGCTTGGCCTGTTTCAAGTCTTGTTCCAGCCCGCGCACGAGCCCTGGCCGGAAAGCATCGTGCGCTCCGTCATCGATGCGGACGGCAAACCTTTCTTCGTTAATTCGCCCGAACTGACACATGCGGCGAAGCACAAAATCGCCCGCCCCCTGTTCGCCGCCGTGGTCCGCATTCTGGTTCGTTCCAACGAATTTGAACGATTACTGCAACTGGCGCGCGACCTTGCCGGAGCCTTGCGCGTGTTTGCCCACCCAAACGGCAACGAACTCATTCCGCTTCACAACGACGGTTACCCGTTCGAGGAACACATTGAAGATGTGCTGCGGCGTCAGACCCGGCGCACGGGAATGTTGTTGAACAGTGACGAGCTGATGGGCTTCGTGCATATCCCGACGAGTGCTGTCCGCTCGTCCGTCTTTCAAAGGCAGTCCGTCAAATCCAAGGCGGCCCCGGCCATCGTCGGCCATGACAACGGCCTGCTGCTTGGCGAGAACGATCATGCCGGCCTGACGGTTCCAGTCAGGTTGTCAGCCGAACAGCGCACCCGCCACACCCACATCATCGGTGCGTCCGGCACCGGTAAAAGCACGCTGCTTTTCAACCTCATCCGAGAGGACATTCAAAATGGCGAAGGCGTGGCCGTGCTCGACCCGCACGGCGATTTGATTGATCGCATTCTGGGCATCATTCCGTCGGAGCGGATTGCGGACGTGGTTTTGGTTGATCCGTCCGACGGAGAGTATTCCGTCGGCTTCAACATCCTCTCGGCGCACAGCGAACTGGAGAAGAACCTACTGGCTTCTGACCTGGTGGCCGTGTTCCAGCGCCTCTCGACTTCCTGGGGCGACCAGATGAACAGCGTGTTGCAAAACGCGATTCTCGCCTTTCTCGAAAGCGACCGGCGCGGGACCATCGCCGACTTGCGCCGCTTCCTGATTGAAACTCCCTTTCGGAATGAATTCCTGAAATCAGTCCGGGATTCCGAAGTTGTATATTACTGGCAGAAAAGTTTTCCGCTTCTGTCCGGCAACAAATCCATCGGTTCCATCCTCACCCGACTGGACACCTTCCTAGCCCAGAAGCCCGTCCGTCACATGGTCTCGCAACCCGAGAACCGGCTGGACTTCGCCCACCTCATGGACACTGGCAAAATCTTTCTGGCGAAATTGCCGGAAGGGTTGTTGGGCCGGGAAAATTCGCACCTGCTCGGCACGCTCCTAGTGTCCAAGTTCCAGCAGATCGCCATGAGCCGGCAGGCGCAGCAGATCACCGCTCGCCGGGACTACTGGCTCTACATCGACGAGTTCGCCAATTTCATCACGCCGAGCATGGCGGAAATTTTGAGCGGGGCGCGCAAGTATCGCATCGGCCTGACCCTGGCGCATCACGAGTTGCACCAGTTAGAGCGCAATCCCGAAGTGGCGAGCGCCGTGATGACGCATCCCCATACGCGGATTGTGTTCCGGGTCGGCGACAGTGATGCCAAAAAATTGGCCGAGGGCTTTTCGTATTTCGAGGCGAAAGATTTGCGGAACCTGGAGGCCGGACAGGCCATTGCCCGCGTGGAGCGCAGCGACTTTGATTTTAATTTGTCCGTTCCGCTGCCCGCTCCACTCGACGTTAACGTAGTCGCAGCACGACGGCAGGAAGTCATTACGGCTTCGAGAGAAAAGTATGGCACCGCACGAGCGAACGTGGAGGCGATGCTGGCAAAGTCGCGTGAAGCGGTGGCGTCGCAGCCCACAATTGCAACCAAGCCCACCCCGGTTGCGGAACCGCCGAAAGCCCTCGAAGTTCCGAAGGCTGTCGTAACGCCGCCGGTGGTTGAAATTCAGCCGCCAGTGGTTACGGAAATTCCGAAGTCGAAGGTAGAAACGCCAGCCATCAAACACGAACCGCCCAAGGATTTAGGCCGGGGTGGGGCGCAGCACCAAGCCATTCAGAAACGCGTCAAAGAGGCGGCGGAAGCTCTTGGCTTCCGCAGCGTGATTGAAAAGCCGGTGCTCGACGGACAAGGCAGCGTGGATTTGTGGCTGGAGCGTGCCGACCAAAGCATCGCGTGTGAAATTTCCATCAGCACCACGATTGACCACGAGGTTGGCAATGTCGCCAAGTGCTTGAAGGCGGGTGTTCCGAAAGTGGCGGTGATTTGCCTGGACGAGGAACGCCTGCGGAAGATCGGCAGCGCCGTTTCCGGCAGTCTCGGCGCGGAATTGGCGGCACGGGTGGAATATTTCCAGCCCGACCCGTTCATCGCCCATTTGAAGGCGTTGAAGCCGACCGCGACACAGCCAGCCGAAACGGAATATGGCGGTTACAAAATCAAGCGTTCCATCCCGAAACTTTCCGCGCAGGAACAGAAGCAAAAAGGAAACCTCGCCAACCGCATCATGGCCGAGGCCATGCGCCGGAAATGATTCCGAGCCGCGTCATTTCCTTTTCAGATGAAAGACCGGGCCGACAACTTTGTAAGGCGAGCAAGCTTCGATCATGCGGATGCGAAGGCCGGTCAAACTCAATTCCGGTCGCTCTTCCGCGTTGAACACCGACGGTGCCGAGACACGGAGTTTGCGAGCCACCTCCGCTTTGGATTCGCCGCAAGCTTCACGGAATTGCTTGGCCAGGGCCGCCAGTTGCTTTTCTTTAACGGTTGTTTTGACGCGCATGATTGAACCAGGCCAGAAAATAGCTGCTTTGGCTATCTTTTATCTTGCTCTGCCCCGGTGATTTTTGATATGAAGTAGTGCCATGAAGGACCATAGCGTCTTGAACAAACCGGTTGGCATCTGGATTCGGGTTTCCACCGAGGATCAAGCCAAGGGCGAAAGCCCGGAACACCACGAGGAACGTGCCCGAAGCTACGCCAAAAGCCGTGGCTGGCAGGTCAAGGAAGTCTATGACCTTGCCGGGCAAAGTGGCAAAGCCGTGATGCAGCACCCGGAGGCCAAGCGCATGATGAAGGACGTGGAACGCGGCCACATCAACGGCCTGGTGTTTTCCAAGCTGGCCCGCCTGTCCCGGAACCGCCGCGAACTGGAGGATTTTTCCGATTTCTTCAACAGCCATCAGGCCGACCTCATTTCTTTGAGCGAGGCGATTGACACCAGCACCGCCGGAGGCCGGATGTTCTTTCATCTGCTTGGAGTCTTTGCACAGTGGGAACGCGAAGAAATAACGGAGCGCGTGAATGCGTCGGTGTTGACCCGTGCCAAACTTGGCAAATCCATCAACGGCAGCGCCCCGTATGGCTACCAGTGGAAGGAGCGCAAGCTGGTCATCCAACCAGAGGAAGCCGCCATTCGTCGCAAAACTTACGAGCTTTTTTTGCAGTGCCGTCGCAAAGGTCAGGTTGCCCGCGAATTGAACGCCGCCGGCTACCGCACTCGCAACGGCAACCTGTGGCGCGACACCTCGATTCTGCGGCTTCTGGACGAATCCAGCGCCAAGGGCGTCTATGTGTTCAACACCGTGCGCCAAACGGGAGACTGGCGCACCGAACCCAAACCAGAGAGCGAATGGGGCAAGGCCGAGTGCGAACCCATCATTTCCGAAGACCACTGGAACCAGGTCAACCAGATCATCGAGGAGCAGTTGAAATCGTGGAAGAAGCCGGGCAAGCCGCCGGTGCATCTGTTCAGCGGCCTGGCCTTTTGTGCCTGCGGCAACAAGATGTATGTGGCGGCCAACAGCCCCAAATACTTCTGCCGGAAGTGCTCGAATCGCATTCCCATCACGGACTTGGAAAACATCGTCCGACAGGAGTTGAAGGTCTTTTTCGGCCAGCCGGAACGCATCGCCGGCCATTTGCAAGAAGCCGGCCGAAACCTGGCCGAAAAGTCCGCATTGCTCGATGCGCACCAAAAGGAAATCCAGAAAGTGCGCGATGAGATGACGCGAACACATCGGCTCTACATCCAGGAACAAATCACCGCGCAGGGCTTCGGCGACTTCTACAAGCCCGCCGAAGCCCGGTTAAACCAGCTCTTGGCTGAACTGCCCAAACTCGAATCCGAGGTGGACTTCTTGAAAGTCAACAAGCTGTCTGCCGCTGATGTCCTCCATGAGGCCAGTTCACTCTACGACCGCTGGCCCGCATTGCCGCCTGCGGACAAACGGAAAGTGGTTGAAGCGCTCATTGAAAAACTGGTGATTGGAAACGGCGAAATTGACATAACCTTCTCACATCTCCCATGTTCTGAAGAATTGTGCAAAAACCAACAGGGGTTAGGGCTAGGGTGAGGGAGAGCGGCAACAGCAATCCAGAAGTTAAATCCCAAAGAGATTGTGCAACTGAGCGCAAGGTTGGCTTGGCACCGCGACGCCCATCTTGAGCCATGCGTCAGGAGAATTCCGTATCCTGTTTGGCTTCTGACCAACTGTGCTTTGATGGTGCGCCACAATGGCGCTATTTTCACTAAAACTTCAACTTTGTGCGCCACACGCGTCACTATGTTCGGCTCACGCGTCAGTCTGTAGTTTTTACGCGTTACTTTATGCGGCTTGCGCGTGACTGTTTTCAGTAAGCTCGTAGGTCTGTTGAGAGGGCGGTTAAGTCAGTTTTGAGGCATTTCGAGACTCGTGCATCAGAGTGCAAGCGGCGAACCTGTAGCTCGACATTCCAATGTCGAGACCAGCCCGTCCATCCCGCGCCGCCGCACTCGACATTGGAATGTCGAGCTACCTTGGCGGTGTCACCCGGCTACACGAGCCGCAGTCATCAGCGTGCGGTTAGACCCCGGCAAGGCTGACTGAATCCGAGCGGCTGGACATGGCCCACGGCTGACTGCGTTTCCAAGAACGCGGTAGGGCTGCGCTGCGCGCGGCCTCGTGGCTCTAAACGGATTCACAAGGCCGACCACAGGTCGGCCCTACCATGCGGTTGCGGCCCCTGAACCGGGGAGCTATGCCGCCATAAATCTTTTTCACGCACAGCGATTTGACAGGCGCGCGACTTGTGCAACTTTCTTCCCAAGCCCGCAACTCACTCGTTCATCAACATGACCGTTTAACCCATCACTACCATGCCTATCACCGGACCAGGATCGTTTGTGCCCTGTCTAAACCTCTTCCTGCCTCACTATGAGCAGGTCAACACCACGCTCGGTGCGGGCGGGCCGCTCGTGCTGCGCAACCCGAACGGCCCCGTGCCGCCCACGCTCAACCGCGCGAATCTCGAGACGTGGCGCAATGATCTCCAGACCCAGCACACGGCCATCGAGGGCCAGATCAATGATTGGGAAATCGCCGGGGCGGACCTCATGGACATGAAGGTGGCGCTGCACCTGCGCGCGGGGCAGTTCAATGAGAAGGTGCGCAGCCAACTGGCCGGGACGCATTTCGAGCGGGCCTTGCCGGTGCTGCCTTCGCCCACGGACGGGCAGGCGCTGTTCATGAAGCCGATGGATGACATCAGCACGCTCTGGGCAAAGATCAACGCGGCGGTGGGCATCCCCGGCTTCACCGCGCCGCTGCTGTTGATGGGCGGCTACACGCTCGCGGAGTTCGACACGGCGCTGGGCTTGTTGCGCGGGCAGTTCCCCACCACGACGCGCGCGGAGTTCCTGGTGAGTTACAAAATCGAGGAGCGCAACGCGATTCAGAAGCTGGTGTATCCCACGCTCAAGGCGTATCGCCTCGCGGTGCCCACGTTCTTCGCCGCGGACAGCCCGCTGGTGCTCACGCTCCCCAAACTAACCCCCGATCCCGGCTCGACGCCTGACCCGGTGAACGCGACGGGCATCTGGAACGCCCCGACGACGCAGGCGAAAATCACCTGGACGCTCTCGCCCGCCGCCGACCTGGAGAAGTATGAGATTCGCTGGAGTCCGGGCAGCACGTATCAGTCGGAGAACGAGGTGGTCATCGGGACGGTGGCGGCGGGCGGCACACTGGAGTTCTTCACGGCGCAAGGGCTGGGGCAGGTCGGGGCGGTGAGTGTCTTCAAGGTGTATGTGCTCACCACCACCGGCAACGAGCGCGGCTCGAACGTGGTGAAGATTACGAGGCCGTAATCCACGGTGGACTTTTCGCCTCCCTCTCCCTTCATCGGATGAGGGGAGAGGGCCGGGGTGAGGGGTTGCGTCGGCTGGCGTTCGCGGCCGCACCCCTCATCCGGCCTTCGGCCACCTTCTCCCCTCGCTCCGCGAAGGGAGAAGGCTCGCGTTCGCGGCTGGTCGTTCAGTTCGCACGGCTTCTCTTGCTCTTAATCTTACTCGTAATCCTGCTCTCTTGCAGGGACGCAGGGGACTTGGAGCAGGATTAAGATTAAGATTACGAGCAGGCGGGACGAGCGTCAGATGAACTTCGTCACGCCCGGCACGGCGATGGGGGAGGGCGGGGGCTTGGCGTCCCAGGTGTAGCCGTCGGGGGAGAGGTTTTCCTTGGAGTTGAGGGCTTGTTCCCAGGTGATTTGCTGACCGGTGTAGGTGGCCATGCGGCCCATGATGGCCATGAGCGTGCTCCGGCACATGTAGTCGCCGTTGTTGATGGGCTGGCCCCGGCGGATGCTGGCGAAGAGTTCGTCATGCTCGGTCTGGTAGATGTTGTTCTTCACCCCGTCGTAGGTCCACTTGTCGGCGGTTTCGAGGACGAGGCCGCGGTCGCGCTCGGCGAGGCGGGCGATGCCTTTCTCGCCGGCGACGTGGACGGAGATGTCGCCGCGAAGTCCGCTCTGCTGGCGGCAGTAGGCGTGCAGGCGCGGGCCGCTGGCGAATTCGTAGATGACGGAGTGGTGGTCGTAGATGTTGCCGAATTCCTCGCCGGTGCGCTGGGCGCGTCCGCCCAGGCCCATCGCGGTGGCGGGATACTCGCCGTTCATCACCCACGCGCAGACGTCGAGCATGTGGACGTGCTGCTCGACGTTGAAGTCGCCGGAGAGCCAGGTGAAGTAATACCAGTTGCGCAGGTGATACTCCATGTCGGTCTGGCCGGGCTGGCGGGGCTTGACCCAGATGGGGCCGCGAAAGTCGTTGGCCTGGAGGGTGCGCAGCTTGCCGAGCGCGCCAGTGTGGATGCGCTTGATGATTTCCTGGAAGCCGTGGGAGTAACGGATGCAGAGGCCGCTGACGACGGCGAGTTTCTTGCGCCGCGCCTCCTCGCAAGTGGCGAGCACGGAGCGCACGCCGGGCGCGTCCACGGCCACGGGCTTCTCGGCGAAGACGTGCTTGCCAGCGTCAATCGCGGCCTTGATGTGGATGGGGCGGAAGTGGGGCGGAGTCGTGAGCAGCACCACGTCCACGCCGCTGGCGATGACTTTCTGGTAGGCGTCGAGGCCGACGAAGCGGCGCGTCTCCGGCACATCAATCTTGTCGGCGATTTCTTTCTGCTTGCCGAGCGTTTCGAGGCTGAGGTCAAGGCGGTCGCGGAAGGCGTCGCCCACGGCGACGAGCTTGACGTTCGAGTCGGCGGCAAGCGCTTGCGACGCCGCGCCGGTGCCGCGTCCGCCGCAGCCGATGAGGCCGATGCGGAGGAGGCTGCTGTTGGCAACGGGCGCGTTCTGCGCGGACAAGTCGCGCGCGGCGAGCGTGCCGGCGGCAGCGGCGGCGCTGGAGGACTGGAGGAACTGGCGGCGGGAGAGGTCGGCGGGGGTTTTCATGCGCGGGTGTGTGTGGCGATGGTGGAGAGTCTGTGTTGGTTGACGCTGGCTGGGCCAGTGCATTCGGCTGCGGGTGGCGGCTGGGCGGTTGACGGCGGCCACGGTCAACTCAACACTGTCCGCGTGAACCCGAATTTGCTTCGCACCGAACTCGCTACTGCGAGGCGACGGATCGTTCGCTGAACTTCAGCCATGAAAATTGCCACCGGCACCACGCTCATCACCAACGGCCAGCTCATTGACGGCACGGGCAAGGTGCCGGTGCCAAACGCGTCGCTGGTCATCCGAGACGGGCGTATCGCCTACGCCGGCGCGGCGGTGGACGCGCCCGCGCTGCCGCCTGACACGGAGAAGATTGACGCGCGCGGTGGCACCATCATGCCGGGGCTGGTCGAGGCGCACTTCCACGCGACGTATTTCAACATCGCCGCGCTCGAAGACCTCGACATCAAGTATCCCGTCGAATACGTCTCGCTGCTCTCCTCGGTCAACACGCGGCTCGCGCTGGAATGCGGCTACACGGCGGCGCGCTCGGGTGGCTGTTTGTTCAACGTGGACGTGTGGCTCAAGAAGGCCATCGAGGAGGATCTCATCGCCGGGCCGCGCCTGGCCACAAGCGGGCGGGAGATTTGCTCCGCCGGCGGCTTGATGGACTGGAACCCGGAGTTTCGAAAGATAGGAATGGAGGGATTGGTGTTCATCATCAACGGTGTGGAGGACGCGCGGAAGGCCGTGCGGGCATTGGTCAAGGACGGCATCGAGTGGGTGAAGACCTACCCCACCGGCGACGCGGCCTCGCCCGACCTCAACGACCATCACACGCTCTGCATGACCTTCGAGGAGATGCACGCGGTCGTCGCCACGGCGCACAACCACAAGCTCAAGGTCACCGGCCACTGCCGCGCCACGCAAGGCATCAAGAACGCGTTGCGTGCCGGTTACGACACCATCGAGCACGGGACGTTCATTGACGACGAGGGGTTGGAGATGCTGCTCGAGCGCGACGTGCCGTGCATCCCCGCGCTCTACTTCGAGAAGGCCAGCATCGAGCGCGGGCCGGAGTTCGGTTTGCCGCAGGCGGTGATTGACGGGCATCAGGAGACGCTCGACGGCGGCGCGGAAAGCGCCCGGCGCATCCTGCGCGCGGGCGGGCGGCTCGGCATGGGCGGCGACTACGGCTTTGGCTGGAACCCGCATGGCGACTACGCGCGCGAGTTGACCTTCTTCGTGAAGGATGTGGGCCTCACGCCGCTGGAGGTCATCACCTGCGCCACCAAGACCGGCGCGGAAATCATGGGACGCGGCCACGAGTTCGGCACGCTGGAGCCGGGCAAGCTCGCCGACGTGCTCATCGTGGACGGCGACGTGGCGGCGAACATTGCATTGCTCGAAGACCGCAAGAAGTTCATCGCCGTGATGCAAGGCGGTGTCATCAAGGCCGGGCAACTGGCGAAGCCCTTTCCCACTGTGGTGAAGCGGGAGAAGTAGTTTTCACAACCCTCCCCCTTATGAAGAAACGCGTCCTGTGCCTTCTGTTCCCCGGCTTCGAGGAAATCGAAACCGTCGCACCCGTGGACTTGCTGCGCCGCGCGGGTGTCGAGGTTGTGGTGGCCTCGCTCACCGGCGAGATGCTCGTGACCGGTCGCTGTCAGATCACCGTGCAGGCCGACGCGGCACTGGCCGACGTGGCCGATCAGGACTTCGACCTGCTGCTCATTCCCGGCGGTCCCGGCATCAAGGCCGTGCGCGCCGACGGACGCGCCGCGAAGCTCGCGCAGGTTTACGCGCAGATGGGCAAGCCCGTCGCCGCCATCTGCGCCGCGCCCACGGTGCTGCTCGACGCCGGTCTGCTCGCGGGCAAACGCTTCACCTCGCACGCGGGCGTGCTCGCGGAACTTCCCGCCTCGCAAGTGCAGGAGCGCGTGGTCGAAGATGGCAGCCTCATCACCTCGCGCGGCGCGGCGACCTCGGTGGAATTCGGCCTCGCACTGGTGCGCCGCCTCTGCGGCGACGCCGCCGTGGCCGAAGTGGCGAAGGGCATCATGGCCTGACCTTGGGTTGGTCCCGGTGTCTCTAACCGGCCCCGCAGCTTGCCCCCGTGAACCAAACGTGGTGGTTTCGCGTCTCTCCCACTGCATGCACCGGCTGAACCTCGCTCAAACCGCTCGCCTTCGTTCCCAGCGTGTGCGCGAGTTTGGCTGGCGACTGGTGATGGCGGCGTTGGTGAGTGCCTGGCCGGGGACGTTGGGAACCGAGGCCGCTGGTGCGGCGGCGGACCGGCAGCATCAGGACTTGGTGCGACCGTTTCTCGAACGCCACTGCAAGGAATGCCACAGCGGCGCGAAGCCCAAAGGCGACTGGCGGCTGGACCAGCTCACGACCGATTTCACAGACAAGGCCGCGCGTGGTCGCTGGGAGAAAGTCTTGGAGCAGCTCCAGACCGGCGAGATGCCACCGAAGAAACAGCCGCGTCCGCCGGAATCGGAAGTGCGTGCTGTGACCGGGTGGATTGCCGCGCAAGTCTCGCAGTCGGTCGTTGCGCAGCGCGCGGCACAGGGCCGTGTCGTTCTGCGTCGCCTCAATCGCACCGAATACGAGAACACTGTGCGCGACCTGCTCGGAGTGCAGACGCCGCTGAAGGATTTGCTGCCGCAGGATTCTTCTGCCGACGGCTTCGACAATATCGGCGAGGCGCTGCACACGTCGTCCTTCCTGCTCGATAAGTATCTCGAAGCTGCCGACACCGCGCTGAACCAGGCCATCGCGAACCGTCCGCAGCCCAAGTCCACCAGGACGCGCTACCTGCTCACCGAGTCGCATCAGGTTCGCTCGACGACGGAGAAGGTGTTCCGCAAGTCCGAGGAAGGCAGCTTGACGCTCTTGAGTTCATCGGCGTGGCAGCAGGTGGGCGTGACGAAGTTTTACCCGCAGGAGCGCGGGCGCTATCGTTTCACGATGTCGGTGTCAGCCGTGCAGAGTTCCAACCAGCCGGTCGTCTTCCGCGTGTGGTCCGGTTCCGGCGGCATGGGCGGGGCGAAGGGACACCTGGTGAACTACTTCGACGCGCCGCCGGGCAAGCCGACCATCCTCGAGTTCGTGGACTACATGGAGCCGCGCACCTCGATTTCGATTCTGCCCTACGGCCTCGCTTCTTCGCAGACGGTCAACAAGGTCGGCGCGGACGCATGGGAAGGGCCGGGGCTGGCGATTGACTGGGTCGAGGTGGAGGGGCCGCTGAACGAGACGTGGCCGCCGGAAAGCCATCGCCGTCTCTTCGGCGATCTGAAGCAAGACCCCGCGCCCATCTACAACCAGCGCGACCGCGTGGACGTCATCTCCAGCGAACCGCTCGCGGACGCCGACCGCATCCTGCGGCAGTTTGCCCGACGGGCCTTCCGTCGCAGCGTGACCGACGCCGACGTGAAGCCGTTTGTCGCGCTCGTCGAGGCGAAGCTGGCGGAGCAGCGCACCTTCGAGCAGGCCGTGCGCGCCGCGCTGTCCGCTGTGCTCGTCTCGCCGGAGTTTCTCTTCCTGCGCGAGCAGCCCGGGAAGCTGGACGATTTCGCGCTGGCATCGCGACTGAGTTACTTCCTCTGGAGCACGCTTCCAGATGAGGAGCTGCTTGCGCTCGCCGAGCAGAAGAAGCTCACGCAGCCGGCGACGTTGCGCGCGCAGGTCGAGCGGCTGCTGAACCACCCGAAGGCCAGGGCCTTCACCGAGAACTTCACCGGCCAGTGGCTTGGGCTGCGGGACATTGATTTCACGATGCCCAGCCACCTTCACTACCCGGAGTTCGACGACATGCTCAAGGTCTCGATGGTGCGCGAAACCGAACTCTTCTTCACCGAAGTCCTGCGGCACGACCTGAGCCTCACGAACTTCGTCGCGTCGGACTTCACCATGCTCAATGGCCGGCTCGCGAAGCACTACGGCATCCCGGGCGTGAGCGGCTTCGAGTTTCGCAGGGTGAAGCTGCCGCCCGACAGCCATCGCGGCGGCGTTCTGACGATGGCCAGCGTGCTCAAGGTCACGGCCAACGGCACGACCACTTCGCCCGTGCTGCGTGGCGCGTGGGTGCTCGACCGCATCCTCGGCACGCCGCCGCCCAAACCGCCCGACAACGTCGGCACGCTCGAACCCGACACGCGCGGCACCCGGAACATCCGTGAGCAGCTCGCCAAACACCGGCAACTGGAGTCGTGCGCGAACTGTCATGTGAAGATGGACCCGCCGGGCTTCGCGCTGGAGAGCTTCGATGTGATTGGCGGCTGGCGGGAGTTCTACCGCACGAGCGGCAACGGCAAGCCGGTGACGATTGATGGCCGCCGGATGCCCTATCTCCACGGCCCGAGGGTGGACCCCTCCGACATGTTGGCCGATGGCCGCGCCTTCCGGGACGTTGACGACTTGAAGCGGCTGCTCCTGACGGACAAGGACCAAATTGCCCGCGCGCTGACCAGGAAGTTGCTGACCTACGCCACCGGCCACGGACTGGAACCCGCCGACTCGCCCGCTGTGGAGGCCATCGTTCGGCAGGTGAAGGAGAGGAACCACGGATTCAGGTCGCTGGTTGCGGGAGTGGTGGCGAGCGAGCTGTTTCAGAGCAAGTGAGGGAGGCCGGAGGGCGAGGGGCCGGCAGCGGCTCGCGCGACTGCCCGGACTTTTCTGTGTTCAAGCTTGCTGCCGCCACTGGCATTCCCGAAACTTGCCGCGTTGCACCCCGCTTCATCAATGCGTCTCGCCTCGGTTCTCACGCCGTTGAACGACTATCACCTCGCGCTGGCGGCGCAGTGCGGCGTGGAGGACATCACGGTGCGCTATCCCGGCCCTGACCCGGAGAACCTCCTGCGACAACAGCGGCAGATCGAGGCGCACGGGCTGAGGCTCGCCATCGTGGAGGGCTGCCTGCCCATCGAGCGCCTCAAGCTCGGGCGTGACGACGGCTCCGAGCTGGCCGCTATGAAGTCGCTCATCCGCCAGATGGGCCGGCTTGGCATACCCATTCTTTGCTACAACTTCATGGCCGGCACCGACTGGGTGCGGACGCGGCTGGACGCGCCGGAGCGCGGCGGCGCGCGCGTGACGGAGTTCGACCTCGCGGCGGCGGAACGCGCGGTGTCCCTGAGCGCCACGGCCAGCACCATTGGCAACGACCGCATCGCGGCGGAGGAACTTTGGGCGAACCTGGAGCGGCTGCTGCGCGAGCTGGTGCCTGTCGCCGAAGAATGCGGCGTGTTCCTCGCGATGCACCCGGACGACCCGCCGTTGCCCGAGTTCCAGGGCAAGGCGCGCATCATGAACTCGGTCGAGAACTTCGAGCGCCTCGTGCGGCTCGTGCCCAGCGCGCACAACGGCATTTGCTTCTGCCAGGGCACCTTCGCCGCGATGGGCGTGGACATTCCTGCCACCATCCGCCGGCTCGGCCCGCACATCCGCTACGTCCACTTCCGCGACGTGCGCGCGACCGGCCCCGGCCACTTCGTCGAGACCTTCCACGACAACGGCCCGACCGACATGGTCGCCGCAATGGCCGCGTATCGTGAAGCGGGCTTCGCCGGCCCGATGCGGCCCGACCACGTTCCGCAGCTCGTCGGCGAGGAGAACGGTGAGCCGGGCTACACGATGCTGGGCCGCCTCTTCGCCTACGGCTACATGAGAGGACTGATGCAATCGGCGGAGAAGTTCGTCCGAGTTCCCAGCCAATCCTAGAACGCGCGCGCCCGCCCCACTCTTTCATGTCCGCCTCCGCCCCCACCAACATCCGCCACCGCATCATCGCCGTCAGCATGTTGATGGCGTTCATCCTTTATCTCGACCGCATCTGTCTCGCCGAGATCGTGAAGTCGGCATCGTTCAAGACCGACCTGCCGCTCACGAAGGAGGAGATTGGCCGCATTCTCGGCGCGTTCTTCTTCTCCTACGCCATCTTTCAGGTTCCCACCGGCTGGGCCAGCGACCGCTTCGGCGCGCGCAAGATGCTCACCGCCTACATCGTGCTTTGGTCGCTCTTCACCGGCCTTACTGGCTTCATGTCCAGCTTTGCCGGGCTGCTCGTCATGCGGCTGCTGTGCGGCGCGGCGGAGGCCGGCGCGTATCCGACCAGCGGCGCGATCATCCGGCGCTGGATTCCGTTGCAGTCCCGCGCCCGTTCCAGCGCGCTGGTGGCGTTCGGCGGGCGCATCGGCGGCACCCTCGCCCCCTTCATCACGGCGTGGATGGTGATCGAGCTTGGGCACTGGCGGCGGCCGCTGTGGATTGACGGGGCCGTGGGGCTGGTCATCGCCGTCATCTACTGGCGCGTGGTGCGCGACCGGCCCGAGGAGCACCCCGATTGCAACGAGGCCGAGCGCGCAATCATCGGCCAGCCCCCCGTCGAGCCGCCCGTTCCCACCCGTGAATTCATCGCCATGCTCGGCGCGTTCTGCCGCAGCCGCAGCCTCTGGCTCAACTCGGTCGGGCAGCTCTTCACCAACATCGGCTGGGCCTTCCTCATCACCTGGCTGCCCACGTATCTTAAGGAGCAGAAGGGCGTCGAGGACATCGCCGGCGGGCGGATGGTCACGCTGGTGCTGGCGTTCGGCATGATCGGCCAGCTCGTGGGCGGCTGGCTCGCGGACTTGAGCGTGCGGCGCTTCGGCCTGCGCTGGGGCCGCGTCCTCCCGATGTTTGCCGGCGGCTGCCTGGGCGGCTCCGCCTACTTGGTGTGCCTCACGCAAGACTCGGCGTGGGGCGTCATTGCCTGCTGTTGCATGGTGTCGTTCGCCGTGGACATGGGCAATCCAGCCACCTGGGCCTTCATGCAGGACGTGGGCGGACGCGCGACCGCCGCCGCGTTCGGCTGGGGCAACATGTGGGGCAACTTCGGCGCGTCCGCGATCTCCATGCTCGTCCCGCTGCTGCTCGAGCTGGGCAAGAGCGGCGGGACCGGCCAGCGCAACGTCTTCCTCCTCTGCGCCGGATCGCTCTTCCTCTACGGCTTCATTGCCCTCGGCATGGACGCCACGAAATCCGTGCTGAAGCCGGCGACGACCTGAGCGGAATCGCCGCGTTCTCGCCGGCTGTTTGACAGGTGGTCACGCGGGGAAGGAGGTTCCAACTCCGGTTTCACCAGCCGCCATGTGCGCTCACAGAAGGCCGGCTTCTGGCGCGGTGCAAGCGCCATGATACTTTGCCGCCCGACTGGATCAGGCTGACGGGAGGCGTAGCGTTGCATTGGGATATGAAAGCTCGAGGCACATCGGCTGGACCCAAAGGCGGCGGTGGGTGGGGAGCGAGCAAGGGGAAGGGCACGCACCGCAGCGCAGTCCGGGCCGCGTTTCTGATGGCGGTTTTGCTGGCCGTTGCGAGCCTGCCGGCCCAGACCAACTTTCCGGTCGTCACCAATTATGCGGAACCGGTCCGGCCAACCTCGCTGCCACCTCAGCCCATGTTGCCGGTGCAGCCGATGCTGCCACCGCAACCGGTCCTGCCGCCGCCGGCCATCCTGCCGCCATCGCCGGTTTTGCCATCGCCGCTGATGCTGCCGCCACAACCCGTCCTGCCGTCGCCGCCGATGCTTCCCGCCGCCGCCATCCTGCCAATGCAAACGATGCTGCCGGCCCAACTGATGCTTCCGCCGGTGCCCTTGCTGTCCGTTCAACCCCTGCTGCCGCCGCAACCGATGCTGGCACCCCAACCCATCCTTCCGGCGCAGCCGATGTTGCCCGCTCCGGCGATCCTGCCAGCGCAGCCAGTCCTTCCCGAACCGCCGATGCTCCCGCCGCCGCCGGCGTTGCCCTCCGCAGCGGTGAAAACGGTCCAGCCCGGACCGCCCGCTGCCAAGCAGCCGGCTCGCGTCACGAACGCCACCGCTCAGTCCAAAATCCGGCAGCCAGCCAGCCGCCCGCCTACAGCCACCGCCAGCCAGCCAGTGCGTCCGAATCGTCAGCCGCCCGCCGTGCTGGTCCAACCCGCGCGACCGCCTAATCGTCCGGCGACACCCGCCGTTGTCACTCAGGCTCCCCGCGTGAATCGCCCGCCGACGGTCGTGGTCGGCCAGCCGGTGCGGGTGAACTGCCCGCCAGCGGTAATCAACCAGCCGGCGCGGGCGATCCCCACGCCGCCCGTCAGCCCGAGCCAGCCAGCCCGAGTGAACCAGCCGCCGGGGTTGAGGAAATGAGGTAAAAGGGAACGCCCCGCCGAAACCGCTAGCCAGCGCGGATCAAGCCGTCGCTGGCATCGCGCGACGATGGCAGGCTGGCAGTGAACCATGTGCCGCTCCCAGCCGTCCGGCCGGTTCACGACGCCTTGTGGAGTAGAGGGGAGAGATTTCACGCGCCGCCAAGTTTCGCGGTTTCAGCCCCTGAACCGGAGCGCAGGAGTCCATCCTGCGCGTTCCTGTTCAGCCCCCCTCGCGCAGGTTGGACACCTGCGCTCCGCCCGGTTCACGGATGCTTAAGCGGACCTCACAGCCGGTTGAACCGGTGCACGCGCCCATAGACGTTGTATTCGGCCACGAAGATGTCGCCGGCGGCGTTGAAGGCCACGCCATGCGGCGCGGTGACAAAGCCGGTGCGCCAGACTTCCGGCTTGGTCTGGTTGTTCTTCACCTCGGCCTTCTCGGTGTTCAGACCCAGCCGGGCGACGAGCTTGCCTTCCTTGTCGAGCACGCTGACCGCGCCGCCGATTTCCCCGACGAGCGCGTAGTCGCCCTGCACGGTGATGGCGGCGGGAGCGAGGAGATCCTTGGCCACGACGCCGAGCAGTTCGCCGTCCAAGGACAGGTGGACGACCCGGAGAGCTTCACGGTCACAGCAGATGATGCGGTTGGGGGTGAAGCGGGTGTCCACGGCGATCTTATGGAGCGTGGTGAAGTTGTAGGGAGCCTTTTTGCCGCCAAAAGACTTCTGATACTTCCCGCTCTTGTCGAAGCGGTGGACGTAGCTCGAGGAGTAGCCGTCGGTGACGAACCAGTCGCCATTGGGCGCGATGTCCATGCCGGTGAGGCGGACGAAGGACTTGCCCTCGTTGGGATCCTTGATGATCTCGCCCTTGTCGTTCTTCTTCTTGCTCGGGCCGGTCTTGTTCTTGAACTCATCCGGGATGGCGGAGGCGGGGATTTCAAGCACCTTCTTCCCTTCGAGCGTGAGCTTGAGGATGGTCTGGCCACCGAGGCGCGGGCCGTAGATGAACTCGCCATCGGCCTGCTTCTTGATGACGAAGCCGTGGAAATCGGCGGGCGCGTCGGGGAGGTTGCGGAGCCACTTGCCGTCGGGGGCATAGACCTGCACGCCAGCTTTCGGGTCCATGGTGCTGACATAAACCTCGCCCTTGGAGCTGACGGCGATGTCGCCGTGCATGTTGCCGAGGGTGGGGCGGCCGGCGGGGAGCTTGAGCCAGTCGGCGGTGGCCTTCCAGTCGGCGGCGCGGGCGGGCAGCAACAGGGCGGTGAGAGTGAGGGTGGCAAGCAGTGAATGGCGCATGGTGATGTGTGTCTGTTCTGTGGGCGGACGCGGAAACGGGACAACAAATTCGCGCGCGCTGTCAACGCTGCGGTTTGATGCCAGGCCGGAAGCCAAGGATTCCCTACGCCGCCAGCGCCGCCGGCTTCTGCCCCAGCGCGTGGATCATGCTCTCGAAGATCAGCCGGCCGTCAGTGCTGCCCAGCAGCGGCTCACAGGCCCGCTCCGGGTGCGGCATGAGGCCGGCCACGTTGCGGCGCTCGTTGCAGACGCCGGCAATGCCCTCCAGCGCACCGTTGGGGTTGGCATCGTCGGTGACGTCGCCTTGCGCGTTGCAATACTGCCAGAGGATTTGGCGGTTCGCCTTCATCTGCGCCAGCGTGTCGGCGTCGGCGAAGTAGCAGCCCTCGCCGTGCGCGATGGGCACCCGCAACAGCTTGCCGGCGGGAATCTGAGACGTGAACGGCGAGTCATGCGCCACGGTCTTGAGGAAGACGTGCTCGCAGCGGAACTGAAGTGAGCGGTTGCGGATGAGCGCGCCGGGCAGCAGGTGCGCCTCGCAGAGCACTTGGAAGCCGTTGCAGATGCCGATGACCAGGCCGCCGTTGTCGGCGAACTGCTTCACCGCCTGCATCACCGGGCTGAACCGCGCGATGGCCCCGCAGCGCAAATAATCCCCGTAGCTGAAGCCGCCGGGCACGATGACCGCGTCGGCGTCGCCGAGGGAACTGTCCTTGTGCCAGACCAGCCGGGCGGAATGGCCGAGCACGCGCATGGCGTGGACGGCGTCCTGGTCGCAGTTGGAGGCGGGAAATTGGAGGACGGCGAAGTTCATGGGGGAAGTGGCAGGTGGCAAGTGGCAGGTGACACGGGCCGGGGCCGAACACGCGACGACCTGTCACATGTCACTTGCCACGTGTCACCCTTGGATTTCACTCAATTTCCAGTTTGTAATCTTCAATCACCGGGTTGCTCAGGAAGCGGTGGCACGCCTCGTTGATGGCCTGCTGCGCGGCGGCACGATCCGTGCCGGGCGCGAGGTCAATCTCCACATACTTGCCCACATGGACGCCCGCGACACCCGCGTAACCCATGTGCTCCAGCGCGCTCTGCACGGTCTTGCCCTGCGGATCGAGGACGGCCTTCTTCGGCGTGATGATGATTTTGGCTTTCATTCAAATGCGGGTGCTCCCGCGAAAACGAGGCGGATGGTGGGCAACGCCTCCCGGCGAGGCGAGTGTTTTCTCAACTTAACTCCGGCGCGCCCTGGCCCTGCTCCCGTCGCCGATACTCACTCGGCGCGTATTGGGTGAACTGCTTGAAGTCGCGGCTGAAGTAGAAGGCGTCGGCGTAGCCGCATTGCAGGGCGATTTCCTTCACGGCGTCGGTGGTCTCGGTGAGGCGGCGCTTGGCCTGGTTGATGCGCTCGCGGCGCAGCCAGTTGATGGGGCTGGTGCCCATGACGTGCTTGAAGGTCCGCGCGAAGTGCGACGGACTCATCCCGGCGAGTTGCGCCAGTTCGCTTACGCGGAGCGGCAGGTGGTAGTAGAGGCGCATCCGCTCCAGCGGGCGGCGGAGCAGTTCGGGGATGCTCGGCGCGGGTATGCCACTCGGATCGGAGGCGATGCGTTGCTGGAAGAGCAGGGCGATCAGCCGCGCGACTTCGGCGTGCAGGCGCGCCTCGGCGTCGGGCTTCAACGATTCCATCTGCTGGAAAACCCGGCGAAAGACCGGGCCAAGGCTTTTCAACTCCGTGGTCATCGCCGGGAAACCGCCGCCGAACAAGTTCTGCTCCACCCGGTCCAGCCGCGGTCCGTCAATGCGCGCCCAATACACTTCCCACGGCGACGCCGCGTCCGCCCAGTAAGCGTGCGGGTGATGGCAGTTCACCCAGAGCAGTTGCCCGGCGCTGATGCTGCCCGCCTTGCCGCGCAAGCGCGCATGGCCCTTGCCGCGCAGGCAGAGAATCAACTCGTGGCCGGGGTAGTGGTCGCGCTCGATGCGGTGCTCCGGACCGGCCACCAGATGCCCCGCACGGACCGAGGTGTAAAACGCGTCGCGTGCGAGGTCGCTCGGCGTGTGATAGAGCGAAATTGGAAAGCGTGACTTGGCCGGCGGGCGGAGCACGGCGCGATTGTTCATGGCCGGTCGCGGAAAAGTCAATGGACGCGCCACTGCGATTCGTCAATGTTAGCGCAGAACTTGAAACGAACTCCGCCCGTGCGGCTGCGCCTTGAAGCGGACGCGCTGGTGGGCCGGAGTTCACAGCGACACCGAAGCCTATGTTGAACGTCACCGGACCCGGCTCCATCACCACCTGCGACGGCATCACGCGCCGCGACTTCCTCCAGGTCGGCACGCTCGGCGCGCTCGGCCTCTCGATGGCGGACTTTTCCGCCGCCCAGGCCGCCGGCAAGGTCGCGGACGGCAACGACGGGAAGTCGGTCATCATGATCTTCAACCTCGGCGCGCCGAGCCAGCAGGATCTCTTCGACCTGAAGCCCGACGCGCCCAGCGAGATTCGCGGGCCGTTCAAGCCCATTGCGACCAAGGGCGATTTCCAGCTCTCCGAGCTGCTCCCCGGCCACGCGAAGGTCGCGGACAAATTTTCGCTCGTGCGCTCCTGCTACCACACGGCGGCGGCGGTGCATGACACCGGCCACCAGATGATGCAGACGGGCCGGCTCTTCAGCGGCGGCATCGTCGTGCCGCACGCGGGCTGCGCGCTGGAGTTTCTGAAGGGCCGGCGCAGCGAGCTGCCCGCTCACGTCATCCTCCCCGAGCCGATGGGGCCGACCGGCGGCAATATGCCGCACGGGCAGGACGCGGGCTTCCTCGGCAAGGCCTACGACCCCTTCGTGCTCAACGCCGACCCGTCGCAGAAGGAGTTCAAGGTGCCCGACCTGCTTCCGCCCAAGGAAATCGGCGAGGCCCGGCTCGCCCGGCGGCGCGAGCTGCGGCAGATCGTGGACGACACGGTGAAGAAGTTCGAGGCCAGCGAATCCGCGAAGCTGATGGACTCCAACTTCGCCGCCGCCTACCGGCTGATGACCAGCGAAAAGGCGCGCGAAGCCTTCGACTTGACGAAGGAGCCGCTCGCCGTCCGCGAACGCTACGGCATGACGCGCTTCGGCCAGTGCTGCCTGCTGGCGCGGCGGCTCGTCGAGCGCGGCGTGCGCTTTGTGACCGTCAACACCTTCATCACCGTCTTCGGCGAAATCACCTGGGACATCCACGGCTCGAAGCCCTTCACGAGCATCGCCGGGATGCGGGACATCGTCGCGCCGATGTATGACCAGGGCTACAGCGCGCTCATCGAAGATCTCGCGCAACGCGGCCTGCTGGGCAACACGATGGTCTGCAACCTCGCCGAGTTCGGGCGCACGCCGCGCATCAACCCCGCCGGGGGCCGCGATCACTGGCCGAACTGCTGGACGATGTATTTCGCCGGGGGCGGCGTGAAGGGCGGCCGCGTCGTGGGCCGCAGCGACGACATCGGCGCGTATCCCGCCGAGCGCCCCGTGAACCCCGGCGAAATCGTCGCCACCATCTACAAGAGCCTCGGCCTCGACCTCGACACGCATCTGCCCGGCCCGCAAGGGAGGCCGTTTGCGCTGGTGGACTTCGGGGTGAGAGAAGTGAAGGAGTTGTTTTGAATTGAGTGAATCCAAGAACCCAATCGCAGAATGCGCGTGCAAAAGCCTTCACGCTGGTTGAGTTGCTGGTGTCCTTGGCCATCATCGGCCTGCTTGCTGCGCTGCTTGCAGCCGCCCTTCCAGCGGCCATGAAAAGGGTGCGGATTCACTCTTGCTCAACCAATCTTCGCTCGCTCGCTGTTGGCTTGCTTAATTACTCCTCGGACCACAATGCGAGGGTGCCCGGTGCCAACCGGCCAAACTCAGGGTTGGCCAGCCTGTCCAATTATCTCAGCACCCCAAAGATTCTGGTTTGTTCATCTGACAACCAGATAATGGGAACCACCGACAAGGCACGAGGTGTTGCCACCCGCTTCTCGGGACTCCAGCTCACCAACGTCAGCTACTTCTACTCGGGGCATCGAGAGTATGGGAGCAGCGCCGTCTTGGCGGGAGATCGGAACTTTGGTGAAAGCTGGTCGGGGAGGACGCCCTACTATCCTCTCGCGCCGGGCATTCACACGATAGTGACAAACGCGCTCTACGGCTGGTATCGGTTCGTGCATGAGCAGAAAGGGAACTTCGCAATGGCAGATGGGAGCGTGCGATTGACCAAATCCGAGGAGGCGAATCTGACTTTCCGAAATCAACCTCTGTGGCCTGGCAACAAGGTGACCTTCATCGCTCCTGACCCGTCAACCTCGATCAGATGGCCGTAGCAATGCATAAGGACCTTGGAACGCTGGTCACTCAGCCTCGTCCCGGAGGGACGCCTGAAGGTAGCCGGTGGAAAGCCCGCTCCGGCAGGCCAAACCACAATACCGAAGTTGTTTTCGTTGTGCTGACGCCCCATCTTCAACCGTGATGAACGCGCTGCTCGAACCCATCCTGAAATCCCCGGCGCTGCCCAGCCACCTGGCCGAGTTGGAGCGGGCGATGGAGGCCGAGCGCGAGCGCCGCGAGGTCTTCTACGACGAAATCACCGAGGACCACACCTGGGAGTTCATCAACGGACAAGTCATCATGCACTCACCCAGTCGCGCTGCGCATTCTGTCGTCGTGGACAACCTTCACTTCGCCCTCCGCCAGCACATCCGGGCCCACAAGCTCGGCTGGATTGGCAGTGAAAAATCCCTCTGCGTCTTTCCCCGCAACGACTACGAGCCGGACATCGTCTTCTTCGGCCCCACCAAGGCGCGGCTAATCAAGCCGGACACCATGAAGTTCCCCGTGCCGGACTTCATCGTCGAGGTGCTCTCGCCCTCCACCGAGAAGAACGACCGGGGTGTGAAATGGGAGGACTACCAGACCAACGGCGTCGGCGAATTCTGGATTGTGGACCCGGACGCAAAGACCGTGGAGCAATACCTCCTCAAGGATGGCCGGTATCCCAAGCGCGCCACCGCGCGCTCGGCGGGCGTGCTGGAAAGCGTCGTCGTGCGCGGCTTCAAGCTGCCGGTGAAGGCCATCTTCGACACAGACACCGCACTCGCCTGATTTCAATGAAGCTCCTGTTTTATTTTATTTCGCTGGCCTGTTTAACACTCGGCGTCCGGGCCGAATCCCTCACCCTCATTCCCGCCAAGTTCACTCTCGATGGCCCCGCCGCCGAGCAGCGGCTTGTGCTGGAACTCGCCGATGGCAAGATCTTGCTCGGCCAGGTCACGAACAGCGTCGCGTTCACCTCCAGCAATCCCAAGGTCGTCCGCATTGAGGACGGCATCGCGGTGGCCGTGGGCAATGGCACTGCCACGGTTACGGGCAAGTCCGGGCGCAGTTCCGCGAAGGCCGAGGTGCGCGTGGTGAACATGGACAAGCCCTTCGCGTGGAACTTCCGAAACCACGTCCAGCCGGTGCTCGCCAAGACCGGCTGCAGCATGGGCGCGTGCCACGGCGCGTTCGCGGGGCAGGGCGGGTTCAAGCTCTCGCTGCGCGGCTGGGATGACGAGGGTGATTTCCGCTCCATCACGCGCTCGGCGCTGGGCCGCCGCGTCACGGTCGCCGAGCCAGCGCACAGCCTCCTGCTCATCAAGCCCACCGCCGCCGTCCCGCACAAGGGCGGCGACCGGTTCGGCACGAACTCGCTCGACTACCGCATCCTGGCCGAGTGGGTCGCGAACGGCACGCCCGCCCCGCGGCCCGAGGACGCGCGCATCACCAGGCTCGAAGTGCTGCCGGAGCAGGTCTTCCTCAAGGCGGGCGTCCCGCAGCAAATCCTCGTGCGCGCCACCTTCTCGGACGGCGAGGTCCGCGACGTGACGCGCTGGGCGAAGTTCACCAGCGCCAACGGCTCCGTGTGCAGCATCGGCGAGGACGGCATGGTCACGGCCATCGGCCCCGGCGAAGGCCCCATCTCGGCGTGGTATCTCAGCCGCATCGCCATGGCGACCGTCACGGTGCCCTACCAGAACAAGCTCGCCGCGAGCACCTTCACCAAGGCTCCGAGGCGCAACTTCATTGATGAGCTGGTCAACGAGAAGTTGAAGGCACTCAACGTCCCGCCCTCGCCGCGCTGCTCGGACTCGGAGTTCCTCCGGCGCGCGTTCCTCGACACCACCGGCATCTTGCCGACGGCGGCGGAGGTGCGTGAGTTCCTTGCCGACGCTTCCCCGAAGAAGCGCGACGCGCTCATCGAGCGCCTGCTCGCGCGGCCCGAGTTCGTGGACTACTGGAGCTACAAGTGGAGCGACCTGCTGCTGGTCAACGGCGCGAAGCTCCCGCAGCCCGCGATGTGGAGCTACTACCAGTGGATTCGCGGCCAGGTGGAGGCGAACACGCCGTGGGACGAGTTCGTGCGCCAGCTCGTGACCGCGCGCGGCAGCACGCTGGACAACGGCGCGGCGAACTACTTCGTCCTCCACGACGATCCGACGCTCATGGCCGAGACGACGACCGTCGCCTTCATGGGCTTGGCCATCAACTGCGCCAAGTGCCACAACCACCCGATGGAGAAGTGGACCAACGACCAGTATTACGAGTTCGCCAACCTCTTTGCTCGGGTCCGCACCAAGAACGGTTCCGGGGGCGAAGGTGACAAGGTCATCTTCGCCGCTGCGTCCGGCGACGTGCCCGCACTGCTCTCCGGCAAGCCGCTCCCGCCGCGCCCGCTCGACGGCCAGGCCATCGCGATTGACGCGCCCGGCGACCGCCGCGAGGCGCTCGCCGCCTGGCTCACGTCGCGCGACAATCCCTATTTCACGCGCGCCATCGCGAACCGCGTCTGGGCGAACTTCATGGGCGTCGGCCTCGTGGAAGCCGTGGACGATTTGCGCGTCACGAACCCGGCCAGCAACGAGAAACTGCTCTCCGCGCTCGCGAAATTCCTCGCCGACCAGCGCTATGACTTGAAGTCGCTCATGCGGCTCATTCTCCAGTCCGAGGCCTACCAGCGGGGCAGCGAGTCCGGGCCGGGCAACGCCGGCGACCAGCGCTACTACTCGCGCTATTACCCGCGCCGTCTGATGGCCGAGGCGCTGCTCGACGCCTATTCGCAGGTCACCGGTGTCCCGACCGAGTTCCGCCGCGACGTGCGCAACGCCAATCGCGGCGTCGGCGACCGCTACCCGGTTTCCCTGCGCGCCCTCCAGCTCCCGGATGCGAACGTCGCGAGCTACTTCCTGAAAACCTTCGGTCGCGCCGACCGCCTCCAGACCTGCGAATGCGAGCGCTCCGAGGAGCCGAGCATGGCGCAGGCGCTCCACATCGCGAACGGCGACACGCTCAACCCAAAGCTAGCCGCGAAGGACAACCGCATCGGCAAGCTCCTCGCCGAGAAGAAGACCAACGAAGAAATCCTCGACGAAGCCTTCCTCAGCACCCTGAGCCGCCCGCCCACCGCGACGGAAAGAACCCGCTCCCTCAAACTCCTCACCGACGCGGGTGAAGCCGAACGCCGCGCCGCCCTCGAAGACCTCTACTGGGGCCTGTTGAGCAGCAAGGAATTCCTGTTCAACCACTGAGCCGGGTCCGTTTGCCGGAATTGGAGATTGTCCCGGCGCGTGGGGCCGCGTAATGCTTGCGCCACCGCTGCTCCATGCTGTCCCTGCTTGACCATCTAAACCAGAATGCCGGCGCCTATGCCGTCGGGGTTGGCGGTTGCGTGCTGGCGCTGCTGGCGTGGCTGCTGGCGGTGCAGTTGCAGCAGTTGCGTGCCTTGCAGAACTGGGAAGAGGAGCGCCAGGCGAGCGAACGGCAGCGCCTCGCGCTCGAACAGGCGCGCGCGGCGATGGAGGAGGCGGAAGTGGCCGCGCGCCTCGAACGGGAGCAGACCGTCCACGAGTCGCGGCAGTCCATCGCCGAGGCCACCGCGCTGCTGCACCAGCTTAAACGCCAGTTCGGATGAACCTCGACCTCACCCGCAAACTGGCCCTGCTCCAGGCCACCGCCGCCAGCCTGCGCGAGACCAGTCGCTCGTTCACGGACACGGCGGACATGTTCGCCCACCGGCAGTTCCAGATGGAGCTGGCCGAATACTTGGGCACGCACCGCGCCGCCGGGGACATCCCGCACGAGCCGGACGCGTTTGTGCATGAGGAGATTGACCGGTTGGAGCGCGTGGTGCAGCCGGTCGCGAAGTTTGTGCAGGAGCAACTGGCGCTGGGCCGGGAGATTCTCGACGCCAAGAAGCAGTCCCTCTCGCGGGCGCAGGTCGCCGAATGCCAGGCGGCGGCGGACGCGGCCTTCGCATCACTGGTGGAGGAGCAGCACCGGCTGGCGGCCGGTTTCCTGAACAAGGACTTGTCGGAGGGGGAGGGCGGCGTGGACCTCGCGCCGGACCTGCTGGCCTTTTGCAAGCTGGCGCGGGCGCAGTCGCCGCTCCTGAAGCCGGAGCGGGCCGCGTTGTGCCAATTCGCCAATGGCGAAGGCCCGCTGCACGGCGAGGTGGTCGAGCATCTGGAGGCGGTGCGCGCGGCCTGCGCCACGCTGATCGAGCTGCACGCCGCCCAGGCCGCCACGCTGCAACAGGCCCACACGCTGGCGGAGACGGCGGATTTCGCGCGCGCGGCGGCGCTGATCGAGGGGCTGAACCCCGTGTTCACGGACCTGCCCTACCAGCATGTGACCGAGGTCATTGACGGCTGGCGCAAGAGCCTCGGCGAGTTGGAGGCGCGCTTCACGCGGCTGCGCGAGCAGGTGGCGACCGCGTGGCGCGCGCCGTTCGCGCAGCCGTGGAAGGTTCCGCCGCGGCAGATGGAACTGGAGCAGCAGGTCCAGCAGTTCCAAGACTATTTGGCGAAGTTCCACGGCGGCCTGGAGAGTTGGAAGAACTCCGACTTCGCGCGCGACGGCCACTCGCTGTTCAAGAAGCTGATGGCCCAGTTGGACACGGTTCGCGCCGACCTGGTCCGGCGCTGTGCCGAGGCGCGCACGCGTGCCCTGGCGGAACTGGCCGTCACGCTCGCCCTCGGGGTGCTCACCGTGAACTTTGCCGGACAGCTTGCCCCGGTGCTGGTGCCCGTCGCGGTCGTGGCCGCGCTGGTCCAGGGCGTCCGTGCCGCGCACCGCCGCCTCGGCGCGCGCACCAGCGTGGTCTTCCGCCTGGAGGCCGACGGGCGTGCCTTGGGCGACGCCGCCCACGCCGTCATCCGCCTCAACGGCGAGCCGGTGCGCTCGGGCGACGCGGTCGCGCCCGGCAGCTACCAGCTCACGCTCGACCCCAGCCTCTTCGAGCCGCTGGCCCGGACGGTCACGGTGCAGTTTGGCCGGCGCAACAACCTGGGCGTCCTGGCCGTGCGGCTCAACCGCGAGGCCCACACCAACACGCTCGGGATGCGGTTCCTGCCCGTGCCGGGCGTGGCGGCGCTCTTCGGCATCTGGCCCGTGCGCGTGCAGGACTACGAGGGCTTCGCGCGGGAGACCGACCAGAAGTGGCCGCGCCCGAAGTTCAAGCAGGAGCCGGCCCACCCCGCCGTGAACGTGAGCTGGGACGACGCGCGCCGCTTTTGTCTTTGGCTCACCGACCGCGAGCGGCGCGCGGGTGCGCTGGGCGAGCGCGATGAGTATCGCCTGCCCACCGACCTCGAATGGAGCGCCGCCGTGGACCTCGGCAAGGAAGCCGGCGCGACGCCCGCCGAGCGCGACGGCAAAATCCGCGACGTGTATCCGTGGGGCAGGGAATGGCCGCCCCCGAAGAACACCGGCAATTACGACGAGGAGCTGCGCCGCGACGTGTTTGACTACACGTCGCCCGCCGGCAGCTTCCCCGCCAACCGGCACGGGCTTTACGATCTCGGCGGCAACGTCTGGGAGTGGTGCTCTGACTCCTACGACGGTCAGCAAAACTATCGCGTGCTGCGCGGCGCGTCGTGGCACAGCGCCAAGCCCCACACGCTGCTGTCCGCCGCGCGCCTCTTCAATTCTCCGGGCCATCGCGTGGACATCGTTGGCTTCCGTTGCGTGTTGGATGCGCGCCGGCCCAGCCCGGTGTTTTCGCAGCGGGAGAAAGTTGGCAACGGGCAGCCCACCACGCCCGCCGCGCCAGCCCCCGCCATCCCGCCCGAGGAAACCACGCCATTCCCTCCCGCGTGACGCGCTGCCTCTCCATGAACCTGTAGGGGCGGTCTGTGACCGCCGAGTTTGGGCCACCTCCAGCATTTCGCTCGGCGCTCACAGAGCGTCGCTACAGTTTCGAACGGGCTGCTAACCCGCGCGCTGCGCGACGAATGCCGGCCCCGCCTGCCCGAACCGGCTCACCGCCGTGACGGCGATGACTTCCGGCAGCGCGGCGCTGCCACCGGACATTGTGCGTGTGAACTGGCCGCCCGCCACGAGTTCCGTCCGCCACTGGCCGGCGAATCGCATCTGCACCAGCCACCAGCCCGGCGCGCTCCCGCCCGGCAGTTCCCAGCGGAAGACGGACGTGGTCGCTGCCGCGTCCTGGCCGAACGCGACGATGGGTTTAGCGGGCACAAACTTGTCGAGCCACGGCGACGCCGGGATGAGCGCGAGCGACTGAAAGACTTGGCGGACGAGCTTGTCGGCGAGGCCGTCGCGGTTTTGGTGCAGCGGCTTGATGCTCCATTGCAGGCTGCCAGTCGCGCCCGGCTGCGCACGGATGAGTTGGAGCTGTTTGATGATTTCCTCCGCGCGCCGGCCGTCGGGCGCGATGGCGGCGGCGGAAAGTCCCGGCCAGAGGTGGCGCGCGGCGGCGTTTTGCCCGGCCCACCACTTGAGCAGCGCGGGAAAGCTCTGCTCCGGCGCATCAATGCTCCAGTAGAGCTGCGGCGCGAGGTAGTCCACCCAGCCGGCGCGGAACCACCTGAGCGCATCGGCGTAAATCTCCTGCGTCGCGTCCATGCCGCGCACGCCCGGCGGGTGGCCCGGCTTCCAGATGCCGAAGGGGCTGATGCCGACCTTCACCCACGGCTTCTCGGCCTTGACGCTGGAGTAGAGCCGCTGGACGAAGCGGTTCACGTTGTCGCGCCGCCAGTCGTCGCGCGCGAGCTTGCCGTCGGACTTCTGGTATTTGCGCCAGCTCGCGTCGTCGGGAAACGGGATGACCTGCTTCGCGGCGGTCTTCTCGGGATAGGGATAGAAGTAGTCGTCGAGATGAACGCCGTCCACATCGTAGCGACGCGTGACATCGAGGATGACGCGGAGCGAATGCTCGTGGACGAGTTGCTCGCCGGGGTCGAGCCAAAGGAGCGCGCCGTATTTGCGAACCAGTTCGGGGCGCGTCTTGCTGATGTGACTCGACGCGACCGGGCTTTTGGCCGCCGCGTGCCGGGCGCGGAAGGGATTGAACCACGCGTGCAGCTCCAGCCCGCGCCGGTGCGCCTCGGCGACGGCGAAGGCCAGCGGATCGTAATACGGTTCCGGCGCGCGGCCCATCGTGCCGGTGAGGTATTCTGACCACGGCTCCAGCTTCGAGGCGTAGAGCGCATCGCAGCCGGGGCGGACTTGCAGGACGATGGCGTTGAGCCGCAGCGCGACGGCCTTGTCGAGCAGTGCGAGCAGCTCCGCCTGCTGCTGCTGCGTGGTGAGGCCGGCCTTCGAGGGCCAGTCAATGTTTCCCACGGTGGCCACCCACGCGCCCCGGAACTCGCGCGGCACGGCGGGCGGGACTTCCTTCGAGGCAACGTAGCTGACGCCCGCCGCGCGCGCCGGCAAAGCCGGGGCCGCGAGCAGCAGGGAAAGCATCGCGCGGCGGTTCATGGGCGCGGAGGTTAGCGGGCGTGAGCGCAGGTGTCCAACCTGCGGCAACGGCTGGCGGATGTCTGATAGCGCTCGCGCTTGAAGCTTGTTGCGCATCCGTCATTCCGCCATAAGTTCGCCCTGCGATGCTGACTGACCGCGAGTTCTTCGGACTGGCCGTGCTGCTCTATGGGGCAAGCGCGACGTGGTCCTTTTTCATCTGGCGGCGCGGTTTCCGGCAGGACTCACGGTGGCAATACTTCCTGCTGCTCGGCGCGGCGCTATTGCACACGGTCGCGATGGCGAAGCGCGGCTTCAGCCTCGAACGCTGCCCTGTCAACAACCTCTTCGAGGCCACCATGTTCAGCGCGTGGACCATCGTCGCGGCCTATCTGGTCATTGGCACGTGGCACCGGCTGCGCTTCCTCGGGGCGTTTCTTTCGCCCGTGCTGTTTGCGATGGGCGTCTTCGCGCTGATGCCGGCGCTGGATGTGAAGGGGCCGCGGCCCGACTTCTCCGGCGGGCTGGTGAGCCTGCACGTCGCGCTGATCCTGCTGGCCTACGGCGCGTTCGGCCTCGGGTCGGCGGCGGGCGTGATGTATCTCACGCAGGAGCACGACCTGAAATTCCACAAGCTCCGGGCCATCGTCTCCGCGCTGCCGTCCATCCAGGGGCTGGAGCTGGTCATCGGACGATTCCTAATCTCTGGCGTCGTGTTGCTGGCGGCGGGGCTGGCGCTGTCGCCGTTCCTGCTACGCCAGGCGCAGACGGCCAACTCGCTGGCGGACCCGAAGGTGCTCTGGTCGGGATTCGTGCTCGTGCTCTACTCCGGGCTGCTGGTCGCGCACTGGCGGTTCTCGCCGGGCGGACGCAGGTTCGCATGGGGCGCGGTGGGGAGCTTCGCCTTCGTGCTGCTGACCTTCTGGGGCTTCAACCTGCTGTCGGGAATTCACAATCCATGAGGGGACGTGCCATGTGGCAGGTGACAAGTGACAAGTGGCACGGCGAGCCACGAGCGCGCGCCTTGTCACCTGTCACCTGTCACTTGTCACTCATTCCCAGTCACCTGTCACCCGCCTGATGCCCATCGTCGCCCTTGGCCTCAGCCACCACACCGCGCCCGTCACGGTGCGGGAGCGGTTTGCCTTCGCCGAGGCCACGACCTCCGACGCGATGCGGAAGCTGCGCGAGACGGGCGTCATCGAGGAGACGGTCATCCTCTCCACCTGCAACCGCGTCGAGATCTACGCCGCCACCAGCGCCGAGCCGCGCGCCGCGCTGACGGAGCTGCGCCGGTTCCTCCTCGCGCATCACAACTACACCGAACCGCTCGGCACTGAACTCTACGAACTGGGCGAGCCGCACAGTGTTGAGCACCTGTTCAAGGTCGCCGCCGGCCTCGATTCGATGGTGCTGGGCGAGACGGAAGTCCTTGGCCAGCTCAAGCAGGCTTACGACCTCGCGCTCAAGCACCAGCACACCGGCCGACGGTTGAACAAGGCCTTTCAGTCTGCCTTCAATGTCGCCAAGAAAATCCGCACGGAGACAAACATCCAGCGCGGCAGCGTGTCGGTGGCGTCCGTTGCGGTGGAACTGGCGGAGAAAATCTTCGACACCCTCAAGAGCCGCACGGTGATGGTCATCGGCGCGGGGGACACCAGCGAGAAGACCGCGCGCGCGCTGCTCAGTCGCGGCGCGCACAGCGTCATCGTCTCGAACCGCTCGCACGACCGCGCCGAGGCGCTGGCCGCCGAACTGGGCGGGCGGGCGGTCCATTTCGACGGCTGGCACACGGAGTTTGCGAACATTGACATCGTCATCAGCAGCACCAGCGCGCCGCACTACGTCCTGACGCGGCAGAAACTCGCCCCGCTGCTCGCGCTCCGTCACGCACGCCCGCTGCTGCTCATTGACATCGCGGTCCCACGTGACATCGAGCCGGAGGTGAACTTCCTCGACGATGTCTACCTCTACAACGTGGACGACCTGCAAGGCATCGCCGACGACTACATGAAGCTGCGGCGGGAGGAGCTGGCTGTGTGCGAGCAAATCATCCGTGCCAAGGCGCAGGCGCTCCTGTCCGCACCGCCAGGAATGCCTCCTTCGCCCGGCACCAACTTCGCGTTCGGCCACGAGAGCTGAATGTTCGCTGTCGGCGAAACCCCAAACTCGAAACTTTGAACCCGAAACCAATAGTAATTGCCACGCGCGGCAGCGCACTTGCACTCGCACAGGCCAACGCAGTGCTTGCTCAATGTCGCGCCGCGTTTCCCCGGCTTGCGTTCGAGTTGAGCATTATCAAGACGACCGGCGACAAGCTCCAGACCGCCTCGCTGGCGAACCCCGATGCCTCGCTGCCGAAGGGGTTGTTCACGAAGGAGCTGGAGGTCGCGCTGCTCAACGGTGAGGCCGACCTGGCGGTGCACAGCTTGAAGGACTTGCCGACGGAGCTGCCCCCCGGCCTCGTGCTCGGCGCGGTGGGCAAGCGGGCGGATGTGCGCGACGTGCTGATTTACCGCGATGGCGAGACGGTGCGAGCCGAGGCTGCCGAGGCGGCGAAGCGGCCCGCTGACTGGGCGCCGGGCCAGCGCGAGAAGCGCGGCTTCAAACCGCAACTCAAACTCAAGGATTTGCCCGCCGACGCCGTGGTAGCCACGAGCAGCACCCGGCGGCGCGCGCTGCTGCTCGCCGCGCGGCCGGAGCTGAAGGTCGTCGAACTGCGGGGAAACGTGCCGACGCGCCTCTCGAAGCTGGCCGAGCGCGCCGACTTCGATGCCATCCTGCTCGCCGCCGCCGGCCTGGAGCGGCTCAAGTTCAACATCGGGGCCAAGGGCGAACTGCGTGGTGAGGGCGTGCCGCCGGGCCTGCGCGCGGTGCATTTGGAGCCGGAAGTGATGCTTCCCGCCGTGGGCCAGGCGGCGGTCGGGATCGAAGTTCGCGCCGGCAATGACCGGGTTTCTCCCGTGCTCGCGAAACTCGACCACGGCAACACGCATCTCTGTGTCCGGGCCGAGCGGGCCTTTCTCCGGGCGATGGGCGGCGGCTGCTCCAGCCCGGTCGCCGCCTACGCCGAGGTGCTTGGCCACCGGCTTCGGATGCGCGTGGTGTCGTTTCTCGACGGCACGGCGAAGCGCGCCGAGGCGAAGCGCAAGGTGCAGGAGCCGGAGCAGCTTGGTGAACAGCTCGCCGCGGAGTTGAAGGGGCAGCCCGGTGCGTAGCGAAGGGAGCGCGGCACTCCGGGCCGCAGCACCCAGCCTTGGTTGCAGTGCTGGGGATTCGTTGCTTTCACCGCGAGGTTGCCGCTGCGGGCGGGACGCCCGCGCTACGGTGGCGGAATGAGAATTGCGATTTGCCCGGCCAGCCGCTACGTTCCGCGCCGTGTCCGGCCCTTGCATCCACCGCTGCCAGCGCGCAGCCCGTCCCGTCGGGGAAAGGCGTTGAATGGCTGTCCCATTGCGCGTGCTTTTGGTGGAGGACGAGGAGAGCCACGCGGCGGGCATCCTCGCGGAGCTTAAGCGCGGCGACTACGAGCTGACGACGGAGCGGGTGTGGGCGGAGGCGGCGTTTCAAGCCGCGCTCAAGCAAGGCGGCTGGACGGTCATCCTCTGCGATTTTCTGCTTCCCGATTTCAGCGGCATGGACGCGCTGGCGATGGTGCAGCAGTCCGGTTGCGGGGTGCCGTTCATTTTCGTTTCCGGCCAGATGGACGAGGACGCCGCCGTGGCCGCGTTGCGCGGTGGCGCGGCGGATTACGTGCGCAAGGCGAACCTCGTGCGGCTGCGGCCCACCATCGAGCGGGCGCTGCGCGAGGCGGAGGAGAAGCGCGCCCAAGAACGGCTGCGGCAGGAGACGGCGGCGCGCGCGCGGCAGCAGGCGGAGCTGGCGGAGTTCGGGCAATGGGCGCTGACGGGCCGGGAGCTGGACGCGCTGCTCGCCGGCACGGCGGAGCGCGTGGCTGAGGCGCTGGGCGTGGAGTTTTGCGAGGTGCTGGAGCTGACGCCCGGCGAGGAGGCGTTCTTGCTGCGGGCGGGCGTGGGCTGGCATCCGGGTTGTGTCGGCAGCATCCGTCTGGCGGCGACGGATGAATCTCAAGCGGGAGCGACGTGGCGCGCGGGCGTGCCGGTCATCGTGGAGGACTGGGCGGCCGAGACGCGGCTGCAAGCCTCGGCCCTGCTGCGCGAGCACAACGTCGCTGCCGGCCTGACCGTGCCCATCCGGCTGCGGAGCCGCGTGTTTGGCGTGCTGGGGGCGCATACGGCCCGGCCGCGCGAGTTCACCCCGGCGGACGCGCATTTTCTCCAGGCCATCGCGAACGTGCTGGCCACGGCCGTCGAGCGCAAGCTGGCGGAGGACGCGTTGCGCGAGAGCGACGAGCGGTTCCGCCTGTTGGTGGAGGAGGTCAAGGGCTACGCCATTGTCACGCTGGACCCGGAGGCGTGCGTGCAGACGTGGAACCAGGGCGCGGCAAACCTCTTCGGCCACCCGGCGGCGGAGATGATCGGCCAGCATGTCGCGCGGCTGTATCCACCGGGCGACGTGGAACTCGGCAAGCCCGAGCTGGACCTGCGGCTGGCGGAGGAGATGGGGCAGTTCGAGGACGAGGACTGGCGGATGCAGAAGGGCGGGACGCAGTTCTGGGCCAACGTGGTCATCACCGCGCTGCGGCGCGCGGACGGGACGCTGCGCGGCTACGGCGTGGTCACGCGGGACATGACCGAGCGGCGGGTGGCGCTGGAGGCGCTGAAGCTCAACGAGGAGAAGTTCCGCTCGCTGGTCCACCACATTCCTGACGCGGTGTGGACGGTGAACGCGGCGGGCGAGGCGCTCTTCATCAGCGGCAACGCGGAGCGGATTTACGGCTTCAGCGCGGACGAGTTGAAGGCGCACGGCGCGGCGCTGGGGCTGGCCCGGGTGCATCCGGAGGACGCGGCCCGCCTGCGGGAGGCGTGGCAGGCGTTGTTCGCGCGCCAGCAGCGCTTCGAGGTGGAGTGCCGTTACGAGCGCAAGGACGGGCGGCAGGCGTGGCTGCTGCTCCGCGCGTCGGCGATCTACGAGAAGGACGGCCAGCTCGTGGCCGACGGCATCACGTCGGACATCACGGAGCGCAAGCGCGCGGAGGATGCGCTGCGCGAGAGCGAGTCGCGCTTCCAGGTCGTGTCGCAAGCCACCAACGACGTGGTGTGGGACTGGAACCTGGAAACCAACCTCCTCTGGTGGAGTTCGAGCTTTCTGACGCAGTTTGGCTACGCCGCCGAGGAGGTGGAGCCGAGCATCGAGTCGTGGACCAGCCGGCTGCATCCCGCCGACAAGGAACGAGTGGAACATGGCATCCACGCGGCCATCGAACGCGGCGAGCAGTTGTGGTCAGACGAGTATCGCTTCCGACGCAAGGACGGCTCCTACGCCTTTATTTATGACCGGGGCTTCGTCCTCCGCGATGCGGCCGGGAAGCCGGTGCGGATGATTGGCGCGATGCAGGATGTCTCCGAGCGCCGCCGCGCGGAGGGGCAGATCCGCTCGCAGGCGCGGCTGCTGGACCTGGCCGGTGACGCCATCGTCGTGCGCAACCTCAACCACGAGGTGCTCTACTGGAATCGCGGAGCCGAGCGCATCTACGGCTGGAAGGCGGAGGAAGTGCGCGGGCGCAAGGTGACGGAACTGTTGTTCAAAGACACCAAGCCTTTCGAGGCGGCGCAAACTGAGCTGCTCGAAAAGGGCGAGTGGAGCGGCGAGCTGAGGCAGTTCACCCGCGACGGACGCGAAGTGACCGTGAGCAGCCGCTGGACGCTGGTGCGCGACGACGAGGGCAACCCAAACTCGGTGCTCGTGCTCAACACGGACATCACCGAGAAGAAGCGGCTGGAGAGCCAGTTCCTCCGCTCGCAGCGCATGGAGAGCATCGGCACGCTGGCCGGCGGCGTGGCCCACGACCTGAACAACATCCTTTCGCCCATCATGATGTCCGCGCCGATCCTGCGAATGCCCGAGCTGCCCGCCGAGGATTTTGAGCGGCTGCTGGACACCATCGAGACCAATGCCCAGCGCGGCGGGGACATCGTGAAGCAGTTGCTGGCGTTTGGCCGCGGGGTCGAGGGCGAGCGCGTGGTGGTGCAGCCGCGCCACATCATCAAGGAGATGGTCAAGATCGCGCGCGAGACGTTCCCGAAGAACCTCACCATCAGCGCCGAGGTGCCCGACAACCTCTGGCCCATCATGGGCGACCCGACCCACACACACCAGATTCTCCTGAACCTGTGCATCAACGCCCGCGACGCCATGCCCAACGGCGGCACGCTCAAGGTCATCGCGGAGAACGTGCAACTCGACGAACACTACGTCGCGCAGGACACGGAGGCGAAACAGGGGCCGTTCGTCAGCATTCGCGTCACGGACACGGGCACGGGCATCCCGAAGGAAATCCTGGACAAGATTTTCGACCCGTTCTTTACGACCAAGGAAATCGGCAAGGGCACGGGACTGGGCTTGGCGACCGTGATGGGCATCGTCAAGAGCTACGGCGGCCTCATCCATGTTTACAGCGAGGTGGGCAAGGGCACGTCCTTCAACGTGCTGCTGCCCGCCGCCCCCAACGCCGTGTCCGCCAGCGACGACTCGACGCGCGAACCACTGCCGCTCGGCCAGGGCGAAACCATCCTCGTGGTGGACGACGAGCCGGGCATTCTCGGAGCGACGAGCAAGCTGCTGGAGCGGCACAACTACCAGGTGCTCTCCGCCGCCGACGGCGCGGAGGCGCTGACGCTCTTTTCCAGCCACCGCAAGCGCATCCGGCTCATCATGACCGACGTGATGATGCCGGTGATGGACGGCGTGGCCCTCACGCGGGTGATCAAGAAGATGGACACCGACGTGAAGCTGCTGGCCTCCAGCGGACTGGAGCACGACGCCAAGTTCGACGAGTTGCGCACGCTGGGCGTGAACGCCTTCCTGACCAAGCCTTACACCGCCGAGAAGCTGCTGCAGACGTTGCGGGAGCTGCTCGCCGGAGCACCAGCCGCCCGCGATTGACCTGACCCATGTCCGCTCCCAGTCCCATCCCCCAGCCGGATCCGCCCGCCGTAAAAAACGGGAAGCAAGCCCGCCAGCGTCACCAGTGGCACCTGATGTATTACGTGCTGGCGGCGTTCAACATCCTCACGGTCGGATTCACCCTCCGGCTGAACCACCAGATGCAGGAGGCCTTCGCCCGCAGCGTCGAAGTCAGCGCCGCCTGGGACCGCCGGCTGAAGGACTACGGCGATCTCATCGGCACTGCGCAGGCGGTCCAGGCCCGGTGCAACAACGTGTTTGTCACCCGCGACCCCGTCCGGCAGCGGGAAGAGATGAAACTGGCCTACAACAGCTTCAAGGACCGCCTCCGGGCCAAGCGCGGCGAGGCCCTCGTGGCGGTCGAGGGCGTGGAAAGCCGCCGGCTCATCGAGGAGTTCGACAAGCTCCGCTCCGCCGTGGACGGCATGATCGAGACGGCGGAGGAACTCTTCGACCGCTTTCCAACCGACAAGCCCGACGAGGCCGCCCGCCGGCTGGTGAATGTGAACCGCGACTACGCCGGCATCATGGCCGTGCTCTCCGACCTGCGCCTCAAGGTCAGCGGCATCCAGACGCGCATCTTCGACAAGCAGATGGAGGAGTTCGCCCGGCTGCGCCGCCTGGAGTTTGTCGTCGCCATCCTGGTGCTGGTGATGCTGGGCAGCGCGGTCTTCTACGGCGAGCGCATCACCCGCCGCATGAACGCCGACGCGGAGGCGCTGGACCGCGCGCAGCATGAGCTGGTGGACACCGCGCGGCGCGCCGGCATGGCGGAGATCGCCACGGGCGTGCTGCATAACGTCGGCAACGTGCTCAACAGCGTGAACGTCTCCGCTTCGCTTGTCGCCGAGAGTGTCCGCAAATCCAAGGTCGGCAACGTCGAGCGCGTCGCCAAAATGCTCTCCGAGAACGAGGCAAAACTCGGCGAGTTCCTGACGAACGATCCCAAGGGCAGGCAGGTGCCCGCTTTCCTCAAGACGCTCGCGGACCACTTGCAGGAGGAGCAGACGCGGATGCTCAAGGAACTGGACTCACTCGCCCAGAGCGTCGAGCACGTGAAGACCATCATCGCGATGCAGCAGAACTACGCGAAGGTCACGGGCATTCACGAGACGATGGCCGTGGTGGACGTGGTCGAGGATGCGCTGCGGCTCAATGCCATCTCCTTCACCCGCCACGAAATCAAGGTGAAGCGCGAGTTCGAGGCCAAGCCCACCGCCACGCTCGAGCGGCACAAGGTCATGCAAATCCTCGTCAACCTGCTCACCAACGCCAAGCACGCGCTCGACAAGCCCGAGGTGAAGGACAAGACTCTGACCGTGCGCGTCGCCCTGAATGGCAACGAAACCGTCCGCATCTCCGTCGTGGACACCGGCTCCGGCATCACGTCGGAGAGCATGGCGCGCCTCTTCCAGCACGGGTTCACCACCAAGCCGCAGGGCCACGGCTTCGGCCTGCATCACGGCGCGCTGGCGGCGAAGGAGATGGGCGGCGCCCTCACCGCGCACAGTGACGGCGAGGGCAAGGGCGCGACCTTCACGCTGGAAATCCCGATTCGCCCCCCGGAGGCGAAGGCGTAGTCACCTGCCACTCGCCACCTGTCACTTGCCTTAATGCACCGCATCCTCGTCATAGACGACAACCGCGCGATTCACGACGACTTCCGGAAGATTCTCTGCCCGGCGTCAGCGGCGGTGGCGGACCTGAGCGCGGCGGAGGCGGCGTTGTTTGGCGACGATTTGCCCACCGAGACCAAGCCCGAATACGAGATGGACTCCGCCTATCAGGGGCAGGAGGCGCTCGCGCTGGTCAGCAAGTCCGTCATGGCGAACCATCCCTACAGCCTCGCGTTCGTGGATGTGCGGATGCCGCCGGGCTGGGACGGCATCGAGACCATCACCCGGCTCTGGCAGGCGGACCCGTATCTGCAATGCGTCATCTGCACCGCCTACTCGGATTACTCGTGGGAGGAGATGGTCGGCAAGCTGGGCCGCAACGACCGCCTGCTGATTCTCAAGAAGCCCTTCGACAACGTCGAGGTCAGCCAGCTTGTCGTCGCGCTCACCGAGAAATGGACCCTTGGCCGGCAGGCCCGCTCGCAGATGCGGAACATGGAGTCGCTCGTCTCGGAGCGCACCGCGCAGCTTGAACGCTCCGTCGCCCTCACCCAGGCCACGCTCGACTCCACCGCCGATGGCATCCTGGTCGTGAACAAGGAGGGCCGCATGGCCGGCTACAACAAGAAGTTCCTCGCCATCTGGAACCTCCCGCCCTCGCTCATCGAGTCCAAGCACTACCAGGACATGCTCAACGCCGTCCTGTGGCAGATCAAGGACCCCGAGGGCTTCAACAAAAAGTTCAGCGAGCTGAACGACACCCCGGAGGCCGCCAGCTACGACCTCATCGAGTTCGTGGACGGGCGCATCTTCGAGCGCTACTCGCAGCCGCAGCGCGTGGGCGACCAGATTTCCGGGCGCGTCTGGAGCTTCCGCGACATCACCGAGCGCAAGAAGGCCGAACGGCGGATTTTCGAGCAGGCCAGACTCATTGACCTCGCCCAGGACGCGATCGTCGTCCGCGACCTCGGCCACTGGATCACCTCGTGGAACAAGGGCGCGGAACGGCTCTTCGGCTGGACGGCGGAGGAGATCAAGGGCCGCCAAGTCACCGAACTGCTTTACCGCGACGCCGCCGCCTTCGAGACCGCGCAGAAGGAGCTGCTCGACAAGGGTTCGTGGAGCGGCGAAATCCGCCAGCTCACCAAGGCGGGTCACGAGGTCGTCGTCAACTCGCGCTGGACGCTCGTGCGCGACGAGGAGGACCACCCCAGCGCGGTTCTCTCCATCAACACCGACATCACCGAGAAGAAGAAGCTCGAGAGCCAGTTCCTCCGCTCGCAGCGCATGGAGAGCATCGGCACGCTCGCCGGCGGCGTGGCGCACGACCTCAACAACATCCTCGCGCCCATCATGATGTCCGCCCCGCTGCTCCGGCAGGGGCTTGGACCGCGTGAGACGGAGACGCTCATCACCAACATCGAGACCAGCGCGCAGCGCGGCGCGGACATCGTGAAGCAGCTCCTCGCCTTCGCCCGCGGGATGGAGGGCGAGCGCGTCGTCGTCAACCTCCGGCACATGGTGGACGAGATGGCGAAGATTGTGCGCGAGACCTTCCCCAAGAACATCACCGTCCAATCCAAGGCCAGCCGCGACCTCTGGCCCATCATCGGCGACCCCACGCACATCCATCAGGTCCTCCTCAATCTCTGCATCAACGCCCGGGATGCGATGCCCAACGGCGGCGGCATCACCATCGTCGCCGAGAACATGACGATTGACGACCACTACGCCAGCTTCGACGCCGAGGCGAAGAAGGGGCCATACGTTGTCCTCCGCGTTGCCGACACGGGCACCGGCATTCCGCCCGAGATTCTCGACAAGATTTTCGACCCCTTTTTCACCACCAAGGAGCACGGCAAGGGCACCGGCCTGGGTCTCTCCACCGTGCTCGGCATCGCCAAGAGCCACGGCGGCTTCCTCAACGTCACCAGCGAAATCGGCAAGGGCACGACCTTCTCCTGCTTCTTCCCCGCCACGCCCAACGCCAAGCCCGAGGCGCGCGCGGAGAGGAAGGCCCTCGCGCGCGGCAACGGCGAGACCATCCTCGTGGTGGACGACGAGGCCGGCATCCTCAACGCCGCCAAGAAGCTCCTCGAAACCAACGGCTACAAGGTCATCACCAGCAGCGACGGCGTCGAGGCCCTCGCCGTCTATGCCCAGCACCGGGATTCCATCAAGGCCGTCCTGACGGACGTGATGATGCCGGTGATGGACGGGGCCGCCATGATGCGCGTCCTCAAGAAACTGGAACCCAACATCAAGGTCATCGCCACCAGCGGCATTGACCAGGACGCGAAGTTCGAGGAGTTGAAATCGCTCGGCATGAAGGCCTTCATCGCCAAGCCCTACACGGCCGAGAAGATTCTCACCACGCTCCGTGACGTGCTCGCTCCCGAAGCGCCGGGGCCTGCCTGAGCCGTCACGCCGATGACGCTCCAGCCCGCCAGTCTTGCCGACCTCTCCCGGCTGCTCGCCGACTGCCACGCTGCGAAGCGCCCGATCACGTCCGTTGACCTCGCCGCCCTCGCCGCCGTCCGAGAATACACTCCAGAGGACATGACCGTGACTGTGGAGGGGGGGATGAACTTGGCCGAGCTGCAAGGCCAGCTCGCCGCGCGCGGCCAGTGGCTCCCGATAGACCCGCCCCACGCCGACCGCGTGACCATCCGCCAGCTCCTCTCCGAAAACCTCTCCGGCCCCCGGCGCTGCGGTTTCGGGACCATTCGCGAGCACCTCATCGGACTGGAAGCGGTGCTCGCGGACGGCCGCGTCACGCACTCTGGCGGCAAAGTCGTGAAGAATGTCGCCGGCTACGACCTTCTGAAACTCTTTGTCGGCGCGCGGGACGGCCTCGGCATCATCAGCGCCGCGACCTTCAAGCTCCGCCCGTTGCCGGAGCAGGAAGTCGTCTTGAGCGCGCAGTTCAAATCGCTCTCTGCCGCTTGGGTCGCCGTCCAAGCCATGCTCGATTCTCCACTCACCCCCGTCATCCTTGATCTCCACAACCTCGCTGCTGACGGCTCCGCCTCCGATGCCTTCACCGCCCGTCTCGGTTTCGCCGGCACCCGCGAGGAAGTCGAGTGGCAGCGCGGCCGTGCCGGCGACTTGCAGTCGCCGTCCGCCGCGCCCGACTGCGAGCAAGCCTTCTGGTCCGCCGACGCTCCCGTTCACACCGAATCCGTCCTCCCGAGCAAACTTGACGAAGCGCTTTCCACACTCGGCTCCGTGCCCTTCATCGCCCGCGCCGCCAACGGCATCATCCACCATCGCGGCGTTCCGCTGCCGCGCTCCGCGTCATCCGCCGGCGCGCTGGCGCAACGCCTGAAAGACACCTTCGACCCGCACCACATCCTCCCCGCCGCGCCGCTGTGACTGTCGCCTCCGAACCATTCCTCGACGAGCAGACCGCGCTCGCCTGCGTCCACTGCGGCCTCTGCCTCGGCTCGTGCCCGACCTATCTGGAGACGGGCAACGAGAATGATTCTCCGCGCGGGCGCATCTACCTCATGCGCGCCGTGCAGGACGGCCGCCTCCCGCTCGGCGACACCGCCGTCCGGCACATTGACACCTGTCTCGGCTGCCGCGCCTGCGAAGCGGCCTGTCCCAGTGGCGTCCACTACGGCGAGCTGCTCGAAGCCACCCGCGACCACATCGAACGTCACCATCACCGCTCACCCTTTCAGAACTTCCTCCGCCGCGTCGTCATCGAACGGATCTTCCCGCATCCGCTGCGGATGAAACTGGCCCTGCTTCCTGCCCGCCTGCTCAAGCGCGCCGGCGCGGAGCATCTGTTTCCCCAGTTCGTGCAGGACTCGCTCGCCCTGCTTCCGGCCGAGATGAACGAAGGTCACTTGCCGGAACTCTCCCGTGCCGGCGATTTGCAATCGCCGTCGGGGGGCGGCGGTTACAAACCGCCGGCACGGCCGCGCGGCCGCGTCGGCTTCATCCGGGGCTGCGTGATGAACGTCATGTTCGGGCGCACGAACGAGCACTCCATCCGCCTCTTGAACCGCGCGGGCTATGACGTGGTCACGCCCCGTGATCAAGGCTGTTGCGGCGCGCTCCACGCCCACGGCGGCAATCTGGCCGCCGCCCGCGAGGCCGCCCGCGCGAACCTCGCCGCCTTCGCCCGCGAGCCGCTCGACGCCATTATCATCAACGCCGCCGGCTGCGGCTCCACGCTCAAGGAATACAACCACCTGCTCGCCGCCGACCCGCGCGCCGCCGCCTTCAGCGCGAAAGTGAAAGACCTCTCCGAGTTTCTTGTGGCTGCCGGCTTTCAATCGGCAATCGGCAATCGGCGATCGGCAATCAAAGTGACCTTTCACGACGCCTGCCACCTCGCGCATGCCCAGCGCATCACGCATCCGCCCCGTCTGCTGGTCAAAGCCGTCGCCGGTGCAAACTACGTCGAGATGCCGGAGTCCGATGTCTGCTGCGGCAGCGCCGGCAGCTACAACCTCACTGAGCCGGAGATGGCCGAACGCCTCCAGCGGCGGAAGGTCGAAAACATCCTCCGCACCGGCGCGACCTGCGTCGTCACCACCAACCCCGGCTGCCTCCTACAAATGCGCGCCGGCCTGGACGCGGCTGGTGCCACCCACATCGAGACCTTGCACATCGCGGACTTTCTGGAACGCAGCCTCGCCTGCTCCGCACCGGTGATGACGAGAGGCGGCTTCAACTGACGGAGCGCTGACTTCAGTCCGCTGCCATGCCCAAGTGCTTGTGGCAGCCATGTCAGGCACGGATTTATTGTGCCTTTGCCCCGGTTGGATTCGCTCCCACGTCCGCAGTCCCACCAAGTGGGGCAGAGGCGGCTCCTCCAGCCGGTCGGAGGTGGCTTTTGCGCCGCCGACCTGGGCACGCGCACTCTCCAAGTGCGCCGGAGATTGCTCGCAAGATTCCCTGTCCGGCGGACGAATGCATCCGCTGATGGTCTCGGCCCTGCCCGTGAATCTGCCCGTCGCGAACCCGCTGCACACCCGGCCGAGCCTGCTGGGCCAGCTCCAGGACGGGGCGGACGAGCGAAGCTGGCGCGACTTCTTCGAGACCTGCTGCGGCTGATCCACAGCGCGGCGCAGGTGCATCTGGCGAAGCACGGCGAGCAGGCGCAGACCAATGGGCCCGCCGGCTGGAGAAAAACTTTCGCCAGCCCCGCCCCTCCGGATTGGAATCAGGGCAATGCGTTCGGGCGCGCCAGCACCGCGCGGAGCACGGCGGCCAGGCGCCGGGCGGCGAGCTTGGAGTGGCGGCCGAGGGCGATCAGCGCGGGAATCTTGCGCGGGCGGCGGAGCACCGAGCGGGCGAGCTTGCCGAGGCTCAACTTGCCGTCCGCGTTCACCAGCGCGTTGAAGTCCAGCGGCAGGTCTTCCTGCGCGGTGTCGGAGATGGCCCGCACGGTGGCGCTCGGGATGCCGCGTTCGCGGCACAGTTGGCGGATGATGTCGGATTCCATCTCGACCGCGTCCGCGCCCGTGCGCTCGCGCAGCATCGCCTTTTCGTAACCGGTCACGGCCACGCGCTCCGCACAATGAAACCGCGCGGCCACCGCGCCCGCGTCGAGCAACGCCTGGCGCAGGGGGAAGGCTTCATCCGTGTCGCAAACGACTGTCCCGAGCCGCAGCGTCGAGTTCAGCGCGCCGGCGAAACCACAGGTAAGAACCAGGCTCCAGGCGTCCGCCGCGAGCTTCGCCTTCACCGCACGTTCGGCGGCGGCGGCCCCCATGCCAGTGACCAGAATCGTGACGTTGGGCGGCAGCCCACGGCGAAGGGGCGCGGCCTCCTCCTTCACCGCGAAGCAGACGAGGATCGGGCCTTGAGGCAGACCGCTCATGGATTAACGCGCGGTCGGTTGGCCGTTGAGTGGTGGCTTGCCGGTGCTTGGAGTGACTGGCGGCTTTTGATCCAGCAGCTTGCGATACGTCGCCAGCGCCAGCAGCGGCCAGGAGTTCCGATACATGTCGTATTTGAGGTAGAACACGCAGGGGAATCCGGTGCCGGTGATCTCGTCCTCGGACCACGAGCCGTCGCGGTTCTGCGTGCCGCAAAGGAACTCGATGCCGCGCTTGAGCGCGGGCAGGTCGGGGTCGCCGAAGGTGCAGAGGCCCATGACGGCCCACGCGGTCTGCGAGGCGGTGCTCGGTCCCCGGCCCTTGTGGACGGGGTCGTCGTAGGTGTTGCAGCGCTCGCCCCAACCGCCGTCCTCGTGCTGGACGCTCATAAGCCACTCGCGCGCGCGCAGGAGCCACGGCTCGGTCATGTCGTAATCCAGCGCCTTGAGACCGCGCAGCACCTGCCAGGTGCCGTAGATGTAGTTCACGCCCCAGCGGCCGTAGAAGCTGCCGTCCTCCTCCTGCAGCTTCTTCATGAAGGCGAGGCCGCGCTTGACTTGCGGATTCTCCTTTCGCACGCCTTCGAGGCCCATGACTTCAAGAATGCGCGCGGTGATGTCCACGCACTCGGGGTCGAGCATGGCGTTGTGGTCGGCGAAGGGGACTTTCTCCAGGATGCTTTTGGTGCAGTCTTTGTCGAAGGCCGCCCAGCCGCCATCCTTGCACTGGAAGGCGAGCATCCAATCGTAGCCGCGCCGGAAGCATTCGTCACGGCGCTTCGGGTTGTCGGTGGCAATCTGCCGCAACGCGAGCAGCACCATCGCGGTGTCGTCCACGTCGGGGTTCCACTTGTTGTTGAACTCGAAGACCCAGCCGCTCGGCTCCACAGAGACCGGGTTTTTGTTGAACCAGTCGCCCCGAAAACGAATCTCCCGGTCCATGAGCCAGTTCGCCGCCTGCTTCATGTGCGGGTGCTCGGCGGGCACGCCGGACTCGCGCATGGCGATGCTCACGATGGCGGTGTCCCACACCGGCGAAAAGCACGGCTCGATGCGCATCGAGTCGGTGGTGTGATGTTCAAGGCGCTTCAGCTCCTTGTATTCGCGGGCGAAGATGGGGTGATCACGCTTGTAGCCGAGGACTTCGAGCGCGATGACGCTGTTGAGCATCGCGGGGAAGATGGCGGCGAGGCCGTCGCTGCCCTCGAAGCGCTCCAGCATCCACTGCTCGCACTTCTTGAGCGCGCGCTTGCGGAACGGGTGGACACTCTGGCGCGCGACCCACTCGGCGAGCTTGTGCAGGCGGTCGAGCCAGAGGAAGGCGTTGCGCAGGCCCAAGTCGAAGTAGCGCGGGCGCAGCGCCTCATCCAGCTCCCACTTCCCGTTCGGGTAAAGCTCGTCGAGGTTCACGCCGTTCTTGAGCGGGCGCGTGGGGCGGAAGTGATTGATGATGGCCAGCGGCACGAGCATCGCGCGCGACCAGTTGCTCATGTCCCAAAAGTTGACGTGAAACCATTTGCCGATGAGCAGCACCTCGCAGGGGATGGAAGGAACGTGGTTCCAGCCCACGAGGCCGATGAGCGCGAGATAGAGCTTCGAGAACGTGTTCATCCGCGGCACACCGCCGAGGTTGCGGGCCATCTCGCGGGCCTTGAGCATGCGCGGGTCGGTGACGGACACGCCGGCGAGCTTGAGGGCGAGGTAGGCCTTGATGGTGGCGTTCACCTCTGAGGGGCCGTGCGGGTAGATGTTCCAGCCGCCGTCGTCGAGTTGGCGCTCGAAGATGTGGTTCACCGCGCGCCGCTGCCACTCGGAGTCCACCGAGTCCGACCAATGGTGGTAGGCCACCATGTCGGACACGAGCGTCACGTCCACGATGAGTTCGCCGACCCAGTAGCCGTCCGGGTGCTGGACGCTGAGAAGGTAGTCCTGCGACCGCTTCGTGGCGCCGGCGACATCGGCGGCGGACAACTCGCCAAAAGCGAAGGCAGGTTGTGCAGCGGGCGGGTTGGTTCGTCCTGTTGGGGTGACAACTGACATGCGGCGCGAATCTGGAAAACAGCGCTGGGGGAGTAAAGAATTATTCCGGCGACGGAAATGGCTTCGGAAGGGCTGTAAGCCGAATTCTGTCTGCGGCCTTGCGACCGGAGAGAATCATTTGTCTCAGCAGCCAATACCCGGAACCCATCCCGCTTTCGCGGAAACTGGCGCGGGCCGCGCCGTGGTTCCCTATTTGGCCTTGCACCCGATGGGGTTTGCCGTGCCCCCGCGCTTGCGCTTGGGGCGGTGCGCTCTTACCGCACCTTTTCACCCTTGCCGGGTATGACATGGCAGTTTTCTGGTTTCCCATTGGACTACCATGCCGTCCCGGCGGTCTGATTTTCTGTGGCACTGTCCGTCGGCGCGCCTCTCGGCGAACCGCCCGCGTGTATCTCCGGCTGAACCGGAGTTACGCGGCATCGCGCCCTGCGGTGTTCGGACTTTCCTCCCGCGGACAAGCCGCGAGCGATTCTCTGCCCTTCCGAAGCCGGCGGGACGGTAATACAAGCGGTGCTTGGCAGCAAGCCGCCTTCTCCTCCGGCTCAATCCACCGCCGCCAGTTCCATGTCCCGAGTGAAGTAGATGATGCGGCCGCAGTGCGGGCAGGCATTGATCTCGGACTGCGACTGGCAGGCGACCATCACCTGCGTCGGCAACCGCATGTGGCAGCCGCCGCATGCGCTGTGCTGGATGCCGACGATGACGTTCTCGCCCTTGCTCTTGAGCAGCCGCTCGTAGCGTGCCAGCGCGCCTTCCTCGACGGCGGCGGCCAGCTCCGCGCGGTTGGCCTGCAACTCGGCGAGCTTGGCCTTGAAGTTCTCCTCGCGCTTGCCCAGTTCGGTCACTTCCGCGTCCACGTCCTTCTTCGCCTGGGCGGCAAGCTTGGTGGCTGCGGCAACGTCCTTCGCCACGGCGTCGGCCTGCTCCATGAGGACCAGAATCTGATCCTCGAGTTTGGAGATGTTGCCCTTGCACGTCTCGATCTCGTGCGCCAGCGCGCGATACTCCTCGTTCTTCTTGGTCTGGAGCTGCTGCTGGGAATACTTGGCGATCCTTTCCTCCTGCGCCTGCACATCCAGCTCCAGCTTCTTCTTGTCCGACTCGATCTGCTTGGCCTTGAGCTTGGCGGCGTCGAGCGCCTGCTGGGAGGAGTTGGCGCGGGACTTGGCACGCTCACGCTGCGGGGTGATGGACGCCAGTTCGGCCTGGGTGCGGAGGAGGTTGCGGTCGCGGTCTTGGAGAACGAGGAGTTTTTCGATGGCTTCGAGCATGCGCGGCTTTCTTTGTTCGCGAAAAGCTATCGGCCATGCTACGCCAAGTCAATGCACGCCGCCGCCCGGTGCCGCCGGCAAATTTTTTGAACAACCACCCCGCCCTCCGTTCCAAGGTGACAGCATGAAAACAAACCGCTTCTCCACCGCCCTGTGCCTGCTGGCGCTCGCCGGCTCGCAGACGCTCGCCCCGCTCCAGGCCGCTCAAAAGGAGTCCGCCGCCATCGCCTTGGCCCGCCAGTTGAACCAGGCTTTCATCGAGGTGGCCGACCAAGTCTCGCCCTCCGTCGTCGTCATCCGCGTCGCGCAGAAGCAGGACCGCAGCGGCTTCAGCTCGGATGGCGAGGGCAATCCTTTTTTTGAGATGCTGCCGCGCGAGTTTCGCCGCCAGTTGGAGGAGCAGTTTGAGAAGCGCAAAAAGCAGCCGCAGTCCGAACCCCAGCCCGAGCGCCCGCCTCAGTTCAACGGCCAGGGCAGCGGCGTCGTCATCCGCGAGGATGGCTACATCCTCACCAACCGTCACGTCGTCGAGGACGCCGAGAAGATCGAGATCCGCTTCAAGGACGGGCGCACCTTCCCCGCAACCATCCGCGGCGTGGACCCGCGCTCCGATGTCGCCGTGCTGAAGATTGAGGCCAAGGGCCTGCCCGCCGCGAAGTTCGCCGACTCGGACAAGACCCGCGTGGGCGAGTTCGCCATCGCCATCGGCGCGCCGTTCAACCTCGACTACAGCGTCACCTTCGGGCACGTCAGCGCCAAGGGCCGCAGCGCCCTGCTCCCCGACGCCTCGCCCTTGACGCCGATGGATCAGGATTTCATCCAGACCGACGCGAGCATCAACCCCGGCAACAGCGGCGGCCCGCTGGTCAACATCAACGGCGAGATCATCGGCATCAACACCCTCATCCGCGGCCTCCGCAGTGGCATCGGCTTCGCCATCCCCGCAAATCTCGCGCGCGAACTCTCCGACGCCCTCATCAAGAATGGGAAGGTCATCCGCGCCCGCCTCGGGCTGGCCGTCAAGGGCCTTAAGGACGATCCCGAACTCCGCGCCCAGTCCTTCAAGGGCGTCACCGACGGCATCTTGGTCAGCGGCATCCAGCAAAACGGCCCCGCCGAAAGATCCGAGTTGAAGCTCGAGGACGTCATCACCCATGTCGAAGGCACTCCCGTCACCAACGTCCAGCAGCTCCGCAATTCCATCCGCAACAAAGTCGGCATCCCCGTCACCCTCAGCGTGGTCCGCAACGGCAAGCCGATGAAGATCAAGGTCACCCCGGAGGAATGGCCTGACGAACCGGCCGACTTGTTGGCCAGCAACAAGCCGAGCAACGAAGTTCAGGCCGACGACCTCGGCATCACGGTGAAGGCACTCACCCGCGAGCTGGCCCGGGAGCACAGCGTGAAGCTCACCGAAGGCTTGATCGTGACGGAAGTGGATGCCGGCAGCCCCGCCGCCAAGCGCGGCCTCAAGGCCGGGATCGTCATCACCGAGGTCAACGGCAAGCCCGTGTCCGACCTGCGCGACTTCAGCGCGGCGCTCAAGGGAGCCGACCTCAAGAAAGGCGTCCGGCTGGAAATCATCAGCGACGGCTTCAAGAAGTTCGAGGTGCTGAAGTCTGGCGACTGAACCGCCGGGTTCTGTCCGCGCCGGTTCCGGGTGATCAGTGTCCGGCCCTGAACCCGGTTGGCCGTTGCGGCGGGATGAAGCCGCGCTCCCCGCTTGCCTTACCGCACGACCTCGAAGGCGAAGCCCTTCAGATACTCCGTCTCGGGAATGCACGGAATGAAGGGATGATCCGGCGACTGGCTGAACGTCGCCACGCGGCGCAGCACACGGCGGGTGTCGAACGCGGCGGAGAGAATCACGTCCTGAAAGGTCACACTGTCCACATGGTGCGAGCAGCAGAAGGTGGCGAGCAGGCCGCCGGGCTTGAGCAGCTTGAGCGCGCGCAGGTGGATTTCCTTGTAGCCGCGCAACGCGTCCGGCACGGAGGCGCGGTTCCGCGTGAAGGACGGCGGGTCGAGCACGATGGCGTCGAACTTGGGAATGACCCGCTCATGCGGGCCGACGGTGGTCTGGGCCTTGAGCCAGTCGAAGACGTTCGCGGCCTCGAAGGTGCATTTCTCCGCCAGTCCGTTCGCGGCGGCGTTGCGCGTGGCGGCGGCAATGGCGTCCGCGCTTTGGTCGAGGCCGTGGACGTGCGCGGCTCCGGCGCGGGCGGCGTGCAGGGCAAAGCCGCCGAGGAAGCTGAAACAGTCGAGGACGTTCGCGCCCGGCGTGAGGGCGATGAGCTCGGCGGTGCGCTGGTAGTTGGCCTGCTGGTCGAGGTAGAGGCCGGTCTTGTGGCCGGCGCGCAGGTCGGTCTCGAACTTGAGGCCGTTGAGCGTCACCGTCACCGGGCCGTCGAGAGTGCCTTCCAGCATTCCATTCGCTTCGGGCAGGCCCTCGAATTTGCGCGAGGCCATCTCGTTGCGCTCCACGATGGCGCGCGGGTTGAAGATGGACTTGAGCGCGGCGACGATGAGCGGCTTGCGCATGTCCATGCCGAGCGCGGAGGTCTGCACCACGAGCACGTCGTCGTATTTGTCCACGATCAGGCCGCTGAGAAAATCGCCCTCGGCGCTGACGACGCGGAAGGAGGTCGCACCGGGCAAATGCCGCTGGCGGATGGCGAGCGCCGCGCGGATGCGGGCCTCGAAGAACGCCTGGTCCACCGTGACATGCTCGTGCGTGATCACGCGCACGGTGATCTTGGACTGCGCGTTGTAGAGGCCGAGGCCGAGCCAGTGCTTGCGATGGTCGTTCACCTCGACGAGATCACCGTCCTTCACGCCCGGAGCGACGTGCATGATGGCTCCGGCGTAAATCCACGGGTGCCCGGCGACGATGCGGTCGGCTTCGCGGGGCTTGAGAATGACGAGGGGCAGGGCAGGGGAGGCGCTCATGTTTGTAGACAGGTTGGGAAGCGCGGGCCATGAAGCCAGGGCGCGCCGCTTCGGGGCGCAGATGAAGGCAGACCCGGCGGGCGGGGGAAAGTCTTTTGTTGGTGGCGGGCGGGTTCGCGCGCCCGGATCACTCCGCCAGCTTGCCGACGGGAATCTCGGCCTTGTAGCGGCCCAGCAGCTTCAACTCGATCACGCCGGCTTCCTCGCCGGTCTTGCGGACGGCCATCACGACGGGGGCCGCGCCCTTGGATTTCTCGGCCGTCAGCGGCACGCGCAGCACGGGCGAACTGCTCTTGCCGTAGAGGGCGAGCTGAAACTCCTTCTTCCCGGCCTTCTCGATACCGAGGGTGAACACGGCCAGCTCCAGCTCTTTGTCCTTCGTGGTGACCTTCACGAGCCGGAGCTTGTCGTTGGACAACGCGGCGTCCTTGTCCTTGGGCGCGAGCTGCCTGGTCCACAACTGCCCGACGGGCATCGCCTCACCCTTGGATTTTTTCCGGGCAGCCTTGTCACCTTTGGCCGCCTTTTCGACTTTCAAGCGCTTGTCTGGAATGAGCAGCGCGCCCACGTCGCCAGCCTTGAACCCGACGGCCTGGTCGGGGGCAAGTTCGAGCTTGAGCGGCAGGTCGCCGAGGCGGGTGTTGGCGTCCATGAGCAGCGCGGTGGCCTTGGACAATTCCTCCGGGGTGAGCTGGGTCGGTTCCTGAGCGTGCAGGGCGCTGAGGCAGGCAAAGGCGGCCACGAGAAACAGGAGTCTGGTTTTCATGCTGGTTGGCAGCTGAGGCGCCCCATGCCAGACGCGCGCTCAAAAACTTCCGTTACAACCCGGCGGGCGAACCATCCAGCTATGGCCCCCACATGTTGGTGCCATGGATCCATTGCTCGCGGGTGATGAGTCGCGCCGAACCATCGGCGAAGGCAGCGTTACCTTGGTCAGTCAGCTTGCGGTTGGCGTTGGGAACGGCAGCGGAACTCTGGCGATTGTGATGAAAGATGAAATTGTTGCAAGTGATCCTGGGCTGCGTTGGCGAGTTGTAAAGCGAGCTGTTGCTGTCGTCCACATTGTCGGGAGGGGTGTCGGTATCCAAGTTGAAGGGAAACACCGTCGGGGAATAGATGACCTGATTGGTGGACTCGCCGACGAGAAACGTGCTTGCGGCAATCTGTCCCAGGCGGGATGAGCCTCCCGTGCCCGTAATGGTGCTGAAGTAGCCGATGACGCGATTATAGTTCGGTGCCGTGGTAATGGTGATGGTGCCGACTGGGGTGCCGCTGCTGTTGACGATTTGTCTTGAGAGAAGCGATGGGCAACCAAGCTTCGGCTCAAACTCGGAGGTGATGGTGGCACTTCGCATCCCGATGTAGGGTGCCAACACAGCACGCCATTCTGGCGATTGACCCAAAGGGTCGCCTGCTGGCCGGGAATAGGCGTAGGGCGGCAGCTTGTCGTCGTTGTCACCGGCATACAGCGTCAAGCCGATGGCCACCTGCTTCCGGTTGCTGAGACACTTTGACATCTTGGCCTTCTCCTTGGCCTTGCCCAGGGCCGGCAGGAGCATTCCGGCCAGGATGGCGATGATCGCGATGACGACGAGGAGTTCGATCAGGGTGAAGGCCGAGGAGGTTCTCGATTTCATACGAATAGTCGCACCGTGGAGGCAGTTGGAGCAGTCGTCAAGGAGCGGTTGAAGGCGGAGGTTGAAACGCGTTCTCGGCTACGGCCCCCACATGCCGCCGTCGTTTTTGAGCCACTGGTCGCGGTTGATGACCCGCGCAGACCCGTCGGCGAAGCAGACATTGCCTTGGTCCGTCAACTTGACGTTGACATTTGGAGGGGCGGACGAATTCTGGCGGTTGTGGTGGAAGAGGAAGTTGTTGAACTTCACCCCCGGCAATGGAGGGGTGGCACTACCATCTGGGATGCCGTCGTCATCGGTGTCCGAGTTCATGTTCCAATTCGGATTACTGGGAGTGTAGATGACGATGTTTGTGGACTCGCCGACGAGAAAAGTGCCTGCGGGCACCTGCAGCAGCCGCATCGAGCCGCCGGCCCCACTCGCAACCGTGTGATAATTGATTACCCGGTTGTAGTTCGGCGCGGTGGTGATGCCCCCCAGCGCCGGGGTGAAGAGGGCGGGACAGCCGAGTTTGTTTTCGAAGTCATTCGCGACATTCGGTCGGACGCCTACGTAACTGGAAATGACAGTCTTCCAATCAGGCGCCTGGGTGGGCGTGCCAGGCGGTGGATAGACGCCCCCGTAGTTGTAAGCATACGGCGGCAGCTTGTCATCATTATCGCCCGCGTAGATGTTGAACCCCAGCGCAACTTGCTTTCGGTTGCTCAGGCACTTGGTCATCTTCGCCTTGGCCTTGGCCTTGCTCAAGACCGGCAGGAGCATCCCGGCGAGGATGGCGATGATCGCGATGACGACGAGGAGTTCGATCAGGGTGAAGGCGGATATGCGTCGTAGTTTCACGGCTTGCCGTTAAAAGGTGTCTGGCGGCACGGTTCGTCGCCGCGAGCGGCTTGTCAACGGCCAAACATGGAGTTTGACCGGCCACCAACTCATAGCCAACCCGATGCCAGCCGCGTGGTTTTGCCGCACATGGCGGATGAATTGAAGTCCACGCGGGCAGAAGCTCCCTTTGTGCTCCGTGAATTCAACCGGCTGGTCAATTGGATCAGCCACCCGAGCTTTTTCCCGCCGACGAGGTGACGGCGATCGATGCCGGCAAGAATCCTGATCGAACTGAAAATGAGCCGTGCGCTTCTTGCCAGCCGGCTCAGAAAAAGACACCCGCAGCCCGTGGCTCCGCCGCCAGCGAGTCCCCGCACGCCGTCGCACCTCAAGCGGGCAGCGGTGGCGGGACGATGTAGGCTGGACCGGTGCCAGCGGAACCAAGTCTCGTCCTGACGGCCTCAGCCAGCGGGGTGGGCAAAGCCAGGAAGACGGTCGCGCGGCTGTCCAATTCCTTCGGGCTGCGGATGGAATGCCCGAAACACGTCTTTCCAATGCGGCTCGGGTCTTCGTCCACGAAGAAATCCACGCGCCCGTCCAGCTCGCCGTAGAGCCAAGTCGCCGCGATGGAGGTGCCGAAGAGGCCGAAGTTGCCTTTCGCTGACATCGCCTTCGCATGGGCGCGCACGGCAGCGAGCCAGTCCAGCCGCGCTTGCACGGCAGGCAGCACGGACGGGAGCGCCACCGCCGGCGTGTCGGAGGCCGGGGATTTCCGCGCGACGAGGGTGAGTTCCTTCGCCACCCAGTCGTTGGCGGCGGCGAGGATTTCGAAGCCGACACCGCGCACGAGTTCCCGCAGCACCGGCAGGAAGAAGTGCGACGAGTGGTCCGCGACGAGGAACATGAACGGGTTGGCCGCGCAGTCGGGCACCTCGATGAGCAGCAGGCCGCCGGGTTCGAGCTTGTCCCAGATGCGCCGCAGGATGGCGCGCGGCTCGGGGATGTGCTCCAGCGCGTGCAGCAGGCTGATGAGCTGGAACTGGCCGGGCACCGTGTCCAGGTCGCCCACATACAACCGCTCGACGCCGGGGATCGCCTGCACCGTCGCGCAGTAGTGGTCGTTCACCTCCACGCCCGCGAGCTTCCAGTTGGGCGCGAGCTGGCTGAAGGCCCGGAGCATTGCGCCGTTGCCGCAGCCGATGTCCAGCATCCGTCCGGCAGGCGGCACGGACACTTCCTTCAGCACGCGTTGGAGAAGCCGGGCCGAGCGCGTGGTGGCCTGGCCCGAGGCCTGATCGAAGACGCTTTGCTCCACGCCGTGGCTGGTGTGGTAGATCGTGTAAGCGTCGTAGATCGCCTTGGCCTCCGCGTGCCAGCGCGCATCCAGCACCGCCTGCGCGCACTGGCAGGCGGGGCAAACGGCGCATTGGCCGCCGGCGGGCCAGGGCTTGCAGTCGGAGGTCACGCGGCGGAAGCCATCGTAGCCCGCGACCAGCATGACCGGCCCCGCGCCGCAGACGTGACAGGCGGGCGCGCTCATGCGGTGCGCGGGCCGCAGGCCAGGCCGATGACGTATTGGGACATCGGGAAGTAGCCGGTGTGGACCACCTCGTCGTTCATGGAGAAGACGAAGACGTTGTGAAAGTGCCGCAGGAGCAGCGCCTTCATCGCGGGGCCGTCCTTGCAGTTGACGTGGCCGGCCTTGCTCGCGGCGCTGGCATAAACTTGCGAGTTGGCTGAAGGGCAGCCCAGCACCAGCACGCCGTGCGGCTGGAGCGAGGCGGCGATGTTCCCCACGAACCGGTCCTCGACCGCGGCCGGGATGTGCTCGACGACGTCCATCGCGTAAGCCCCGTCAAACGTGCCGGGACACGGGCCGGCGATCATGTCGTGGAGGAACACGTCGAACTTCCAGCGGCCTTCCTCCATGCGCTGCTGCACGTCCGCGACGAACACGGGGTCGAAGTCGGTGGCCGTGAGCTTGCCGACCTCCTGCTGCACGATGCGCGTGCCGAAGGCGTCCGCGCAGCCAACTTCCAGCACATGGGCGCAGCCACTGAGCATCTTGGCGGCGAACTTGTAGCGCGAGGTGAGGAACGCGAGGTGGCGCGGGTCGTGGTGCCACATGTAGTTCACCATGAGGCCGAGCTGGGTGCGGCCCTGGCGGCGCTCCAAGTCCAGGCAGCACTGGTATTGCGGTTCCTTCGTCTCGGGTTGGGGAGTTGGGTCGCTCATGGCGGGCAAGTCATTTGAAGCAGACAAAATCCCAGTCGCCGGTGTAGCCGGTCTGCTGGAAGATGAATTCCCATTCCTCGGGGCGGAAGAAGCATTCGCAGGTGAGCTGCCAATACATCAGGTTCACCTTCTCGCGCTCGTTCAGGTAGGAGTCCATCACGATGAACTTGTGTCGCCGGCCCACGCGCTCGATCTCGCGCAGCGCCTGGAAGAGCTGCGGCAGCGCGAGGTTGTGCAGCGTGTTGATGGAGAGCACCAGGTCGAAACTCTTGTCCGCATACGCCGAGAGGTCCGCCGCCGTGCCGGTGCGGAGGAAGGGCTTCACGTCGTCCATCGCGTTCGCAATCGCGTAGTCGGAGATGTCCAGGCCGAACGCCTCCATGCCTTCCGCCCGGAAGTCATGCACCACGAAACCCTTCGCGCAGCCGATGTCCAGCACGCGGTCGCCGGGCTTGAGGCCGTAGTGCGCGATCAGCTTGCGCGCGAAGGCCACCCAGCGTCCGTCATACTTGAACCCGCCGTAGCCATAGCGCCGGTCGCCGTCGAAGTATTCCTGCCCGAACCGCTTCGACACCGTGGCGCACTCGGCCTTGTCGTAGTCCACGACGCGCTGCACGTAGTTGCGCTTCGTCGCGTTGTGGATGCCGGAGATGAAGTCGAGTTTCGCCATGCGCGGGAGCGGTCAGCCGGCCAGTTCCGCCACTTCCTGGAAGATCACCGCCGGGTCCAGGCCGTGGGCCTTGAGCAGGTCATAGTGCGAGCCATAGACGTGGATGAACTCATCCTTCAGCGAATACGTGCGCAGCCGGCAACGCGCGCCGCTGTCCCACGCAATCGCCTTCACCTGCGGACCCAGCCCGCCGAACGGCGCGTGCTCCTCCAGCACCACGACCGTCTTGAACTTCGCCAGCAGCGCGCGGATGCCGGGCTCGTCCAGCGGCTTGAGGCTGTGGACGGAGACGACGGCGGTGGAGAGGTTCTTCTCCCTTTCCAACTTCGCCGCGAGTTCACAGGCCATCTTCGTGATCGGCCCGTAGGTGAGGAAGCACACGTCCGTGCCACCCCGGATGCAGCGCACCTTGCCAAACTGAAACGGTTCCGGCGCGGCCGCCGTGAGATCCGGCTCGCCCGCCTTGCCCAGCCGCAGATAGACCGGCCCGGTGACACCCATGCTCGCCTTGGTCACGGCGGCGGACTCCGCAGGGTCGCAGGGCGCGAGCACCGTCATGTGCGGGATGGCGCTCATGAGCGCGACGTCTTCCTGCGCGTGGTGTGTGCTGCCGAGCGTGGAGTAATTCACGCCGCCGCCCACGCCGACGAGCTTCACCGGCAGATTCTGGTAGCAGCAGTCCAGCCGCACCTGCTCGAACGGCCGGTAGATGGTGAACGTGGCGATGGTGTAGGCAAACGGCACCATGCCGCGCAGCGCCAGCCCCGCGCACATGCCCACCATGATCTGCTCGGCCACGCCGACGTTGATGAAGCGCTCCGGCGATTCCTTCTGGAAGGAGGCCACGCCCGCCGCCGCGGTGATGTCCGCGACCACGAGGCAGATGCGCCGATCGTTTTTGGCGAGGTCGTAGAAGGCGTTGGCGAAGGCGTTTCTCACGGGTTGCAACCCTCCACTTCCTTGATCGCTATCTGATACTCCTCCGCGTTCGGCGCGCGGTAGTGCCAGATCGGGACGTTCTCCATGTAGCTTACGCCCTTGCCCTTCGTCGTGCGGCCCAGCAGCACAAACGGCTTCGTGCCGCTGCGCGCCTTCACCGCGTCGTGGATCGCCTGGGGGTTGTGCCCGTCCACCTCGACGCACTCCCACCCGAACGCCCGGAGCTTGTCGAGCATCGGGTAAAAATTCGGCAGCGTCTTGCTCGTCTGGCCCAGCGATTGAAAGTCGTTCAAGTCCACCAGCGCCACCAGCCGCGTGATGCCGAAGGACGGCGCGACCATCAACGCCTCCCACACGGAGCCTTCCTGCAGCTCGCCATCACTCATCACCACGAAGATGTCGCGGGCCTTGGCGTTCAGCTTGTCCGCGTAGGCCATGCCCACCGCCAGCCCCAGCCCGTGCCCGAGCGACCCGGTCGAGGCCGCGATGCCCGGCGTGCCATAGTCGGGATGCGTCGCCAGCGGGAAGCCCGGCCGGCAGAAGTTCTCCAGCCACGCGGACGGGATGACGCCCAGTTCCTCCAGCACCACATACTGCGCGGGGGAACCGTGTCCCTTCGAGAGGACGAACGTGTCCTCCGTCTCGGGATCGCCCGTGCGGTGCATCAGGCCGAAGTAGCTCGTGGCCACCAGCTCCAGGCACGAGAAGGACGGCGCGATGTGCAGCGCGCCGACGGTCTGCGAGATGTCGAGGATGCGGCGCCGGTAGCGCTGGCAGCGGGCCTGGACGGCGGCCGCGTCAAAGGGTGGAGTCGCCATGGTCTGCCTACGTGCGGAGGACGTAGCCTGTGGGCACGTCGCGGATTTGGTCGAGATACTGGCGGCCCCAGGCGATCATTTCCTGGACGCCTTCCTCAATGCTGATCTGCGCCTCCCAGCCGACGTCCTGCTTGATCGCGCTGCTGTCCAGCCAATACCGGCTGTCTTGCCCCAGCCGGTCGGGCACCACCTCGCAAAGCTGCTCGAAGGGCATCGGGAACCCCTCGGCCACCTTCGCCACGAGGTTGCGGATCGAGATCGGGAGCGGCGGGCCGGCGTTATAGACCTTGCCCAGCGGGGCTTTCTCGGAGACGAGCAGGATCGCCCGGGCCAGGTCGCGCGCGTGGATGTAGGACTTCTCCGCGCGCCCACCGCCTTGGAGCGGGAGCTTCTGCCCGGTGAGGCCGCACAGCACGGCGCGCGGGATCACGCGGTGCAGGAGCTGGCCGGGGCAGTAGGCGTTCGAGGGGCGGATGATGTTCATGCGGAACTTGAGCACGTTCGCCACGGACATCAGGTAGAGGTCGAAGGCCGCCTTGGACGCGGCGTAAGGGCTGGTGGGCTGGAGCGGCGTGGTCTCCTTCGCCGCGAAATTCACCGAGCCGTAAAGCTCGCTGGTGCCGATCTGGATGAAGCGCTCCATGTAGTCGCGTTTCATCAGGTCCTCGCTCATCTTCGTGAGCGCCACGCAGTTGGTCTCGAAGAAGCGCCAGGATTTCTTCCACGACACCGCGCCCTCGCCCTGCGCCGCGTAGCTGATGATCACCTCGGGCTTCTCGGCGTCGAACAGCTCGAACAGCCGGTCCTGCTCGTGGACGAGGTGGATCTGGTGGTAGGCGTAGCGCGGGTCGCCCTTGCCCACGTTCAGGGAGAATGGCTCGGGCTTCTCCGGGTTGCGGCCCACGCAGATGACCTTGCGGGCGTCGGCATTGGCGAGCAGATACAGCGCCGTGTGGATGCCGAAGGAGCCGCCGCCGCCGAGGATCACGTAGGTCTTCATTTGGTTTGTTTGCCGGGCTGCCGCCCGCCTGCAACGGGCCGGCGAAAGGGGGCTGTAACTAGCGCGGTTTGGCCGGACGGTAAAGCTTCTTTTGGGCCGCCAACGCGAGATCCCAGACCTCGGTGAGATAGTCCGGCATGGGGTGCTGGCCGATCTCCGCGCGAGGAACGAAACGCACCTCCTGCCCCTCATAACAGAACACCGGGCTGACCCCGTCATAATCCGCGCGCCAGAAACTCAACCGAAACTCCCGCCCCGTGTCCGGGCTGAGGTAGTCGAACTCGGTCAACGGCTCCAGCGTCGCGCAGTCGTAACCCGTCTCCTCCAGAAACTCCCGCCGGGCGCAGGCCTGGCAGGTTTCGTCCGGCTCGCAATGACCGCCGGGAAACACCCACAACCCCGCCGCGCTCAGGCCCGGCTTGTCGTCCCGGTGCTGGAGCAGTGCCGCTCCATCCGCCCGCAGCAGAACCACGCCGCCGATGCGCGGACGTTCGGGGGCGGAAACCGGATTGGCCATGATGAAGGGTTTAGCCGGCGACCAGTTCATCCCGCATCTCCGCCAGGCCCTGCGCCAGCGGGCGGCATTGGAAGTCGGGGAACTCTCGCCGCAGCCGGGCGACGTCAAAATGCCGGTGCGTGATGATCGCTCCGGGGGCGCGCGGCTGGCGGATGATTTCCACCGGACGCGGGCAAAGCCGCGCGATGACCTGCGCGACTTCGAGGAAGGAAACGGACTGGCCGGTCGCGGCGTTCAGCGCGCCCTCCGTGCGTCGGGTGAGGCACAGGGCTATCAGCCGTGACAAGTCGCGCGCGTGGATGTGGTCGCGTTGTTCCTCGCCGTCGCCAAACAGCGCAATGCGCCCGTCCTTGAGCGCCGTGCGGAGGAAGCGGTTCGGGCCATAGCTGTTGTGTGTGTCGCCCGGGCCATAGACGGCGCACGGGCGGACGATGCACAGCGGCGTCTTTGCCACGGCGGCGGAGTGCAGCAGCATCTCCTCGCGCGCGGCGTGCATCTTGCCGTAGAGGCCGATGCCCGCGCGCGGCGTCGCCTCGGTGAAGGGGGCCGGCTGATCTTCAAACACCGCGTCCGAGCTGAGGTAAATGATCTGCGTGCAGGGCGACGACTCGATGGCGGCGCACACGTTGGCGGCCATGGTCAGGTTCCGCATGAAGGTCCGCACGTCCTTGCCCTTCTCCGGCGTGAGCGCCGAAGTCATCACCAGCGCATCGTCTGGGCGCAGGCGCACGCGGAGCTGGCTGGCCGTGTCGGGTTGAAGCAAATCCACCCGGGCGGAACCAATCACCTCCACCGCCATGCCTTGTGCCGGGAGGAACTGCGCGAGGTCGCGCGCGATGAACCCGTTCGCTCCGAGGATGACGACGCGGGCGGGGTTTCGGGGCGTGGCGTTGTGGTGCGTGAGCATGGCGTGGCGGGTCAACGCGAGTCGGTGGCGCGCATCCGCTCCAGACCCGCGCGCAGGTCCACGGGGGTAAAATCAGGAAACAGCCGGCGCAGCAACGAGGCATCGAAGGACCGGTAGCCGCCGTGGGGCATCGGCCCCTGACGCGGCGAACCCGTCACCCTCACGCGCGGCTCGAACAGCGTCGCCGCCAGCTCCGCAACCGTGCGGAAGCTTGTGACGGTGCCGCTGATCGCGTTCACCACGCCGGTCGCGCGGTGCACCACACAGCGTCGGACAATCTCCGCCACGTCCTCGATGCAGATGTGATCGCGCTGCTCCTCGCCCTCGCCAAAGAGCACGATGTCCTTGCCCGAACGCGCCAGCCGCAGGAAGCGGTTCGGCCCGTAGCCGTTGTGCGGATCGCCCGGCCCGAAGATCAGCGTCGGCCGCACGATGGCCAGCGGGATGCCGGGCAGCTCGGACTTGAGCATGACTTCACGGGCAAGGTGCATCACGCCGTGCAGCGACCCCGGCTCGGCCGGCGAGGCCTCGGTCATCGGCGCGCGCGAGTCCGCATAGACCGCGTCCGAACTGACATAGACGAGATGTGCGACCGGCTGCGCCTTCACTGCCTCGATGGCCGCCTGCATCATGCGCAGGTTGTCCAGGAGCATCGCGGGGTTCTTCACCGGCGCGAGCGCGGAGGTGAGCACGAGCGTGGTGCTGCTGGTGAGCTGCGCGGCCAATCGCTGCGCGGCGTCAGACGCGAGCAGGTCCACTTCCTTGCGCGTGAGTGGCACGATTTCCACGCCATCGCGCCGCAGCCGCGCGAGCGTCGCGCGGCCGACAAAGCCGCCCGCGCCCATGATGACGACCCGCGCAGGCGGCGTGCCCTGCAGTTGATTAAGCGTAAGCATAAGCGGCACGCCCGTCTCCGACCCGGAGCGTTCCCATTCGAAGTCCGCAACCGGGCAGAACGCCAACCGCCCCGGAGCGCGACCCTCTGGGCCGCAGCGGCAGCCTGACAGAAAGAGCCGCGGACATTCCCACGTCATTCCCTGCTGCCAGCCGCTGCGGCCCAGAGGGCCGCGCTCCGCAGCCAGTGCGCGGACGCACCCCGCGTCGCACACCTTCCGCTTCACGTTTTACGTTCCGCTTCATTTCATTCCCCCGCCCGCCCCCAGCCTTGGCGACGCGCCGAGCTGGTAGTAGTCAAATCCCAGCGCCGCCGCCTGCTCGCCGTCCAGCACCCCGAACGGGTCCAGCAGGATGTTCCCCGGCATCGCCGCGCGGATGTCTGCCAAATTCAGCTTCCGAAACTCCGGCCACGGCGTGGGAATCACGAGCGCGTGCGCGCCGCGACAGGCATCCAGCGCGGTGTCGCATTGGCTGAACTGCGGATACGCGCCCGCCGGCAGCCGCACGACGGGGTCGTAGGCCTGCTTGCGGCATTCGGAGATGCCCGCGACGAACTGGAGCGACGGCGAGTTCTTCGTCGAGTGCGTGTTCTCCTTGTAGGCGAGGCCCAGCACCGCGACGGTCGCGCGCGCGAGCGGGAGGGCGCGGCGTGCGCAGGCCTCGCGGAAAGTGCGGGCGGTCCAGTCCTTCCGGTGCGCGCTGTTGCGCTGCCACGCGTCCACGATGCCCGTGTCCGCCAGCGATCCTTCCGCGAGCCGCTTCACCGTGACAAGGTCGCGCTCCAGGTTGCCGCCGGCGATGCCGAGGCCGGGCGCGAGATACGCCTTCGGGCCGATGCGCGCGTCGAGGCGCAGGGCGGGGGCGATCTCCGCCCAGTCCGCGCCAATGTGTTCGCAAACCTCCGCGAGCGTGTTCGTGGTGGCCACGGAGGAGACGAGGAAGCAGTTGATGGCAATCTTCGCCAGCTCCGCGCTCTCATAGCGCATCGCGAGCACCGGGCAGCCGAAAGCCGCCAGCCAGCGCGCGTAGTCCGGCGGCAGCGGGGTGCGCGGGTCCGCGCAGCCGACGATGTGGCGCTCGGGCTGGAGCGCGCGCGCGATGGCGTTGCCGAAGACGAGCGTCTCGACCTGATAGTGCAACGCGCCGCCCAGGCGCGGGCCTTGCGCGGCCAGCGTGCGGGTGAAGCCGGGCGGCACCTGGCAGAGAATCACCGCCGTCGCGTCCGGCGCGAGCTGCGGAGCCGTGTGCGCGAGCAACTGTCGGAGCGGGCCGAGGTCGCTGCGGTTCGCCGCGTCGGTCGGCACGTCGAGCGAGTAGAAGACGACGCGGCACTTCGCCAGCGCGGCGGGGTCCGGCGTGAAGTTGAGCTTCGCCTTGTGCGCGGCGAAGAGGTCATCAAGCCCTGGTTCGGAAACGGGGAACTGTCCTTGCCCCAGCCGCTCGCACAGCGCGGCATCGCGATCAAACCCGACCACGTCAAACCCCTTCGCCGCCGTGGCGAGGCCATGGACGATGCCGAGATGCGAGAGGCCGACGAAGCCAATCATGGCGGGGGAAGTTGAGTTTTCAGCGCATCGAGGTGCGCGCCAATCCACAGGTCGTTGTCCCAGTTCGTCCCGCCGGTGCGGGCGAGCGCGAGGAAGTGGTCATGCTCCAGCCTCCACGTCGGGTCGGGCTGCTCCAGCGTCTCGATCGTTTCCTCCGGCCGGCCGCTGGGGAAGATACGTTTGCGCACCGTGAGCGTGCTCGGGCCCCACTTGCACAGGCACTGGATGTGCGCGCTGCCCAGCTCGCCGTAGAGATCGAGCGAGAAGGTGTTCCGCCATGAGAGCAGCGTGGCCTCCATCTCCCAGACCGCCGGCCCGTCGAAGCCGTAGATCACATGGTCAGGGGATTGGTTCTCAAAGCGGTTCGCGCTCCAGACGCGGCCGAAGTCCTCGCGCGCGCCAAAGAGGAAGTGCGCCATGTCGAGCATATGCGAGCCGAGGTCGGGCAGCACGCCCGCGCCCTGGTCGCGCCACGGGGAGTTGCGCACGTCCCGCGCCGTGCCGTTGCCGTAGAAGATGCGCGTGAGATAAACCCGGCCCAGCGCACCGGAATCCACGACCTGCTTCACCTTGGCAATGTGCGGCTCGAAGCGATGATTGTAAGCCGTGTAAGCCGCCGCCTTCGTGCGCTGCGCGTGTGCGATCAGCTCCCGGATCTCGTTGGCCGGCGCGAGCAAGGGCTTCTCCACGAGCACATGCTTCCCGTTCGAGACCAGATGCCGGAGAATCGGGACCTTCGCGTCGTCCGGCACGCAGACACAGGCGGCGTCGTAGCGGTCGAGCGGGACTTCCTGGATGGTCTTGAAGTCCACGCCAGCAGCCACCGGGTCCACCACCGCCACCACGCGATCCCCCGCGACCGCACGGCGTTTGCGGCCCTGCACTCCGAGGCCGATGATGACGATTCTCATTCGAACCGCGCGCGTTTCTCGACCTCCGCCAGCTTCTTGAGCACGGCGTCCGGGGCCACCGGGTTGTTGCCATCGTGTTCGCAGGCCACGGCCGCGGCGATGGAGCCGAGGATGCTCGCGACCACGTTCGAGCCGGTGACCTTGAGCGACAGCGTGGCATAGGCCAGCAGCGCGTCGCCGGCACCCACCGCGTCCACGACGTTCCCGGCGAAGCTGTCCACCGTGAAGAACGAGCGCACGTTCGGATCGGGCGAGCGGTAGGTGATGAGTCCGCGCTCGCCGAGCTTGAGGATGAGCGTCTTGCAGCGCGCCTTCTTGTAGAGGTCCAGCGCGAGCGGGCGCACGGTGGAGTCCTGGTCGCCGAGGGCGAAGCGCGCCTCGCGCTCGTTCGGCGTGATGAGGTCGAAATCCTGGAACTCGAGGATGTTGCCCCAGCGGTTGGCGACCTGGCTGTCCGCCACGCGCATCACGCCGGCGGGCACGGCGGCGGTGAGCGGCGGGATGGTGTGCTTGTTGAACAGGCCGTGCCGGAAATCGCTGAAGACCGCGACATGCACGGGATGCGCGGCGAGCTGCGCCTTGAGCTTTTCGAGAATCTTGTCGGAGATCGGGCGGTTATCGAGCTTGTCCACCTTCAACATCCGGTAGCCGTTGGTGATGAAGGCGTTTTTGTGCGTCGTCGGCCGCGTCGGGTCCACCACCGCTTCGACCGTGATGCCGGCGGACTTGAGATCGTCCACCACGAAGTCCTTGAGCGCGTCGTTGCCCAGCATGGTGGAGAAGACCACTTCCCCGCCCGCCGCGCGCATGTGCTTGGCCACCACCGCCGCGCCGCCGGAGAAATCCACCGCGCGCTCATATTTCACGCTAAAGGTCGGCGTCTTGGCCGTGCCGCCGATGAGCGTGCAATAGGTGTAGCCGTCCACGATGGTGTCGCCGATCACATGCACGCGCACGCCGCGCATCTTGTCGAGCGCGGTTCGCAGGTCCGCGAAGCCCAGGCCCTCGGATTCGAGGAGTGCGTGCAGCTTGTCCACCGCGAGGTTCGGCGGCGTCAGGTCAATGATCGCCGACGAGGACATGATCAGGTCGCCCGGAGTGAAGACCACTTCGCCGCCGTAGCTTTCGAGCGTCGCGATCTCCTCCTTCGTCTTCGGGTGGACGCCCTCGGAGGAATACTCGTAGCCCTTCGCGAAGAAGTCCGGCTGGATGAACTGGAGGTTCTCGATGGGCGTGGCGTTCTCGTCCACGATCACGTAGTCCACGCATTCGAGGGCGGCGAGGTTCATCGCGCGGAGTTCCTGCGGGACGAAGGGGCGGAAGTTGGCCTTGTTGATGTGTGCGTCGGACGTAAGGCTGGCGATGAGCTTGTCCGCCTTGCTCTTGGCATACATCAGGTGCCGGATATGGCCGGGATGCACGAGGTCGAACGTGCCGTGGCACATGATGACGCTGTGCGGACGCGGACGCGGGCCGATGGCCTCGCGCAGTTGCTCGCGCGTCATGATCTTCCGACGGTAATCGGGCTGCTTGTCAGGCGGAGTCATGCAAAGGAAATTGTCGGTCGTTGGCTGCGGACTTTAACGGGCCGCCGGGAAAAGGCGAGGCGAAGTAGGGCGAAGGCTACTTCTTCTCCCCGCCGAGAAACGCAAACCACGTCTTCGTCGCCTGCGCGATGGAGGCCTGATCCCACACCGGAGCCTGCCGCCAATACTCGATGTTTGCCAGCAGGTTCGCCACGCCCTGCTCGAACGGCACGAGCTGCTTCCAGCCAAGGTCGCGCGTGATCTTCGTGATGTCCGCCCAGGTGCTGTCCGGCTCGCCGGGGCGCTTGGGCAGGTGAATCACTGGGCCGCCGAGCAGCTCGACGATGCGGTTGACCGGCTGCGGATTGCCCGCGCCGAGATTCCAGATCTGGCCCGCCAGATCGGACTTCGCCGCGAGATAGAAGGCCCGCGCCACGTCGGTCACGTAGAGGAAGTCGCGCCGCTGCGTGCCGTCGCCGACGACGGTGAAGGGCTTGCCCGCGAGCTTCTGCGCCAGGAAGACGCCGAAGACCGCGCCGTAAGCGCCGGAAGTTTTGGAGCGCGTGCCGTAGGCGTTGAAGATGCGGATAGAGTTGACCGGCAGCTTGTAGGCGCGGCTCCAGTGCAGCACGGCCTCCTCGCCCATATATTTGCTCAACGCGTAGGGATGCTCGCATGCGATGGGCGCGTCCTCGCGCGTGGGCACGGCGGCCAGGCCGTAGCAGGAGGAGGACGCGGCATAGACGAGCTTGCGCACCTGCGCGTGCCGGGCGCATTCGAGCACCTTGATCGTGCCCATGACGTTTGTGCTGAGATAATCCACCGGCCGCTCGATGGACGGCACGATGTCGCCGATGCCGCCGAAGTGGATCACGTAGCTCGCGCCTGCGAAGAGTGGATCGTTGGCAGCGAGGTCGCGGATGTCGCGGACTTCGACGACGAGGTCGGGGTTGTCCTTGTGCTGCTGGAGGTTTTCGAGCCGGCCGCCGACGAGGTTGTCAATGACATGGACGCGGTGTCCCTCGGCGAGGAGCAAGTCCACCATGTGGCTGCCGATAAAGCCGGCGCCACCAGTGACAACGGCGATGGGTTTGGCGGGCATCGAACGGGGAAGATTGGGATTTGGGTTGTGGTTAGGATTAGGTGGCAGCTGCCGGAGCCTGGCCTCAGTCGCAATTGAAAAACCTGCCGTGGGAGCCCAGCATGGTGTCGCAGTGGCCTTTCGTCGAGCGGACACTCCGGTGGCTGATTGTGTCAGCGCGGTCCGACTGGCGCCTCCCGGCCGTAGCGGGTGCGGCGATGCCTGGTGACAGCGCCATCAGCGCGGGAAGCTTCTCTGTCATCGTGTTCCTTTCGACATTGCTGGTGTCGCGCGAATCTGTCACTTCATCGGCGTAGAGCTGCCGGAGGTTCCACGTTGAAGTTGAGCATCATCCCGGCATCTTCGTGCTCCAAGTTGTGGCAGTGCTTGATGAACCGTCCCGCATGGGCGTCGAAGCGGACCAGGACGGCGACCGTTTCGTTTGGGTTCACGAGCACCGTGTCTTTCCAGCCGCCATCCGTCGGTGTCAGCATCCCAGTGCTCCGGCTGAGGACTTGAAACAGGGTTCCGTGCGGGTGCATCGGGTGGGGCAGCATGCTTCGGTTCTTGAACTCCCATCGCTCCAGCTGATTCCAAGGGACCGTGAAGTTTGTGACTTCCATCTTGAACTGCGCCCCGTTGATGAAGTGGGCCATGCGCTCCATGGTGATGTCGAACGTGCGGGTGCGGGCGGCCTTGCTCTCGTTGTAGGCCAGAATACTCGACAGCTTCCTCGGCACTTTGCCGGGGACGGTGTTGGGCTTGTCCACGTAAAACCTCATCACATCGAGCGAACTCCCTTGGCTCGGCCCCATGCCCATTCCCATCATGCCCATGCCTCCCCCCATTCTCATCCCGCCTGGCTCGAATGGCACGCTCCGCAGGGTCAAGCCGGTCCCGACGGCATCGCGGGTGAAATCCACCACCACATCCGCCCGCTCGCCCGGAGCGAGGGTCAGGTAGGTGACGGCTACCGGTGCCGCCAGGAGTCCGCCGTCTGTGCCGATGACTTGAAAGCTGCGGCCGTCATCGAATCCGAGTTTCAATATTCGCGCGTTGGAGCCATTCACCCAGCGCAGGCGATAGCTGGACCTGTCCACGGACATCCAGACATCAGGCGTGCCGTTCACAAGAGCCGCGTCGCCCAGGAAGCCCATCATCATGTCCATCATGTTTGGGTTGTAGGTCAGTTCGCGGCGGGGATTAAGCCGCTTGTCGGCGATGAGCATGGGGATGTCGTGTGAGCCTCTCGGCAGGCCGAGCGCGCCTTCCTCCGGGTCCTCCACAATGAACAGGCCTGCCAGCCCGCGGTAAACTTGCTTGGCGGTCAGTCCGTCAGTGTGCGCGTGGTAGAAATAGGTTCCTGCCCGGTTAAGGATGGGAAAACTCACCCGGTAGCCCTGGCCCGGAGGGACGGCACTTTGCGGAAGCCCGTCCATGGCGGAGGGCGCAAGGATGCCGTGCCAGTGCAAGACCAACGGTTCATTGAGCTTGTTGCTGACGCTGGCCGAGAAAGTGTCACCGCGCCGCACCCGGATCGTCGGGGCGGGCAGGGAGTTGTTCACCATCAGCACGGACGCCGGAAAGCCCGGCCAGACCGCGATGGTGCCATTCGCCGCCGTGAGGGTAGTCCCGTTGGTGAACTCTGGCGTTGGCCGCAGTTCATTGCCGGGGTGCGTCGCCGCGCGGCTGGCGGGCACAAACAACACGAGCCCGGCCAGAATCCAGTTTGAAATCGAGTTCATTCAGGCTGGTTTCCGACTTATGCGGCATGGACAACCGAGACTCACGGCGAGAAACTGGGACCGGAAGGGGCGTTGAGCTTGATGTCGGACTTTCACTTGATCCTAATCCCGCTACTTCAGCCCCAGCTTCTTCACGCTCTTCACGTTCACGAACGCCTCGTCGGTGATCGTGTTGGTCGGGAACTTCCCGGCTTTGAACGCGCGGCACAGGTCGCGCACGGCGTCCTCGATGGTGCGCTTGGGCCGCCAGCCGAGCACCTGTTCGATCTTGCGCGAGGTGATCCGGTAGGAGCGCGGGTCGTTCGTGGTCGTGCGTTCGATGCGGATGGGCGGGCGCTCGGGGAACTCCTCGCCGACGATCTGCTTCGTGATCTCGGCCAACTCGTTGACGGTCTGGTTTTGATAGCCCGCGTTGAAGGTCTGCCCGGCGAGCTTCTCCTTGGGCATCGTGAGCGCCTCGGCGTAGAGGTCCGTCACGTCCTCGATGTGGATGTTCGGCCGCTGCTGGTCGCCGCCGAAGACGGTGATGACGCCTTTGTGATAGGCGTGGTTGGTCAGGATGTTCACCGTCAGGTCGAAGCGCATCCGGGGCGAGTAGCCGCAGACGGTCGCCGGGCGGAAGGTGACCACGGTCATCTGCGGCGACTGATACTTGAAGGCGATGGGTTCGCAGAGGCCCTTGTATTTGTTGTAGTCGGTCAGCGGGACAAGCGGGTGCTCCTCGGTGACTTCCGGCGAATCGCTCACGCCATAGACGGAGCTGGACGAGACGTTGATGAACCGCTCGACCGTGCCCGCCGCAGCCGTGGCCTGCATGAGCGGCTCGAAGCACTCGTAGTTCATCGTCCGGCTCAACGACGGGTCGAGGTCGAAGCTCGGGTCGTTCGAGATGCACGCCATGTGGATGACGGCGTCGCAGCCACGCAGCGCCCCGGCGTATTTTTTGGTGTCGCGGATGTCGCCCTCGATGACCGTAAGCCGCGGGTGCGGCGTCAGCCCGGCCGAGCCAAAGAGCATCAAATCATAGACGACCACCTCGCAGCCCATGGCGAGGAGCTTGGGGACGAGGATGCAGCCTTTGTAGCCGGCGCCGCCGGTGACGAGAACACGTTTCACAAGTGGGCAGAGGGTAGGAATGAAGTTTGGACTGTCGAGCGAAAATCAGGCCGTAGCCGCCGACGTGAGGAGGCGGACTCCGTAGCCAGCCGAATCCGCCTCCTCACGTCGGCGGCTACGGGGGATGGGCGGGAGGTTCATCACGCCGTCGCGATGCGGAAGCCGGCGGCCTGCGCGTCGTTGTAGAACATCTTCACGGTGTCGAGCGAGTATTCGGAGAGGTCTTTGCCCACGAGGTTCAGCTTGCCGAGGATGTCGTGCGTCACCGTGATCACGTGGCAGCCGATGCTGTCCGCGTGGAAGATGTTCAGCAGCTCGCGCGGGCTGGCCCAGATGAGTTCGGCCTTGGGATTCGGCGCGAGCAGGCGCACCGCTTCGGCCATCTGCGGCAACGGGTCATGGCCCGTGTCCGCGACGCGCCCGGCGAACACCGAGACGTAGCTCGCCACGTTGGGCGAGAGGCACGCGACCACGTCGCGCACCTGGTCGTTGGTCATGAGCGCGGTGACGTTGAGCTGCACGCCGGCCTGCGCGAGGCGGCGGATGAGCGGCCCGGCGAACTCGCGCTTCGTGTTCGTCACGGGAATCTTCACATAAACATTCGCGCCCCACGACGCGATCTCGCGCGCCTGCTGCTCCATCTCGGCGAAGTCGTCCGAGAACACCTCGAAGGACACCGGCGCGTTGCCGATGATCTTGAGCACCTCGTGCGAGAAGGCCTTGTAGTCCGTCACGCCAGCTTTGCGCATCAGCGTCGGGTTGGTGGTGAAGCCCTTGATGAGCGGGTTCGCCGCCAGGGTCGCAATGCCTTTGAGGTCCGCGCCATCGGCGAAGACCTTCACTTTGAGTTCGCTGGTTTGCTTCATAGTTGTTTCCGGGCGGACGATAGCGCGATTCACTGGCCGAGGATAATCCGCACTGCCTCGGGTAAATTCCTGACGGTGAAGTCCGGCGCGTCGCGCAGCACCTCGGCATAGCCGTAATCCACGAAAATCGTCCGGCAACCGGCGGCCTTGCCCGCCGACACATCCCGCCAGCGGTCGCCGACCATGAACGACTCGGCGAGGGACAAGCCCAGTTCGCGCGCGGCGTTGGTGAGCAGGCCCGGCTTGGGCTTGCGGCAATCGCAAGCGTCGGCATCCACATGGCGGCAGACGCGGATGTCGTCCAGCGGCAGCTCGCGGCGCAGACGCTCGTGCATGGCGTCGAGCACGGCTCGGTCGAGCTTCCCCGTCGCCACGTCGGGCTGGTTCGTCACCACGACCAGCCGCCAGCCTGCGGACTTCAGCTCGCGCGTCGCCTCGATCACGCCGGGCAGCAACTCCAAATCCTCCAGCCGGCGCGGGGCGAAAGGCTTGCCGTCGCGCGTCTCCGACCGCGTCAGCACGCCGTCGCGGTCGAGAAAGACGGCACGCATCACTCAGCGGGGGAAAGGGCGGAAACCACGAATGGACACGAAGGAACACGAACGCTGAAAACTCTGGAGGCTGCGCCTGCACCAGCGATGGTAGGGCGCGCTGTCCTCAGCGCGCCGCCGAAATCTTGTGGCGTGCGGGTCCTCGCGGCGGGGTGAGGACACCCCGCCCTACCATCGCCGGCCCCGGAGCGCGCTCCGGGAAAATGCACGGGCTGACTTCCTCCCCATTCGTGTCTCTTCGTGTCCATTCGTGGTTAAATCAGCCAGCTCAGGCTTTTTTGGCTTCGAGGCCTTCCCACTTGTTGGCCTGCATCAGCACCGCCGGGTGCGTGACCAGGCAATGCCAGATCACTGCCTGAAACGCCTCCGCGTGCGGTGTGATTGCGTTCGCGTCCACCGTCGGCACCACCACCACGACATCGCCCGCCTTCTTCGTGTAGCCGCCGTCGCGGCCCACGATACCGAACACCTTCAGCCCGCGCTTCTTCGCCTCGTCCACCGCGCGGACGAGGTTCGGGCTGACGTTGCGCACCGCGTCCCCGCCGCCGACTGAGAAAATCATGATCGCGTCGCGCTCGTTGGCGCGGCTGACCTTGAGCCAGCCCTCGAAGACCGTGGGCCAGCCCTCGTCGTTCGTGCGCGCGGTCAGCTCGGCCACGTTGTCGCACGGGCTGTAGGCTTCGATGCCGCCGAGCTTGCGGAAATCATTCACCGCATGGCTGCAGTTGGCCGCGCTGCCGCCGACGCCGAGGAGGAAGAGCCGTCCGCCGCGCTCGCGCAGGGCCGCGAGTTCGAGCGCCAACCGGTCAATCTGGGCCGCGTCCAGCGCGGCGGCGATCTGCCGGACCTGGTCGAGATACGTTTGCGCGTGCGTCATGCGCCCTTGTCGTAGCAGGAGCCGGTTGATTTGAAAACTACGGTGTTCATCGGAGCGCCGATCCGTCGCAATGGAACTGTCGGCGGCGGCGTCCATCCCTGTGTATGCACCGGTTTCAAGAGTCTCAACCAGGCAGGACGTGAACGCGCTCACCCGCCGCACCTTCCTTCGCGCCGCCGGCGTCTCGCTCGCGTTGCCGATGCTGGAATCGCTCCAGCCGCGCGCCTTCGCTGCCGGCAAGTCTGCACCGATTCGCCGGATGCTCTTCATTTGCACGCCGCTAGGGGTGCATCCCGCGAACTTCTTTCCGACTGAGGCGGGCCGCGATTACGCGCTCTCGCCGTATCTGGAGGTGCTCAAGGATTTCCGCAACGACTTCACCGTGATGTCCGGCCTCGCGCATCCCGAGGTCGGGTCGAGCCACGATTCCATCTTCAGTTTCCTCACCGGCGCACCGCATCCGGAGATTCGCGCGGGCTTCCGCAACAGCATTTCCGTGGACCAGTTCGCCGCCGAGCGCATCGGCGGGCAGACGCGTTTTCCCAGCCTGTCGCTCTCGGCGGAGGGCTTTGGGCTTTCGTGGACGCGCAGCGGCGCGCTCGTGCCGCCGGACTTGTATCCGGCGAATGTCTTCGCCCGCCTCTTCCTCGAAGGCCGGCCCGACGAGGTGCAGGCGCAGGCGCGGCGGTTGCGCGACGGCCAGAGCATCCTCGACACCGTGCGCGAGCAGGCCCGGCGCTTGCAGCCGTCGCTCGGCACGCGCGACCGCGAGAAGATGGACGAGTATTTCACCAGCGTCCGCGAGCTGGAGCAGCGCATGGTCACGAACGAGGAGTGGTCCAAGAAGCCCAAGCCGAAGGTGGAGGCGAAACCGCCGCAGAACGTCATGAACTCCGCCGACCTCATCGGCAAAAACCGGAGCATGTTCGACCTCATCCACCTCGCGTTGCAGACCGACTCCACGCGGCTCATCTCGATGCTCCTCCTCGGCACCAGCCTCGTGCCGCCGATTCCAGGTGTCTCGCAGGGCCACCACGACCTCTCGCACCACGGCCAAGACCCGGTGAAGCTCGCGCAGCTCAAGACACTGGAAGTCGAGAAGATGAAGACGCTCGTCGAACTGCTCACGAAGCTGAAGCAGAGCGAGGAACAGGGCGAAAGCCTTCTGAACCGGACCATGGTTTTCTTCAGCAGCAACCTCGGCAACGCGAGCAACCACTCCACGCGCAACCTCCCCGTTCTCCTCGCAGGCGGCGGCTTCAAGCACGGCCAGCACCTCGCCTTCGACCCGAAGTCCCCGCCGCCGCTCTGCAACCTCTACGTCTCCATGCTCCAGCGCATGGGCATCGAGGCGGAGAAGTTCAGCTCCGGCACCGGGCCGTTGAAGGGGTTGGACATGGTCTGATGTGGGCGTTGCGTCCGCCCGTCATTGCCGCCAGCATTGACACAGACTATTGAACGCACTTCGTTCCATCCTGAGGCTCGCGGTGGTTTGCCTTGCCGTTGGCATCACGTCTGGCTTCGCCGCGACGCCTTCGCTCGAAGCGGGGCGCAAGCATTGGGCCTTTCAACCAGTGCGCGCGGTCCAACTTCCAACGGTGAAGGACGCGACGTGGTCGCGGAACGACGTGGACCGGTTCATTCTCGCGGCGCTGGAAGCGAAAGGACTGAAACCGTCACCGGAAGCAGACCGGCGCACGTTGATTCGCCGAGTGACGTTTGACCTCATCGGCTTGCCACCGACGCCGGAGGAGGTCGAGGCGTTCGTGCGTGATACTTCGCCGCAGGCTTGGGAGCGCGTCGTGGACCGACTGCTCGCCAGCCCGCACTACGGCGAGCGCTGGGGGCGGCACTGGCTGGACCTGGCGCGCTACGCGGACAGCAGCGGCTTCCACAACGATCTGGACCGGCCGCACGCGTGGCGATACCGCGATTACGTCATCCGCAGCTTCAACGAGGACAAGCCCTACGCGCGGTTCATCGCCGAGCAACTCGCGGGCGACGAGGTGCCGGGCGCAAGCGAGGAAACGCTCGTGGCCACCGGCTTCTGCCGCAACGGCCCGACCAACGACGACAACATGGGCAACAACAAGGAGCAGTATCGCCTCGACGAGCTGGATGACGTGATCTCCACCACCTCGACGGTCTTCCTCGGCCTCACGGTGGGCTGCGCTCGCTGCCACGACCACAAGTATGACCCGGTCACGAGCGCGGATTACTACAGCCTGCTCGCGGTCTTCAATGGCACGGTAAAGAAGGGCGTGCCGAAGGAGAGCGACGAGAAGGACAAGGCGAAGGAGTTGGTGAAGTTGCAGGCGCTCATCGAGACAAAGGCAACAGTGCCGCCGACCTATTTGCTTCGTCGCGGCAGCCTGCAAAACAAGGGGCCGGAAGTCCCGCCCGCCGCGCCGCTGGTGCTCGTGTCGAACCCGCTTCGCTTCCCGGAGCCAGCGGCGGACGCGAAGTCCTCGGGCCGCCGCCGCACGCTCGCAGAATGGATTGCCGCGCCGGACAACCCGCTGACGTGGCGCGTGCTGGCGAACCGCATCTGGCAGCATCACTTCGGGCAAGGGCTGGTCGCGACGGCGAGCAACTTTGGCTTCAACGGCACGCGGCCCACGCACCCGGAGCTGCTCGATTTCCTCGCAGCCCGGCTGGTCGCGGAGGGCGGAAGGTGGAAGCCGTTGCACAAACTGATTCTGATGTCGGCCACGTATGGGCAGGAGGTGGGGGGAAGTAATCAGTATGCAGTGGTCAGTGTTCAGTCAGGGACGCGCCCGGCTGCCGAGCGCCCTACTGAACACTGGACACTGAATACTGAACACTCTCGGGCCGCCGTCCTCGACCCCGACAACACCCTCCTCTGGCGTGCGAACCTCCAGCGCCTCTCCGCCGAGTCATTGCGCGACAGCATCCTCTCCGTCAGCGGGAAGCTGAACCCGCAGCTCGGCGGGCCGGGCATCAAGCCGCGCATCCGGGCCGACCTGCTCACGGCCAGTCAGCGCAACAAGTGGCCCACGCTCACCACCGAGGGGCCGGCGCAGTGGCGACGCAGCGTCTATATCTACGTGAAGCGCCAGTTGCTCATGCCGATGATGGAACTCTTCGACGCGCCCACGACCACGGACAGTTGCGCCGAACGCACCAAGAGCGTGGTGCCCACCCAGGCGCTGGTGCTGATGAACGATGAGTTCGTCGAGGACCACGCGGGTTTTCTCGCGCAGCGCGCTGCAACGGACGTGGGCGGGGATTTGTCCAAGGCGATTGAGCGAATGCATCAGCTCGCACTCGCCCGCGTGCCAACAGCGGAACGGCTGCGTCAAGCAACGGGGTTTGTCACCGCCCGCGAGTCGGTCTACGAGAAAGAGGCCGGAGCGAAGGAAGCGCCCCGCCAGCGCGCGCTCACGGACCTCGCGCATGTGCTCTTCAACAGCAGCGAGTTCATCACCATCGAATGAACCTGACCCGCAGACGAATGCTTCAGTTGGGCGGCGGCGGCTTCGGCGCGCTGGCGCTGAACTCGCTGTTGCACGCGGATGGCGCGCTGGCCGCGCCGGCTTCTACGAACCCGCTGTCCGCGCACCCGCCGCACTTCGCCCCGCGCGCCAAGTCCGTCATCTTCCTCTTCATGTATGGCGGGCCGAGCCATGTGGACTTGTTCGACCCCAAGCCCGAGCTGGAGAAGTGGCACGGCAAGGCGATTCCCGTCTGGAAGCCCGAGGACGCGTTCATGGGCCGCAAGACCCAGAACGTGGCGATGAAGAGCTACTTCCAGTTCGCCAAGCACGGCGCGGCGGGCATTGACATTGCGGAGACGTATCCGCACCTCGCGCGCCAGGCGGACGACTTGTGCGTCATCCGCTCGATGCACACAGAGAGCAACAACCACGGCCCCGCGCTCTTCCAGATGAACAGCGGCTTTGTGTTGCCGGGCCGTCCGAGCATGGGCTCGTGGGTGACTTACGGACTCGGCTCCGAAAGCGAGAATCTCCCCGCCTACGTGGTGCTGCTCGACCACCAGGGCGCGCCAGTGAACGGGGCGTTGAACTGGTCGAACGGTTTCATGCCCGCCGCGTTTCAAGGCGTGCCGTTCCGTTCGAGCGGCGACCCCATCGCCTACCTCACGCCGCCGAAGAACGTTTCCGCCAGCCAGCAGCGCGCACGCCTCGACCTGCTCCGCCAGTGGAACGAGGAATACGCCGCCGCGAACCCCGCCGAGTCCAGCCTCGCCGCGCGGATCGCGAGCTATGAGCTGGCGTTCCGCATGCAGATGAGCGCCGCCGAGTGCGTGGATGTCGCACGCGAGCCGGAATCCATCCGCAAGCTCTACGGCCTCGACCGTCCGGTCACGCAGCACTTCGGGCGCAACTGCCTGCTGGCCCGCCGGCTCGTCGAGCGCGGCGTGCGTTTCGTGCAGCTCTATAGCGGCGGCAACGAAGGTCCGAAGGCGTGGGACGCGCACGACGATCTGAAGAAGAACCACGACCTCCACTGCGCGGAGACGGACCAGCCCATCGCCGCGCTGCTGAATGACTTGAAGGCCACGGGCCTGCTGGATACGACCCTCGTCATCTGGGGCGGCGAGTTCGGGCGTTCACCGGTCGCTGAAAATGGCAAGGGCCGCGACCATCACCCCAAAGGCTTCACGATGTGGATGGCCGGCGGCGGCATTCGCGGTGGCATGATCCACGGCGCGACGGACGAGTTTGGCTACAGCGCGGTGGAGAAGCCCGTCTCCGTCCCCGACCTGCACGCGACGATTCTCCACCAACTTGGCCTGAACCACGAGCAGCTCACCTATCGCAACACCGGCCGCGACTACCGCCTCACCGACGTGAGTGGCGAGATCGTGCGAGAGCTGCTGGCGTAGCCGGGTTAGCCGGCAGTTCAACTGCTTTATTGGGTCCGCGACCATCCCTGCGGTTGTGACGGAGCTTTTCCAACTCCCCGCGCAAGGGCAGCCAGTAGGCTTTGTCCCGCTGGCGTTCGTCCATTTCTTCGGCCAGCAACGCCTGCTCCAATCCGCCCGCGCTCCCGGTTTGCGCGTGCGCGAGCAGGGGGCGTTGCCTGACCAGCCGGCGGCAAACAGCCGGATGACGGCTGGCGAGTTCCCGGAGCAGCTCCGGGGTGCGGAGCTGTTGAAACCAGAAGCGGAGCCGCGCGGCTGACGGGTTCCTCCAGTGCGTGAAAAAATGGGCCTCGAGCAGGCGCCGGATCATCGGCCAGTCCTTGTCGCGCTGGGTTTTCTTGGCCTGCACCAAGTCGGGCAGGGAAAGCAGGTCGCATTTTTCGCCGCCGGAAAGTTCCAGCGTCGTCCGGCGCCGCCAGAGTTTGTCGAAGGGATCAACCCCGCGCATTTTGGACATCACGTCCACCCGCATTCGCAGCGCATCGGGATGCTGGCACCGAAAGTGAACGGCGTGCCCGCGCCGGAGGTATTTCAGGGCGAAGGGCGGCACGGCGATGGACTCGGCCCGCAGGTCGGCGAGCGCCTTGCGCAGCCGCGCGAGGTTCGCCGCGTCGGCCAGGATGGCGAAATCCGTGTCGCGGCTAAACTCGGCCGCGCCGTAAAACACGCACGCTTGTCCGCCCATGAGCAGGGCGCGGACGCGATGCGCGCGCATCGAAGAAAGGACTTTGCGTATCGGGTTCGGGATCAAGCGAGCCTCCGAGCGCGAGATAGATCTGCCAGACCCGCTCGCTCTCCAGCCAGCGTTGGACTGGGGTGAGCCGATACCACTCGGCCCACTCGCCGCCAACCAGTTCTTCCGGCTGAATCATGGAGATTAAATATCAGCCTCGGGCTGTGGTGTAAACGATGCCGGTTCAGGCGGACACGCTACTCCACCGTCACGCTCTTGGCGAGGTTGCGGGGCTTGTCAACGTCGCAGCCGCGCGCGACGGCGATGTGGTAGCTGAGGAGTTGCAGCGGGATGACCGCCAGGAGCGGGTGCAGCGGTTCCCAAGTCGCCGGAAGGTAGATGACGTCTTCGACTTTTTCCTTGATGCGCTCGTTGCCTTCGGTGGCGAGCGCGATGATGGGGCCTTTGCGCGCCTTGATTTCCTCCAAGTTGCTGAAGGTCTTCTCGTAGAGCGCGTCGGTCGGGGCGATGAAGACGGTCGGGGTCTTCTCATCAATCATCGCGATGGGGCCGTGCTTCATTTCGGCGGCGGGGTAGCCCTCGGCGTGGATGTAAGAAATCTCCTTGAGCTTGAGCGCGCCTTCGAGGGCGACGGGGAAGTTGTATTGGCGGCCCAGGAAGAAGAAGTCTTCGGCGTGCGCATACTTGAGGGCGATACGCTTGATCTCCTCGTTCTGGTCGAGGATGCGCTGAATCTGGTCGGGGATGGCTTCGAGGGCTTTGATGATCTGGGTGCCGCGCCGGTTGGAGAGCATCCGAATGCGGCCCATCATCAAGGCGAACATGGTCAGCACGCTGACCTGGCTGACGAAGGCCTTCGTGGAGGCGACGCCAATCTCCGGACCAGCGTGCAGGTAGATGCCGCCGTCCGCCTCGCGCGCGATGGTGCTGCCGACGACGTTGCAGATGGAGAGGACCTTGTGGCCGCGACGCTTGGACTCGCGCAGGCCGGCGAGCGTGTCGGCGGTTTCGCCGGACTGGGTGATGACGAGGCAGAGGGTGTTCTTCTCGATGGGCGCGTTGCGGTAGCGGAACTCGGAGGCGTATTCGATCTCGACCGGGATGTGCGCGAACTCCTCGATGAGATACTCGCCCACGAGGGCGGCGTGCCAGCTCGTGCCGCAGGCGGTGATGACGATCTGGTCCACGGCGCGCAGTTCGGCGGTGGTCATGTTCAGGCCACCGAATTTCGCGGTGCCGTCCTCGGCATCGAGGCGGCCACGGATGGCGTTCTGCACGGTCTTGGGCTGCTCGAAGATTTCCTTGAGCATGTAGTGCGCGAACGTCCCACGCTCGGCGGCGTCGGCGTCGAACTCGATTTTCGAAAGCTGGAACGAAGCAACCTCGTTGCCGAGCGAGTCCATCTTGAACTGGTCGGGGAACAGCGTGACGACATCGTAGTCCTTAAGGTAGATGACCGTGCGGGTGTGGCTGACGATGGCACTGGCGTCACTGGCGAGGAAGTGCTCGCCCTCGCCGACGCCCACGATGAGCGGGCTGCCGCGCCGCGCGCCGACCATCACGCCGGGGTGGTCCGTGCAGATGACGCCGATGCCGTAGGTGCCGATGACTTCGCGCAACGCGTTCATCACGGCCTGCGCGAGCGGGTGCGTGCCCTCTCCGTTCCAGGTTGCCTTCCCCGCTTCGGTGAGCCGCGCGTAGTGGTGGCCGATGAGATGCGCGAGGACTTCGGTGTCAGTGGCGGATTTGAAAGTGTCACCACCCTTGAGGAAACGCTCCTTCAACGTGTCGAAGTTCTCGATGACGCCGTTGTGGACGATGGCGATTTTTCCCGACTGGTCGAGGTGCGGGTGGGAGTTTTCGTCCGTCGGCGGGCCGTGCGTGGCCCAACGCGTGTGGCCCATGCCGACCTGGCCGTAGATGGGATTGGCCTGCACGAGCTTCGCCAGCCCCTCGTCAATCTTGCCCTTCTTCTTGCGCGTGCCCAGCTCGCGGTTTTGCAGGACGGCCACACCGGCGGAGTCGTAGCCTCGATATTCGAGCCGGCGAAGCCCCTCGATGAGGATGGGGGTGGCCTGCTGTTTCCCGATGTATCCGATGATGCCGCACATGGCTGGTGATTGGGGAAATTTGGGTTGTTGCTTGCGCTTACGCTGAAAAAAAGGTTAAAGGTTCGCTCAACCGAACCGCAAGTAAGGATTTATTTATGGCCGCACCGCGTCGCATGGCTCCCCACGTTCCCAATGTCCTCGCCGTCGTCATGGGCGGCGGGCAGGGCACCCGGCTCTGGCCGCTCACGCAGGACCGTTCCAAGCCGGCCGTCCCGCTCGCGGGCAAATACCGCATCGTGGACATCCCCATCTCGAACTGCATCAACTCCGGCTACCGCCGCGTGTATCTGCTCACGCAGTTCAACACCGCCTCGCTCCACCGCCACATCAGCCAGAGCTACAAGTTCGACCACTTCAGCGGCGGCTTCGTGGAACTGCTCGCCGCCGAGCAGACCATGCACAGCACCTCGTGGTATCAGGGCACCGCCGACGCCGTGCGCAAAAACCTCGTCCACCTGCTCAACCACGACTGGGAATACTGCCTCATTCTCAGCGGCGACCAGCTCTACCGGATGGATTTCCGCCGCATCATCGCGCAGCACGCGGAGACCAAGGCTGACCTCACCATTGCCACCATCCCCGTCACCCGCGACAGCGCGCAATCCCTCGGCATCCTTCAGATTGGCGAGGACCGCCGCATCTCGAACTTCGTCGAGAAGCCCAAGGATCCCGCCATCCTCGACTCGCTCAAAATCCCGCGCGAGTCCTACGACGCGCTGGACATCGAGGGCAACGACGAGTTCTACCTCGCCTCGATGGGCATCTACGTCTTCAACCGCTCCGTCATGGTCAAGCTGCTGGACAACGACTTCACCGACTTCGGCAAGCACATCATTCCCGGGGCCATCACCAGCCACCGCGTCTTCAGCTACGTCTATCAGGGCTACTGGGAGGACATCGGAACGATCAAGAGCTTCTTCGAGGCGAACCTCGACTCCGCCGAGGAGTTGCCCAAGTTCAACTTCTTCGACATGAGCGCGCCGATCTACACGCGCCCGCGCTTCCTGCCCGGCAGCAAGATCAACGGCGCGAGCATTGACCACGCGCTCGTCGCCGACGGCTGCATCATCAGCCACGCGCACATCAGCCACTCCGTCGTCGGCCTCCGCAGCTTCGTGGGCATCGGCACCAACCTCCATCGAGTGATAATGATGGGCGCGGACTACTACGAGTCACAGGCCAGCCTCCATGAGAACCTCAACGCCGGACGCCCCCGCATGGGCATCGGCCAGCACTGCCGCATCGAGAACACCATCTTGGACAAGAACGCGCGCATCGGTGACAACTGCGTCATCTCCCCCGCCGGCAAGCCGGAGAATTTCGATGGCAACGGCTATGTCATCCGCGACGGCATCGTCATCATCCCCAAGAACGGCGTCATTCCGCACGGCACGGTCATTTGATTGAAACCCGTGCCGGTGACTTGCAGTCGCCGTCCGCAGGGGCGCCTTTGAAGCAGCGGCACAGGGCAGCCAACCCGCAACGCGGCGACTGCAAGTCGCCGGCACTCGCTCTGGACTCAGGGAACGCGTAACCACTCCCCGTCGGTCCCCGTCCGCTTCACCACGTTATGAAAACCGCCACCCTCCTGCTCGTGTTCGTTTCTGCGTTCGCCGCGTTCAGCTCTCCCGCCGCCGAACTCGAACCCAAGCTCGGCAAGCAGGGTGCCTTGCTCATGGAGGAGAAGTTCGACGGCAAGGAGTTGCCCAAGAACTGGAACCGCAACGCGGGCAAACTCACCGTCGCCGAGGGCGTCCTCAAGGCCAGCGAAGTCGCCGCCGACAAGCACGCTGCCGCCTTCCGCCGCCCGCTGCCCATCCAGGACGCCGCGATCGGCGTGAAGTTCCGCTTCGAGGGCGCGAAGATGTTTCACGTCGGCTTTGACCCAGCGCCCGGCGAGCTGAAGAAGCAGGGCCACCTGTTTTCCCTCATCATCACACCCGCCGGCCTGAGCATCACCGAACACAACGACAAGTCCGACCCCAAGTCCACCAACAAGGCGCTCGCCAAGCGCGTGGCCACGTTTGAAAAGGGCCGCTGGTATGAACTGCTCCTCGAAGTAAAGGGCGACGACGTGCTGGCGCAGATTGCCGGGATGGAGCCGCTTCGCGCCACGAGCAAGGACTTCCACGTCAAGAAGCCCGGCCTCGTCTTCCGCACCGGCGGCAAGGACACCGACGAGGTTCATCTCGACGAGGTCCGGGTGTGGGAGTTGAAGTGAATGATCGTTTTCCCGCGCAGGGCGGCTGTGGGCGGCCGGGCGCAACGACTCGGGGCGGAGGGCGCCGTCCGGTTCGCTTCCGCCACTGACACAACGAATCCTTTCCTTTGGGCCGCATTATCTCCATGATCGAGCCATGAAATCGTTCCTGCTTGCCGGTCTCTCCGCCTTGTTGGTTGCCGCCAACGCCTTCGCCCAAAATCCGCCCGCCGCGCCCGCCGCGCCGCCCGCGTTCAAGAAGGTCGTCACCACGATGGACCTCAAGGACGGCGACACCGTCGTCTTCCTCGGCGACAGCATCACGCACCAGTGCCTCTACACCCAATACGTCGAGGACTACTTCTACACGCGCTTCCCGAACAAGAAGCTCCGCTTCCACAACGCCGGCGTCGGCGGCGACCGCGCGTCCAGCGCCCTCGCCCGCTTCGACGAGGATGTCGCCAGCTTCAAGCCCAAGTATGTCACCATCCTGCTGGGCATGAACGACGGCTCCTACCGCGACTTCGACAAGGCCATCTTCGACACCTACCAGAAGGACATGACCACGCTGCTTGACCAGCTCGCCAAGCTCGGCGCGACGGCCATCCCGATGACGCCGACCATGCACGACGCCCGCGCCGCGCGTCTCCGTGGCAAGAGCGGCGAGCCGCGCGACACTTACTATAACGGCGTGCTTGCGCTCTATGGCGCGTGGCTCGCGGAGCAGGCGCAGGTGCGCGGCCTCGGCTTCGTGGACATGTATTCCCCGCTCAACCACCTCACGCTGGCGGAGCGCAAGAAAGACCCCGCCTTCACCCTCATCAAGGACGCCGTGCATCCCGACGCGCCCGGCCAGGTCGTCATGGCGCAGGCGGTCATCAACGACATCTGCCCGAAGTCCCAAGTCTCGAACATCACCATCGCCCCGAAGGACGGCAAGCCCGCCGCGACCGCCGGCAACGGCAAGATCACAGACTTCTCCGCCACCGACGCGCGCATCGCCTTCACCTTCACGGGCAACGCCCTTCCTTGGGTGCTGCCGCCCGAGGCCGCGCTGGGCTACAAACTCACCGCCGCCGGCCACCGCAACAGTGGCGAGGTCTTCGCCGCGCGCGGCCTCAAGCCGGGCAAATACGAGCTGAAGATTGACGGCCAGAGCGTGGGCGCCTGGACCGACGCCGTGCTCGGCTTCAAGGTCGAGTTGCAGGAGAACGACAAGACACCGCAATACCAGCAGGCCCTCAAGGTCGCGCTGCTCAACAAGGAGAAGAACGACACCGCCACGCGCCCGCTGCGCAACCTGTGGGGTTCGCTCAAGGGCAAGCGCAGCCAGCTCGCCCAGCTTGCCGCGAAGAAGGATCCGACCCTCGACACCAAGAAGGCCGAGTTCGAGAAATGGTTCGCCAATGACTTCAAGACCGGCGTCGCCAAGCTCAACGCCGCCGTGGACGAATTCGACGCGCGCATCTACCAGGCCGCCAAGCCCCAGCCCCGCAAGTATGAGCTGGTGCGGGTGAACTGAGCGCCATTTAGCCGGAGGGGATAAGGACGAGTTGATGGCGGGTGAAACGCCGGTTGAGCCGGTCGGGCTGTGCGCCGCAGGCCGCCATGTCGCCAACCTTGGGGCTGAGTCAAAGCCAGCTTGCGCCCACTCAAACGCGGGTGGCATGAATGCCGTCCGCAGGCGTCCCGTCAGGGTTCAAGACAGTCACCTAGTTCACGGCACCGTTATGCTGACCATCCTCGGACCCGCCCAAGGCCGTTTCTGTGACGGCGTTTCCCGGCGCAACTTCCTCCGCCTCGGCGCGCTGGGCCTGGGCGGGCTGGCCCTGCCACAACTCCTCGAAGCCGAGGCCAGGGCCGGCATCCGCAAGTCGCACAAGGCCGTCATCAACATCTTCCTCGCGGGCGGGCCGCCGCATCAGGACATGTTCGACCTGAAGCCGGACGCGCCGCGGGAAGTGCGGGGCGAGTTCAAGCCCATCAAGACCAACGTCCCCGGCATGGAGGTTTGCGAGCTGTTCCCGCGCCTCGCCCAGTGCGCGGACAAATACACCATCATCCGCTCGATGGTCGGCGCGGCGGGCGGGCACGACGCCTTTCAATGCCAGACCGGACGCGCGCCCCGCAACCAGCCGGCCGGCGGCTGGCCCTCCCTCGGCGCGGTGCTCTCCAAGGTCCAAGGCAACACCGTGCCCGGCATGCCGGCCTTCGTCGGTCTCGCGCCGAACACGGGGCACCGCCCGTGGGGCGACCCCGGCCCGGCGGGCTTCCTGGGACCCGCGCACTCCGCGTTCAAGCCGAACAAGGAGGGCAAGGAGGACATGGTCCTGAACGGCGTCTCGGCCAGCCGCCTGGATGACCGCCGCGCGCTGCTCACCGCCTTTGATCACTTCCGCCGCGACGTGGACAACAGCGGCTTGGTGGAGGGCCTCGACGCGTTCCACCAGCAGGCCTTCGCGATGCTGACCTCCAGCCGCCTCGCCGAGGCGCTGGACCTGAGCAAGGAAGACCAGAAGCTCCGCGACCGCTACGGGCGCGGCTTTCCGAACTTGAAGGACGATGGCTCCCATCGCCTGTTGGACGACTTTCTCATGGCGCGGCGGCTCGTCGAGGCGGGCGTGCGCTGCGTGACCATCGCGTTCAGCCGCTGGGACTGGCACGGGAACAACTTCGGCCAGGCGCGCGAGGAATTCCCGCTGCTCGACAAGGGCCTCTCCGCGCTCATCGAGGACCTGCACGCGCGCGGCATGGACCGCGACGTGAGCGTCGTGGTCTGGGGCGAGTTTGGCCGCACGCCCAAGATCAATACCAACGCCGGCCGCGATCACTGGCCGAACGTGTCCTTTGCGCTGCTTGCCGGCGGGGGAATGCGGCACGGGCAGGTCATCGGGGCGACCAGCCGCGACGCGGGGGAATGCATTGACCGGCCGGTGAAGTTCGGCGACGTGTTCGCGACACTCTACCAGCAGCTCGGCCTCGACCCGCACAACGACATGGTGAGCGACCTGACGGGCCGCCCGCAGCACTTGGTTGACCCCGGCTGCGAGCCGCTGCGTGAGTTGGTGTAAAACGTGTGCCGGGGCACTATCGGCGGGGGGACATCGAGCGTCATCGCCACACGCGCTTCCATGCCTTCAGTTTGCCGTCCGGCGCAAAGGTGAGGCGCAGCAGGCGGTCGGGGTCGCGCACGCCCTCGGTGCGGACGACGCGTCCGTCGGGGAAGGAGTGATAGATGGGATTGCTCCGGCCGCGTGCCACGAGCCAGTCCGCCACCCGCGTGCCGTCGGTGAGCGGCGCGCTCTTCTCCGGCGGCCCCATGTCCTTGACGGCGGCGTCGAATGTGTAGCTGCCCACGCGGGCATCCCAGTCAAGCTTCGGCGGCGTGGTGCAGGCGGTCGCGAGCAAGGCCAGCAGGGCGGTGAGCAGGAAAAGTTGAGCGGTGGGTTTCATGGCGGTGTCAGGCGCGCGGGTGAGCGGCGGCGTAGGCTTGTTTCAAGCGCTCGGTCGTGACGTGCGTATAGACCTGCGTGGTGACGAGGTTCTTGTGGCCCAGCAGCTCCTGCACGCTGCGGAGGTCCGCGCCGTTGTCGAGCAGGTGCGTGGCAAAGCTGTGCCGGAGCTTGTGCGGCGTAAGGCTGGCGTCGAGGCCGGCGGCGAGGAGGTAACGCTTGAGCCGCTGCTGGACTTGCGTGGGGCGGATGGGTTCCACACCGTCCGCGTCGGCGAGGAACACGGGTGCGTCCGCTGCCGGCGCGTGGGGCAGCGCCTGCCAGTAGGCGAGGATCGCGCGCAAGGCCGGCACGCCGATGGGAATCTGCCGTTCCTTCCGGCCCTTGCCGCGCACCTGGAGAATGCGGTCGGTCTGGTTCAAGTCTTCGACGCGCAGGCCGCAGACTTCGCTGATGCGCAGGCCGCAGGAGTAAATCGTCTCCAGAATCGCGGCGTCGCGGAGGAAGTCGGATTTGGCGACGGGGTGTTCGCTCGTCTGACACTCGCGCTCGAACTCGCGGAGCGGGGTTTCGAGGAGCGCCTTCGCCTGAGCGACGGTGACGAACTTGGGCAGCCGGCGTTCGGGCTTGGGCATCGTGAGGTTGCGGATGGGCGATGCAACGACGTGGCCGCGGCGGATGAGGAATTTGTAGAAGGTGCGCAGCGCGCTGAAGGTGAGGTGAATCGTGGCGCGGCTAAGTTCGCGCCGGCTGAGGTGGCGGAGGAAGGCGCGGAAGTCGTCGCGCTGAAGGCTTGCCCACGCGGGCTGCGATTGTCGCTCTGCCTCGTGCCAGCGGCGGAACTCCGCGAGCGCGTCCGAGTAGTTGCGATGCGTGTATTCGGATGCGCCGCGATCCGTGGCGAGATGGGTGAGAAACTCCGCGACCCAGATATCCACAGGCTGCTCTGTTGGTTGCGGCGTGCTCACGCGGCAAGAGTAGTCCGCAGCGAGCCAGTCTGCCAGAGGCGAGTAGCTCGACATTCCAATGTCGAGTGTTCGGGCGCAGGTCAGGCGTGGCTCTCGACATTGGAATGTCGAGCTACTTGAAAGCGAAAGGCCGCCTGCGAAGGCGGCCTTTCAAACGGAATTGAGTTGGAGAATTACTTCGCGACCGGTGCGGCGCTGGCCGGCTTGGCAACGGCGGGCTTGGCCGCGTCCACCTTGGACTTCACTTCCACCTTGTCGGTGCCGGTGAGCTTGGCGGTGGCTTCGCTGAGGCGCTCGGCGATCATGCCGCTGGTGTCGCAGCCGGCGGAGATCTTCACGATCTGTCCGCCCTTCGCGATGAGGAAGTTGCTGGGCATGGTCTTCGTCTCAAAAATCTTCCAGCTCTCGCCCTTCGTGTCCACGGCGTAGAGCATGTTGAGCTTCTTCTCCTTCACGTAGGCCTCCACCTTCGCGTCCGGCTCGCGGAAGATGGCGAGACTGGTAAGCCCCTGCGCCTTGTAAGCCGTGTGCAGCTCTTGGAAGTAAGGCAGTTCCTTGTCGCAGCCGAGGCAGCCGCAGGTGAGACGCACAAGGACGGGGCCTTTGGCGGTGAGGTCGGCGAGGTTGATTTCCTTGCCGGCGGAATCCTTGATCTTGAAGTCCGGCGCGGCCTTGCCGATGGCAACTTTTTTGTCGTCCGCGCTGGCGACAGCGACGGTGGCGGCAAGGGCGAGGAGCAGGGCGAGTGGTTTCATGGCTGGTGGCTGGGTTGGCTTGCGATGGAGGACTGACCCGGCGTGCCGCACCCCTATTCAAGCCGCTTCCGCCGCAAATGTCCTTCCCGCGACCGCGTCCGCTGTGGCTCAATCCGCCTCCGATGTTCGAGTTGCTCAAGACGGATACCACTTCCAAGGCGCGGCTGGGTCGCCTCACCACGCCGCACGGGGTCATAGACACGCCCGTCTTCATGCCCGTGGGCACGCAGGGCAGCGTGAAGGCGCTCGACCCGCGCGAGCTGGTCGAGATGGGCACTAAAATCATCCTCGGCAACACCTACCATCTCAGCATTCGGCCCGGCATGGACATCATTCGCGCCGCCGGCGGGCTGCACCAGTTCATCAACTGGCCGCTCCCGATCCTCACCGACAGCGGCGGCTTCCAAGTCTTCAGCCTCGCGAAGATTCGCAAGGTCCGCGAACACGGCGTCGAGTTCCGCTCGCATCTCGACGGCTCGCCGCTCTTCCTCGGGCCGAAGGAGGCGATGGAAATCCAGCGGCATCTCGGCTCCGACATCGCGATGATTTTCGACGAATGTCCGCCGCACGACGCGCCCGCGAAGGAGCAGAAGCTCGCCGTCGAGCGCACGATTCGCTGGGCGAAGGAGTGCCGTGAGCAGCCACGCGCATCGGGACAGCAGGTGTTCGGCATCGTGCAAGGCGGGAGCAACCCGGAACTGCGCGAGCATTGCGCCAAGGCCATCACCGCGCTGGACTTCGATGGCTACGCCATCGGCGGCGTGAGCGTGGGCGAGCCGGAGCCGGAGATGATGAAGGCGGTGGAACTCGCCGAGCCGTTCCTGCCCGCGCACAAGGCCCGCTACGCCATGGGCCTGGGCACGCCCGCGCAACTCGTCGAGTTGGTCGCGCGCGGCGTGGACATGTTCGACTGCGTGCTGCCAACGCGCGTGGCACGCAACGGGACAGCCTTCACTCGCAAGGGCACCTACGCCATCAAGGGCGGCGCGGTGAAGGCGGACTTCGGGCCGATGGAGGAAGACTGCGGTTGCTTCGCCTGCAAAAACTTCTCCCGTGCCTACGTGCGGCATCTGCTGAACGTGAACGAGATTCTCGGCCTGCGGCTGGTGAGCATCCACAACAGCCACATGTTCCTCGACGTGATGGCGGACATCCGCAAGCACATCGCCGCCGGGACGTTCGGCGAGTTCCGCCGCGAGTTCATCGCCGGCTACGTGCCGACGCGGAAGGTGCTGGCGGGGCGGAAGGGGGAGTGAAGCCTCACGCAACGGGCGCGAAGGCCGCAAAGGCGAATCAAGGCGGGGCGTCCCCTTTCAAAATTCCTTTGCGTCCGCTGCGGCCTTTGCGTGAGACAGTTCATCCGTCGAACGCAAACCAGTGCCGGCACTGTAGCAGCAGCGCGAAGAGCCACACCAGCCACACGCCGCCTCGGTAATACAGCCAGACGGCCACGGCGCTGTTCAACGCGCGGAAGAACGCCAGCCCCAGCGCCACGTCCCACGTCAACGCCGCCGACACGCTCTGCAGCTTCAACGCGAACACCAGCAGGCCGAACAACACCGTGGCGACCGCCGCGAGCTTCACACCCGGCAGCAGCCGCACAAAGAACGCGAATGGTGCGAAACAGAGGAAGAGTTGCTCCATCGCCAGGTTGAACAGGACGTGCTCCGCCCACTGAGCCGGGTTGCGGGGAAAGTCCGTGGGCGCAAGCTGACGGAGCGTGGGATCGCCGAAATGGAACGAGATGGCTGCTCCAGCGCCGCCGAGCGCGAGCGCGACCAGCCAAAGATTTGGCGAAACGCGCTTGGGAAAGACTTCGAGCCGGCCGTGCTTCTCATGCCACGCGAAGACCGCCCCCCACATCACGAGGGCTGCCCAGCCCACCACGGCTACGAGAAACCACACGTCGTCCTTGCGCTGCGTCCAGTGGGCGAGACGCGGGTAGCAGGCGAGGGCGGTGAGTGCGGCCGCGATGGCCGCGCGCAGCAGGACGACGGGTTCGGCGAGGGAGCGCACAAGGAAAGTTCAAAGTTCCAAGTTTCGAGTTCCAAGTCGCTGGCGCAGGTTCGCGTGCCCAACCTTGAACCTTGGACTTGGAACTTGGAACCTGTCCGCCTACTTCAGCCCGCTCTCAATCATCTTCTCGAAGTCCGCGCGCGCGCCCTTCACGAGCGCGGCGGGGCCGGTGAGGCGGACGAACACGCTGCCCTCGCTGCCCTCGACGATGCCGCCGAGCAGCGCGAAGCCGGCCTTGGGCGTGGGCGGCTGTCCCGGCATCCCGCTCTTGTAGGTGCCCTCGGCGGAGACGTAGGTGACGACGGCCTTGGCGAACTTCTTTTCCTCGGTCTTGGCGTTGATCTTGTCGCGGCCCTCCTCGAACTGACCGAACCAGCGGTCCACATTCGCCTTCGTGCCGCCGCTCTGCGGGCCGAAGAAGAAGAACACGACCTCGCCCGGCTCCTTGGCGTCCTTGGCCGTGACCTTGAGCTGGGCCTTGCGCATCTGCGACTGGACCTCGACCCATTCCCAGGAGCCGGGGCGTTTGAAGGTGAACTCACTGACCTTGAAAGTCTCGGGGCCGGCGGCGTGAACCGTTGCGGTGAGCCAGAGGGCGGACAGGCAGAGCAGGGCAGGGCGGAGCAGTAGTTTCATGCGCGCTCTGGTAGCGAAGCCCGCGCGCCAAGGCAAGCACCAAGGGCGTTGCTTATGGCCCATGCCCGGGAACTGGATGCAACTGGACCACGCGCAGAGTAGCTCGTGCTCGGTGGGGTGCCAAGGTGCGCTCCAGTGAACTTCTGATTGACCCCTGCCTGCCTTTGTTGGCTCAATGACGCCGCTCTAACCCAACTCGCCGCATGGCCCACATCACCGCAGGGAGTGGCAGGTTCCAGAAAGTCACCGCGCAGGTTGCGCGCAGGCTGTCGGGACTGGCTTTGTTCTTTGGCTTGAACCTCGGGCTGGGATTGCTGGCTCTCGCTGCCGAGCGCTTCGACGACATTTCCGTTTCCCCGCAGGTATTCTTCCAGGGCCAGACCTACCACGGTTACGTCGAGATGCGCTTCGCCGTCGAGAACCAGTCCACCGACCGCACCCGCAAGGTCACGCTCGCCACGCCGCACCAGGCCCACGGCTGGGGCAACAACCTCCGCCGCGTCGAGCGCACCGTCACCGTCAGCCCCGGCGCGACGGTGAATGTCACGCTCTGGCAGCCGCCGCTGATGCTGAACGGCGACAACCAGGTGGATGTCATCGTGGACGGGCGTTTTCGCGGGGCCATCCCGCGCGGCGGGAATAACCAGCACATGCAACGGCACGCGCACTCCGGCATTCCCAGCGGCCCGCGCGCGGTGCTGGTGAGCCGCAGTTTGAACAGCGACGACCTCGACAAGGCCTTTCGCGGCGGAGTGGTGGCGAAGGGGCCGAGCGGCCATTTCTCCGCCGACCAGGCCACCGGCGCGCCCAACGTCTCTGCCCGCTCCGCCGGGATGCAGGCGTGGGCGTGGACACCCGACAACTTCGGGCGTGGCGGCCCGGAATGGCTGGAGCTGGACTACAAGCCCGCGCGCACGGGCGCAAAGTTCCTCCGCATCCACAAGCTGGGCTGGGATCAGGCTTTCAAGTCCGTCGTGCTCAAGGCTGAGGACGGCACCGAACTCGCCACGGTCATGGTGACGAATCATGTGAACCGCACGATTTCCCTCAACGTGCTGCAAGTGGCGCTGCCGACGCTGACCAACGCGATTGCCACCATCCGCCTGAATGTCAACGCCTCCGGCGCGGGCAACCAGGTGGGCGTGGATGCGGTGGAGTTGTCCGACGGCTCGACGTCCAGCTTCGCGGCGGACGCCCGCGCCAGCAGCACCTGGGCGACGCGCATGTCGCACTCGTCGTCCTCCACGACCTATCAAGGGCCGACTGTGCTGCGCAGCGAACTGGAAGCGACCGGCTGGAGCGAGGCATGGCTGGCGTTCACGGCCTTCGACCTCGTGGTGCTGTCGCGTGGCGACCTCGCGGCGATGAACGCAGCGCAGCAGAACGCGTTGCGCAGCTACGTGGAGGCGGGCGGTGGACTGGCGGTGCTGGGCCTGACGGAGTTGCCGAAGGCTTGGGCAAGCGGGGCGTCGCAAAAGGTGGCCGACACCCGAAACTCAACCCTCGCCCGCTCTTACCTGGGCTTTGGCCAGGTTCTGTTGCTTGGTGCTGGCAACATTGTCGGATTGGAGCGGCTTCAGGTGGATGCGCTGCGCGAGCTTGCCCGCGAGTGCGGCCAGGTCTGGCAGTCCATGCCCACCGAGGGCAACGCGAACACCGAGTTCCCCGTCATCGAGGACGCGCGCATCCCCGTGCGCGGCATCGTGTTCATCATGCTGGCGTTCATCCTCGTGGTCGGGCCGGTCAACATCTTCTTCTGCGCCCGCGCCAACAATCGCATCGCGATGCTCTGGACCATCCCGCTGATTTCCTTCGTCACCTGCGCCGTCGTGTTTGGTTACTCGCTGATGAGCGAGGGCATCACGCCCACCACGCGCACGGAGGCGCTGACCATTCTCGACCAGGTGTCGCACCGCGCCACCACGCTCGCGCGGCAGGCGTTTTACACGCCGCTCACGCCCGGCGACGGCCTCCGCTACAGCCACGACACCGAGGTCACGCCGCTCGTGGACGTGAACCGCTACAACGGCGGCAACTCGCGCGAGCTGGAGCTGTCGCAAGCGCAGCACCTCGTGCGCGGCTGGATTACGGCGCGCGTGCCGGCGCACTTCGCGCTGCGCAAGTCCGAGACGCGCCGCGAGCGCATCACGGTGCAGAAGCTGCCGGACGGCCGCGTCACCGTGGTCAACGGCTTGGGTGCGGACGTCCAGACGCTGTGGCTGCGCGATGACAAGGGGCGCTTGTTCAAGGGCGAGGCGTTGAAGGCGGGGCAGAATGTGGCGCTGGGAGCGCCTGAACAAGTTAGTGAGAGAAGCACCACCGTTGATTTGGCGAGCGTGTATCAAGGCTCGTGGGCAGGCGCGCATGATGCGTTTGTGTTGTCGCCCGCGAGCCATCTGCGCCCCAACACCTACCTCGCCGTGCTCGCCGAAGCCCCTTTCATCGAAACCGGCCTCGCCAAGCCCGGCAAGGCCCGCGCCCGCCAGACCATCATCGGCGTGCTCGCCCCGGAGGATGTGAAATGAAGCTCGCAATGCCCAACCCAGTTTGTGTGCCGGGTGCGTCTTGGACTGCGCTGGCAGAGCGCAGCGGCGACAGCGCTTTGGCTTCCCGCGAAGCGGAGGCCTCGGAGTTTAATTTCGTGCGCCGGCAGGAAACCGCTCTGCGGGACCGGAAAGCGGCGTCGCGCTCCGCTTGCCGCCGCAGTCCAAGAGGCGCTCGTTGCTCCGATGCGGTTTGGAGCTTGGCGCTTGGAGCTTCTTTGGAGCTTGGAACTTGGGATTTGGAGGGCGCGTCATGAAAGTTCAAGTCCGCGGCCTTCACAAACGCTTCGGCAAGACCGTGGCGGTGGACAACTTCACATTCTCCTTCGACAACGGCCATGTCTTTGGCTTCGTCGGGCCGAACGGCGCGGGCAAGACCACGACGATGCGTGTCATCGCGACGCTGGAGGAGCCGACCGAGGGCGATGTGCTCATCAACGGCATCTCCGTCCGCGAGGAGCCGGAGTATGCCCGCCGCAGCGTCGGCTACGTGCCCGACTCGCTGCCCGCGCACAACGACGTGACCGTCCACGAGTATCTGGACTTTTACGCGCGGGCCTACGGCTTGCAGGGCGCGAAGCGGCGCGAGGCGGTCGGCGCGGTCGAGGAGTTCACGGGCGTCACGGGCATCCTCGACAAGCATCTCAAGGCGCTCTCCAAGGGCATGAAGCAGCGCGTCACGCTGGGCCGTGCGCTCATCCACAACCCCGATGTGCTCATCCTCGACGAGCCTGCCGCCGGCCTCGACCCGCGCGCGCGTGTCGAGTTGCGCGAGCTGCTGGCCGTGCTCGCCACGCAGAACAAGGCCATCCTCATCAGCTCGCACATCCTCACGGAGCTGACCGAGATTTGTAACGGCGTGGTCATCGTCGAGCGCGGCAAGCTGTTGGAGTCCGGCACCGTGGCGGACGTGCTCAAGAAGTCCACGCCGCACCGCGCCTTCGCCATCCGCGTGCTGGGCGAGGCGTCCGCGCTCGTGAAGGAACTGCTGCAAACGCCCCATGTCATCAATGCCCGCGAAGTTGGTGGCGAGGTGTTGTTGGAATTGGAGGGCGAAGAATCCGCCGGCTGCGAGTTGCTCTCGGCTCTCGTCGGCAAGGGCTTCAAGGTCGCCGAGTTCAAGCAGAGCAAGGCGAACCTGGAGGACATCTTCATGAACGTGACGAAGGGAGGGGTGCAATGAGCGCGAAGCGAAACGGAGTGGTGGAGTGTTGGAGTGCTGGAGTGCTGACCCAAAACGCACCGGCATCGTCCGCGCAGTTCCACCACTCCATTACTCCATCACTCCACCACTCCGCTGTCCCCCGATGAACTTCCCCACCCCTTCCAACTGGCGCACCTGGGAACCCAATCCCATCGTTGTGAAGGAGCTTCGGCAGGCCGTGCGGAGCTGGGCGGTCACGGGAATGCTGATGGTGTTCCTCGCCGTCTTGTTCTTCGTCACTGTTGGCTTCCTGCTGGGACAGAGCTTTCACATCAGTCCGAACCAGGCGCTGGGCCGGGACATTTTCCAGTTCTTCCTGCCAGTGTTGAGCCTCGTCGGCTTCGTGTTCATCCCGGTCTATGTCGGCGGACGGCTCACGGCGGAGCGGCTGGAGGGCAACGTGGACATGCTCTACATCACCACGCTCTCGGCGGCGCGCATCATCCGGGGCAAGCTGCTCTGCGGCATCTATCTCACCGTGTTGTTCTTCAGCGTGTGCGCGCCGTTCATGGTGTTCACGAATCTGCTGCGCGGCATTGACCTGCCGACGGTGTTCGTGCTGCTGGTCATCGCGTTCCTGCTGTCCATCCTGTCGTTGCAGGCGGCGATTTTCCTGTCCTGCCTGCCCGCGAGCAAAGGGCTGAAACTCCTCGTCGGCCTGCCGGCGGGCGGGTTCATGATGAGCCTGGTCGGCATGATGACCGCGATGGCGCATGAACTCATGCGCGAGGGCGTCGGCAGCCGGCTGGGGACGTGGAACTTCTGGGGGCCGGCGTTGAGCCTGTTGTTCATTGGCCTGCTGCTGTTTGGCTTCCTGCATCTGGCGGCCATCGCGCTGATTTCGCCGCCGTCGGCCAACCGCGCGCTGCCGTTGCGCGGCTATGTGACGGGGGCGTGGCTGCTCACGGTGGTCGTCGCGGTGATTTGGGCCGTGACCGAGGCCAGCCCGTGGCCCGTGCTTGCCTGGTCGTCGTTCACGACTGGCGTGCTCGTTCTCGCGCTGCTGATTTCCGCAGCGGAGGGCGATGACCAAAGCGTTCGCATCCGACGCACCATCCCTGAGTTTGGGCCAAAGCGAGGGCTGGCGTTCTTCTTATACAGCAGCACTGCGGGCGGGCTGGCGTGGACCGTCGTGCTCGCTGCTGCCACGATGGTGTTCACCTGGCTGGTGTTGGATGGTGGACTCTTTGACTGGCTGCTGGCGCTTTGGCGGGCGGGCGGCACCACCTCCGGGCGGATTAGTCACGGCGACTTGGACAATTTCACTCGCTTCCTTTCCACTATTTTCCTCTATGCCCTCGCCTACGTGCTGCTCGGCCTGTTCATCTATCGCCGCTTTCAGCCTCATCGTCCGCCCATCTTTGCCGCGATGACCGCCGTCGCGCTGCCCGCGCTCTGGGCCATCGTGCCGAACCTCGTGCTGTTCTTCCTCAACAAGCTCTCATGGGATGCGTTGCAGGAGCGACAGCTTGGCAACATCTTCAACGTCTTCGCGATGAAGGACCGCAGCTTCATCGTGGACCACCAGCTTTGCGCGCTGGCGCTGGTGACCATCGGCGTCGTGCTGAACCTGAGATGGTTCCTCGCCCAACGCGCCGCCTTCCAACCGCTGCGGCGCGAAACTCTGCCCGTCGTCCCGCCGCCCAGCCATGACCGTGCGCCCGTTTAACGCCAGGCCGCAAAGGCGCAGAGACGCGTCCTCATCCGCCGCCGGAGCGCAGGTGTCCAACCTGCGTGGTCGGAACGGCAAAGAACACGCAGGTTGGACACTTGCGCTCCTTCCAAGGTTGGAAGTTGAGCGTTGGACGTTGAGCGTTTCCCCCGCCCGCTTTCCCGCTTTCCCACTTTCCCACCTGCTCCGTTAGCCATGTCCCATCGCGAGCATCTCCTCTCCGGCGAAGCGCTCGGCCAGCGTTACGCGCTCGCGGTGCCGCAGACCGCGCTGGCGGGCATGACCGGCAGCCAGCTCGGCCGCCGCGCGGGCACTTCGATTGATTTTCAGGACTACCGCGAATATCAGCCCGGCGACGACCTCCGCACGATTGACTGGAACGTCTTCGCCCGCACCGACCGGCTCACCATCAAACTCTTCCGCGAAGAGGTGAACCCGCACCTCGACCTCGTCCTCGACGCCTCACGTTCGATGGCCTTGGAGAACACGCCGAAGTCCGCCGCCACGCTCCGCCTCGCCGCGCTGCTCGGCACGGCGGCGGAGAACGGCCATTGCACGCACGCCACCTGGCTCGCCGGCGATGGCTTCCAACGCGCCGCCAACGACACGATGCTCCCCTCCGCGTGGGACGGCCTCGCCTTCACCAGCCGCCGCCCGCTTGATGAAGCCTTCACCATCCTCCCGCCGCGCCTGCGCCGCCTCGGCATCCGCGTGCTCATCAGCGACCTCATGTGGCCCGTTGAGCCGCTCTCCATCCTGCGCCGCCTCGCGGACGGAGCCGCCGCCGTCTTCGTCGTGCAGCTACTCGCCCAAGCCGACACCGAGCCGCCTGAGCACGGCAACATCCAGCTCGTGGACAGCGAGACTGGCGAGGAGCGCGAAATCTTCGTGGACGCCACCGTCGCCGCCCAATTCCGCGACGCCCTCGCCCGCCACCGCGAAAGCTGGGACGCCGCCTGCCGCCAAACCGGCGCGCGCTTCGTCTCCCTCGTGGCGGAGAAGCTCGACGCCTCTCTGCCCGCACTGGAAGAGGCGCAGCTTTTGGTTCCGGCCTGAACACGTTGGTGCTGCGATGAAAGCTCCAAATACCAAGTTCCAAATCCCAAAGAAGCTCCAAACTCCAAACCCCAAAGCGTCCGCTCTCGGCAGACTGGTTGATGCTTGGAACTTGGAACTTGGAGCTTGGGATTTGCCCACATGCCCTTCCTGACTTACCCGCTCGCGCTCCTGGCCGCCGCCGCGCTTCCCGCGCTGGCTGCCATCTACATCCTGCGCAACCGCTACCGGCGGCGCGAGGTGTCGAGCCTGATGCTCTGGGAGTTCGCCGTCCTCTCGCGCGAGGGCGGTGCGAAGGTCAACAAGCTCCAGCTCCCGCTCGTCTTCTTTCTCGAACTCATCGCGCTCGCGCTGCTCGTCACCGCCGCCACCGGCCCGCGCTGGCAGTTGCCAGCCCACGCCCGTCCGCTCGTCGTCATCCTCGACGATTCCGCCTCGATGCTCGCGAGCGATGGTGCGGCGTCGAACACTCTTCCAGCTAATTCACCGCGCACGAAGGCCGCCGCCGCCCTTGACGACCTCCTCAAATCCCGCAAGTTCCTCTCCATCCGCCTCGTCCTCGCCGGGCCGAAGCCCCGCGTCCTCGGCAGCGCCGTCACCACCGCGCCGGAAGTCCGCGAGCTGCTCGCGCAATGGACCTGTCAGTCGCCTGACTCCGCCCTCGACGCCGCTGTTGCGCTCGCCAACGACCTCGGCGGCCCGCAGTCGCAGTTGCTCGTGCTCACCGACCACGCCTCGCCTGGCAGCGAGTTCACCGGCAACCGCATCCAGTGGTGGGCCTTCGGAGCGACGCAGCCGAACCTCGCCTTCGTCAACGCCACCCGCACCACGCACGGCGAGGCCGACCGCGTGCTGCTCGAAGTCGCGAACTACTCCGCCAGCGCCAGCGCCAGCGCCGCCTACCGCATCACGAGCGGCAGCAACTTGCTCCGCAGCGCCACGCTGACCTTGGAGCCACGCGCCCGCCAACGCCTCATCCTGAATCTGCCGGCCAGCACGCCAGCAATAGAAGCCACGCTTGCCACCGACGCCCTCGCCGCCGACAACCGCATCACGCTCCTGCCCGCCGTGCGCAAGCGCATCCGTGTGCAGAACTCGCTCGAAGACGCCACGCTCCGCTCGCTTGTGGACAAGGCGCTTGATTCCACCGGTCTTCGCAGCTCCCTCTTCGCCGCGCCGGAACTCATCCTGCACAACGCGCGCGCCACGCCTGCCGGCACGAACGCGTGGGGCCTCCGCCTCCTCACCCACACGAACAACCTCGCCGCGCACACCGGCCCGTTCATCGTGGACACCGCGCATCCGCTGGCGCGTGGCCTCGCGCTCGACGGCGTCGTGTGGACTGCGGGCGCGCCGGGCACGAACCAGTTCGGCCTGCCCATCGTGACCGCCGGCAACACGCCGCTGCTCTCCGCGACCGAGGACGCGCTCGGTCGCCAGCAAATCACGCTGCACCTCGTCCCCGACCGCTCGACGCTTTCCGCCACGCCGAACTGGCCGATTCTCTTTTGGAACCTGCTCACCTGGCGCGCGCGCGAAACGCCCGGCCTGGTGGAAAGCAACTTCCGCCTCGGCTCCGAAGTGGCGGTGCGGGCGCTGACCAACTCCGCGCAACTCACTTTGCCCAGCGGCGCGACCCGCGTGCTCACGAAGACCGCCGAGGAATTCGTGCTCGAACCGGAAACCTCCGGCCTGCACACCGTCACGGCGGGCGTGAGCAAATGGCAATTCGCCGTGAACCTCCTCGCCCCCGAGGAGTCCGACCTCGCCAACGCGAAGACCGGCAAATGGGGCGAGTGGGAGCGCCCCGAGGAGACACGCCGCGAATACTCCAGCGTGCTCTGGCTCTTCGTCCTCGGCGCACTGGTGGTGATGGTCACGCACCTCTTCCTCGTGACCCACAGCAAAGGCCGCGTATGAAAAGCTCCAAGTTCCAAATTCCAAATTCCAAAGAAGCTCCAAGCTCCAAGCTCCAACTTGTCGGGCTGAAGGTGACCGGTGTGTTGGCGATGCCTGTGGAATTCCCGGGCCGTTCTCCCTCACCCCAGCCCTCTCCCGCTGAGAGAGGGAGCGACAGCGTTCGCGTCCGTTGCAAGGGAAGCGGGATGACAGACCGAGCGCGGCCGAGCTTTCTCCCTCTCCCGGCGGGAGAGGGCAAGGGTGAGGGAGAAAGCGTTCGTTTTCATCAGACCGTTAGGAGCTACAGCAGCTCCGCCAGTTCGTTTATTTGTGCCGCCGGCATGGCAGGACGCGTCGAACTTGGGATTTCTTTGGAACTTGGAGCTTGGGATTTGGAGCTTTGACGATGTTCATCCTCTCCCAACCCGTCTGGCTCGCGCTGCTCATTCCGCTGGGCATCCTGTGGGCGTTCTGGCCGATGCCCACGCGGCTGCTGCGCGTGTTGCGCGCCGTGACGCTCGTCGCGCTCGTGCTCGCAATGGCCCAACCCTCCATCAAGCTCCCTGACCGCGCTGGAACGGTCGTCGTGGTCGCGGACCGCAGCGACTCCATGCCCGCCGGCGCCAGCGCGCAGGCGAAGGAAGCCGTGGATTTGATTCAGCGCGGCATGGGCGCGCGCGACCAACTCGCCGTCATCAGCTTCGGCCAGCAAACCGCTGTCGAGCGACCGCCGCAGGGCGGGGAATTCCCCGGCTTCACCGCGCAAGTCGGTGCGGACGCTTCCAATCTTGCCGACGCCCTCGACTCCGCACTCGCGCTCATTCCGCCGGATGCTCCAGGGCGCATTCTCATTGTCTCCGACGGCAAGTGGACTGGGCGTGACCCGCTCGCCGCCGCCGCGCGCGCCGCCGGTCGCGGCATCGCGATGGACCACCGCCTCCTCGCGCGCCCCGGCGTCAACGACCTCGCCATCGCCTCGCTCCACACGCCGGAGACCGTGTTGCCCGGTCAGGCTTACATCATGACCGCGTGGTTGCAGTCGCCGGTGGAGCAAACCATCGAGTATCAACTCACGCGCGGCACCACGGTCATCGCGGCGGGCAAGAAGGAAGTTCCCGCCGGCCGTTCGCGCCTGCTCTTCCGCGACCGCGCCACGACGCCCGGCACCACGCAGTATCAACTCACGCTCAAATCCGCCGCCGCTGACCCCGTGCCCGAAAACAACTCTGCCCGTGCGCTCGTCGGCGTGCGCGGCCCCAAGCCCATACTCGTCCTCTCACCCACGGCCGACTCCGCCTACGCGCAGCTTCTCCGCAAAGGTCGCGTGGACCTCGATGCGCGCACGCCTGCCGAGACGCGGTGGACGCTGGAGGAACTCTCGCGCTACTCCGCCGTCGTGCTGGAGAACGTCATGGCCGCCCAAGTCGGAAGTGCCGGCATGGAGACGCTCGCGGCGTGGGTCGAGACAACCGGCAGCGGCCTGATGATTACCGGCGGGCGCAAGTCCTACGGGCCGGGCGGCTACTTCGGGTCGCCGCTCGACCGCATTCTCCCGGTCTCGATGGAGATGCGGAAGGAGCACCGCAAGATGCAACTGGCCATCGTCGTCGCGCTCGACCGCTCCGGCTCAATGTCCGCGCCGGCGGGCGGCGGGAAGAAGAAAATTGACCTTGCCAACATCGGCACCGTGCAGGTGCTCGACCTGCTCGGCCCGACTGACGAATTGGGCGTCATCGCCGTTGACTCGCGGCCACACACGATGGTGGACCTCGCGCCCGTGGACGTGGTGCGCGGCCAGCGCGAGCGCATTCTGAGCATTGAGAGCATGGGTGGCGGCATCTTCATCTACGAGGCGCTGGCCGCCGCGTCGCAGATGGTGATGAAGGCGAAGGCGGAGACGAAGCACATCATCCTCTTTGCCGACGCCGCCGACTCCGAGGAGCCGGGACAATACCGGGCCTTGCTAGAGAAAACCCGCGAGGCGGGCATCACCGTCAGCGTCATCGGCATGGGCACGGAGGCCGACGTGGATGCGAACCTGCTCAAAGATGTCGCAGCGCTCGGCGGCGGGCAGGTCTACTTCAGCAACTCGCCCGAGGAGTTCCCGCGCATCTTCGCGCAGGACACTTTTACCGTCGCGCGCAGCACGTTCATCGAGGACAGCACGCCGCTGAAAGTCACTGGCGGCTTCAGCACGCTTGGCGGGCAGGGCGACTGGCAGCCGCCTGCGCTCGGCGGCTACAACCTCACCTACCTCAAGCCCGAGGCGAACCTCGCGCTCGTCACGACCGACGAATACGCCGCGCCCATCGTGGCCGCGTGGCAGGTCGGCAGCGGACGCGCTCTCGCCTTCACGGGAGAAGCGGATGGCAAGTATGCCGGCGACCTTGCCAAGTGGCCGAGCGTCGGTGACTTCCACGCCACGCTCGCGCGCTGGACCGCCGGCGAGCAGCCCACGTTGCCGGAGAACATGCTGCTCACGCAGGAGGTCCGCGACGGCGCGTGCTTCGTGCAACTTCACCTCGACCCCGAGCGCACCAACGAACCCTTCGCCACGCCGCCGCGCGTGAAAGTCCTCCACGGCCTTCCCGGCGCGCCACCTGCGAAGCTTAACCTCCCGATGCAGTGGAAATCCGCCGACCTCCTCGAAGCCGTTCTTTCCATTCGCGGCCGCGAGACGGCGCTGAACACGGTGGAAATCCCTGGCCTCAACCCCGTCTCCCTCCCACCCGTGTGCCTGATGTATTCCCCCGAGTTCGCGCCCGAGCAGGCCGGACGCGGACGTGTCACCTTGGAGAAACTCAGCGCCACCACCAGCGGCGAGGCACGCGTGGACCTGCCCGGCATTTGGAAGTCCCTGCCCAGTAAGCCGCAGTTCGTGGACCTCGCCGTCTGGCTCGTCATCTTCGCCCTGCTGGTCTATCTCCTCGAAATCTTCGAGCGCCGCACCGGCTGGCTGGGTAGCAGCCGACGTAAGGAGGCTCCAATTGAGGAAACACAAAGTGAGAGCCTCGTCACCTCGGCTGCTACCAGGAAGAAACCCTCGGCCCTCGACCTCATCGTGTGGCGGCGAAAACAATCCACCGCGCCGGTGGGGCGAGGCTCCAGCCGAGCCGGGGAATCGGCCGAGTCACCAACTAACAGCGAATCCTCCTCCGGCTCGGCGGGAGCCTCGCCCCACCAGTCGGCCGGCGACGGCCCAGCCAGCCAGCTCGAAGCCCTCCGCCTCGCCCGCAAGCGCGCGCAGGAGCGGCGGGGGAAGGAGTAGGCGGCCCGCAGGGCGCCCCTTGGTGCGGGAAGCGTTTGCCGGATTCGCCAGCTCCAGCGCGGCGTGGCTTCCTGCGGAAAGGAGATTGCGCTTGCCCCGCCCCCCGGCGCGACGCAATCTTTCGCGCGCAACCACAAGTTGCGTGGGCGCACGTGGCGGAATTGGCAGACGCGCTAGATTCAGGTTCTAGTGAGTAACATCATGCAGGTTCAAGTCCTGCCGTGCGCACCAAAGTTTTCCACACGACCCGTCGAAGCCGGCAGCGCCCGGCACCTGATTATGGCAGCGAACATCCGCAAAGCAGTGACCGAGGACGCCGCCAGTTGGATTCAGCTCGTCAAGGCGACGCTGGGCGAGGACCACCCCAACAAGCAGGTCTACGATCCCGCATGGGTGGCCGCCGAGCTGGCCTCCGGGCTGCCGGGCAATGAAACCTGGGTGGCGGAGGAGGGCGGCAAAATCCAGGCCAGCATCTCCGTGCTGGGAGCGGTGACAGCCAACGAGAATCCCGTCTGCAATCTCGGGCGGAACCTGTTCCACCCGTCCAGTTATGCGGATGGCGCGGCCGAGGCGCTGCTGGGCAAGGTCACCGAACTCGCCGTGCTGCGCCGGCAGATGTGCGTGACACGCGTGCTCGCCTCGGACAACCCGCAGCAGGTGCTCATCGAGAAGACGGGCTTTGTCTGCGTGGGGTTCCAGCCGCTGAAGCACATCACCAAGACGCGTGAGGAAGTGCTGTTCTACGTGAAGCGCGCGCGCTCGATGGCTTCCAACCGGCTGCCGCTGTCCGAGTCCCTGCCGCAGATCGGCGAGCTGGCGGCGGCGGTGTTGCAGCATCTCGTCATTCCCGGCGCGCCCGCCATCCGGGACGGCGGCACCGGGTATCCCTTGCAGACGGACGTGGTGATCAGCCCGGCGTCGGAGGACGACTACAAGGCCGCGCGCGAGGCCGCCGCCGCCCAGAACCCGCCGCAGGAAATCTCCAGCAACTTCAACTGGGGCACCGGCTTCATGCGCGTGTCCGCCGCCATGGCCCTGCGCGCGGTGCTCAGCCACCGCGAGGGCAAGGTCGTCGCCGGCATGCGCTACCTCTACGATGAGCAGGACCGCTGTGTGCGCGTCATGGAGGCCTTCTGCACGGACAACCTGTCCCTCGGCGCGGTGCTGCAGCACGTCACGAAGGCCGCGCAGGCGGAGTTGAGCGCGGCCTACGTGGAGATGGACGTGCTCACCAGCTCGGTGAAGCTCCTCATCAGCGCGGAGCAGCTCGGCTTCGTCCCCGCCGCCTACCTCCCCGGCTTCCACAAGGTCCACGACGGCACGATGGACCTCGTGAAGATGGTGAAGCTCAACCAGACCTACAGCATCGAGCACGACAAGCTCACCGCGCACGCGCTGACCATCGTCAACGTCATCAAGCACTGCCTCCAGGACCAGAGCATCGGCGTCGCCATCATCAACCTCCTGCGCGACCTCGAGCTGTTCAAGGGCCTTGGCGACGGGGAGCTGCGCAAGGTCGCGCGCCTGTTCACGCAGAAGCTGTTCCGGCCCGGCGAAAAAATCTTCGGCAAGGACGACCAGGGCCACGAGGCCTACGTCGTCATGCGCGGCCAGATTGACATCCTGCTGGAGGAGAACACCGCGCCCATCGCCACGCTCGGGCAGGGGCAGGTCTTCGGCGAGCTGTCCTTCCTCGACGGCGGCAAGCGGGGTGCGCTCGCCATTGCCAAGCAGGCCAGCATCCTGCTCGTGATGCAGCGGCCGCAGTTCTTCGAGATGACGCAGCGCGAGCCGAACCTCGGCCTCGCGGTCATGCGCAACATCGCCCTGGAGCTGACCGTGCGCCTCCGCCGCACCAACGCCGCCCTCTCAGCGAAGAAGTAGTCCGGGCCTACTTGCGGACAAACAGCGCCAATGCTGCGGTGTGGCCGTGCAGAAAGTTCTTCTCGCCGACCGATCCGATTTCCCCGTTGCAGAAGAAGCCCGCGAGTCCCAGCGAGACGCGCGGCGCAAGGAGCTTGGCCCGCAAGCCTTCCGCCCACGCCTGCAACGCGGCCTCCTCAAAGCCTCCATGCCATGCGCGGCGACGGAATAGTCCGTGTGCATGGCGGCAAGCTGGCGCGGGTTTCGTTTCGGACAAGCGGGAAGCCGCCTCACCGCTCGCCCAGCGGTGACAGGTGCGGCGCCACCAGCCGCCAGATGTCGTCATGCACCGCCTCAATGCCCTGCGTGGCGTCCACGATTCTCACCCGCTCCGGCTCGGTCCCGGCGATTTGCTGGAAGCCCTGCTCGACGCGGCGGAAGAACGCCCGGTCCGCCTCCTCGAAGCGGTCGCGTGGGCCGCCCGCCGAGGCCTGCCGCGCAAGCCGGCGCGCCTCGCTCACTTCGGGTGGCACATGCAGCAGCAGGGTCAGGTGCGGGCGCGTGCGGCCGACAGCGAAGTCTATGACCGACTTCACCAGGGTCAGGTCGAGCTGCCGGCCGTAGCCCTGGTAAGCGGTGGTCGAATCGTAGAACCGGTCGCACAGGATAATTTCCCCGGCGGTCAGCGCGGGGCGGATGACCTCCAGCACGAGCTGCGCGCGGCTGGCGTTCATCAGGAGCAGTTCGGCCTCGGGCATCATCACCTCGTTGGCGGGGTGGTGCTTGAGCAAGTGCCGGATTTCCTCGCCGATGGGCGTGCCGCCCGGCTCGCGCAACACGCGGGCGCGGTGCCCCAGCGTGCGCAACCGCTCGGCGAGCAGCGCAATCTGCGTGCTCTTGCCGCCGCCCTCGGTGCCTTCAAACGTGATGAACAGTCCGGACATGGTAGTCGCAACTCAGAGGTTGCGAATCGCAGCCTGAAGGCTGCGACTACAATCGCTTCACGCGCGGCCCCTTCGGCGTGTCCTCCACCACCCAGCCCAGTGCCTTGAGCTGGTCGCGGGCCTCGTCGCTGCGCTTGAAGTCCTTCGCCTTGCGCGCGGCCTGCCGGGCCTCGACCAGCGCCTGCACCTCGGCGGGCACGGCGTCGGTCTTCGCGGTGCCAAGTCCGAAGACCTCGTCCACCCGGTTCCACGCCTCCAGCGCGGCGGCGGCCTGCGGCTTGGTCAACTGGTTCGCGGCCAGCTTGCGGTTCGTCTCCGTCACCCACTCGAAGACCGCGCCCCACGCGGCGGAGACGTTTAGATCGTCGTCCATCGCTTTCGTGAAGGCCATCAGCAGGCCCTGCTCCGGCGGCACGACCACCTCGTCGGCGAGTTCGCGCAGTTTGCCGACGCACTCGTCCAGTCGCGCCAGCGAGGCCCGTTCGCCCGCGAGGCCGTCGAGCGTGAAATTGAATTGCGCCCGGTAATGCGCCTTGAGCAGGAGGTGGCGGATTTCCCGGCCGCTGAAACCCTTGCCCAGCAGGTCGCGCAACGTGAAGAAGTTGCCCAGGGACTTGCTCATCTTCTTGCCCTCGACCAGCAGGTGCGAGCCGTGCATCCAGTGCTCCACGAAGCGGCGGCCCGGCGGATACTTCAGCGCGCCCTCGCTCTGCGCGATTTCGTCCTCGTGGTGCGGGAACATCAGGTCCTCGCCGCCCAAGTGCAGGTCAAAACTCTCGCCCAGATGCTTCATGCTCATCGCGCTGCACTCGATGTGCCAGCCGGGCCGGCCCTCGCCCCACGGGCTGGGCCAGAACACCTCGCCGTCCTCCGGCACGCGCTTCTTCCACAGCGCGAAGTCGGCGACGGCCTCCTTCTCGTATTCGTCGCTCGCCACGCGCTCGCCCACGCGCATCCCGTCGAAGTTCAGGTTCACGAGGTGGCCGTATTGGCAGCCGCAGCCACGATACTTCTCGATGCTGAAATAAACCGAACCGTCCGCCGCCTGATACGCGATGCCGCGCGCGACGAGCTTCTCGATGAGCGCGACAATCTCGGGGATGTGTTCCGTGGCGCGCGGCAGGAGATGAGGTCGCTTGCACTGGAGCGCGTCGAAGTCCGCGAGGAACTCCGCCTCATACTTGCCCGTGAACTCGCGCAGGGTCGTGTGCCGCTGCTGGACGCGCTTGATGATCTTGTCCTCCACGTCCGTGATGTTCATCACATGCAGCACGTCGTAGCCGCGGAACTCCAGGTAGCGCCGCAGCAGGTCGGTGAAGACGAAGGTGCGGAAGTTTCCGATGTGGGCGAAGTCGTGGACCGTCGGCCCGCAGCAATACATCCCGACGCGCCGCCCCTCCGGGTCCAGCGGGGTGAACTTTTCGACCTTGCGAGTCAGGGTGTTGAAGAGTTGCAGCGCCATGTAAAACGGGCGCGAAGCTAGGGTTCAAAGTTCAAAGTTCAAAGTTCAAAGTTCACCGCCGGCGGCGGCCGGTGCGCGCCGTGAGGCCGCGCCTTCATCCGCCCAGCACCAGCTCCCGCTCTGCGGCCGCAAGCCTCTTCCAGCAACCTGCGGTCAACTCCCCCAGCCGAAATGCTCCAATCCGCACCCGCACCAGGCGCAGGGTCGGATGCCCGACGGCCGCCGTCATGCGGCGGACCTGGCGGTTCTTGCCCTCGACGAGTTCCAGCGCCAGCCAGCAGTCCGGCACGCTCTTGCGCACGCGGATGGGCGGGTCGCGGGGCGGCATCTGCGGTTGCGGGTCGAGCCGCCGCGCGCGACAGGGCAGGGTGTGGCGGCCTTGGATGACCAGCCCCTGCTCCAGCTTGCGCAGCGACTCATCGGCGGGAACGCGCTCGACTTGCACCCAATACTCGCGTTCGTGCGCGTGGCGTGGGTGGAGCAGCCGCTGGTTCAACTCCGTCTCGTCACTGAGCAGCAGCAACCCCTCCGAGTCGGCGTCCAGCCGGCCAATCGGATACACGCCCTTGGGAAACCCGAAGTCCACGAGCGTGCGAAACGGCGAGCCGGGTTCCGGCGTGAACTGCGACAGCACACCGTAGGGCTTGTGGAAGGCGAGCAGCATCGAGGCGCGGCACTGTGTTGCGCTCCGCCTGGCCCGGAAAGTCAAAACTCCCATCAGACTGGGTCCGCCAGACGGCCAACAATTCTTCCAGCTCGGACAGCGTATGTCCGACCCGCCTCCGTAGGCTGCTTCAAAAAGAAAGACGAACTATGAAGCACCAAATGGAACTGACCCTCGCCAGCGCAACCCCCGCCTTCCGCCGCGCGCACCGCCGCCAGCGCCGGCTGCCCAGCGCGCACTGGTGGTTCGACCAGATGCGCAAGGCGGTGGATGACGCGATGGACTGGCAGCCGGCCACTCCCGCGCGCCCGGAGCAGACGCGCCTGCTGCTGGTGGCGGGGCCGAAACAGCCGGCGTGAGTTGGCGGAGCGCCGGTGTCCAGCCGGCGAATTCTTGGCTGGCATCTTCGCGCAGGTTGGACACCTGCGCTCCGGGCTACTTCGCGGCGGGCCGGCCCTTGTATTTCTCGTGGAGCCGCGTGTGGCGGCTGTCGAGGGGCACTTCGTGGCCGGCAATCCACATGCGCTTCACGTTGCTGCGCAGGTCAAGGATGTTGCCATCGCTCGCGAAGAAGGTGGCTTCCTTGCCGGCTTCCAGCGAGCCGAGCCGGTCGGCGAGACCGAGGACTTGCGCGGGGTAGAGTGTGAGGCCCTTGAGCGCCTCGGACTCCGGCAGGCCAAAAGCGACCGACTGCGCGGCCAAGTAGGGAACATTGCGGGCAAAGGCCGCCGCGCTTGACCCCGGCCCCTCGCTGAAGAGCACCTTCACCCCGGCCTTCTGCATCATCGCCGCCGCCTTGAAGTGCGCGTCGTAGCTGTCTGTGTCGCGCGCGGGCTGGTCGAAGGTGGATTCGAAGATGACGGGGACTTTGGCCTTGGCCAGCTCGTCCGCCACGCGCCAGGCGTCGCGGCCCCCGGCGATGGCGATTTTGTATTTGCGCTGGCCGGCCCACGCGAGCGCGGCCTTGATCTGACGCGCATCGTCGGCGTGGACGATGAGCGGCAGCTCGCCGCGCACGAAGGGCAGCATGGCCTCCCACGCGGGGACTTTGGCGGCGGGCTTGCCGTCCTTGGGCGTGACGCCGCGCGCGTTCGCGTAGGCGTGCGCCTCGGCGAAGAAGTCATCGAGTTCCTTCATGCGCCTGGTGCGTTCCTTGGCCTGCTCCTCGGGCGCCTTGCCCTTGCTGCCGCGCGCGAGTTCCTTGGGCGTGACGTTGAGGTTCATTGTCGGCCAGAAGACGTGGAGCGCAACGGGGGCCTTGACGGTCATCTCTTCCGTCGTCCACCCGGCGAGCGAGATGACGCCGGACTGGCCGCTCACCATCCCGCCGAGCGGCAGGACCAGCGCGTGCGTGATGCCGTTGGCCCGCGCGACCGGGATGAGTTCCGAGTCCGGGTTCACCGACAGCCACGCGCGCACGTCCGGCGTGAAGGTGCCCGTCTCCGTCGTGTCCTGCGTGGCGCGCACGGCGGAAATCTCCGTGAGGCCGAGCGAACTGGTCGGCAGGATGAGGCCGGGGAAGAGGTGAAGCCCTTTCAAGTCCACCGTGCCGTCGGGCTTTGTGACGGGCGCGATCTTCGAGACGGACACAATCTTCGCACCCTTCGTGAGCAGGAAGCCCGGCGAGAGCGTTTCGCCGGAGACTGTGTGAACCGTCGCGCCGGCGTAGAGGACGATTGCCTCGGGGTTCCACGGGGCGAGCAGCACCTTGTCAGTGGCGGGAATCGGCCGCAGCTCCTCCTGCGCGGAGACGTTGGCCAGCAGCGCGCCAAGCAGGGCCAGGCAGCTTGAAAGGGACTTGGTCGCGGACATGGGCGCGTTTATGGCGGTTGCGGCGGCCAAGTTCAAGGCTGCTTCGCCCGCGCTTGCCTGACCCGGTGATTTCAGGAAAGCTCCGCCGCACGAATGAAAAAGCAAGCCGCCGCCAAATCCCCATCTCTCGCCCGCCAGTGGTCGTCCATCGTGGTGGACGGTGCCGAGCGCGCCGCCAGCCGCGCGATGCTGCACGCCGTCGGGTTCAAGCGCGAAGACTTCCGCAAGTCGCAGGTCGCCGTCTGCTCCACCTGGAGCCAGGTCACGCCCTGCAACATCCACATTGACCAGCTCGCCGTGAGCGTCGCGATGGGCGTCAACGAGGCGGGCGGCAAGGCGGTCGTCTTCAACACCATCACCGTCAGCGACGGCATCTCGATGGGCAGCGAAGGCATGAAGTATTCCCTCGTCTCGCGCGAGGTCATCGCGGACTCCATCGAGACGGTCGTGGGCTGCGAAGGCATGGACGGCCTCGTGGCCGTGGGCGGCTGCGACAAGAACATGCCCGGCTGCCTCATCGCCATGGCGCGGCTGAACCGCCCGGCGGTCTTCGTCTATGGCGGCACGATTCTGCCCGGCGACTACCACGGCAAGCCCGTGGACGTGGTCTCTTGCTTCGAGGCTGTCGGCCTGCATTCGGCGGGCAGGATGAGCGACAAGGACTTGGCCGACCTTGAGGAAGTCGCCATCCCCGGTGCCGGCTCCTGCGGCGGCATGTATACGGCCAACACCATGGCGTCCGCCATCGAAGCGCTCGGTATGAGTCTGCCCAACTCCAGCGCTCAAGCCGCTGTTTCGAACGACAAGACCCGTGACTGCGAGCAGGCCGGCAAGGCCGTCTTGAACCTCATCAAACGCGGCATCCGCCCGCGCGACATCATGACGAAGAAGGCGTTTGAGAACGCCATCACGCTCGTCATCGCGCTCGGTGGCTCGACCAACGCGGTCCTTCACCTGCTCGCGATGGCGAGCGCGGCGAACGTGAAGCTGACCATTGACGACTTCACGCGCATCGGCAAACGCGTGCCCGTGCTCGCCGACCTCAAGCCCTCTGGCAAATACGTGATGGCCAAGCTCGTCGAGATCGGCGGCACGGTGCCGCTGATGAAGATGCTCTTGGACAAGGGACTCATGCACGGCGACTGCATGACCGTCACGGGCAAGACGCTTGCGCAAAACTTGAAGAACGCGCCGAAGTATCCCGCCGGCCAAGATGTGGTGCGCGGCTTCGATAATCCCATCAAGCCAAACAGTCACCTCGTCGTCTTCCGTGGCAATCTCTGTCCCGCCGGCGCGGTCGGCAAAATCTCCGGCAAGGAAGGCCTTCAGTTCAACGGCAAGGCCATCTGCTTCGACAGCGAGGAGAAGGCGCTCGCCGCCATTCTCGATGGCCGCGTGAAGAAGGGCCACGTCATCGTCATCCGCTACGAAGGACCGCGCGGCGGCCCCGGCATGAGGGAGATGCTCTCGCCCACCAGCGCCATCATGGGCAAGGGCCTCGGCAAGGACGTGGCGCTCATCACCGATGGACGTTTCAGCGGCGGCTCGCACGGCTTCGTGGTCGGCCACGTCACGCCGGAAGCCTACGAGGGTGGCCCGCTCGCCATCGTCAAGAACGGCGACCCGATCCTCTTCGATGCCGAGAAGCGCGAGATCACCCTCGGCATCACCAAGGGCGAACTCGACCGTCGCCTCCGCCTTTGGAAGCGCCCGGCTCCGCGTTACACGCGCGGCATCCTCGCCAAATATGCCGCCACGGTGAAGTCGGCGAGCGATGGCGCGGTGACGGATGTGGATTTGAAGGTATGATGCGCAGGCGCGAGGGAGGCTACATGAGTCACCGCCTCTGGGACCACGGCGTGGCGTGCCCGCCAGTGCCGTCGTAGACTATTCTCCTCTGCCTGCTTGCTGGACTCGTGCAATGCTTCTCAAGAGGAAGAGCCAAAGGTAGGCGAAGCCACTGAAAACCAGACCGAAGCCGATTAGCGCGAGAGGACCAAACCAAAGTGACTGGAAGGAGTTAATCCTTGCACGCTCAGGCTTCGATGCTTCGAAGAGCACGGAAACTCGGTCTCCTGGCTCCATAGCGAGAAACGAGGATCCGAAGGAAGCGCGCTGTGTATGAACAATCCCACCTACGTCAGTGAATTTGAACACAGGGTGGAAAACTGTCCCGCCCTGCACCGATTCGGAGCGTTCAATCGACAAGACTTGGCCAGAGGTCTTTGAATACTGCATTGAGACAACGGCGCTCCGAGCGAGTAAGAAAATCCCGACAATCACTAACAAAGCTCCGACAGCTATAAAGCCCCAACCAACGGCACGTCCCAAAAACTGTTTCGCCTTCGTGGCGGCAACATTTAGCATAAACCCTGTGCGGGATTTAGGTTCATTCTCCTGTGCGCGCTCTGCGCCCTCTCGCGGCAAAAAACCAGCCCCTCAATTCTCCCGCTTGAAGAACCGCTGCACCGCGCCTTTGTGGCGGGGGAGGAGTTGCTGGACGTTCGCCGCGCCGCCGCCGGCTTCGGCTCCGGTCAGCGCGCCGGCGGAGGCGGTTTCCTTGTCGCCGGTCACTTCGGGCGCGCTGCGGCTGATGCCCACGAGCTGAGCGTCCTTCAAGCCGCTGAGCGGCCCCATCGGCAGCGCAGTGTCCTTGAACTTCATGCCGGACTCGTCGGACGGGTCGGTCCACGTCAGCGGGGCGTCGCCGCGACCGCGGTCCACGCCGCCCTGGCCGAAGGACTGCACGACGAGCAGGACGGAGTCGAGGTTCGCGCCGTTCTCGGCGAGGAAGGCGGCGAGGCCGGCGGGGTTCGGGCACTGGCCGGCGTTCTTGCAGGCTTCGAGGAGCTTGGGGTCAATGAGCTTGAGGTTCGCGAGCTTGTTGAGGCACTCGCCCAGCTTGTCCTTGTTGCCTTGGAGCGCCTTCATCAATTCCTTGAGCTGCTCGGCGTTGAGCTTGCCCTCCTTCGCGGCCTTGAGGAGTTCCTCGGGGAGCTTGGCGGCGAGGAGGCCCTGCTCCAGCTTCGCCTGCTGGAGGAGCGACGCGAGATCCTGCATGGCACGCTCCAGCAGCGAGGATGCGGAGTCCGGCAGGAGGCCCAGCGCGGCGGCGAGCGTCTCGGCCTGCTTCATGGCGTCGGTCTTCTGGATGGCCTCCTCGGCGGCCTGCTTGGCGAGGTCGCTGTTGGACTGCTTGAGATGGTCGAGGGATTCCCAAGTCTTGGCCGGGTCTTTCGCGGCGGATTCCTTGCCGAGGCGGGCCAGCTCCTTCTTGAGTTCCAGCGCCTTGTCCTCCGGCAAAATCTTTTCCTCCTCCAGCGCCGTGATCTGCTCGGTCAACTCCGTGACCAGCTTGCCCACGTCGAGCGGACGCTGCGCCGCGCCGACGATGAACCGCTCGGGCATGAGCATGGACGCACCGAGGAAGAGCGCCGCCGCGCAGAAGAGCGTCATGGGCCGCCCGCTGTTCCAGCGCACAATGGGCTGGGCGGGCTTGGAACCATTCTGCCATGCGGAAACGTCCGCCTGAGCAGCGGCCATGAGCAAGCCGCCGGCGTGGTTGTGCCGGTCCATCGCCGCGCGCACCGCGGCGAGCTGCGGACGCCGCCGCCATTCCACCCACGCCGCACCCGCGACAACCGGCACCAAACCAATCAACCCGCCGATAAGCCAGTGCGACGCCACCAAACCCGTCACGCGCGCCACGAGCACGGCGACACCCACGGCCAGCAGCCAGATCGTCGCGCACCGCAGCGCGGTGCGGAAGATGAGCAACGCAGTGAGGCGACTGGCGAACTCGCGGATGGCCGGTTCAGTGGAGTTCATGGGGTTTTGATTGGGCGCAACCTAGAAGCGGGGCAGGGGGGCGTCAAGCGCGGCGTGGCTGCATGGCGTGGCCACGTCTCTCCTGGATTAAGAGAAGGAGTCGTGCTCAAAACCAGTTGCCTTCTCCGCCCGGCCACCGTAAGCCCAAGGCCGCATGGATGATTCATCTCCGCGCCCGCGTCCGGGCGAGTTTCAATCGCTGCCGCGTCGCGCTCCACGTCCGCAACGTCCCGAGTTCCGGGAGCGCCGGGAGTTTCGTGATCGCCCGCCGCGCGATGACTTCTCCCGGCCAGCGGGCACCTCCTGGCCCACGCCGTGGGTGCAGCTCAAATACATCTCCAACTCGCCGACGATCTACCCGGCGATGATCGCCGGGGCGTCGCCGGACGCGAAACCGGGCGACCTCGTGGCGGTGTTTGGCAAGGAAGGCCGGCGCTTCGGCAGCGGGCTGTGGAATCCCAAGGCGCGCGTGCCACTGCGCGTGCTGCATCACGGCGAGGAAGCCGTGGGCGAGGAGTTGTTCGAGGCGCGGCTCGGCGAGGCGCTGGATTTGCGGCAGAACTTGCTCGCCCTTGATGCCAGCACGGACGCCTACCGCGTCGTCTCCTCGGATGGCGACGGCCTGAGCGGTCTCGTGGTGGACCGCTTCGGCGACACGCTGAGCGTGGAGATCCACAGCCTCGGCATTTTCCAGCGGCTCGGGCGGTTGCTGCCGCTGATTCACGAGCGGCTCGGCACCAAACGGCAGGTCATCTCGGTGGATGACTTCATCGCGCGCGTGGAGGGCATCCGCTTCGCGGGCGCGAATGACGTGCGCTCGGTGAAGATTCGCGAGCACGGCGTCCGCTACGAGGTGGACTTCGCCTCCGGGCACAAGACGGGTTTCTTCTGCGACCAGCGCGAGAACCGCCGCAAGCTGGCGACGTTCGTGAAAGGGAAGCGCGTGCTGGACTGCTGCTGCTACACCGGCGGCTTTGCGCTCGCGGCGAAGGTGCTCGGCGGCGCGGAGGAGGTCACGGGCGTGGACCTCGACGAGAAGGCCATCGAGCAGGCGAAGCGCAACGCGAACCTGAACCAGGCGCGCATCGAATGGGTGCATTGCGACGCGTTTTCCTTCGCGCGGCAGATGCAGCGCAACAACACGCGCTGGCCCGTGGTCGTGCTCGACCCGCCCAAGTTCATCTTCAGCGGCGAGGACGAGCTGGAAGGCAAACGGAAATACGAGGACTTGAACGGCATGGGCATGAACGTGCTGGAGCCGGGCGGGTTGCTGGTGACGTGCTCCTGCTCGGGGATGATTGACCTGGAGGGCTTCGAGCAGCTCGTGACGCGCGCGGCTTATCGTCTCGGCAAGCGGCTGCAGTTCCTCGACCGCACGGGCGCGGGCGCGGACCATCCGGTGATGGCGAACTGCCCGGAGAGCCGTTACCTCAAGGTTATTTGGGCGCGCGTTTGGTGACGCGAGCCCGGGCGTCGGAAAACCCGGCTTGTTCCGTTGGCCGGCTTTGCTACCGTCCGCGCCCCTGTGGACATCGCGAAAGAAATCCAGCGGCGGCGCACCTTCGCCATCATCTCGCATCCCGATGCGGGCAAGACGACGCTGACCGAGAAGCTCCTGCTTTACGGCGGCGCGGTGCAGCTTGCCGGCAGCGTCACCGCGCGCAAGCAGCAGCGTGCCACGACCTCCGACTGGATGGAACTGGAGAAGAAGCGCGGCATCTCCATCAGCTCGACGGTCCTGCAGTTCGACTACGAGGGCTACCGCATCAACCTGCTCGACACCCCCGGCCACAAGGACTTCTCCGAGGACACCTACCGCGTGCTCACCGCCGTGGACGCAGTGGTCATGGTGATTGATTCCGCCAAGGGCATCGAGCCGCAGACGCGCAAGCTCTTTGAGGTCTGCCGCCAGCGCGGCGTGCCGATCTTCACCTTCATGAACAAGTGCGACCGCCCCATGAAGGAGCCGCTCGCGCTGCTGGACGAACTGGAGAAAGTCCTCGGCATCGGCGCGTTCCCGGTGAACTGGCCCATCGGCACGGGCTTCGAGTTCAAGGGCGTCTATGACCGGCGCGCGAAGCAGTTTCACTTGTTCGAGCGCACCGTGGGCGGCGCTTATCGCGCTCCGGTGGAAGTCGGTGGGCTGAACGATCCCGTCATCCGCGAGCGGCTGGACGAGCAGACCTTCGCCAAGACCGTCGAGGAGATCGAGATGCTTGACCTCGCGGGCGAGGAGTTCGACGACGAGTCGGTGCTGGCCGGCCAGACCACGCCGGTCTTCTTCGGCAGCGGCATCAACAACTTCGGCGTGCAGCTTCTGCTCGACGGTTTCCTCCAGCACGCGCCGCCGCCCAAGCCGCGCGTCCTGGCCGGCACGCCCATCGCGCCCGAGCACCCGGCCTTCTCCGGCTTCATCTTCAAGATTCAGGCGAACATGGACCCGCGCCACCGCGACCGCATCGCGTTCCTGCGCGTGTGCTCCGGCAAGTTCGAGCGCGACATGAGCGTGAGCCACTCGCGCACCGGCAAGAAGGTCCGCCTCTCCAGCTCCCACAAGCTCCTCGGCAACGAGCGCGAGACCGTGGACGAGGCGTTCCCCGGCGATGTCATCGGCCTCGTGGGCCACGACGGCTTCGGTATCGGCGACACGCTCACCACGGACCCGGCGATTGTGTATCGCGAGATCCCGCGCTTCACGCCGGAGGCCTTCGCGTTCCTGCACAATCCGAACACGGCGAAGTTCAAACAGTTCCGCCAGGGGCTGGAGCAGCTTTTGCAGGAAGGCGTCATTCAGGCGCTGACCCTCCGCCACTCGGGCAGCAAAGTCCCGCTGCTCGCCGCCGTCGGACCGCTCCAGTTCGAGGTCGTCCAGTTCCGGCTCGAAAGCGAATACGGGGCGACCTCGCGGCTCGAACTCGCCCCGTGGTCCGTCGTCCGCTGGCTGCCCGCAGGGATGACTGACGAGCAGCTCGACACCCTTTCACTGCCGACCGGCGCAAAGCTCGGCTACGACATGGGCAACAATCCGGTCATCCTGTTCTCCAATGACTGGTCCGCGAACTACTTCACCACGCCCAACCCCGGCGTGACGCTCTCGCACCTGCCCGTGGGCTTGTCGGGATTGTGAGGGACGAGCGGCGCGGCCTGTAGCGCGACTTTCCAAAGTCGAGACCCGAAGCGGCCCATGACTCGACATTGGAATGTCGAGCCACCCTGGCTACCTGAGTTCCTTCACGTAAATGTTCCGGAACTGCATGAGGCTGGAGGCCCCGGCCAGCTCGCCGGTCTTGGGATTGCGCCCGCCGTGATGCTGGAGGGCGAGCCGGCCCTTCGCCGGGACGCCGGGAAGCTGCGCGTTCTCGATGACGGTCTTGCCGTTGAGCACGACCGTGAGACGGTCGCCCTTCATCGTGATCTCGAACGTGTTCCATTCGCCGACTGGTTTGTCCGCGTGCAGCTTCGGCGTCACGCCGGCGCGGACGGCGGGCGGCATGGTCTTGTCCATGCGATAGCCATAAACCTCGCCGGAGCCGACGGGCCAGCACCAGATGTTGACCTGCGCCTTGCCCACGCCGCGCAGGTAGATGCCGGAATCGGCGTTGGGACGATGCGTGAGGATTTCCTTGCCGTCGGGGCCAAGGCGGTGCGTGCCGTCAGGCAGCACGTCGGGCATCGGGTAGGTGCCGGTCATGCGCTTGATGCGCCAGTCCATGCGCAGGGTGAAGTCGCCGAACTCCTTCGCGGTCCAGAGGTTCTTGTCGCCCTTGGCCTCGCTCTCGGCGTCGTAGTCAATGACGCCGTCGAGAATCTTCCAGTGCCCGTTGTCGCCCTCGGGCACGGTCCAGCCGGTGAAGTCCTTGCCGTTGAACAGGGCGGTGAAGCCGGCCGGCGCCGCGAACGACGTGGAGGCCGCGAAGGCCAAGGCGAGGGCGGTGGCGAGGGAGAATGCTTTCATGCCGGCAGCTTGGGAGCGGCGCGAGGCAGCGTCAAGCAGGCGGCCGGGCCGAACAGCAAGGCCGCCTATCGCTCCGACTTGACCTCGAAGGCCAGGCCGAGGCCCTTGGGCGCAGGCTCCGTGATGGCGGTGCGGAACGCGTCGAGCGTCCAGCCTTGCGGGCCTGGCTTGCCGGCGCCGGCGGCGAGAGGCTCGAAGAACAACTGAAACTCTCCGCGCGCCTTGTTCTTCAGCTCCACGCGGACGTTGCTCTTATGCTTGGCGAAGACGGCGTCCACCTTGGCGGCGTTGTCGCCCTTGGCGTAGTCCGGGATGGCGAGCTTGAGCGTGGCGACGTAGGGATCGCCGTGGACGGGCGCGGCGGCGAAGACGGCCTGCGCGACCTGGTGGTGGCTGACCACTGCGGGGTCGAAGGTGATGATCGCAAAGCCGGTGCTCTCGCTGAGGTCGTCCACCTTCGTGACGGTGGGCAGCTTGCGCAGGGACTCATCAATCGAGCTGGCGCAACTGCTGCACTTCACCTCGGTGATGTAAAAAGTCGCGGTGACGGGCGTGCCCTTGGCGGCGGGCTTGGCCTTGTCCGCCGCGCGGACGGTCAGGAGGGTTGCCAGGGCGACAGTGAGAAACAGGGTTTTTTTCATGGCGGCAGGTTGGGTGACAGGGCAGGGGACGTCAAGGGCCGCCAGTGGTCAAGGAACCTTCCGTTTTCAGCGCATCACCGCCTGGCCCTTCCACTTGCCGGCCCAGCGCACGGCCTCACGGACATGCGGCAGTTCGCGCTGGACCGCCTCGCGGGCGCGTTCGTGGCATTCGAGATACTCGCGCAGCACGCGCAACGCGTCCTCGCCCATCGCCGCGCCGGGGAACAACTCCGACGGCCGGGCGGCGAAATTCAGGCCCAGTTGCAGCGTGCGGGCGTCGAGCGTCCGGCCCAGGTCGTGGTTGCTCAACAGCAGCCGCCGCTCCGGGTGGCTCGTCTGCCCGCAACTGTCCAGGAACCACGTCGGCGAGCCGGTCGAGTCCACATGCAGCAGCGTGAGCAGCTTCTTTTCGAGCTGCCAGAGCTTGTCCATCAAGTCGTCGGAGACGTTCAGCGTGCGCAACGTGCCGACCCGCTGGAGGAAGGCGAGATAAGCCTCCGCATACCCGGCTCCGGCGCACACTGGCAGCGCGAAGCGCCGCTGCCACGCGACCAGTTGCGTCGTCGGGCGGTTCAACGCCTTGGCCATGTCTCCGAGGGTGTGCACAACGGCGAGGATGCAAACCGCCGGGAGCGTCCGCAAGGAACTCCCGACCGGGCAGGGAAGATCAAGGCCCGCGCGGCGGACCCGTGGGAGCGGGGGCTGCGTCCGGCTGAGTCTCCAGCTTCTCCAGGATGAACCACGTCTCGACTTTCTTCCGCGCCCACGGGGTCTTGCGCAGGAACGTGAGGCTGGATTTCACGCTCGGATTGAACAGGAAGCACCGGATCGGAATGCGCCGCCCCAGTTCCGCCCAGCCGTGCCGCGCGACCAGTTCGTTGACGACCATTTCCAGCGTGATGCCGTGCAACGGGTCGCGCGGATGATGAGCGGGCGAGGGCATGGATTGACTGCGACTGCCCGCAGCTTTCCTGAGCGCCGCAAACTCTTCAAGCTGCCTTCCATCGCCAATCCCCAAGAGGCGTTCGCTGCCTCACGGCGTCACTTCGTCGGCTTGGCCTTGGCTTTCGCAGGTTCCGGCGCGGCGGGGACTTGGCGGTTGGTTTCGTCGTAGAGCGTCTTGAGCCGGGCGACGATTTCGGGGTGCTGCGCGGCCACGTTCCGCTGTTCGCCGGGGTCGGCCTGGAGGTCGAAGAGCTGCATGGGCTGTGGGGCGTCGCCGGTGCGGAGGCCGGGGTGCTCGCTGGGTTGGTATTGCTCGTAGGGCGCGAGAATGGTCACGCCGTCGGGGCCGCGCGGATCAACCCACCGCTCGCCGGGCTTGTGCAGGCTGGCCATGCCGTCGCGCGGGGCGCGGACGTGCAGCTTCCAGCGGGCGTCGCGGATGGTCGCGAGCAAAGGCCCCTGATGACCGAAGATGGCGGCGTGCGGGCTGGGCGCGGCGGAGGTGAAGAGCGGCAGGATGTCGCGCCCGTCAATCACCCGGTCCGCGGGCGGGGCGATGTTCGCGGCCTTCAATGCGGTGGCGAAGAGGTCCATCATCACGGCGGGCGCGTGGCTGACGTGGCCGGCGGGAATCTTTCCGGGCCAGCGCGCGAGGCACGGCACGCGATAACCGCCTTCGTAGGAGCTGCCCTTCATCCCGCGCAGGCCGCCCGTGCTGCCGCCGAACCACGGGCCGTTGTCGCTCGTGAACATCACCAGCGTGCGCTCGTCGAGGCCGAGCGTCTTCACCTTCGCCAGCACTTCACCGACGCTGGCGTCGAGGTCAGCGAGCACGTCGCCATAGAGGCCCGCGCCGCTCTGCTTGTAAAACTTCTCCGTCGTGGCGAGCGGCTTGTGCGGCATGACCTGCGGGAAGTAGAGGAGGAACGGCTTCGTCTTGTTCCGCTCGATGAAGCTCAACGCACGCTCGGTGTATCGGCGCGTGAGCGTGGCCTGCACGAGCGGATACTCGGCGACGTTGGTGCCGTCCATGAGCTGCACGGGCCGCATGTCGTTGCTGTAAAGGATGCCGAGATGCTCATCGAAGCCGCGCCCCGTGGGCATCTGCGCCGGAGTCCTGTGGCCGAGATGCCACTTGCCGACCATGCCGGTGGCGTAGCCAGCCTGCTTGAAGAGCTGTGCGAGGGTGATTTCCGAGGCCGGCAACGCGACCGCGTCCGCCACCGGTCCGCCGTCGGGCGCGGGATTCGCGGTCATGCCGCAGCGGAACGGATAGCGGCCCGTCATCAACGAGGCGCGGGTCGGGGCGCAGAACGGCGCGGGCGTGTTGAACTGCGTCAGCCGCGCGCCCTCGGCGGCCATGCGGTCGAGGTGCGGCGTCTTGAACTTGGGATGGCCGTAACAGCCGAGATCGCCGTAACCGAGGTCGTCGGCGAGAATGATGATGACGTTGGGGCGCGGCTCGGCGGCGGGGAGAAGAGAGACAAAACCAAACAACAGCATCGCAAGCACCGCGCCTGATAGGGCGCGTCCGTCCCAGCGCGCCGCCTTGGCGTCCGAATGGTTTCGGCGCGCTGAGGACAGAAGCGCCCTGCCAAACGAAGAACCTCGAACTGTCCCGTTCATTGCTTCCAGTCGCGCCAGATCCAGCGCATCGCCTCGGGGAAGAGTTGCGTGCCGTGATTGCCACTGTGGACGCCCTCGCCGAAGACAAACTTGTGGTCGTAGCCCTTTTCCTTCAGCGCGGCGGCCATCGCCTTGTTCGCCTCGGGCCACGAGCCGAACTGGTTCACGATGTCGTTGCTGCCGTCCTGCTGAAAGATGCGGATGGGCTTGCGCGGGTTGCTGCGGACCAGTTCGGGATACTTGTTACCGCCGCGGATGTTCGTGAAGCTGCCGACGGTGGTGAAGCACTTGCGGAACTCGTTGGGCCGCTCCCAGCAAACTGTCCACGCGCAGATGCCGCCGCTGCTGCTGCCGGCAATGCACCGCTCGGCCGGATCTTTCGTGAGCTTATACTGCTTGCCAACCTCGGGGAGAATCTCCTCCAGCAGGAAACGCGAGTAGAGGTCGCCGAGGCTGTCGTATTCGAAGCTGCGGTTCGAGGCGGGCGCGGGCCGACCATCGGGACGCTTCGGCGCGACCTCGCCGGGCTTGAGCGGCTTGGTGCCGGGCCGGATGAAGATGCCGATGGTCACGGGCATTTCCTTCTTGTGGATGAGGTTGTCGAAGACCGTCGCGGCCCGGTAGAGCATGCCGTCCTGACAAACGAACACGCACGCGGGCGTCTTGCCGTCGTATTGCTTCGGGACGTAGACGGAATACTTCCGCACCGTGCCGGGGAAGACCTTGCTGTCGTTCCACTCGTATTCCGTCACCACGCCTTTGGGGACGCCGGGCTGCTCCTCGGAATCGGGCGTGAGCTTCTTGTATTGGTCATCGGGCGACGGCTCCTTCTTCTTCTCGGCGGCGAAGAGCGGCGCGGAGAAGGTGAGGCAAAGGAGCGATGTGAGGAGGATTTTCATAGGCGGGAATTAACCACGGATGAACACAGATTCACACGGATGAAGACGGCCTCCTGCGCCGACTGTGATTTTCCATCCGTGTTCATCGGTGTCCATCCGTGGTTGAAACTATTTCTTCTTCGCCGGCGGCGGCGGATCCTTTGGCGGTGGGAGGAAGAACAAGTTGCCGTTTGCCTTCGTTTTGCGGGCAAACACCTGGTCCGCGCAGGTCACGTAAAGCACGTCCATGTTCGGCCCGCCGAAGCCGCAGCTCGTCATGAACTTGCTCGTCGGCTTGGGCAGCACGCCGCTCATGCGCCCCGTGGGATCAAACACCTGCACGCCCACCGCGCTCGCCACGTAGTAGCGGCCCTGCCGGTCGCTCGTCATGCCGTCGCCGCTGCTGGCGGTCTTGTAGACCGGTGAGCGGCCGTCGGGACTTTTCGCGTTCACGTCCACCTCGGTGCGCAAGGTCATGTAAGGCTCCTTGTGCGTGAGGCTGCCGTCCGGCTGGATGCGCATGGCCCACACATGCTGCCCGCGCGAGTCGGAGACGGCGAGCGTCCCCTGGTCCGGCGACACCGTGATGCCGTTCGGCGCGGTGATGCCCGTGTCCACCGCGCGCTTCTCGCCGGTCTTGGGGTTCACGAAGGTGATCTGCTTCTTGCCCGTCTCGGTGAAGTAGACGTGTCCCTTGTGCGTGACCACCAGGTCATTCGGCTGCACGTCCTCGGCGATGACCGTCTTGGTCCCTTCGGGCAGCTTGAAGGCGATGATCTGCTTCTCCTTGCCCACGCCGGCGCACGCGTAGAGCCGCCCGTCCGGCCCCCACTTCAACCCGCTGCACACGGTGCCTTCGAGAAACTTCGACTTCGTCCCGTCCGGCGCGACCTTCCAGATCGCCGGCGGCGTGCTCCTCATGTCGCTGAAGTAAAAGTTGCCCTTGTCATCCGCGCACGGCGCGTCCGTGAAGCCATGCCCCTCGGACACGAGCTTCCAGCCCTCGCCCTCGATGAGCAGCATCGAGAGCGGCATGTCCTGCGAATGGGCCTTGAGCGTGAGCAGCGCGAAGCCCAGCAAGGTGAGCGTCCAGTGGTCGAGTTTTTTCATGCGTTCTGCGGAGGTGTTTGACGGTCATTGGCCGGCGCGGCAAGCCGAAAACAGGGCGCAGCCTCGCGGCGGGTGCGCTGAAATGCCCGGACACCGGGAAAGGCCGATGGAAAACTCCGCGCTCGATGGTGCTCGGCCTACTTCTGCCCCGGCTGCTTCGTGTAGGCGGTCACGGCCTTGATCTTCGCGACCTTGGCGGCGTCCATCACCTTCACGAGCTGGCCGACGGGCGCTTCCGTGTCGGAGCGGATGGCGAGGGTGACGTTGGGGTTTTCCCGCACCTTGGCGGCGAGCTCCTCCTGGAGCTTCTCAGCGGTCACGGGCTTCCCGCCGAAGTGCAGGTGCGGCGCGGCCTTGACGATGTCCACGAAGAGCGGTGGAATTTTTTCGCTGACTCCCTCTTTGGCCTGCTTGGACTCCGGGAGCGTGAGCTTCACCGCCGGCTGCTGGCGGAAGGTCGTGGTGACCATCAGGAAGATGAGCACGACCATCAGCACGTCAATCAGCGACACGATGATGACGGCGGGCGGGGTGCGGCGTTTGCGGGCGGTGAACTGCATCGCGGGCGGGGCTTCAGGCGCGGCCGGCGGCGCGGTATTGCCGTTGCAGGAACTCGTCGCAGAGCGTCTCCAGCTCGACGGCGAGCGTCTCGACCTTCTTGCTGTAGTAACTCCACGCCACCAGCGAGGGGATCGCCACCAGCAGGCCCAGCAGCGTCGCGCGCAAGGCCAGCGCGATGCCGGCGGCGAACAGCGAGTTGTCCCCGCCCAGGGTCTGCTGGCCCATGCCGGTGAAGAGCAGGATCAAACCATACACCGTGCCGACCAGCCCGAGCAGCGGCGCGATGCCGGTGATGATTTCCAGCACCACCAGGCCGCGCTCGAGCTGCGCCATCTCGTGCCGAGCCTTGGTCTGGAGCGCGTCAATGTTCTCGCCCTTGGGGCAGTCGAGGTGGTTTGCGGCGACGAGCAGCAGTCGCCCGAGCGGCGAGGGATGCTGGTCGCACAGGCGGCGCAGCATCGGCAGGTCGGACGCGGCCTGGCAGTTATCCACCGCCTCCTCGAGGACCGGGGGGATGACGCGCGCCATGCGCAGCGCGAGCGCGCGCTCGATGATGAAGGTCAGGCTGACGACCGAGGTCAGCATCAGCACCAGGTAGATGGCATTTTCCATTTGTCGGGCGGAATTGATGCGCTGTCCGCGCGGGCGGAGCAAGCGGAGAAGCTCAGTTGTAGAAGAAGGAGAAGCGCACGTCGCGGTAGTCGGCCTGCATCTGGCGGCGCATGTCGCTGGGCCAGCGCGGGAAGGGGGCGGGGTCCTGAATGGCCTTCTGGCAGAAGAGCGCGTAGAGATCGCCCACGTCGGCATCGCTGATCTTCAAGTCGGTCACGCGCCCGTCGAAGTGCATGCGGAACTCGACCACCACCTTGCCGCGCGGGGTCGGGCGGGACTCCAGCAGGCTATACCAGCGCTGCTGGATGGCCTGGATGATGGCCGCATCGTAGGCTCCGAAAGACATCCCGCGCACATCGAGCGCGCTGACGCCGAGGTTCTTCACGCCGCCGGCCTGCTTCATCTTCTCGCCGACCAGGCCGCTCTCGGCGCGGCGCGCGAGGGCTTCCTTGATGGTGCGCGGACGGGAAATCTTGGTGTCGGCGTCTCCCGGCTCGGGAGGCGGCGCGGGCTTGGCGGTGCTGGGGTTCAAGCTCGGCACGGAGTTTGGGGCGATCGTCGTGGCTTTGGCTATCTGCACGGGCGCGGGGGAAGGCGGCGCAGGCGGCGTGGCTTTCGGTTTGGGCTGGGTGTCGCCCGCCGGCTTCGGGGTCGGAGGGGGGGTGGGCCGCAAGGGTTGTGGCTCGGGCTTGGGCGGCGGCGCAGCTTGAGGCGCGGGCTTGGGTTGCGGAGCCGGAGTGACTTTCGGAGCGGGAGGCGGTGGCTGTGGCTTGGGGTCGGGCGTGGTCTTGGCTTCCGGTGGCGGCGTTGGTGCTTTCGGCTTCGGCGTGGGCGGCGGCTCGGCGGGCGGGAGCGGTCGCGTGACTTCCGTGACCTTGGCGAACTGCTCCTGCTTGCCGTCAATCTTCGGGACGTTCGACTCAATCTTGGTGTCTGGGTTCGCCGCGCGCGTGCTGACGACGGAGTAGAGCTTCGCGTCCTTCGGCGGCTCGCTGGCGAGCGCCGGGTCCACATCCACGAACGTGAGCTGCGGCATCGGCGGCTCCTCGGGCGGCGGGGGCGTGGCGAGCAGTTTCTTCAACTCCGGCGGCAAGGGCTTCGGCTCGTCGAGCTTGAGCAGCAGCAAGGCAGGGTTGAGCTTCGCGGATTGCGTCTTGAGCCAGTCGAGGAACGCCAGTTGTGGCAGGTTCGCGCGGAACTCCCAGGCCACCGCGATGACCACATGCATGACGATGGAGCAGACGAACGCGAGCACGAACAGGCTGGCCTGGTCGCGTCGCGGTCGTCGGGCTTTGTATGCCGCCAAGTCCACTGCCGCCAAAGTAACAGCGGACGACGGAACGGCAAAGCTTGTTCGTGGCAGGGCTGACGCATCAAAATCCGGCTGGGTTGGTGGACGAACCTGGCGTTGAGTAGGGGTGGGGTGGTAGGAGTGGCCGTCAATGTCTGACACGCACA